>CAWGZI010000025.1:0-7236 GCA_963827015.1 uncultured Gaiellaceae bacterium | reverse complement strand
CGCTTCTTGCGCGCGTTGACGGAGCGCTTGACGCGGGTCATCGCCCGTTCCCTCCGAGCAGGTGGCGAACGCGCTGCTCATCGGACTTCGAGATGTCGCGATCCAGCCCGAACGAGCGCTTGCGCTTCGGCGACTTCTTCTCGAGGATGTGGCTCGAGAACGCGTGACGGGCCTTGAGCTTGCCCGTCGCGGTCTTCTTGAAGCGCTTCTTCGCGCCCGAATGCGACTTCATCTTCGGCATGCGACCGCGCAGTATAGAGGGCGACTCCGCTCCCCATTGCGGCTGGCCACGATGTGCGCCCATGTGAGGTTTGCGACGATCACGCCGTGCGGCCGACCGTGCTCATCGTCGACGATCACGACGACTTCCGGGTGTCTGCGCGCTCGCTGCTCGAGGCGGAGGGGTTCTCGGTCGTGGGCGAGGCGGCGGCCGGCCCCGAAGCGCTGGCGCAGGCCGAGCGGCTGGCTCCCGACGTCGTGCTGCTCGACATCCAGCTCCCCGGTCTCGACGGCTTCGCCGTGGCCGAGCGCCTCGCGGCCAAGGGAGAGCCGCCGGCCGTCGTGCTGATCTCGAGCCGCGAGGCGGCGTCCTACGGCCCGCGGCTCGCGCGCGCGACCGCGCGCGGCTTCATCCCGAAACGGGCGCTCTCGGGCGCGGCGCTCGCGAGCCTCGTCGCCTGAGTGCCCCGCCGCGGCCTGCTTGTCTGGCCGGCGGCCATCGCGCTGGGTGTCGCCGCCGAGTCGGCCGCCTTCTCATGGGACCAGACGCGCTACTGGCTGCCTGACCTGATCGTCGGTCTGACGTTCATCGCCTGCGGCTCGCTCGCGTGGGAGCGGGAGCGTGCCGCGGGCGGCCTGCTGGGCGCCACCGGCGTCGCCTGGTTCCTCGGCAACTTCTCGGCCGAGCTCCTCTACCTCCACCGCGGGCCTCTCGTCCACCTCCTCGTGGCGTATCCGGGCTGGCGCCCGCGGTCTCGGCTCGACCTCACGGCGATCGCCGCCGGCTACGCGACCGCGGTCGTGGCGGCGGTGTGGCGGAGCGACGTCGCGACCATCGTCCTCGCGGCGATGCTGGTCGCTGTGGCCGCGCGGGGGTACGTCGCCGCGAGCGGTCGGGCAAGGCGCGACCGCCTCACGGCCCTCCAGGCCTCCGTCGCGCTCGGCGCCGTGCTCGTCGGCGGCGCGGCGGCGCGCATCGCCGTGCCGTCCGGGGATGCCGTCGACCCGGCGCTGCTCGCCTACGAGGCGGTGCTCGTCGCGATCGCCGTCGGCCTCTACGCGCGGTTGCGGGGGCCGGCCGTGCCCGCCGTCGCCGATCTCGTCGTCGAGCTCGGCGAGGCGAGGTCGGGGACGCTCCGCGATCGACTCGCCCACGCGCTTCGCGACCCGACCCTCGAGCTCGGCTACTGGTCGCCGGAGGCGCACGCCTACCTCGACGACCGAGGCGCCGCCGTCGTCCTCCCGGAACCGGGTGCCGGGCGCTCCGCGACGCGCGTCGAGCGCGACGGGCAGCCCTACGCGGTGCTCGCGCACGACGAGGCGGTCCTCGGAGACTCGGCGCTCGCCGAGGCGGTCGCGTCGGCCACACGCCTCTCCGCCTCGAACGTCGCGCTGCAGGCCGAGGTGCTGGCGCAGGTGGCGGAGCTGACCGCCTCGCGACGGCGTCTCCTGGTCGCCGCCGACGAGGAGCGGCGGCGGCTGGAAGCGCGGCTCCGCGAGGGGCCGGAGCAGCGGCTGACGCGGTTGGAGGCGACGCTCGCGGACCTGCCCCGGGGCGAGCACGTGGATCGAGCGCGGAGCCAGCTCTCGCACACGCTGTCGGACCTCCAGCGGCTCGCGCGCGGGCTGCACCCGCGCGAGCTCTCGGCAGCCGGTCTGCCCGGTGCCCTCGCGTCGCTCGCGCCGTCGAACGTCGTGCTCGACGTCCGCGTCGGGCGCGTGCCGGACGAGACCGAGGCGTGCGCCTACTTCGTCTGCGCCGAGGCGCTCGCCAACGTGGCGAAGTACGCCTCGGCCTCGCGGACGACGCTCGAGGTGACGGCGCGGGACGGCCGCCTGGTCGTCGTCGTGGCCGACGACGGCGTCGGCGGCGCCGACGCGTCGCGCGGAACCGGCCTGCAGGGGCTGGCGGATCGCGTCGAGGCGCTCGGCGGCGTGCTGGAGGTCGTCAGCCCGCCCGGCGGCGGAACGCGCGTCACCGCGGAGATCCCGCTCGCCGTCACTCCAGCTTCATCCACGGCTCGCTCCCCCACCACACGCGCGTGAAGCGGTCCTTGCCAAGCGCTCCCGTCGGGACGAGGCGGAGCGCCCCGTCGTCGAGCTGGAAGTTGAACCTCGTCGGCGGCCCCTTGTCGCAGCCCGGCCCGGTCATCCGTAGCGTGAGCCGGGATCCGGACACCGAGTACACCGCGTGGCAGTCCTCCCAGCGCTCGTTCTCCTCCGAGACGACCAGCGCGCCGTGGTCGAAGGTGAGCCTGATCAGGCCGGCGTTGTTGTACGCGTCCTCGGCCGAGAGCCCGCGGGCGACGAGCTCGTCGTCAGTCAGCTCGGCGCGGTAGACGCCGTCGATGGCGGTCGCCTCGCCGGCGTCCACCGTCTCGCCGGCTGCTTGGCCACCGGTGTCCGGTGCGCCGCACGGCGCAGGCGCCGCCGGGGCCGTCGCCCCGGCCTTGAGGGAGCGGATCTCGTCGATGGCCCGCTTCGTCTCCGGATCGTCTTCGAGGTCTGCGTAGACCGAGGCTGTCGCCTTCTCCAGCGCCGCCACCTCGGCGGCGCTCGCCAGGACGACGCTGCCGCCTTGGTCGCAGTAGGCCTTTGCCCCCGCGGCGTCATCCGGGATCGTCTCGATCGCCCAGTCGCGTGTCTGGCCCGCGGCCTTGCGCAGGATCCCGCGTTGCTCGTCGTCGAGCCCGGCGAAGACCTCGTCGTTCACGACGAGCGCGTTGGCCTTCGGATAGAAGCTGACGTTGCCCGTCGCCGTTCCCTGGGTGTCGATCGAATACGAGGACTCCATGCCCGCCTGGTCGGCCGGGCTCGGCGGCTCGTCGTTTGCAGTCGCGCCCAATGCCGCGAAGACGGCCGCCGCTGTCCTCGAGGTCGGTGAGCGGATCGTCTCGCCGTCGTAGTCGTCCGGGCCGCGCAGCGGCCCGTCGAATCCGAAGGGATGGCGCAGGCCCTCGGGGAACAGCGCGAGGCCGACCACGCCCGCCTTGTCGAGGCCGGCCAGCATGTCGGCCGCCAGCGGGCCGGAAAGGACCTGCGCCAGCAGGCCCTCGGTCGTGATCAGGAACGGCGCGTTGAGCGCTCGCAGGCTGTCGACGCCCTCGGTGTCCCAGGCACGGGACGGGATCATCCCCATGTCGAGCTCGCCGCCCACGACGAGCCGGGCCACGCGCTGGTCCCAGTCGAGCCCGTCGCCCGCGGCCCGCCACACCGGCTCGATCCGTAGCTTGCCGTCCGACAGCTCGGCGACCCGGCGGGCGTACTCCTCGATATGCCCGGCGCCCGGCGACCCGCCCTGGAGGTCGTGGGTGCCGATCCGCAACGTCACCGGCGCGCCGGAGCCGCCCGCCTTCGTCCCGCCGCCGCAGCCCGCGAGGGCCGCGGCGGCGAGGACGAGGACGAGAGCGTTTCTCATCGCTCTGCCGACCCTAGTGGGACGGGCCCCAGTCGGGCATGCTCTCCCACAGGGGCGTCGTCGTGACCGGGCGGACGTCCTTGCCGTCCGCCCGCATGACGTAGACGTCCGGCTCGCCGCCTTCGCCGGTCATGGCGAAGGTGATCGAGCGCCCGTCGGGCGAGAACGAGGCCGACAGGAGCTGCGTGCCCTCCTCGACGTGCGTGATCTGCCGCAGGCCGCTGCCGTCCGGCCGGACGAGGTGGAGCTGGGACTGCTGCTCGCCTGCGAGGTGCGAGCGGAAGAGGATCCGCTTGCCGTCGGGCGACCAGTCGGGGTCGTCGCCGGCGTCGAACGACCACGGGGTGATCTGACGGCGGTGGCTCCCGTCGGCGTCGGCGACGAAGATCGCCCGGCCGCCCGCGGGCTCGCTCAGCGGTGAGTTCGTGCGCACGTAGAGGAGCTTCGAGCCGTCGGGCGAGAAGCGGGCTCCCGAGTACTCGGCCGCGTACGGCCGGGCGCGGAGCAGCACCCGCGGCGCGGACCCGTCGACCTTGCGCACGACGAGGTCGGAGTGCTCGATCCACTCCTCTCCGCCGGGGAAGGTCCGGATCGTGCCGGTCGAGCGCGTGTAGACGATCCGCTTGCCGTCGGGCAGGAAGGCCGGGTACCCGCCGTCCTCGCATCTCGTCTCGACGCCGGGGCCGGAGTCCGGGCACTCCGCGGTCACGCGCCGCAGGCGCGAGCCGTCGGGCCTGACGGTGTAGATGGCGAACGGGACGCCGGAGCGCTCGAACACGATCAGCGACCCGTCCGGCGACCAGTCCGGCCGGTTGTCCGTCACGCCGGTCTCGGGCCGGGTGACCTGCCGGTCGTGCCTGCCGTCGGCGCCGATCGTGAAGAGCGCGGCCGTCGACGGGTCGCCCTCCGGCTGGCGCTTGAACGCGATCCGGCCGGACGCGACCCCTCGGTCCACCGACGCCGACGCGCGGCTCTGGTCGACCGCCGCCGTCTCGGCCTCGCCACAGCCGGCCAGCGCGACCGCCGCAACGGCGAGCATGGGTAGCACTCTCATGGTCTGCTCCTCTCCATCGGGATCTGATGGCGACGGTATGGAGCGACCGGCCCGCCGACATCGCGGCGAGCACGAGGATCAGCGGTGGCAAGACTGTGGCTGACCACAGTCTGTTTGGCGTGATAATCGGCGCGTGGCCAGGCTCGCACTGTCGGCGGTCGCGCTCGCGTACGGCGCGGCGTGTGCGGCGGTGGCGTTCAGCGCCGGCGCCTTCCCGACCAGCTACGCCGCGGCCTCCCCGGGCGCCGCCGCCGCCGACCTCGCCGCCGGGCTCGGGCTGATCGTCGCCGGGTCGCTCGTGTCGTCCGAGCGGAGCCGCGGCGCGATCGGTCCGGTCACGACGCTGCTCGGCGTCGTCTGGCTGGCGCCCGACCTCGTGGGCTGGGAGCAGGGCCCGGCCTTCGTGCGCAGCCTCGCCATGCTCGCCGCGCCGTTCCTGCTGCCCCTGCTCGTCCATCTCGTCGTCGCGTTCCCGGCGGGACGACTGCCCGCGCGGGTCCCCGTCGCGGCCGTCTACGGCGCGGCGGCCGTCTTCAGCGCCGGCCGCGCGCTGTTCCGGGATCCGTTCCTGGACCTCAACTGCTGGAGCAACTGCACCGACAACGTCCTCCTCGTTCACGCCGAGCCCGATCTCGCGCGGTCGCTCGACGCCGTCTGGCTCCGCGTCTCCGTCTTCGTCGGCCTCGTCCTGGCCGCGTTCGCCGTCTGGCGGCTCGTCGGGGCGACACGCGCGGGGCGGGCGGCGCTCTGGGCGGTCCTCGTGCCCGCCGCGCTCGCCGCGACCGCCGAGGCGGCCTACGCGATCGCGCTGATCCGAGTCCCGGCCGAGGATCCCGAACGCGGCGTCTTCGCGGCGATCTTCCTCGCCCGCGCGCTGGCGTTCACCGCCGTGGCGGCCGGCGTCACCTGGACCTTCGTCCGCGACCGCCGCGCGCGGACCGCGGTCTCGCGTCTGGCGGCCGACCTCGGCGCGGCGCCGGCACCCGGCTCGCTCCAGGCCGCGCTCGCCCGGTCACTGGGAGACCAGCGGCTCGAGGTGGCGTACTGGCTTCCGGGATCGCGGCGGTACGTCGACGAGACAGGGCGGCCGGTCGAGCCGCCCGCCGGGCCCGGAACCACGCCGATCGTCCGGAACGGCGAGCCCGTCGCGCTCGTGGTCCATGACCGCGGGCTCCAGGCGGCGCACGAGCTCGAGCGTGAGATCGGCGCGGCGGCGCGGCTGGCGGTCGACAACGAGCGACTCCGAGCCGAGGTGCTGGCCCAGCTCGAGGACCTGCGCGCGTCCCGAGCCCGCATCGTCGAGGCAGGCGACTCGGCCCGGCGCCGCATCGAGCGCGACCTCCACGACGGCGCGCAGCAGCGGCTGCTCGCGCTGTCGTACGAGCTCCGTCTCGCGCTCGCGGACGCGGGTGACGACGAGACGCTCGCGGCGGCCTGCGACGAGGCCCAGGCGGCGCTCGCGGAGCTGCGCGACCTCGCGCTCGGCATCTACCCGGCGATCCTCACCGAGGCAGGGCTCGAGTCTGCGCTCTGGACGCTCGCCGACGAGGCCCCGATACCGGTCGAGCCCGGCGAGCTGCCGGGTGAGCGCCTGCCGGACGCCGTCGAACGTGCCGCGTACCTCGTGGTCGCCGGCGCGATCGAGGCCGCCGAGGAGAGCGGCGCCGACCACGTCGGCGTCTCCGTCCGGCGGCAGGGCGGCGCGCTCGAGGTACGCGTCGACTGGGCCGCGCCGGCGCCTCCGGTCCACCTTGCCGACCGCGTGGGCGCGCTGGGCGGTCGGCTCTTCGTCGCCGACAGCGTCCTGCACGCGGAGATCCCGTGCGCGTAGTCGTCGCCGAGGACACGATGCTCACGCGCGAGGGCATCGTGCGAGTCCTCGACGAGGCGGGAGTCGAGGTGGTGGGCGAGGCCGGCGACGGCGACGCGCTGATGCGGCAGGTCGCGTACCGGAAGCCGGACGTCGCGATCGTCGACATCAGGATGCCCCCGACGCAGACGGACGAGGGCCTGGTCGCCGCCCAGCGGATCCGCGCCGAGCATCCGGACGTCGCCGTGCTCGTCCTCTCGCAGTACGTGGAGCCGAGCTACGCGCTGCGGCTGCTCGAAGAGCATCCCGAGAAGATCGGATACCTCCTGAAGGAACGCGTCTTCGATGCCGCGGTGCTCGTGGACGCCCTGCGACGCGTCGACGAGGGCGAGACCGTCGTCGATCCGACGATCGTCTCGCGGCTCCTCGGCCGCGCCCGGCGCGACGATCCGCTGGCCGAGCTGACGCCACGAGAGCGGGAGGTTCTCGCGCTCGTCGCCGAAGGCCTCTCCAACCGTGCCATCGCGGCCCGGCTCTTCGTGACCGAGCGCACCGTCGAGGCCCATACCAAGCAGGTCTTCCTCAAGCTCGGGCTCGGCGACGACCCGACCACGCACCGGAGGATCCTCGCCGTGCTCGCCTTCCTGCGCTCCTGAGCCCGGACTTTCGTTTACAGGACCCGGGAGTTTCGCCGACCACTCGCCGAATCCCCCTCGGTGTCCTAAACTCGCGCCA
>CAWGZI010000024.1:0-221981 GCA_963827015.1 uncultured Gaiellaceae bacterium | reverse complement strand
TAGCCCTGGAAGAAGCCCGCGCCCTGGGTGTTGACCAGCTCGCCGATCGCCTGGTCCGCATTGACCAGCGCCCCGTTGTCGTCGAACTCCGCGATCGGGCACTCGGTGAGGGTCTCGGCGTCGTAGATCGCGACCCCCTCGTAGCCCTGGCCGATCGAGCCGCGTGGCGTGCCCGGCACCCGGGTCACGATCACCGCGGACTCGGTGGAGCCGAAACCGTCCACGACCTGGCAGTCGAAGCGGCGCGCGAACTCCTCGATGTCCCGGTCGCTCGCCTCGTTGCCGAACGCGACCCGCAGCGGGTTGTCGGCGTCGTCGGGCTGCTCCGGCGTGGCCAGGACGTAGGCGAGCGGCTTGCCGACGTAGTTCATGTACGTCGCGCCGTAGTGGCGGATGTCGTCGAGGAAGCCCGGGAGGCCGAGAACCGGGCGGGGACGATGGTTGCGCCGCTGCAGGCCGCGACCGCCCAGCCGGCGACGACGGCGTTGGAGTGGAAGAGCGGCATCGAGACGTAGCAGACGTCGTCGCCGGTGAGGGAGAACCGGTCGACCAGGTTCGCTCCCGAGAACAGCGGGAAGACGTGCGGGACCTGCACCGCCTTGGGCTCGCCGCTCGTGCCCGAGGTGAAGATCATCATGAACGTGTCCATGGCGCCGACCTCGGCGTGCGGGACGAGCGGTCCGGCGTCGGCCACCGACTCCGCCCACTCGGCGGAGTCGACGTCGACGACCCGTACGCCGGACAGGTCGAGCCCCTCGACGAGCTCGGCGTGCTCGCCGTCGACCAGGATCATCTGGCAGTCGGCACGGCGGACGTCGGCGAGCGAGCGCGCCCCCGCGACGGGTCGTGTTGAGGCCGCCCAGGACGTAGCCACCGAGCGCCGCGGCGGCCATCGACCGCAGCATCTCGGGGGTGTTGCCGAGCAGCACGCCCGACGTGCAGCGGTCGCGCCGGGTCCGCCAGCGCGATGACCGCGGCCGCCTCGGAGGCCGCGCCCGCGAGGTGGTCGCGCCAGGTCCAGACATGTCGCCGTACAGGACCCCGACGCTGTCGTCCTCGGCGCGCTCCCGCAGGAGCTGCTGCATGGTCTCGGCTCATGCCTCAGGCAGGCTCCGCCGCGAGCGTCCTGCCGATGTGGAGGGCCTGCTCGGTGGCGCCGCCGTGCAGGAACTCGAACCGCTTGGCGCTGGTGAAGTAGCGGTGCGCCTCACCGTCCAGGTCGATGCCGACGCCGCCGTGCACGTGCACGGTCGTGTGCGCGATCCGGTGGCCGGCGTCGGCGGCCCACAGCTTGGCGATCGCCACCTCGGTGTCCGCGGGCAGGCCCTCGTCGAGCCGCCAGGCGGCCTGCCAGAGCGTCAGCCGCTGGCCGAGCGTGTCGATGTAGCCGTCGGCGAGCCGCTGCGAGACGGCCTGGAAGGTGCCGATCGGGCGGCCGAACTGCTCGCGGGTCTTGGCGTACGTCGCCGTGAGCGCCAGCGCGCCCTCGGTGATGCCGAGCTGCTCGGCGCGGCGGCCACGAGTAGCAGGTGCCGGAGCCGCTCGGCGGCGGAGCCGTCGGCCGCGCCGACCTGGCGCGCTGACGACACGGCGACGCCGTCGAGGTCGACGCGGGCGACCTCGTCGCCGTCGGAGAACCGCTGCGCGGTGACGGTCACGCCCTCGTCGCCCGGCTCGACCAGGAAGACGGCCACGCCCTCGCGGGGTCTCGGCGGGCACCAGGAACGCCGCGGCGACGGTGCCGGCCGGCACGATGGTCTTGGGCCCGTCAGCCGGAAGCCTTCGCCGTCGGCGTCGCGACCGTCGTCGGCCGCTCCGGCGCGAAGGCCCGGTCCTCGGCCACCGCGGCGGTCAGCACCAGCTCGCCCGAGGCGGCGCCGGGCAGCCACTGCTCCTTGAGCTCGTCGCCGCCGAGCTCGGCGATCAGGCGCGAGGCGGGGCCGTGCGCGGCCAGCGGCACCGGCGCGACCGTCCGGCCGACCTCGACGAGGACCCGGCACAGCTCGACGAGGCCGAGCCCGGCGCCGTCGTGCTCCTCGGGGAGGTGCAGGCCCAGGAGCCCGGCGCCAGCCGAGCTCGGCCCACAGCTCGCGGTCGAACCGGGCGCCCGCCGGCCTCGACGGCCTTCATCCGGTCGTTGGTCGCCCGGTCCTTGAGGATCTTGGCGGCGAGCGCGGCGGCCTCGTCCTGCTCGGGGGTGAAGGTGAAGTCCATGTGTCCCCTCTTATCGCTTCGCTGCCGGCAGGCCCAGGCCCACGTAGCCGATGATGTCGCGCTGGATCTCGTTGGTGCCGCCGCCGAACGTCATGACCAGCGCGCTGCGGTAGAAGCGCTCGATCCGTCCGGCGAGCACCGCGCCCTCGGAGCCGCCGACGACGCCGGCGTTGGGGCCGACGACCTCCATCAGCGAGCGGTAGACCTCGGTGGCCAGCTCGGAGCCGTAGATCTTGGTGGCCGACGCCTCGGCGGGGGAGAGGGCCACGCCGGCGTCGGCGTCGGCGGCGAGCTTCCAGTTGATCAGCGTCAGGGCCTGGATCCGGGCGTGCGCCCGGCCGAGCGCGTGCTGCACCCACTCGGAGTCGATCACCCGGTTGCCGTCGGGGTTCTTGGTCTCCTGCGCCCAGTCGCGCACCAGCTTGAGCGACATCGTCAGCGGCGCGGACGACGTCAGCGAGACGCGCTCGTGGTTGAGCTGGTTGGTCATCAGCGCCCAGCCGCCGTTGAGCTCGCCGACCAGGTTGCTCACCGGGACGCGGACGTCCTCGTAGTACGTCGCGCTCGTCGAGACGCCGGCCACCGTGTGGACCGGGGTGTAGGAGAAGCCCTCCGCGTCGGCCGGCACCACGATCATCGACAGGCCCTTGTGGCGGGGCAGCTCGGGATCGGTGCGGCAGGCGAGCCAGATCCAGTCGGCGTACTGGATCAGCGAGGTCCACATCTTCTGGCCGTTGATGACGAACTCGTCGCCCTCGCGCACCGCCCTGGTCTTCAGCGAGGCCAGGTCGGTGCCGGAGCCGGGCTCGGAGTAGCCGATGGAGAAGTGCAGGTCGCCGGCCAGGATCTTGGGCAGGAAGTAGTTCCTCTGCTCGTCGGTGCCGTAGCGCATGATCGTCGGCCCGACCGTGTTGAGCGTCAGGTAGGGGATCGGTACCCCGAAGTCGGCGGCGACGTCGGTGAAGATCAGCTGCTCGATCATCGAGCGGTTCTGGCCGCCGTACTCCTCGGGCCAGCCGATGCCGAGCCAGCCGTCGGTGCCGAGCTGCCTGATGACGCTCTTGTAGACACCCGCCTCGCCGAACTCGCCTGTCGGCCGAGGCCAGCCCGGCCTTCACCTCCGGCGTGACCAGCTCCGCGAAGTAGCCCCGGAGCTCCTCCTTGAGAGCCACCTGCTCGGGCTCGAGGGCGATGCGCATGGCGCAAAACTATAACGTGTTCTAGTTTTGGCTAGCATCGACGAGTAGGCATGCACCGCCGAGCGGGAGGCAACTCATGAGCGTCACCCAGACGCGCGGTGCTGGACCACGGCACGCCGCCGGAGCGGTTCGCGCGCGGTTGGCACTGCCTCGGCCTGGCCGACACGTTCCGCGACGGCAAGCCGCACGGCATCGAGGCGTTCGGCGGCAAGCTGGTCGTCTGGGAGGACAGCCAAGGGCAAGCTCAACGTCCTCGACGGCTACTGCCGGCACATGGGCGGCGACCTGACCCAGGGCACGGTCAAGGGCGACGAGGTCGCCTGCCCGTTCCACGACTGGCGCTGGGGCGGCGACGGCAAGTGCAAGCAGATCCCTTACGCGCGGCGGGTCCCGCTGCGGGCGCGCACCCAGAAGTACCCCACCGCGATCCGCAACGGGCAGCTGCTGGTCTGGCACGACGTCGAGGGCTCCGAGCCCGACCTCGACATCCTGCCGCCGGAGCTGCCGGGCGTCGGCACGAGGGCCTCTACACCGACTGGGCGTGGGAGGTCGTCCCGATCGAGCGGCTCCCACTGCCGCGAGCTCATCGACAACGTCGTCGACATGGCGCACTTCTACTACGTGCACTTCTCGTTCCCGACGAGCTTCCGCAACGTCTTCGAGGGCCACCGGGCGACGCAGTACATGGAGTCGAAGGGCCGGCCCGACAAGGGCGGCGGCTACGGCGACGCCGGACCTGTTCCTCAAGTCCGAGGCCACCTACTTCGGACCGGCGTACATGATCAACTGGCTCGACGTCGACTACAAGGGCTTCGAGACCGAGGTCATCCTGATCAACTGCCACATCCCGACCGGCCCCGACTCCTTCACGCTCCAGTACGGCATCACGGTCCAGAAGCCCGAGGGCATCGACGACGAAGACCGCGGACTACATCGCGCAAGAAGTACGCGCAGATGTTCGGCGAGGGCTTCCTGCAGGACGTGCACATCTGGAAGAACAAGGTGCCGGTCCAGAACCCGCTGCTCTGCGAGGAGGACGGGCCGGTCTACCAGCTGCGCCGCTGGTACGAGCAGTACTACGTCGACAAGGCCGACATCACCCCGGAGATGGTCGACCGGTTCGAGTTCGAGGTCGACACCACCAAGGCCAACGAGTACTGGCAGGAGGAGGTCGCCGAGAACCTCGCCCGAAGGCCGAGGAGGACGCGGCCGCCGAGCAGGCGGCGCAGGCCGAGAGCGCGGACGGTCTGATGGCCTCCTTCGTCCCGACCAGCGCGGACACGCTGGAGGACCAGCGTCTCTACACCCCGGCGCGGCTGACCGAGGTCGCGTGCCTGGACTGCCTGGCGCGGGTCGGCGTGAAGAAGAACAGCGAGCACCACACGTCGATCCAGTGGAGCGACGAGGCGCGTGCACCAGTGCCCGGAGTTCGCCCGGATGGACCGGCGGCCGAGGGGCGGCCGGTGCACGAGGCCTGCCCGCGGCTGGTCGCCAGCATCGAGGCCGCCGCGCGCGAGGGGCAGATCCCCGATCGGCGCCGAAGACGGCTGGTGAGGCTGCCCATGGAGACCGAGCGTCTTCGACCTGACCGTGGTCGACGTGGTCGAGGAGACCGCGGACGCCCACACCGTGTCCTTCGCGGTGCCCGAGGGCGCCGAGGCGGAGTTCGACTACAAGCCCGGCCAGTTCCTCACCCTGGCCGTGCCGAGCGACCAGACGGGCGTGGCGGCGCGCTGCTACTCGCTGTCCTCGCAGCCCCACGACGGCGGACCGCTCACCGTCACGGTGAAGCGCACCGTCGACGGCTACGCCTCGAACTGGATCTGCGACAACCTGCGCGAGGGCGACACGATCAAGGTGCTGCCGCCGTCAGCGGATCTTCACGCCGGCCTCGCTGGACGCCGACCTGCTGCTGTTCGCCGGCGGCAGCGGCATCACGCCGATCATGTCGATCACCCGCACCGCCCTCGCCCACGGCACGGCCGGATCGTGCTCTTCTACGCCAACCGCGACGAGCAGTCGGTCATCTTCGCCAAGGAGCTGGCCGCGCTCGCGGCCGCAGCACCCGCGACCGGCTGGTCGTCGTGCACTGGCTGGAGTCGGTGCAGGGCCTGCCCACCCAGGAGCAGATGAAGTCGTTCATCGAGCCGTTCGCGACCTACGACGCGTTCGTGTGCGGCCCGGCGCCGTTCATGAAGCTGACGATCGCGGCGCTGCGGGAGCTGGACTTCCCGCGCGAGCGGCGCCACCAGGAGAAGTTCGTCTCGCTCGGCGGCAACCCGTTCGGCGACGCGGACGAGGGCGAGAGGCCGAGCACGAGCTCGAGGAGGCCGACTCCGACGGGACTTCACCGAGGAGCGACGCCGCCCGAGCAGCCGAGCCGCCGAGGGCGCGCCCGCAGGGCCGGTCCAGCTCGAGGTCGAGCTCGACGGCGAGACCTACTCCTACGACGACTGGGCGCCGACGCACGAAGCTGCTCGAGCACCTGGAGTCGAAGGGCGTGAAGGCGCCGTACTCCTGCCGCGAGGGCGAGTGCTCGGCCTGCGCCGTCCGCCTGCTCGAGGGCGAGGTCAAGATGATCAACAACGACGTCCTCGACGACGAGGACCTCGCCGAGGGCATCCGGCTGGCCTGCCAGTCGCTGCCGGTCACCGACGTGGTGCGGGTGACGTACCACTGAGGGACACGCGCGGGGCGCCTGTCACTCGGCGCCGGGACTTCCGGTCGGGCACAGTTCCGGCCATGAAGCGAATGATCCCGGCCCTCGCGCTGGGCCTGCTGGTGCCTGCGGCCGTGCTGGCCGCCCCCGCGCATGCCGACCTGGCCAGCCCGGCGAAGTTCACAGACGCGTCCGGCGACGTGGGCAACGCCAAGCTGGACATCCGCACCGTGTCGGTCAAGAACACCGCCCGGAAGCTCGTCATCCGGGTGACCTTCCCCGGCAACCCCCGGGTCTTCGACTTCCCGACCGGCAACGTCTCGGTGTTCATCGACACCGACGCTGCGCGCAAGGGCGCGGAGTACGGCCACTTCATGGAGTTCTGGAGCGACTACCGGTTCGCCGAGGTCTCGAAGTGGCGCGAGCAGCCGACGCCGGAGTGGGGTCACTCGCCCGAGGGCCGCTGCGTGGCCGATGCCGGGGTGGTCCACGACAAGGGCCACCACCTGAAGTGGTTCCAGTACGTCGTGAAGAAGCGTGCGGGCTGCTTCGAGGCCGGCGCCGTGCGGGTCGTCCGTGTCGACGATGAACACCGGTGACCTGGAGCCGTACGTCGAGTACCCGAGCCCCGCGCTGGACTTCCTCGGCGCCAAGCACTCGTGGACCGACTGGATCAGCGCGAGCTGACCGGCGGCCGCCAGCGGTCCCACCAGGCACCGATCACCATCGCGAGCGCGGCGATGACGCCGCCCATGATCGCGTCGATGAGGTAGTGCTCCGCGGAGTAGATCAGGGTCAGCGACATCGCGACCGGGTAGAGCAGCAGCAGCCAGCGCCACCACCCGTGCAGTCGGCTGATCCCGTAGAAGGCGATCAGGAACGTGAAGCCGCAGTGCAGGGACGGCATCGCCGCCGTCTTGTTGGCCAGCCCGCCGAAGACGATGGTGGTGCGCTCGATGCCGAGGCTGTAGAAGCCGCGGCTGGAGATGCGGGACAGTGGCGGCAGCAGCCCGTCCTGGGCAGCCATCCACGGCGGTGCCATCGGGAAGACGATGTAGCCACCAGCGCCAGGTAGCTGATCGTGACGTAGCGGCGGATCCACCTGACGAACTCGCCGCGGTCGCGAAGCCAGAGGATGCCGGCGATGGTGAGCCCGGCCACGAAGTGTGAGGCGTACGTCGCGCTCGCCGACATGTCGTACCACCGCACCGGGCCGAGCGGGCCGCACGGGTCGCCGCAGAACCGGTCCTGCAGGGCACCGTCGGGCACGACGTCGCCGCCCCAGAGGTGTGCCAGCCACTCGTCGGCGCGGATCGGCCACACCTCGTGGGGTGTGAAGCCGATGTCGTCGGTGACCCCACGCGCCAGGCCGTAGACGGCGAGGGCCAGCAGCCACGGCCACCAGTCCTTCGGGAACTGCCAGCACCAGTCGAGCCGCCAGCAGATCGCCAGCAGCCAGAGCCAGAGCGCGACACCGATCGGGTCGTTGGGGATGCCGACCAGCCAGCACCAGAGGAGCAGTGCGACGGCGTACGCCGAGACGGCAAGGACGCGCCGGGTCCTGCTGGGGATCATGCGTCGTTACGGCGGTAGATGGTGAACTTGCCGGCCGTGTCCACCTCGTCGTAGTCGGCGTCCAGCACCGGCCTGTGCGTTGGTGAAGTCGAGCTCCCAGTCGTCGATCGACCGCCGGGCGACGATCACCCAGGTCGGCCGCCGGTCGCTCTCGAGCAGCCCGTCCAGGGTCGCCAGGTCGGCATCCCGGACGCGGGCCGGCAGGCTCCAGAGGTAGGGATACGTCGCTTCCAGACCGGGGTCACGGATCACGTTGGGAGCGCCGAGCACGACCACGGCGCTGTCGCCCGGTCCGCGTGGTCCTGGAGGTAGGCGATCGCCGGCTCCTCGTGTCGGTCGATCGGAGTCGCCACCGTCCCAGCCCAGCACGCCGACGGTGGAGCAGGCCGGCCAGCGTCAGGGCGCCGCCGATGCTCCTCGTGACCGGCGCAGGCCGCTGTGCGAATGCCGCCGCGAACAGCACGGCTCCGGGCACCAGCCCCATCAGGTAGTGCACCCAGTAGCTGCCACCCAGGAACGCGACGAGCAGCCGAACGTGAGCAGGGTGTACGCCGCCACCCGCAGGTCCGGCGCGGTCCACGGCCCCTGGACCGAAGGCGCGCCGCGGCCCTTCCAGGCGAAGGCGGCGACCACCAGCGGTACGCCGCTCCCTACCAGCGCGCCCACCAGCCCGGCCAGTCGGCGCGGGGTGTCCATTGGTCTTGCAAGCACTCGGGCCGCGTCGAGGCGGAAGGTCACGACCGCGTCCCAGAGGTCGGCCGGGCACCGTGCCGCGAGCCCAGGCGGCCGCGATCACGATGGCGACCGTCGCCAGCGCGCCGGCCAACAGGCCGGGGAGCCTCCTGCGGGCCGCCCCGCTGGTGAACAGCAGCACGGCCGCCACCACGAACACGTCGACCATGCTCTGCTTGATCAGCGCCGCGATCGCTCCGGCCGCACCCGCGGCCAGGCTGAACAGGAACCCTCTCGACCTGGTGGCGGCTCGCCGCGGCCGCGACGTACGCCAGGATCCCGGCGACCACGAACGGCAGCCCCAGCAGCTCGCCGTTGACCACCGTTGCACCGAACAACGGCGTGGCGACGCAGACGGCCGCCGTACCGGCGGTGAACAGGGGAGCGGACCGCCGCTCCGGCGCGGCGATCCGGCCGAGCACGCCGGAGAGGATCACCGTGAGGATCGCCGCGAGCGTCCCGATCAGCCTCAGCGGCACCGCCCCGCCCAGCGCGTCGGCCGCCTCGAAGATCGCGATCAGCACCGGCGGCCGGTCCACCCAGTAGTCGCCGTACAGGCTGCTGCCCTCGGTCCACTGCCCGCCGACGATGAGGTAGCCGGCCTCGTCCGGGCTCAGCGAGCGCCCGGCGAACGGCAGCCAGGCCGAGGCAGACGCCGGCCGCCATGGCGATCACCCAGCTCTTGGGCGCGGTCCCGATCCGGCGCCGCCACGGAGTGGGCGGCGTCGTGGAGGCGTCAGCCATCGCCGCCCCCGACCCAGCACGGGCGGAAGGCTACCCAGCGGTCAGCCGACGGCTGCCACCAGCGCCTCGTACGAGCCTTCGACGTCGCCGGTCCTGGTCGCGTCAGTCGGACCGCGTGGGGCCGCGCCTGCGACAGGGTTGCCAGCCGTTCGGCGTAGCTGCTCAGGTGGTCGTCCGGCGCTTGTGCGACGAGCTCGTGCACCGCCTCGAGCCAGGGCTCGTCGCGCTCCCGCGCCGCGAAACGGTCTTCCAGGTCCTCGCCCTCCAGGTACAGCTCGACGAACCGGCCGCCCGCATCGTGCCGCGCCTCGAACCGCCCAGCTCGTTCTCGTTGGCGATCAGCTGGGCAGCACGACCGAGCCGCGCCCGGCGACGTACCGCTCGAAAGCAGGCCAGCGCGGCCGGTCGCACCGATCAGCACCGGTCGAGCCGAATCGTCAGCACCCGGACGACCCGGTCCGTAGCGCGTCGATGTCGATGCAGCAGGGTTCCGGGTGGCGTTCGGTCCAGGCCTGGCCAGCGTCGACTTGCCACGGCCGGCGCGCCGTTCGGTGCCGTCCAGTGGCGCCGGACTCTGGCGTCGTGCGACATGGCCGGCACGGACGTCGCGGACCTTCGCAGCCCCGGCCGGCGCCGGGCTCGGCTTCCCGGTCGACCACTCGTGTGCACACGCCGGATCAGGCTGGCGATGCCCGGCTGACCTCGACGCCCCGCCCGACGGGACATCTACCCGACGTTCACCAGCCTCGCTCGCGCCACTCCCCGAGGTGTGGCCGCTCGGCGCCGAGCGTCGAGTCGTTGCCGTGGCCGGGGTAGAACCACGTGTCGTCGGCAGCCGGTCGAAGATCTTGGTGGACACCTCGTCGAGGAGCTGGCGCGAACGCGGCGGGTCGCCGAAGGTGTTGCCGACGCCTCCGGGGAACAGCGAGTCGCCGGTGAACAGGTGCGGGTGGCCGCCCTCGGAGGCGGAGTCGTCGTAGAGCAGTGCGATCGAGCCGGGGGTGTGGCCGGCGAGGGCGATCACCTCCAGCGTGCAGTCGCCCACCGGCACCGTGTCGCCCTGCACGACCTCGAGGACGATGGGGACGCCGGTCTGCTCGGTGATGGCGGCGGCGTCGGGGACGCCGGCGACGGTGGCGGCCGACGGTGGCGTTCGACGACGTCGGCGAGCGCGCGGTGGTGGTCCCAGTGCTGGTGGGTGGTCAGACGTGGGTCAGCCCGGCGTCGCCGATCAGCGGCAGCAGGGTCGCCGAGCGCGGCGGCCGCGTCGATCAGCACCTGCTCGCCGGTGTGCTTGCAGGTGAGCAGGTAGCAGTTGTTGGACATCTTCTTGTCGACCGCCACCTTGGTGATCGTCAGGTGAGTCGAGCTCGCGCGTGTCCGGCGGGCCGCCCGGGGTCACGTCGCCGGTGTAGCTGTCACCACGGCTCCATCCTCGGCACCCGGCCGTCGTCGCTGGTCAGTCCGTCGCCGGTGCCCCGGCCCGTCATCCACCATGCCAGAGCGCTCGCGGCGCCCGACACCGTGGGACCGCCGGTGCCGAAGCCCAGGATCGGTCGAGGTCGGTGGCGTGCGCGATGAACGGCTCGCCGTCGTGCTCCGCCGGCCCGGGACTCCACCAGCAGGACGACGAACTCGGCCGTCCAGTCGGCCGCGGTGTAGTCGAGCCCCGAGGTCGGCGTGGTGGATCTCCACCTCGCGGGTCCGCATCAGTCGCCGACCTCGCCGGCCGGGAACGCCGCCCGCCCGGCGTCCGCTCGATCCCCCGTCGCCCAGGTTGTCCGCCAGCTCCTCCACCCACTCGCCGATCACCGTGGTCGACGCCCAGGAACCGGTCGCGCAGCACCGGACGGCGACGCCGGGCCAGCTCGGCGATGTCGGCGTCGCGGGCCTCCTGGGAGGCGTACATCGGCACCGGCCGGCCCTCGTGCAGCCCTCGAGGGCGCCGGACAGCCCTCGGCGTTCAGGGTCAGGTGCGCGACGACGTGGGCGCGGGTCCAGCCGGGCAGCAGGCTCGGCTGCCGCCACTCCTCGTCGCTCATCGCGTCGACCGAGCGGACCAGTCGACGGGTACCGGAGTCGAGCAGCTCCACGAGTGGGGGTCGGGCATGCGCCATCCTGCACATCCGGGCCGACGTACGGAACGCGCGGTCGACTGTCGGCGGCCCGTGAGAGGCTGCAGATGGGCGGGATCGGCGGCGTGGCGGCTTGCTCGCCGCCGGTAGTCTTGCGAACGTTTGTTCGAACAGACACGACGAGCACGAGATCGAGGACTCGCAGGTGCGGAGAAGCTCATCATCCGGGGGCCCGGGAGCACAACCTCAAGGACATCTCGCTCGACCTGCCGCGCGACTCCCTCATCGTCTTCACCGGGCTGTCCGGGTCCGGGCAAGTCGCAGCCTGGCCTTCGACACGATCTTCGCCGAGGGCCAGCGGCGCTACGTCGAGTCGCTGTCGGCGTACGCCCGCCAGTTCCTCGGCCAGATGGACAAGCCCGACGTCGACTTCATCGAGGGGCTGCCAGCCCGGCCGTCTCGATCGACCAGAAGTCCACGTCCAAGAACCCTCGCTCCACCGTCGGCACCATCACCGAGGTCTACGATTACCTCCGCCTCCTCTACGCGCGGCCGGCCGGCCGCACTGCCCGGTCTGCCACAGCCCGATCGAGCGGCAGACGCCCCAGCAGATCGTCGACCGGGTGATGGCCCTCGACGAGGGCACCCGCTTCCAGGTGCTGGCTCCGGTGATCCGAGGCCGCAAGGGCGAATACATCGAGCTGTTCCACCAGCTGCAGACCCAGGGCTTCTCCAGGGCGCGGGTCAACGGCGAGACCCACACGCTCGACGACCCGCCCAAGCTCGACCAGCAGAAGAAGCACACCATCGAGGTCGTCGTCGACCGGCTCGCGGTCAAGGCGTCGAGCAAGCGCCGGCTCACCGACTCCGTCGAGACCGCTCTCAACCTCGCCAGCGGGCTGGTCGTGTTCGACTTGGTCGACCTTCTCCGCGAAGGACCCCGGTCGCGAGCAGCAGTTCAGCGAGCGGATGGCCTGGCCCAACGAGCACCCGATCGACACCGACGAGCTCGAGCCGCGGTCGTTCTCCTTCAACTAGCCGTTCAGCGTCTGCCCCGACTGCCACGGCCTCGGCACCCGGATGGAGGTCGACCCCGAGCTGGTCGTCCCCGACGCGCAGGCGACCCTGTGAGGGTGTGATCCCAGCCGAGCATCCTCCTCGCCCTTGTGGGCCGCCGCCGCGTCGGCCAGGAGGTCGTGGTGGGCGCGGAAGATCCGTTGGGCCTCCTCGTCGCCGGCCCGGGCGAGCAGCTCGGTGGAGCCGACCAGGTCGGTGAAGAGGATGGTGGCCAGAGCCGAGCCCATTCCGGACATGTCGCTCCCCTATTGGATGCCCTCCCCAGGGTAGGGCCGAAGCGATCGCCCCGCCTATGGCTGGGCGCACCAGGGAGGGCCCTCCGGGGGGTGCCCTCTTCTCGGAGGATCTCGCGGGCGTCCTACGTCGTCCCGCTGACCTCGGATCGGTAGGTGAGGAAGGCGAGGCCGTCACCGACGGTCTGGGTGTTGATGAGGCGCATGGGTTTCCTGTCGCTGGTCTCGCCGAAGAGGCGCTCGCCGGCGTCGCCTTCACCCGAACGGTGAGCGACCGGAGCTGAGCCCTCGATCGCCCCAGGGCTGAGGTGCCATCCAACTGGTACCGTGCCGTCAGCACCGGCTGGCTCGGGGGAGGCGCCGTGCAACCGAAGACCAGGTACGCCAACAGCGGCGACGGGAAGATCGCCTACCAGGTGCTCGGTGAAGGTCCGCTCGACATCATCCTCCTGCCGGGATTCGTCTCCAACGTCGAGTTCTACTGGGAGTTGCCCACCACGACCCGGATCTTCGAGCGCCTCGCCTCGTTCGCCCGCGTCGTCCTCTGGGATAAGCGGGGCACGGGGCTGTCCGACCCCATCGATCACGTCCCCACGCTCGACGAACGCGTCGACGACGTGATTGCCCTCATGGACACGGTGGGATCCGAGCGGGCCGCCTTCTTCGGCGTTTCCGAGGGCGGGCCGATGTCGTTGATGTTCGCCGCCGCCCACCCGGAACGGACCAGCGCGTTGGTCCTCTACGGCGCCTCACCGAAGTTCAGCGCCTCCCCCGAGTGGGAGTGGGGCTGGAGCGAGAACGAGATCGCCGAATTCCTGGACGACATCGACAAGAACTGGGGGGACCCCACGCTCATCGAGCTCTTCGCTCCCGGCCAGGCCGACAACGAAGCCCTCCGGCACGCATGGGGGAAGTATCAACGCATGGGGGCCAGCCCGGCCATGGCCAGGGCCGTCCTCGAGGCGCTGTGCCGACTCGACTGCCGCGAGATCCTCTCCTCAATCAGCGCGCCCACGCTCATCCTGCATCCCACCGACGAGCGGGTCGCCCACGTCAAGGCCGCCCGCTACATGGCGGAGCGGATCCCGGGCGCGCAGATGGTGGAGTTCCCCTCCACCGACCACCTGATGCTCATGTACGACCCCGATCCGGTCCTCGACGAGATCGAGCAGTTCCTCACCGGCGTCCGCCACGACACCCGGTCCAACCGCATCCTCGCCACCGTGATGTTCACGGACATCGTCGGGTCCACGGTCCGCGCCGCCGAGATGGGCGATCTTCGGTGGCGTGACCTGCTGGCCACGCACGACGCCACGGTGCGCCGAGAGCTCAATCGCTGGGACGGCCGGGAAGTGAAGACCACCGGCGACGGGTTCTTCGCCACGTTCACCGCACCGAGCCGGGCCATCAGCTGTGCCACCGCCACTCGCGACGCCGTCGGCCAGCTCGGCATCGACGTGCGCATCGGCGTCCACACCGGCGAGTGCGAGCTCATGGGCTCCGACGTCGGGGGCCTGGCCGTGCACACAGGAGCCCGGGTGGCCGCTCTGGCCGGAGCCCGGGAGATCCTCGTTTCCAGCACCGTGAAGGATCTTGTCGCCGGATCGAAGATCGACTTCGTCGAGCGGGGCACCCACGAGCTCAAGGGTGTCCCGGGCGAGTGGCGTCTCTTCGCGGTGACGGCGTAAAGCTGCCGTCAGCGGTGCCTGTCTCGTGCTGTCTGCGCGTGCAAGGCCAGTCCGCCGCTGACGAATGGTCGAGGACGGCGGCGGCCATAGTGGTCATCACCGGCGCTCGATGCGCCGCAATGGAGTTTCCCATCTAGGTACCAGCGGGCTGGAACAGTTCGACGACGTTGCCCGAGGGGTCCTCGAGCAGGATCTGGGAACCGCCCGGGCCGGTGACGATCTCGTTGCGGAAGGTCAGCCCGGCCTCGCGGAGGCGGGCGACTTCGTCCTCGATGTCATCGACAAGGAGGTGGATGCGGTTCCAGCCGCCGGGCCCTGGCTTGGTGCCGTCGGGCATGGGCCGACCGGCGGAGCTGGCCGGGCCGCTGAGCAGCAGCCGCAGGTCGCCGCGGGTGACGTCTGCGAAGGCGGGCGCGGCGCTGGTTCGCACCTCGAAGCCCAGGTGCTTGGTGTAGAAGGCGATCGCCGCGTCCACGTCGTCGACCATGTAGCGGACATTCACCATCTCACTTGGCTCCCTCATGGCTCCTCCTTGGGTCAAGATTGATTGATATTGCACCGAGCGGCGGACGGGCGGGTGGCGGTACCGTGGCCGACGTGGGCGAGAGGGCGGCGTAGGCGATGGACGTGTGGTGGATCCCGCCGGGCGGGCCGCCGAAGCCGTACGGCGTCGAGGACCTGCCGAGGCTGCTCGACCGGCCGGTGGAGGAGGGGTTCTGCTGGGTCGACGTCCTCCACTGTGACGAACGGGCGGCCGGCGTCCTGGCCGAAGTCTTCGGGGCCCACCCGCTGGCGGTGCGGGACCTCGTGGAGGCGAACCCGACGGGCAAGCTGCACGCCTATCCCGACCATGTCCTCCTCGTCATGCACTCGCCCGAGCCCGGGCAGGGCGGCCAGGCCCGCCTCGTCGAGCTCGACCAGCTGGTCTCCAACCGGTATCTGGTCACGGTCCATGGGCCGTTCCCGCCGGGCGTCGCGCCCGACGTCGGTTGCCAGGACACTGCGCCGGTGCTGGCCCGGATGGAAGCCGGCCGGTTCAGCCCGCCGTCGCCGGCCCATCTGTCCCACGCCATCGTGTCTTCCATAGCCCGCCGCCAGGAGGACTACGTCCGGGCGGTCGCCAAGAAGGTCGGCGACCTCGAGCGCTGGGCGCTCGAAGGCGACATGACCAAGGCCGAAGATGCGCTGGAGGAGATGTTCCGGGTCCGCCACGAGATTTTGACGCTGGCCACCGTGGCGTCGTTCAACAGCAGCCTGTACACGCGGGTGGCGGCGCTGCCCCGCTTCGTGTCGGTGGACCTCCACGGGCTGGCCGAGGAGACCCGCAACCAGTTCGACATCCTGCTCGGCATGTGCCAGGCGGAGGAGAAGTTCCTCCAGGGCGTCCTCGACTTCTACCAGTCCCGCACCGCCACCAAGATGAACGTGGCCATGGAGCGCCTGGCCCTCATCACCGTCATCATCCTGCCGGTGACCGCCGTGGCCAGCATCTATGGGATGAACGTGATCGTAAACAGCACCACCGACGTCGAGCAGTTGGTGTTCGCCCTCGTGACCATGGCGGTGGTGTCGCTGGCGACCCTGCTCTGGGCGAGGCGTCAGGGCTGGTGGTGAGCGGTCAGCGCTTCTGCCAGCGCTCCACGGCGGTCTGCACCGCTTCCTCGTCTTCGTCGGACTGGGCCCCGGAAGCACCGGCCGCCCCGATGATGACATCGCCATCGGTCACCAGCACGCCGCCGGCCCGCGGGACGAAGTCGCCGCCGTAAGCCGCCTGCATGGCCGCCACGATCCCCGGCGGCACCTTCTCCAGCCCGCCCGACGGCCCCAGGCTGACCAGCGGCGCTGCGCGCCTTGGCGACGGCGATCCGGCTGGTCATCGGCCGTCCACCGTCGCTGCGCCGCAGGGCGATCACCTCGCCGGCGACGTCGACAACGGCCACGGCCAGCGGGGGGAAGCCCCGCTCTCGGCCGACCTCCAGTGCGGTCTCCACCAGCCAATCGGCGTCGCTCAAGGTCAGTCCGGGAAGTCGAGGCATGAGTGCGGAGCCTAGGCCTCGAACAACGCCTCGCCCCGACGGAGGCGGGTGGCGATGTTCACCACCTGGGAGAGTTCGCGGCGGGTCGGCGTGTGGGCGGAGAGGAAGCGGGCGCAGCCGGTCAGGATCAGCGCGCCCTCCTCCGAACCGGGCGGCCAGGCCCGGAACTGGGCCACGGCGGCCTCGTAGGTCTGGTACCAGTGGAACTCGGCGTCCTCGGTCAAAAGCGCCCGGCCCAGGAGGGCGATGACGCGGGCGGGATCGCCGCCGCCGGTCAGGTGGCGGTAGACGATGGTGCCGGCGTCGTCGACCCGTCCTTCCTGGTCCCAGCAGGCCTGCAGTTCGCCCAGGTCCGCCGGTCCGGGGCCGGGCAGCCGGGCGGCGGGGATGTTGAGGAACCGGTCGAGGTAGATGCGCAGCGCGCCGTGATACACGCCGCGCAGCAGCGGTAGCGAGGGCGAGCGACGCAGGGCCTGGTGGAGGGCGTTGGCGGCGGTGAAGGCGTGGTGGACCTCGTCCCAGTCGCCGTGGTCGTTCTGCGTGTGGAAGCGGGTGATGCGCAGTGCGGCGGCGTAGGCCACGGCCCGGCCGAGCTCCTCCGGACGGGCCCCGGCCACGATGGCATCGTCGAGAGCGCTGACGACCTCGCCGGGGTCGTCGGACAGGATCGACCAGGCAAGGCGGGCGACGCCGCCTCGGCCGTCGCCGGAGCCGGCCTCGTCGAAGCGGACGGCGCAGGCCGACCCGGCCGCCACCCGTTCCGGCAGCCGCTCGCTCGCCTCGGCGATCAGGGCGGCCAGGTCGTGGGGGTAGCGCCACGCCCCCCGCTCCTCGCTGCGGGCGGCCGCCGCGGTCTGGGGAACCAGCGTCGGCAACACGTCGGCGGCGGTATCCCGGCCGAGATGGTCGAGCACCTCGAAGGCCTTGTTGGTGAAGTCGATGGTGTGCCCGCCGTCGATGAACACGTGGTCGGTGACGGCGGCGAACAGCATGTCGGCCACGGCACCGGGGTCGTCGCCGGCGCCGGCGATGGCCGACGCCAGCGTCCGTTCGGCGGCATCGGCGGAACGGGTCTCGATGAACCGGCGGTACCAGGCGCTCAGCCGGTCAGGCGGCGGCCCGCCTTCGAGGGGCGCCAGTGGGAAGCGCGGCGGCCGCCCCCGGGTGTCGCGGGAGACGAAGGCCAGTCCGGCCACCAGCGCCAGCGGCCGGTCGGCGGGGTCGAGATGGGGCAGGACGTTGGCCATGGCGGTCAGCACCGTGAGCCCCGCACCCCATCCTCCCTGGCGGTAGCGGATGCCGAACTCCACGCCCGTCCGCACGATGTCTTCGACCGGCACACCGGCGTCGAGGAGGCCGAGCACCGCCTTGGCCATCACCAGGCTGATGCCCTGCTCCAGACCCTCCTCCAGTCGCTGCTGCAGGTGGGCCCGCCGGTCCGTCTCGGGGGAGACGACCACGACGACCCGGCCGTCTTCGATCTCGACGGGGTAGGCCCGCACGTCGTCGGCCCAGGGGTCGAGGGTGCCGCCGGAGAGGAGGTCGAAGCGGGCGTTGTGCCAGTGGCACGTCACGAGCCCGCTCTCGACCGTCCCGCGGTGGAGCGGGAAACCCATGTGGGGGCAACGGTCGTCGAGGGCGAAGGGCGCGCCGTCGCTCCAGAAGACGCACACGGGCTGGCTGCCGGCCTTGCCGGTCAGGCACCCGGCCTGCTGGAGATCCGCCAGCGTCCCGATCGTGACTCGATCGTCCATCGCCCTACATTCCAGCAGCATGTCGACCGCAGGGCTGCACATCGAGGCGAGGGGCTCCGGGCCCGCCCTCGTCTTCACCCACGGCTTCGGTCGGACAGGCGACTCCTGGGCGCCTCAGGTCGACGCCCTGGCCGGCAACCACCACGTGGTCACGTGGGACATGCGGGGCCACGGCCGCTCGGAAGCGCCGCCGGGGCTCTACACCCGGGAGGACGCCCTGGCCGATCTGGGCGCCATCGTCGACGACGCCATGGCCGCCGGCGGCGGCCCGGCCCTGCTGGTCGGCCACTCGCTGGGCGGGTACTTCTCGCTGGCCTACACGCTGGCCCGTCCGGAGACGGTGCGGGGCCTGGCGCTGCTCTCGACCGGACCCGGATTCCGCAACCCCGACAGCATGGCGAAGTACAACCGGGGCGTCGCGGTCATGGCGGCGGCGGCGGGCCTGGCCGACAACGTGGCGCACGTCGCCCTCCACCACGACTCGATGGTCATCGACCGGCTCGCCGAGATCACGTGCCCGGCCGTTGTGATCTGCGGCGCCGAGGACCGGCCGGTCTACGTGAACGGCGTCCGCTACCTGGCCCAGCGCCTGCCCTCGGCCACTCTCGTCGAGATCGCCGGCGCGGCCCACGAACCCCACGTCGATCGGCCCGATGAGGTCATCGCCGCCCTCCGGGGCCACGAGGCCCTCCTCGCCGGCCGGTAGCGGGCAGGGCCGGCTGCTTCGGCGTTCATTTTCCCCAGACGGGTGTCGCAAATGAACGCCGGTAGGCGCGGGCCAACCATCCAGGCGTATCAGACTGGGGCCTGATGCGGATCGCCGTTGTCGTCAAGCAGGTGCCGGCCTTTACGGAGATGGCCCTCGACGCCGACGGCCGCCTGATCCGTACCGGCCTGCCGCTGGAGCTCAACCCCTACTGCCGGCGGGCGATCTCCCAGGCCGTGGAGCTGGCCGGAGCGGCGGACGACGCCACAGTGACCATCGTCACCCTCGGGCCGCCGGCGGCGGAGGACGTGCTGCGGGAGGCGATCGCCTGGGGCGTGGACCGGGGCGTGGACGTCGACGGGATCCTCGTGAGCGACGCGGCCTTCGCCGGGTCCGACACGCTGGCCACCGCCCGGGCGCTGGCCGCCGCCCTGCGGCTCACCGGCCCGTTCGACCTGGTTCTGACCGGGCGGAACTCCGTCGACTCCGAGACTGGGCAGGTCCCGCCGGAGCTGGCCGAGCTGCTCGACCTTCCGCTGCTCACCGGCGTCCGGGAACTCCGGGTCGAGGGGGCGACGGTGCACGCCCGTTGCGAGCACGACGACGGCTGGGTCGAAGCCGAAGTCGCCCTTCCTGCACTGCTGACCTGCGCCGAACGCCTGATCGCGCCGTGCAAGGTCGACCCCGCCGGGCGGGCTGCCGTCGCCGCCGAGCGGATCGGGCGGCTGGCCGCCGCCGACCTCGGGCCCGGGCCGTGGGGCCAGGCGGGCAGCCCGACCTCCGTCGGGGCCGTGCGGGTCCACGAGGTCAGCCGGGAGGGAATCGTGCTCGACGGGCCGCTCGACGAGCAGGTCCGCCAGGCGGTCGACGTGCTGGTCCGCCGGGGAGCGCTGGCGGCCCGTCCGGAGAGCATCGGCGGTCGTCTCGGCGACGCCGTCCCCCGGCCCGGGAATCGCGCCGGACCGGCGGTCGCCGTCGTCCTGGAGGCGGACCGTTCCCACGTGTCCCAGGAGCTGTTGAGTGCCGCCGCCGAGCTGGCCGTAGAGATCGACGGCCATGTGGTGGCGATCGCCGACGCCTCCGAGGCCGATGCCGCCCGCCTGGGTGCGTGGGGCGCCGACGAGGTCGTGGCCCTGGAAGCCCTCGAGCTCGCGCTGCTGGCACCGGGACCGTCGGAGGTGGCGGCCGCCGCGCCGCCGGGCACGCTTCCGGCCGAGGATGTCGCCCGGGCTCTGGCCGAGTGGGCGCACCATGCCGAGCCGTGGGCCGTTCTGGCACCGAGCACCGCCTGGGGTCGGGAGGTCGCCGGGAGAACGGCCGCCAAGCTCGGGGCCGGGCTGACCGGCGACGCCGTCGGGTTCGACGTGGAGGACGCTCGGCTCGTGGCCTGGAAGCCCGCCTTCGGCGGCCAGGTGGTGGCGGCCATCACCGCCTCGTCACCGGTGCAGATGGCCACGGTGCGGCCCGGGATGCTGCCCCGCCGGGCACCCCGCCCGGATGGGGCCGTCACCACCCGGCTCGACGTCACGCCCCGAGGACGGGTGCGGATCCTCGCCCAGGCCCGCGACGACGACACCAACGTCCTGGCCGAAGCGGCCGTCGTGGTCGGCGTGGGCGAAGGTCTGACTCCCAACGACTACGCCGCCCTCGATCCGCTGCTCGCCGTGCTCGGCGCCGAGCTCGGGGCCACCCGCAAGGTGACCGACCGGGGCTGGCTGCCCCACGCCCGCCAGATCGGGATCACGGGCCGGTCCATCGCCCCCAACCTCTACGTGGCCATCGCCCTGAGCGGGAAGTTCAACCACATGGTCGGCGTGCGGTCGGCCGGCACCATCCTGGCCATCAACGAGGAACGGGACATGCCCGTCTTCGCCGCCGCCGACGTCGGCATTATCGGCGACTGGCGGGAGGTCGTCCCCGCCCTCGTCGCCGAAATCAGCTCACGGATGTGACTCGAAGGCGTAGCGGCGAACGGCCCCGATGATCAGCAGCAGGGAGCCCACAGTCGTCGCGGCCAGCACACCGTTGCGGAACCCCGGTTGGCGGCGAACCGACGCCTGTATCACCCACGCCGGCAAAGGTACCGTCAGCGTCGTGATCGAGGGCGGGCGCGCGCGGGCGCTTGGGATTCTCTACTGGGTGGTCGTCGCCGCGGTAGCCGCCTTCGGACTGGCGACGATCGTCGACTGGGCCCGGCGAGGCAACGATTTGCAGGGCGGTGGGATCCCGGTCACCGGCCGGGTGGTCGAAGAGCAGCCCGGCTTCGGCGGAGCCCTGGCCCTCGTCGAGGTGGCCTACGAAGCCGGCGGGAAAGAGCGCCGGGCCCGCCTCCCGGTGCCGGGCAGCAACGAGCACCCGAACGACCCGACCTACCAGCCCGGCGACAGCATTCCCCTACTCGTTTCGCGAGACAACCCCGAACGCGTGCATCACGCCGACTGGGATTCGGACAGCCCACCCGCTCACATCCCCGGCTGGCTGGTGGCGGTGGCAGCAGTCGGCATCATCGCCCCGCTGGTGCTTCGGGGACCCCGGCGCCGCCTGCAGGAGGCGATCACCGGAGCCCTGAAAATTGGCGGAGGGAGAGGGATTTGAACCCTCGAGGAGGCTTTACACCCCCTAACCGCTTAGCAGGCGGTCACCTTCGGCCTCTCGGTCATCCCTCCGAGCGCCCGTCAGTGTAGGGCACCGACCGGTCGCCCACCGCGGCGAGCCCGGACAGGTCAGACGGATCCGGGGTCAGCGTCGTCGGACGGCGCCGGCGTCGGGGAGGTCGAGCCGCCCCCGCCGGCCGAGGGGCCGACGCCGGCGCCACGGCCGCCGCGGATGCCCTTCTCGGGGCAGTCGGGATCATGAGATCCACCATGCCGGAAGACCCTTGGAGAACCCGCCGATTCCTCTGAGGGCCGCCTGGGAGAACGAAGTTCCCACTGGGAGCGGCTACCGTGCCCTTGCCGATGTCGCCCATCCGTCACTGCTCACGCGCCCTCCTCGTCCTCACGATTCTGGCGGCCACGCTGGGACTGGCGCGACCCGTTAGGGCGGCTGACGGACCGACCGCTGCCGGGTACTGGCTGGCCGGGGCGGACGGGAAGGTGTACCGCTTCGGCGCCGCTCCGGAGTTGGGCTCGGCCGCCAACCTGCACCAGCCGATCGTCTGCATGACGTCGACCGCCACGGGCGCCGGGTACTGGCTGGTCGCCCGGGACGGCGGCGTGTTCGCCTTCGGTGACGCCGGCTTTCTCGGGTCCACCGGCGCCGTCGTGCTCAACCAGCCCATTGTCGGGATGGCGGCCACCCCGACCGGCAAGGGGTACTGGCTGGTCGCCGCCGACGGAGGCGTCTTCGCCTTCGGGAACGCCGCCTTCTTCGGTTCCACCGGCGGCATCCGGCTCACCCAGCCGATCGTCGGCATGGCCGCCTCCGCCACCGGGCAGGGGTACTGGCTCGTCGCAAAGGACGGCGGCGTGTTCGCCTTCGGTGACGCCGCGTTCCTCGGGTCGACCGGCGGCATCCGGCTCAGCCAGCCGATCGTGAGCATGGCCGCAACTCCGTCCGGGAACGGCTACTGGCTCACCGCCGCCGACGGGGGCGTGTTCGCCTTCGGCGACGGCCGGTTCCTCGGATCGGCGGCGGGGCGGCCGGCCGGCAACCCGGCGGTCGGTATGGCCGCGACCGGTTCGGGCGCGGGCTACTGGCTGGTCACGCGAGACGGCGGCGTCTACGCCTTCGGCGATGCGCCGTTCGCCGGATCAGCCGCCGGCGCCACCTCCGACGCCGTCGTCGGCATCGCCCCGGTCGGGCGGCCCGGCGGATGCGGCGGATTCGAGCAGACCATCGACACCCTGCCCGAGCGGCTGGCCGAGGCGGGCCGCTACGCCGAAGGCCGCGCCGGCACGGCCGGGTTCTCCCTCATCGACACGACCACCGGCAAGGTGCACGCCAACGGCGACGGCGGCGCGGCGCTCCGGACGGCGTCGATCGTCAAGGTCATCATCGGCATGCGGCTGTTCGCCCGCGCCTCGGAGCAGAAGCGGGGCCTCACCGCCGCCGAGCAATCGGATCTGTCGGCCATGATCAGGGTGAGCGACAACGACGCTGCCAGCCGCCTGTGGTCGTCACTCGGCGGGCCGGCGGTGATCACCTGGGTCCGGAAGGTGACCGGCGTCCGCAACACGCAGCCCCCGGCCAATCCCGGCTCGTGGGGCTTCACCACCACCACCGCTCGGGACATGGCCGTGATCCTCAACGCCCTGGCCCACGCCCGGGGTGTCACCGCCGCCTCCCGCGATGCCCTCCTGCGGGAGATGCGCCAGGTCACACCGGCGCAGCGCTGGGGGATCGGTCCCGCCATCCACCGCTCCAATCCCGCCGTGAAGAACGGGTGGTACCCCGACACCGACGCTCCGGTCTGGCGGGTTCACTGCACCGGGGTCGTCGACAACACCGGGCGACCCAACCGCTGGGTCGTCGTCGTGACGACCCGCTACCCCGCCAACCTCGGCATGGCCTACGGCCAGGAGACCTGCTCCGGGATTGCCGCCCGGGCCCTGCCGCCTGACGTCTAGCCCATCTCCACCACGACTGCTTCCCAGGGGCCGACCTCCGCGGAGCCGGCGACGGCCTCGCCGTCGCGCTCCCGTCGCGTGGAGAGGCGGATCCGGCCGGACGCACCGATGTCGACCGTGGCGGCGCCGTCCGACATCTTCAGCAGCACGACGAACCGTTCACCCCGCCGGTAGGCCCACAGCCCGTCCGGAGCGGGAAGCGCCGTGTAGGCGCCGGCGGCCAGATCGGATTCCGAGCGGCGCAGGGCGATGAGGTCACGGCACAGCATCAGCATGGAGTCGGGGTCCTTCTTCTGCTCCTCCACGGTGACGCCCGGCTGGGTCGAGAGCGGCAGCCACGGCTGGGCGTCGGGCGTCGTGAAGCCGCCTCCCGGTCCCGCAGACCACGGCATCGGGGTTCGGCATGGATCCCGCCCGTCGCCGGCGTCGTAGTTGCCCGTCCCGACGGGATCGCGCCGCTGCTCCGGCGGCACCGGCACATCGCACATGCCGAGCTCGTCGCCGTAGTAGAGGACCGGCGTGCCGCGCAGGGTCAGCAGCATGACCAGGGCGCAGCGGGCCCGTTCGAGCGACCCTGCGCACCACCGATCCACGAAGCGCGGCAGGTCGTGCGTGGAGATCGCCCACACCGGCCAGGCCACCTCGGGAAGGACGCGCTCGGTGGCGTCCACGATGGACTGCAGCCCGTTCGCGGTAAACGGCGAGTGGAGGAACACGAAGTTGAAGGCGAGCTGCAACTCGTCGCCGTCGCCGTAGAACGGCGGCAGCCGCTCGACGTCGAGGACGTACGTCTCCCCGAGCAGCAGGCGAGCCGGGTCGTACTCCTCGGCGATGGCCCGCCACCGGCGGAACACGTCGTGGGCTTCGGGTCGTTCCGCGTTGTAGACCTTGCGCTGCCCGAACCGGAAGACGTAGGGGTGGTCCCCCGGTTCGGCCGGCGGGTTGTCGCGCAGCTCCTGGTCTTTCACGATGGCGTGGCAGACGTCGATGCGGAACCCGGCCACTCCCCGGTCGAACCAGAACCGGAGGATCCGGTCGAACTCCGCCCGGACGTCTTCGTTCCACCAGTTCAGGTCGGGCTGGGTCGACAGGAAGTTGTGGAGGTAGTACTGGCCGCTGCCCGGATCGCAGGTCCAGGCCGGCCCGCCGAAGCTGGAGCGCCAGTTGTTGGGCGGCGCTCCGTCACTTCTCGCTTCGGCCCACACGTAGTAGTCACGGCGGGGGGAGTCGGGCGTGTCCCGGGCCTCCACGAACCAGGGATGCTGGTCGCTGCTGTGGTTGGGCACGAGGTCGAGCACCACTTTGATCGCCCGGGTGCCGGCCTCGGCCACCAGTCGGTCGAAGTCACCGAGATCGCCGAAGACGGGCTGCACCGCCGTGTAGTCGGCGACGTCGTAGCCCCAGTCGGTGTCGGGCGACACGGTGATCGGGGTGATCCAGATGGCGTCGACGCCCAGCCAGGCCAGGTAGTCGAGTCGCTCGGTGATCCCGGCCAGGTCGCCGACGCCGTCGCCGTCGGAATCGCGAAAGGAGCGGGGATAGACCTGGTAGATCACGCCCGCTTTCCACCAGGGTTCGGTCACGATCTCCGCCAAGGGATGCCCAGCGCTAGTGGCGAGCCACCGGCCGCTTGAGGATCTTTGTAATGACGGCCGGAGTGACTCCCAGACGGCGAGCTACTTCAGACCGGGTCAGACCCCAGTCCAGGAGCTCCTGGACCGCGAGCGCCCGCTCGTCGGCCAGCCGAGCAATCGCCGACAAGTGGTACTCCATCTCCACCGTTGCCTTGCGGGCACGGGCCCAGGGATCGTCCCCTGACACTGAGCCGTCTCAGATGTCCCGCACGGGTCCCCGTGCAGATGACCGCCCTCCCTCCAGGAGGCCGTGTACGTTTCCTCGGCCAGCGCCCGAGCGTCGCGCAGCGTTTTGGCCGAGAGGTCCTGATCACCATCGTGCGACATCACACGGACCTCGTAGGCCGAAGGCCCGCCGGGCGCCTGCCGTCTGAGCGTGGCCACGTGCTCGTTGCCGTGGTACATCTCGTACATCGTCGACGGTCCTTCGACCGGGTCGCCCTTGTCGTAGCGGAAGACTGGGCGCCGACGCGCCCGCCCCAGCAGCTCAGCCTTGTGGCAGCGCGGACAACAGGTGAGCGGACTTCTCGTATCGTGCAGCTTCGGTGCGGGGGTGGGTGTCATCACTCCAGCCTACCGCGCCCTAGGGTAAAAAGCGGACGCTGGCGGACGGGCCCCGGTGACTCCCTGCGCTCAAGCCCTGGCGGGCGGCCGTCGATACGTCCCGTATGGCACGGATCGGCGACTGGCGGGTCGGATGGTCAGGGCTGTCGCGCTCCCGCCGACTCGCGGCGATCGCCGCCGTGGCCGTCGCCTCCGGCCTCGTCGGGATTGCGGTGGAATCCGGGTCGGATGACGGGGTTCCCGCGCCGATCGTGTGGCGGGACTACGTGCTCGACCCGACAACGACCACCACCGACTGATCACACGATTCGGCGCGAGCTGATCACTCCGGTGTCGAAGCCCGCCAGGTGGAGGCCGCCGGCCCAGCGGGCGTGCTCGATCTTGAGGCAACGGTTCATGACCACGTCCAGGCCAGCGTCGTGAGCATGCTGGGCCACCGCCTCGTCCCACAGGCCGAGCTGGATCCAGAGCGTCTTGGCGCCGGCGGCGATGGCCTCGTCGGCCACCTCGGGCAGGTCGGAGGGCTTGCGGAACACGTCGACGAGATCGGGCGGGCCGGGCAGGTCGGCCAGGCTCTTGTAGACCGGCCGGCCGAGAATCTCGTCGGCAGTCGGGTGGATGAACCAGATGTCGTCAAACGAGCAGCTGGAGCTGAGCAGGTAGGTGGCCACGAAATAGCTCGGTCGGGCCGGGTTTGGCGACGCCCCCATCATCGCCACCGACTTCGTACTCCGGATGATCTCCCAGCGCTCGCGGGCTGACGGCGGGGTCCAGGGGCCGTGGCCGTTGGGGGACGGAGAACTCATGCCATTACCGCCTTGTGGAGCGCTTGGTCGAGGTCGAAGAGGATGTCGTCGACATCTTCGATCCCGACGGAGATCCGGATCAGATCGGGCGGGACGCCGCAAGCCACCAGCGCCTCGTCGGACAGCTGCTGGTGCGTGGTCGACCCCGGGTGGATGACCAGCGTGCGGGTGTCACCGATGTTGGCCAGATGGCTGGCCACCTCCAGCGACTCGATGAAGACCCGCCCGGCCTCGCGCCCGCCGTTCACGCCGAAGCTGAACACCGCTCCCGGCCCCTTGGGCATGTACCGCGAAGCCAGCTCGTGGGACGGCGACGACGGCAGACCGGCGTAGCGCACCCACGACACGGCCGGATGCTCCTCGAGCCAGGCCGCCACCCGCGCCGCGTTGGCCACGTGGGCCTCCATCCGCAGGGCCAGCGTTTCGAGCCCCGTCAGCAGCAGGAAGGCGGAGAACGGCGACATGGCTGCCCCCATGTCGCGCAGCTGCTCGACCCGCAGCTTCGTGCAGAAGGCGTACTCGCCGAAGTTCTCCCAGAACTTGAGCCCGCCGTACGAGGGGACCTCCTCGGTGAAACGGGGGAACCGGCCGTTGCCCCAGTTGAAGGTGCCGGCCTCGGCCACCACACCGGCGATCGTCGTGCCGTGCCCGCCGATGAACTTCGTGGCCGAGTGGATGACGATGTCGGCGCCGTGCTCGATCGGCCGGCAGAGATAGGGCGTGGCCAGCGTGGAGTCGATGACCAGCGGCAGGTTCTCGGCGTGGGCGACGTCGGCCAGGGCGGCGATGTCGGCCACGGTGCCCGAGGGGTTGGCCACGATCTCCGTGTAGAGCAGCTTCGTCTCGGGCCGGATGGCGGCGGCGAAGGCCTTCGGGTCGGCCGGGTCGACGAACGTCACCTCGATGCCGAGGCGGCGCAGCGTCACGTCGAAGAGCGTGTGGGTGCCGCCGTAGAGGGCGGAGCTCGACACGACGTGCTCGCCGGCCTGGGCCAGGCAGGCGACCGTCATGAGCTCGGCGGCCATGCCGGAGCTCGCCGCCACCGCCCCGATGGCCCCTTCCAGGCTGGCGAGGCGCTCCTCGAAGGAGGCCACGGTGGGGTTGGCGATCCGGGTGTAGATGTTCCCGTACTTCTGGAGGGCGAAGAGGTCGGCGGCGTCGGCGGTGTCCTCGAAGACGAAACTCGTCGTCTGGTAGATCGGCACCTGCCGGGCCCCGGTGGTCGGATCAGGCCGCCCCCCGGCGTGGACGGAGCGCGTCCGGAAGCCCCACTGACGATCGCTGCTCATGGCGCCGAGGCTAATAGCCGGTGGCGCCGTCGAGGGCGTGGCGGAGGTCCTCGATGATGTCCTCGACCGTTTCGATACCGACCGACAGGCGCACCAGGCCCGGATCGACCTCGTTGGTCGAGCCGGCCACCGACAGGTGGGTCATGAGCGCCGGGACCTCGATCAGCGACTCCACCCCGCCGAGCGACTCCGCCAGGGTGATCAGCTCCGTGTGTTCCACCACCGCGGCGGCGGCCGCCGAACCGCCCTGGACCGTGAACGACACCATGCCCCCGAAGTGGCGCATCTGCTTGCGGGCCGTCTCATGGCCGGGGTGGTCGGAGAGGCCGGGCCACAACACCGACGTCACCGCCGAGTGACTGGTGAGGAACTCGACGACAGCGGCGGCGTTGGCGCAGTGGCGGTCCATCCGCACGCCGAGCGTCTTGAGGCCCCGCAGGGCGAGGAAGCAGTCCATCGGGCCGGGCACCGCCCCGGCAGCGTTCTGGAGGAAGGCGAGGCGCTCGGCCAAAGCCCCGTCGTTCGTTGGTTGAGCGCTCATCAATCGTTCCCCCGAGATGCAGGGTGCAAACTTCGCGTCCAATGCACGAATCTCCTCGCAAGGATCGGCGCCTCAGCCGTTGACCGAAACCGCCACCCTGGCCATCGCGCTAAAACCACTTCTCTACCTGTGGCGGGGTCCAGCCCTCCAGCTGCGTGATCATATCCGGCAGCGTCTGAGCTTCGAGCAGCAGCTCGCGGTGTTCCTGGCGGAGAAAGCCGCGCGCCACGAACCGATCCAGCATCGCCAGCAATGGATCGAAGAAGGCCCTCAACATTGATCAGGCCGACCGGCTTGCGGTGAATGCCGAGTTGACTCCAGGTCAGCGTCTCGAACAGCTCCTCAAGGGTGCCGAGACCACCAGGCAGCGTCAGAAAGGCGTCGCTGAGCTCGGCCATCATCGCCTTGCGCTGATGCATCGTCTCGACGATGTGGAGCTCGGTCAAACCGGTGTGCGCGACCTCACGCTGGTCGAGCGCGGCCGGAATGACGCCGACCACTTCGCCACCGGCGGCGACCCGCGGCATCGGCGACGATCCCCATCAGCCCGACGCGGCCGCCGCCGTAGACAATGCGGATCCCAGCCTCGGCCAGCGCCCTCGACCGACACGGCGGCAACTTCCCCGTAGATCGGCCGTGCGCCGAACGTTCGACCCGCAATAGACACAGACGCTCTTCAGTTGGCACGGACACGATCGAATAGCTCCGAACGCGACAGGACAAGGGAATGCTGCGGGAAGTATGCCGGGAGCGCGCGGCACAACAGAACCCCCAGGGGAGAGGGCTCCCCGGGGGTCTTGACCACTCTGTCCTCTTGTGGAGGTCCGGCAGGGAGCTAGTACATACGTACCGGCCTGTTGGTACCGTGACCGCACACCCGAAAGTACCACTTGTCAACGGGTCAAGCTAGTACTTCTGGCCTATCCGGCATCCTCAGGCAAAGAGGGAACGCGAGCCTCGCTCCCGCCGGGATGCGGGCTCGAGACGTTTGGCGCCTTCGCTTGGTCGAGCGACGGGCCGGCTGGTCGCATTGCCATGCGACGCTACGGGGGTTTGCGCCGACCCGAATCGCTGCAGGCCGACCGCTCTGGCGGTCTATCGCCCGTCCCGCGATCCAGCGGCGGTATTCCCGCACGTTCGTTTTTCGACGACGATGATGAATGCTCGACGAGGTCAAATGCGTGGTGCTCTTCGTAGACGAGGTCGCGGCAGCGTGCTTCGACTTCGACGTCGAAGTCGACCTGGGTCGGCGACTACCGGTACGGCTCCGAGCGGATCCTGCTCAGGCGCGGGACGACGTTCACGTGGAGCTTCCGCGGCTCGGTGCAGCACGACGTCACCGTCGTCGGCGGGCCGGTCGGGTTCTCGGCCCCGTGGACGCAGACGGGCTCGTTCCGGTACCGCTTCACGAAGGCCGGCACCTACAGGATCTTCTGCTCGCTGCACCCGGCGAAGATGGTGCAGCAGATCACGGTTCGGTAGCGCGCGAGGGCCGCTCCGCGGCCCGACGGCTCACGTGGTGCTTGCGATGGCCGCCGCATCCGCCGCGAGCGGCACCAGCTCGAAGCGGTCGACGTCGACGAGGCCGCGGTCGGTGATCTTCAGGCTCGGGATCACCGAGAGCGCGAGGAACGCGAGCGACTGGAACGGCGACTCGACCTTCGAGCCGAGCTCGTGCACGGCCTCCACGGTCGCTTCGCTCGCCTCGATCACGTCGCCGAGCGGCCGGTCGGAGAGCAGCCCGGCCACCGGCAACGGCAGCTCGGCCAGCACCTCCTCGCCGTCGACGACGACGAGACCGCCTCCGAGCTCGACGAGGCGCTTCACGGCGACCGCCATCTCCTCGTCGCTCGTGCCGACGACGACGATGTTGTGCGCGTCGTGCGAGAACGTCGAGGCGAACGCGCCCCGCTCGAGCGCAAAGCCCCTCACGAAGCCGAGACCGACCCGGCCCGGTTCCCAGATGCCGCTCGACACCGGCGATCTTCGCCAGGTCGCGCGCCGGATCGGCCTCCCCGTCGGGGAGCTCCTCGACGAGCGACTCCGTCACGATCTGACCGGGGACGAGCCCGATCACGCGGGCGGCGCCTCCCTCCCACTCGATGCCGAAGTCGTCGGCGGAGACGGGGCGGATCCGCACGCTCTGGGTCACCCACTCCGGCACCGGCGTGGGCTCGATCTCGTCCACCGCACGGCCTCGCTTGAGCACGATCTCCGGCACGAAGCGCTCGAGGTCGGGGAGCAGCAGCAGGTCGGCCTGGTAGCCCGGGGCGACCGCGCCGTGGGTGGCGAGGCCGTGCCAGAGGGCCGGATGGTGCGAGGCCATCACGAGGGCGTCCTCGGGCGACACACCGTACGACACGGCGTCGCGCACGATCGCGTTGATGTGCCCGTCCTCGGCGATGTGCTCCGGCTCGCGGTCGTCCGTGCAGAACGCCATCCGGGACGGCCCGAACTCGGCGACGAGCGGCGCCAGCGCCCGCAGGTTCCGAGCCGCCGACGCCTCGCGGATCAGCAGCCACATGCCCGCCCGGAGGCGCTCGCGGCCCTCCTCGGCGGTGAACGCCTCGTGGTCGGAGCCGATCCCGGCGGCCGCGTAGGCCTGGAGCGCGCGGCCGAGCACGCCGGGCGCGTGACCGTCGACGTGGTGGTCGCCGGCGACGGCGAGCTTCGCCAGCTCGCTGTCGGCGCCGGCGACGACGCCCGGGAAGTTCATCATCTCGGCGAGCCCGATCACGAGCCGCCGACGCAGCAGGCTCTCGAGGTCGCCGGGCGTGAACGGCCGCCGCGGCGACTCGAATTGCGAGGCGGGGACGCACGAGGAGGCGGTGAAGAAGACGTCGAGCGGGAGCTCCTCGCAGACGTCGACGAGCCAGTGGACGCCGTCCGTGCCGAGCACGTTCGCGATCTCGTGCGGGTCGGCCACGACCGCGGTCGTCCCGAGTGGCAGCACGAGGCGCGCGAACTCGGACGGGAGCAGCTTCGAGGTCTCGAGGTGCATGTGCGCGTCGATGAAGCCGGGGACGACGTACGCACCGTCGGCGTCCAGCGTCTCGGCGCCCTCGTAGGAGCCGAGCCCGGCCACGACGCCGTCGCAGACCGCGACGTCGACCTCGAGCCACTCGCGCGTGAAGACGCTGAGCACCCGGCCGCCGCGCACGACCAGGTCGGCCGGCTCGTCGCCCCTGCCACCGCCAGGCGGCGGGCCAAATCACCCGTCTGTGGCATCAGTGATCCGATCGCATGCCGATATCCGAAGTATGAGCATGAACGCGCAGATGATCGTTGGCTACGCCGTCCTCTGGGTCGTGCTGATGAAGGCGCTCTTCATGCGGGCACGCGTGATCCCGCCCGAGTGCCCGCGCTGCGGCCGGCTGTTCGAGCGGCGCGAGCTCGGCGGCGCGATCTGCACCTGCGGCCGCTAGCACAGATTGCCGCTGCGGTCGACGAGCGCGAACTCTCCCATGCCCGTAATGGTCCGCCCTGTCCACCGGCGCGATCAGTCTGACTGCCCGTCGCCGCGCCGGAGCGAGGTCTCACCCCGAGGTCGCGCGTAGATCAGAACGGCTCGCTCGTAGACCTGCATCGGCAGTCGCGAGAGCGGCTCGCCGCCGTCGTCCGTGACGAGCCAGGTGTCCTGCATGTAGAGGCACGCCCTCCCGTCGGCAGCGATCGCGTGCGGATGCATCGAGAGCACCATCCCCGAGCGCAGCACCGTCTCCATCCCCTCGCCCACGCGCGGGTGCTCGATCATCGTCATCCCGATCGAGTGGCCGGTGACGTGGCCGAGGTGGTAGCCCCGCTCCGCGAACCCCTTCGAGACTGCGCGGTGGACGTCGTGGGCGGTGGCGCCGTCGCGCATCGCCCCGCGGGCGGCGTCGTGGTACTCCGCGTAGGCCTCGACCATCGGCTCGACGTCGGCCGGGACGGTCCCGATCGCGCGCGAGACCTCGACCCAGTGCATCCCCGGGCCGGCGACCTCGAGCGACGGGAGCACGAAGTCGCCCAGCGTCGTCTCCTTCTTGGCGATCCCGAACTCCGGCCCGATCAGGACCATGTTCATGGTCAGACGGCCGCAGCCGCGCTCGACGAAGAGCTCCTCCGCCGGCGCCATCACCTCGGCTGCCGTCTTCCCCGGCTCGTACGCCGCCAGGAACGCCTCGAAGCCGTCCTCGTTGATCCGGACGCTCTCGCGGACCGACTCGAGCTCGGCGTCGCTCTTCACCGCGCGGGCCAGGTCGAATTCGGCGTCGAAGGGGACGAGGTCGAGGCCGTCGAGGGCGCGGAAGTCGCGCACGGTCATGATGTAGTCGAGCCCGTAGACGCCGACGCGCCTCCAACGGCGGTCGCGCGCGCTCTGGGCAATGTGCTCGCCCGGCCGGTCGTGGAAGGCCTGCTCGAGCTGCGCGGTGCCGTGCTCGCCGACGTAGCGCGCCTCCGTCGGGAAGACGATCTGCGGGTCGCCGTCGGCCGGCACGACCACGTAGGCGTACCGGTGGACGATCTGGAAGCCGGAGAGGTAGGTGACCGACCCCTCGAAGCCCGAGTACTCGCTCCCCGAGACGATCAGCGCATCGAGGTTCGCCTCGGCCATCGCGGCCCGGACGTTGGCGTACCTGCGGGTCAACTCTGCGTCCAAGACGCCTCCATTCCCTTGATCAGGGCCACGACGGCCTCGTTGAGCGGGGTCGGGACGCCGTGCTCGCGCCCGAAGCGGACGATGCCGCCGTTGAGCCAGTCGACCTCCGTCGCCCGGCGTGCCTCCACGTCCTGCAGCATCGACGCCTTGTGCCCGTAGGCGACCTCCGGCTTCGCAGCATGGTCGATCAGCGCCTCCGGGTCGGCGTCGAGGACGATTCCCTGCGCGGCCGCGACGGCCTTGCCTTCGTCGACGAGGCCGCTGACGAGCCGGCGCAGGTCGGGGCGCTCGCAGACGCGACCGTGGGTCAGGCCCGTCAGAGCGCCGATCGGGTTCGTCGAGGCGTTGAAGATCACCTTCCGCCACTGCGCCCCGCGCGCGTCGTCGACCGCGGTCGTCGGCATCCCGCCGCGCGTGCAGGCGTCGGCGAGCCGCTCGATCTCGTCGCGGGTGGCGGGGCTCGGCTCGAAGGGGCCGAAGGTCGTGTCGCCCTTGACGTCCCACTGCACGACGCCGGGCTCGAGGATCTTCCCCGCCGGGAAGGTGGTGCCCCGGATCACCCGGCCGACGTGCGGCGCGATCGCCTCCTCGTTGCCGACGCCGTTCTGAACCGAGGCGACCGCCCCGTCGGCGAACGCGTGCGCGGTGGCGGCGATCGCGGCCCCGGTGTGCATCGCCTTCGTCGCGACGATCCCGAACTCGCACGCGGGCAGCTCGGAGGCGTCGGCGGTGGCCCGGATCCCGGTCCCGTGCACCTCGCCCGCGCCGGTCAGCCGCAGGCCGCGCTCGTTGATCGCGTCCACGTGCTCCTGCGCCAGGTCGTACGCCCACACCTCGACGTCGTCCAGCGAGGCGAGGTTCGCCGCGAAGAGCGACCCGACGGCGCCGCAGCCGACGACGCAGACTTTCAACCCGTCCTCCAGAGCCGGAGCTCCCGGCCGCCGGTGAGCCCGGTCGGCCGCACGATCAGCACCAGCGCCATCAGCGCGCCGACGACGACGATGCGAGAGCCGGCGGGGAGGTCGACCGTCCGCCCGAACGCGCCGATGCCGTTCTCGGCCTCGGCCAGGAGCGAGTCGAGCCCGCCGACGGCGAGCGCGCCGACGACGGCGCCCCAGAGGCTCGTCAGCCCGCCGATCACGAGCATCGCGAGCGTGATGAAGGTGAGATTCAGATAGACCTCCTCGGTCGTCAGCGGCAGCAGATGGACGTACAGCCCGCCAGCGAAGCCTGCCACTGCGCCCGAGAGCGCGAACGCGCCGAGCCGCTGGCGGTAGACGGAGATCCCGACCGCGCGGGCGGCGGCGGGGTCCTCGCGCGTCGCCCGCAGCTGGCGGCCGAAACGGCTCCGCTGGTACCCGAACGCGAGCACCACCGCAATCAGTCCGCCGATCGTTGCCTGCAGCAGATCCGGTCGTCTCGGGCACGGACGAGAACGCCGTCGTCCCGGGCCCGATCTTCTCGTAGTAGCGGAGCACGTTGTGCGTGATCTCGAGCACGGCGAAGGTGGCGATCCCCGCCGCGAGGCCGGAGAGGCGCATCAGCGGCAGCCCGACGAGCGCGGCGAAGACCGCGCCGACGACGGCGGCGGCGAGCAGCGAGACGACGTTCCCGGACTCGCGCTCGGCGAGCCACGGGAAGAGGCTCGGCAGCAGCGCGCTCTTCTCCTCGGCCGGGATCGTCAGCACGCCCGCCGTCCAGGCGCCGACGGCGACGAACGAGACGTGGCCGAACGAGAGGACGCCCGAGTTGCCGACGAAGACGTAGAGCGCGACGACCATCGCACAGAGCGACGAGCGTGTTGATGAAGTAGATCTCCGTCGAGCGCTCGAACAGCGAGCCGACGAGCCCCGCCGCCACGACGAGCGCCGCAGGTCCGATCAGGCGTCCGCCACCTCATACCCGCTGCACCGCCGCGTCGCGGCCGCGCGCGAACAGGCCGCCCGGCCGCACCAGCAGGACGAGGATCACCGCGACGAAGAGGAACGAGGGCAGGTACTGGCTCTGATCGGTCGGGAGGGCGCCGCCGAGGACGCCCGAGACGAAGCCGATCGCGAAGCCGCCGAGCGTCGCGGTCAGCAGGCGGTTCATGCCGCCGAGGACGACGCCGGCGAGCACGACGATCGTGTCGCGCAGGGCGAAGTCCGGGGTCACGAGCGGCGTCTGCACCGTCAGCATCACCGCCACGACACCCGCCAGCAGCCCGGAGACGAGCACGGCCGCGCCGATGACGCGATTCGCGTCGACGCCGATCAGCCGCGCGGTCTGGAAGTCCATCGCGGCGGCGCGCATGTGCAGCCCGATGTTCGTCCGACCGAGCAGGAGCAGGAGCGCGACGAGGCAGATCACCGCCGCGACGATCGAGACGATCGTGATCTTGCGGACGTCGACGTCGCGGATCGTCACCGGCTGGTTCAGCTCGGCGAACGAGGCCGCGATCTTCCCCAGCGGCCCGAACCAGAGGAGCGCGATCGACTGGAGCAGGAAGGCGATCGCGAAGGTGGCGACGAGCATCACCGCCGGCGAGTGGGCGCGCAGCGGCCGGAAGACGAGCCGCTCCATCGCGAACGAGAGCGCGAGCACGACGGCGAAGCAGAGCGCGACGCCGACCCATCTGGGCCAGCCGTGCTCGGCGGCGACGGCGAGCGCGAACGCACCGGCCATGATCAGCTGCCCGTAGGCGAAGTTGACGAGGCGGAGGACGCCGAAGACGAGCCCGATCCCGACCGCCATCAAGGCGTAGACCGCGCCGAGACCGAGCCCGTCCGCGAGCGCCTGCCAGGTGATCGCGCCGACGATCACGAGAGGTACGCCGCCACCATCGTGCTCGTGTCGTCCGCCTGCTCGGGAGTCAGCGTCAGCCGCAGCTCCCCGTTCGCGATCAGGTACGTCCGGTCGGCGAACGCGACCGTGCGCTGCGCCCGCTGCTCGACGAGCAGCGCGGTGACGCCGCGCTCGCGGATCGCACCGAGCGCGGCGAAGACAGCGTCGACGACCGCCGGAGCGAGGCCGAGCGACGGCTCGTCGAGCAGGAGCACGTCCGGGCTCGCGACGAGCGCCCGCGCGATCGCGAGCTGCTGCTGCTGCCCGCCGGAGAGCGCGCCGGCGTTGCGCTTCCTGAACTCCTGCACGATCGGGAAGAGCTCGTAGATCCAGGCGAGGTCGCCGTCCACGCCCTCGCGCGAGCCGCGGCCGGCGAGGCCGAGCCGCAGGTTCTCCTCGACCGTCAGCTCGGCGAAGATGCGCCGCCCTTCCGGGACGAGCGCGATCCCGCGCCGGGCAACCGCCTCCGGCCGTCGCCCCCGCACGGAGGCGCCGTTGACGAGGATCTCCCCCGCGGCCGAGCGGACGACGCCCATGATCGCGTGCAGCGTGCTCGACTTGCCGGCGCCGTTGGGACCGATCAGGCCCACCACCTCGCCCCGCTCCGCGACGAGCGAGAGCCCGCGTACCGCCTCGACCGCGCCGTAGCGCACCGAGAGGTCGCGGAGCTCGAGCGCAGGCTCAGGCATCGGCTCCGCTCTCCCCGAGGTAGGCCGCGCCGACGTCCAGGTTCGCCCGGATCTCGACGGGCGTCCCCTCGGCGAGCGTCCGGCCCTGGTCGAGCACCTGGACGCGGTCGCAGACCTCCATCACGAGCGCCATGTTGTGGTCGATCAGCAGCACGCCGGCGTCGTGGTCGTCGCGCACCGAACGCACGGCGGCGGCGAAGTCCGGCACCTCCGCCTCGGGCAGCCCCGCGGCGGGCTCGTCCATCAGCACGAACCGCGGCCGCGTCGCCAGCGCCCGCGCGACGCCGAGGCGCCGCTCGTCGCCGTGGGCGAGCGCGGCCGCCTCGACGTCGGCGAAGCGGTCGAGCCCGAGCAGCTCGAGCAGCTCGTCCGCCCGCGCCCGCGCCTCGCGCGGGCCCGCCCCGACGCCGATCGCCGCCACCTCGACGTTCTCGCGCACCGAGAGCGCGCGAAACGCGTGGCTGTGCTGGAACGTCCGCGCCAGCCCGTGCCTGCCGCGCCGGTGGGGGCTCCAGCGCGTGATCGTCCGGCCCTCCAGCTCGACCGACCCGGCATCCGGCCGGTCGAAGCCGCTGAGCAGGTTGACGAGCGTCGACTTGCCGGCCCCGTTCGGACCGATCAGCCCGACGACCTCGTTCCGGCGCACCTCGAGGGTGACGTCCGAAAGCGCGTGCACGCCGGCGAACGAGCGCGAGACAGCGGAGGCCCGGAGTGACTCCCCGGGCCTCCGCTCCGCAACCGCGTCGGTCGCGGCCGCTCCCACTAGATCTTGGGAACGACCTTCGCGGTGACCGCGCCGACGTACTTCGCCTTGTTGTTCTGGATCTGCATCACCCGGTACTGCCGCCCGAAGACGGAGTGCAGGGACTTGGAGAAGCTGACGTTGCCGGAGATGGTGGGGAGCTTCTTGAACTTCTCCATCTGCGCCGCGAGTCGGGCGCCGTTCGTCGAGCCGCCGGCACGCCTGATCGCGGCCGCGACGCCGTCGATCGCCGCCGGGCCGGTCAGGAAGCCGCCGGTGCCGGCCTTGACCGACTTCGCGAGCGCGTTGACCGCCTTGACCGGATCGTCGCCGAAGACCGACGCGTAGGTGACGAAGTAGTAGTTCGTCACCTGCGGGCTCTTCGGCAGCCAGTAGGTGCCGTCGCCGGCCCACGAGTTGAGGATCGCGGTGTTGTTGCCGAGCGACCGCAGGCCCGAGACGAGCGTCGACAGCGCGCCGAACGCCCCTGCCGTCGAGGTCACGATCACGTCGGCCTGCACGCGGCTGAGTCGGCTGACCGCGTTCTGGACGTTCGTGCTGCCGAGCGACTGGTAGCTCTCCTTGGCGACGATCGAGCCGCCGAGCTGCTTCCAGCGGACCTCGAACGCCCGGACGACGTTCTTGAAGTAGACGATCACGGTGTCGGTCGCGAGGGCTGCCTTCCGCCAGCCGCGCCGCCACGCGTACTCCGCCATGGCCGAGCCTTCGTCCTGGGCCACGTTGCCGAAGCTGAACGCGAGCTTGCCCTTGGCGCCGAAGCGCTTTGGCCCCATCTGGTCGGTGCCGATGCACGGCGCGACGGCGAGCTTGCCGCGGTTGATCGCCTCCTGCACCACCGGGGCGGCGAAGTCGACGTCGCAGGTCGTGAAGATGACGTCGGCCTTGCCGGAGAGCAGCCTCGCCGCGCACGACTTGGCCGTGGCCGGCTTGTTCCCCTGCGTGTCGCAGGTCTTGATCTGGAACGGGCGTCCACCGACGCCGCCCTTGGCGTTCAGCTGCTTGATCCGCAACTGCGCGGCCGCGAGCGCCGGCCCGTCGAACGGGGCCATCGCGCCCTTCGAGTCGAACGCCCAGCCGATCACGATCGGTGCGGCCGCGTTCGGCTGCGATCCGCCGACCCCGGCGCCGACCGCGGCGACCGCGAGCGCGAGTACTGCCAGCAGCGCCCCGAGGGCGCCCACACGCTTCCTTGCCGTCATTCCTGCCTCCCTTTGGATTCCCGGTAGCTGTCTTCCTTCGCCTTGATCAGGCGGTAGAGCGTCAGATGCAGCGGGACCGGCACGCCGAGGCGCTCCGCTTCGCGGACGAGCGAGCCGGTGATCAGCTCGATCTCGGTCGGGCGGTGCGCCTCGACGTCCTCGAGCATGGACGGGTAGTGCGCGCTGCCCCTCCGGGTCGCGAGCACGTTCATCTCCCACGGGTCCTCGTGCAGCTCGATCCCCGCCGCGGCTGCGACGGCCTTGCCCTCGTCCATCAGCGCGTGGACGAGATGGCCGAGGTCGGCGACGCCGTCCTCGGCCGCGAAGTGCGGGTCGTGCGGCAGCCCGGTCAGCGCGGCGACGGCGTTCACGGTCGCGTTGAAGATCAGCTTCGACCACTGCGCCGGCTTCAGGTCGGGGAACGCGCGCGCCTTCAGCCCCGAGCTGGCGATCAGCTCGGCGAGCTCCTCGACGCGCTCGTACGGGATCCCGTTGTACGGTCCGAGCCACGTCTCGGTGTCGAGGATGTACTCGACGTGCGTGTCGTCGTGGCGGGTGCCGCTCATGAAGGTCACGCCCGAGACGAGCGGCCAGCTGCCGTGCCGGCGGACGATCTGCTCCGCGCCGAGCCCGTTCTGGACGGTGACGACCATCGCCTCCGGGAAGCAGCCCGCAATCGCGCCGGCTGCCGCGTCGACCGCCGTCCCCTTCGTCGCGACGATGGCCACGTCCACGTCGGGCAGCTCGGCCGGGTCGTCGGTGGCGTGGACACGGCCGGTGAACTCGGAGCGGCCGCTCACCTCGAGCCCGTGCTCCTCGAGGGCGCGTGCGTGCTCGGGCCTGCGCGTCAGCACCCAGACGTCCGCGACCCGGCTGAGGTGGGCGGCGTAAAGGCTGCCGATGACGCCGCCGCCGACGACACACACCCGCTCGATCACGATGTCGCGCCCACCGCCTCTCGCTCCGGAGCCTTGAAGTGCGGCATCACCGTCTGCGCGAACAGCTCCTGCGACTTGATCGCCTGCCAGTGGTCGGCACCCCCGGCGTTCACCGTGATCGAGATCTCGGTCAGCCCGGCGCAGAGCTCCTGCACCGCCTCGATCCGCTCGATCACGTCGGCAGGCGTCCCGACCCAGACGATGTCACCCTCGATCATCGCGTCGTACGGCGTCTGCGCCAGCTTCTCGAGGATGCCGGCCGTGTAGAAGCCGTAGCCGGCCGCGTTCAGCTCGTCGGCCGGCGGCGGGTCGTACTCGGTCAGCGGCGACGCGTTCCCCTGCAGGAACCCGACCATCCACTTCTCCGCCTCCCGCTTTGCCACCTCGCGGTCCTCGTCGATGTAGCAGGCGTGGATCCAGACGATGTCCGGCTCGGTGCCGTGCTTCGCGCACGTGGCCCGGTAGAGATCGAGTTGCTCGGCAAGGGCCGCGTACGGGAGCAGCGGCGGCACGACGACCGCCCAGCCGCGCTCGGCGGCCAGCTCGTAGGTGCGGTCGGAGGTGCCGCCGAGGAAGACGCGGAACCTGCGGTCGGGCCGCGGCACGATCCCCGAGTCGGCCACCTGGAAGTGCTTGCCGGCGTACGCGAAGCGCTCGTTCTCGAGCGCGGTGAAGAGCAACTCGACCGACTCCTCGTAGCGCTCGCGCGACTCCGGCGTCAGGGCGATCCCGGCCTTCGGCGGCATCCAGCCGTGACCTCGCCCGACGCCGAACTCGTAGCGGCCGTCGAGGAGGATGTCGGCGACTGCGATCTCGGAGGCCAGCACCACGGGGTTGTGGTACGGCATCGAGTGGAGCAGGGTGCGGAAGTTGATCGTCTTCGTGCGCTGGGCCGCCGCGGCGAAGAGCGCCAGCGGGTTGGCCGAGATCGAGAACTTCGGGAAGAAGAAGTGCTCGATCACCGCGTAGGCGTCGTAGCCGAGCCGGTCCGCGTTCTGGATCTGCTCCAGGACCTCGCCGTAGAGCTGGGCAGCGGACTTCCCGGGCCAGCTCTGGATCTCCGAGTAGAGGCTGAACTTCACCCTCGCACCCCTTTCAGTGACATGTCTGGTCTCCGCCCGCGAGTATCCCGCTCCGGTGTCATGTCAGTCAATGGCCGCGGACGGCGGTGCACTCGATCTCGATCAGGAGCCCCGGCACGGCCAGGCCCGTGACGCCGACGATCGACTGCGCCGGGTGGTCGGCGCCGCCGGTGACCTCGTCGATCGCGGCCGTGATCGTCTCGTACTCCGTCGGGTGAAGGGTGTAGATCGTCCGCCGCACGACGTCGTCCCAGCCGACGCCGGCGGCGCGGAGCGCGATCTCGACGTTCCGCATCGCCGCCTTCGTCTGCTCGCCCAGGTCGTCGCCGCCGAGGACGCCGAACTGCTGGTCCAGCGCGGTCTGGCCCGCGAGGTGGACGACCGTCGTGCCTGACGCGATCGCGACGTGGCTGAAGCCCGGCGCGGGATGAAGCTCCGGCGGGTTCGAGAGCTCACGGTGATGGGACATCGGCCGCTCCTTTCTCGACGAGCTTCCGAACTCGGCGTCGGTGACGAGGCGCCGCTCGCGGCACCGAGCTCCTTCACCGCCGCGAGCAGCTCTGCGTGCCGGTCGGCGGGGAGCTCGAGCCCGAGCTCGACGGCCTTGAGCCGGATCGAGTCGACCCCGCTCTTCTTGCCGAGGACGATCCGCCGCTCGGCACCGACGAGCTCGGAGGCGTACGGCTCGATCGCGGGCGGGTCGTGGAACTGGCTGGCGACGGCGCCGCTCTCGCGGGTGTAGAGGTTCTCGCCGGTGACGGGGGCCCACGGGCGCCAGCTCGTAGCCGGAGCGCTCGCGCACGAGTGCGGCGAGCTCGCGGGCCTTGCCGAGCTCGAGCCGGGTCGGGATCCCGTACAGCGCCTCGAGCGCGAGCGCGACCTCGATCAGGTTCGCGTTGCCGGCGCGCTCCCCCATCCCGTTCACCGTCCCCTGCACCCATGTCGCGCCGGCCTGGACGGCGGCGACGGCGGCCGCGGTGGCGAGCCCGAAGTCGTCGTGGCCGTGCCAGTGCACCGGCACGTCGAGCCAGTCGACCGCCTGGCCGACGAGGTACGCGGCGCCCTCGGGCGTGGCGATCCCGATCGTGTCGACGACGGCGACCTCCTGCGCGCCGGCCTCGACCGCCGCCTCGTAGGCGCGGCGGAAGAAGGCCGAGGTCGGCGCGCGAGCCGTCGACGCCGAAGAAGGCGATCGTCATCCCCTCGCCGGTCGCGAACGAGACGGCCTTGCGGATCCGGCCGAGCATGTCGTCGTGCGAGACGCCGAGCGCCGCGAGCTTCGCGTCCGAGATCGGGCTCTCGATCACGGCCGCGTTGACGCCGAGACCGACCAGCTGCTCGACGTCGGCCTGCACGGCGCGGGCGAAGCCCCAGATCTCGGCGCTGCAGCCCGGCGTCCGCGATCAGCCGGATCGCCTCCTCGTCCTCGGCGGAGACGCGTGCGAACCCCGCCTCGATCCGGTCGACCCCCGCCTCGTCGAGCGCATGCGCGATCGCGAGCTTGTCCTCGGGCGAGAGGACGACCCCGACCGTCTGCTCGCCGTCGCGCAGCGTCGTGTCGTAGAGCCCGATCGTCTCGTGCGACTGCGGCTCGAGCGCGAGCCGGTTCAGCTCCCCGGTCCAGATCTTCTCGCGGTCGATCACCCTGCTGCCCGCACGATCCCGTCCGGGAAGCGGCAGAGCCGCTCCGGACCGTCATCGGTGATGAGGAAGTTGTCCTCGACGCGGAGCCCGCCGCCCTCCGGCCAGTAGACCCCCGGCTCGATCGCCAGCACCATCCCCGCCTCGATCGTGCCACCCCCGGCCTGGTGTGCATAGGGCGGCTCGTGCGCGCGGGCACCGACGCCGTGGCAGATCGGATGGCTCGGCTGGCCGGGGTAGCCCAGCTCCGCGAGCCCTGCGCGCACGCTCCGGTCGAGCTCGGCGAGGCTGGCGCCCGGCCGCGCGAAGTCGATCGCCGCCCCGTAGACCTCCATCAGCCCGCTGCTCGAGCTCGGCGTAGCGGGGATCGAGGTCGCCCGGGACGAGGTTCTTCGTGTGGTCGCACCAGTAGCCGTCGGCGCAGACCCAGATCTCGAACAGCGTCGGCTCGTGCTCCCGGATCGGCCGGCTGCCCGTCGCCGTGAACGTCCTGATCCCCGGCCCCGACCAGACGAGCGAGAACCCGAGCGCGAGCTCGACGCGGTCGCGGAAGCCCGTGCCGTGGCCGTGCACCCAGCCCTGCCAGACCGCCGCTGCCTCGCTCTCCGTCATCCGCGGGTGCAGGTGCGCCGCCGTGTGCTCGAGCGCCCGCGCCGCGATCTCGTTCGCGAGCCGCATCCGCTCGACCTCCTGCTCGGTCTTGATCGCGCGCGCGGCACTCAGCAGCGGCGTCGCGTCGGCGGCGTCGGGGAAGGCGTCGAACCAGGCCTTCGGGAACGTCGTCGGCTCGCCGACCATCCGGTCCGCCGCCTGTGTCCCGAGGCTGAGCTCGATCGCGATCCGGTCGTAGTCGGATGCGAGCTGGCGGGCGAGGTCGAGCGCGCGCAGGCCGGGCGGCCGCGGGTCGCTCTCGTCGTAGCCGTGGAAGAGCCGCACCTCGTTCGTCCAGGCCGTCCGCTCCGCGTCCTCCTCCGACGCCTCGAGGCAGACCAGTACCGGCTCGCCCTCGCGCGGGAAGACGACGGCGTCGTACCCCTTCATCCCCCAGAAGTTCGTCAGGTAGAGGACGTTGTCGGGCGCGCGGACGACGAGCGCGTCGAGCTCCTGCTCGCCCATCAGCGCGCGCACGCGGTCGAGCTTCGTGTCGTCGCGCGGCCAGCTCACAGCTTCGCCCCCACGTGGAGCCTGTGGCCGTTCGGGTCGACGAAGGTGCACATCCTCTCGCCCCACGGCTGGTCGGTCGGCGGAAGCTCCTCCTCCGCCCCGGCCTCGCGCAGCCCCGCGGCAGCCGCGTCGACGTCGTCGGCGTAGATCCAGAGCGCGAAGTCGCGCTCCTCGCCCCCGTGCCTCGCCGCCCGAGGCCGATCCCGTACGGCTCGAGTGCGAGGAAGGCGAACTCGACGCCATGCTCGTCCTCGTTGCGGTACGTCTCCTCGAAGCCGAGCGTCGAGCAGTAGAACTCGCTCGCCTCGGCCACGTCCTCGACGAGCAGAATCGGGAACGCCTCCCGGAACGCCGTCACGCCGCCTCCCAGACGACCCGGTCGTCACGGGTGACGACGCGGCCGACGCCGCCGCCCGGATAGTGGCCGCAGACGACGAGCACGTCGGCGTCGACGAGCTCGGGCAGGAGCGAGCGGCGCGTCGCGGCGCAGTCGGACGGATCGGCGTCCGAGACGTAGACCACATCGGGCTCGTGCAGAAGCATCGGGTTCACGGCCGCGTCCGCGATCAGCACCGCCCGCTCGCCCTCGGACTCGATCCGCACGCCCATGTGCCCCGGGAAGTGCCCGGGCAGCTCGAAGGCGGTCACCCCCGGCGCCAGCCTCGTCTCGCCCGCGACCTCCTCGAAGCCCACCGGATGGATCGCGCGGGCGACGTGCGGCCGGTCGCTCTCCCGCGCGAACGCGACGCCCTCGCGGTGCGCGAGGTAGCGCGCGTTCGGGAAGACGACCCTGCCGTCCCGGTCGGTGTTCCAGCCGATGTGGTCGATGTGCAGGTGCGTCAGGAAGACGACGTCGACGTCGTCCGGCGCCGCGCCCGCGTCGGCCAGCGCCGGCAGGAGCCCCTCCTCCCGCTCCGCCGCCCAGCCCCAGAGCCCAGCCGGCCCCACGGCCGTGTCGACGAGCAGCGTCGCGCCGCCGGCCCGGAGCAGATACGACGTGCACGGGAGCCGCCACTGCGAGCCCGGCGAAGAGCTCCGGGTACAGCTCTCGGTACGGCTCCCAGCCCTCGAAGCCCGGAAACAGCTCGTCGAGCTCTCCCAGCAGGCCGACGGCGTCGACGAGCGGTACGAGCTCGACCGAGCCGACTACCAACGCACCCGGGCAGGCGCCGGCTCGCCGTGCGCCTCCTGCCAGCCGATGACGGGGTTCCGCAGCACGCCGATCCGCTCGATCTCGGCCTCGATCACGTCGCCGGGCTTCAGGTAGAGCGAGGCCGCGTCCTCGGAGAAGCCGGCGACGCCTGAGACGGTCCCGGTCGAGAGCACGTCGCCGGCCGAGTAGCCCGAGCGCCGAGTAGTGGGACAGGATCTCCGGGATCGTGGTCGACATGTTCCCCGAGTGGGACGTCTGCCGCGACTCGCCGTTGACGCGCAGCGTCATCGCGAGATCGTGCGGGTCGGGGATCTCGTCCGGGGTGACGATCCACGGCCCGAGCGGGCAGAACGTGTCGATCGCCTTGCAGAAGCTGAAGACGCCCGAGCGCATCTCGCGCCGCTGGATGTCGCGAGCCGTGATGTCGTTGAAGATCACGTAGCCGCCGACGTAGTCCATCGCCTCCTCGGGCGGGAACCACTTGCCCGCCTTCTTCAGCACGACCGCGAGCTCGAGCTCGTAGTCGAGCTCCTCGGTCAGGTGCTCGGGGTACACGACCGGCTCGTCCGGGCCGACGATCGCGTCGACGTTCTGGAAGAAGACGATCCACGGCGCGATCTCGTGCGACCACTCGACGACCTTCGACTCCTCCTCGTGCTCGCGGAAGTTGCCGGCCGTGTGGAAGAACTTCTTCGGCACGATCGGCGCCCGCAGCCGCGCGTCGGCCAGCGCCACGCGCTCGCCCGTCTCGTCGGCGCCGCCGCGCTCGAACCACTCGCGCATGCGACGGCACGTCGAGGCGCACGATCTCCTCGCCGTCGACGTAGCCGACCTTGCCGTCGTCGTAGGTGACGAGCCTCATCGCGACCGCAGCCAGGCGAGGACGTCGGCGGCGTTCTCGTCCGGCGGGAAGACGGGATAGAAGACCTTGGCGATCCGGCCGTCGTCCGCGACGAGGGCGAGCCGCTTGTACAGGACGTGGCCCTCGATCTCGAACGTCGGCAGCCCGAGTGCGGCCCCGAGCTCGCGGCCCGGGTCGGAGATGACGGGGAACGGCATCGCGTTGCGCTCCGCGAACTCGAGCTGATCCTCGAGCGTCTGGGTCGAGACGCCCGCGACGCGCTTGCCGAGGGCTTGCAACTCGCCGTGGGCGTCGCGGAAGCCGCACGACTGCGGCGTGCAGCCGCGGGCACCGGGCGTCTCGTCCCAGCCCGGCAGCAGCGGCACGCCGGGCCGGCCCGACCGCGGGTAGACGTAGAGCACGTCCAGGTCGCGGACGTCGACCGGGCCCTGCGACGACTCGAGCACGAGCGTCGCGGCAGCTCGAGACCGGGCAGATGGTCGGCGCCCCCGTCGTCGACGGGAACCGGCAGATCGGCTGGCAGCGTGTAGGGGTCCGTGCTCATCCGACTCCGCAGACCGTCATCGCCACCCGAGCGTAGACCTCCGCGGTCTTGACGAGGCCGTCGATCTCGAGGTTCTCGCCCAGCTCGACGTCCATCAGCCCGGTCGAGGTGCCGTAGTTGACCGTCGGGATCCCGTAGCGGGTGAGCGCGGAGGCGTCGCTGAACCACCGCGTCACGTCGCGCCCCGGCGCCTCGCCGTACACCTCGGCGTGCGCGCCGTCGATCGCGGCGACGAGCTCGTGGCCCTCGTCGATCTCCGCGCCCGGCGCCGTCACGTACACCTCGCCCTCGATCCCGTAGCCGGGGAAGCGCTCGCCGAGCGACCGCACCCACTCCAGCACCTCGCGGCGCGCGACTCGCCATCTCCTTCGTCGGCGGCACGCGCACGTCGAGGAAGAGGTCCGTGTGGTGCGGCGTCCGCGAGACGCGCCAGCCGAAGCCGCCCTCGATCGCGCCGACGTTGACGATCGCCTTCGCACCGCGGTAGGCATTCGCCGGGTCGTCCTCCCAGGTCGGGATCCACTCCTGCACCGCCGCCGAGCACCTCGTGCGCGCGCAGGATCGAGTTCTGGTCGCGCTTGCCCTCGCTGAAGGCCGTGTGGATGAAGTTGCCGTGCACGCGGATGCGCAGCCAGAGCGCGCCGAAGTGGCCGAGCACGACCTTGCCCTCGGTCGGCTCGCCGAGCAGGCACATGTCCGCGACGCCGCCGTGGGTGACGAGGTAGCGCGTCCCGGCCGCGTAGCCGCGGTACTCGGCGCCCTGTCGCGTCGCCCTGCTGCGTCTTCTCGATCTCGCCGCTGACGGCCGCGATCAGCACGTCGCCGCGCAGGCGGACGCCTCGCGTCCTGCAGCGCCCGGACCGCCTCGACGTAGCAGGCGAGCGCGCCCTTCATGTTCGAGATCCCGAGCCCGTAGAGCCGGCCCGTCGCGCTCGAACGCGGAGGGCTGGAAGCCCGGCACGCCGCGCAGCCACGGCTCGCGGCCGGAGTACGAGGTGTCCATGTGGCCGTTGAACATCAGCGACTTGCCGCCGCCGGCGCCCGGCCACGTCCCGAGCGCGTTCGCCCGGTTGTCCTCGACCTGCTGCCGCTGGACCTGCAAGCCCATCTCGTCGAAGATCGAGGCCATCAGGTCGGCCATCCGCTGCTCGTCGCCGGTGAAGCTGTGCACGTTGACCATCTCGGTCGCGGTGTCGACGAGGCGGTCGCGGTCGATCGGCGATCGCTCATCGGAAGTGCGGCAGCACCTTGTCCGCCGAAGAGGCGGATCTGCTCGTGCCGGTCGTCGCCCCACAGCTCCAGCATGACGTGCGTGCAGCCGGCCTCGCGGTACTCCTCGATCGCGCGCGATGCAGTCGTCGGGCGTGCCCGCGATCGGCTTGCACTTGTCGAGGATCGCGTCCGTCACCTCGGCCTTTGCGGCGAGGCGGCCGCCGCGCTCCATCGCCTCGGCGACCGGCCGGATCTCCTCCTGCGTCAGCTCGGCGAGGTCGAGCAGCGTGTCGGCGGCGCCCTGGATGTTCTGCACCTTGTTGGCGAGGTACATGCCCGCGATCTCGCGAGCTCCGTCGCGGCCCCGGTCGCGGTCCTCGTCGATCGAGGCGACGACGGTGCAGCCGATGTCGATGTCGGCGCCGACGTTCTCCTTCGTGTAGCGGACGAACGCGGGCGTCGTGATCGACGGCGTCAGGCAGCCCGTCGGCGATCTCGCCCGCGAGCGCCTGCATCTTCGGCGCCGTCGCCGCGACGTAGACCGGCGGGACGTCGCGCGGCGCGTGCGCCTCCTCCGAGAGCGCGGGCACGTCGGCCGACCAGGTGCTCGCCCTCGTACGCGAACGCCTTGCCGCCGAGGACGCCGCGGACGATCTCGACGGCGTCGCGCATCGGCCCGAGCGTCTTCTTCGTCTGCATCCGAGCGTTGTTGAGGAAGATCTTCGAGGTACCGAAGCCGAGGATGAACCGGCCCGGCCCGGCCGCCTCCTGCACGACGCGCGCGTCCATCGCGACCTGGACGGGATGGCGCGTGAACGGCGAGATGATCCCCCAGCCGATCGTCAGCCGCTCCGTCTCGCGCGCCATCAGCGCCGAGACGACGGTCGAGCCGCGCGCCTCCATCTGGTGCTTGCGCCACCACGGGTAGGCCTCGGCGAGCCAGACGGTGTCCATCCCGGCCTCGTCCATCACGCGCGCCGACTCGAGCATCTCGTCGAGCGGCTCCATCGTGAGCTGCATCACGCCGATGCGGAACGGAACCGCCACGGCGCCTAGTTCTTGTCTTCGGTGTTGTGCGTTGGCCCGTCCGGGTCGGCCTCGTAGGCCTCCGGCGAGGCCGGGTGGATCCCCTGCTCGGCGCCGCCCGTCGACGCCGCCGCAGCCTCGCTCACCTGCTTCTCGAGCGCCGTCAGCACGTTGCCGACCTGCTGGTTGATGATCGGCTGCAGCACGCGCTGGCCCATTGCGCCGACCGGCCCGGCGATCTTGACGTCCGCCTCCCAGCGCATCGACGTCCCGCCGCCGGCCTCGGTCAGGTGGAACTGCGTCTGCATGTTCATGATCGCGCCGACGCCGTTCCCCTTCGCGTTCAGCTGGGCGAACTCGGGCGCGCGCTCCTCGACCTTCTCGAAGTCGATCGTCATCCGCAGGCCGCCGAGCCCGAGCGGGATCTTCACCTTCGCCTGCCAGTGGCGGTCGTCCTTGATCTCGAAGCCCTCGACGCCGGGCATCAGCTTCGCCATCTGCGCCGGGTCGTTCAGCACCTTCCAGACCGTCTCGCGCGGGGCGGACAGCTCCTTGACCCCCTCGACCTTCATGCGGGCGCCACCGTCACGTTCGCGCGCGTCGACTCCGGGTCCTGGAGCATCGACCAGACGCGGTGGGAGGGGTTGCAGCTGTCGTAGACGATCGGCCGGCCGGCGGGCCGCAGCGCGTCCTGGATCGCGCTGCCGATGCAGTGGATCCCGCCGCCGCCGCCCTCGCCCATCCCCTTCGAGCCGAGCGGCGAGAACGGGGACGGCGACTCGATCGCGCCCGTCTTGAGCGGCGGCACGTCGAGCGCGTGCGGCACGTGGTAGTCGTAGAAGTTCGAGGTCAGCAGCTGCCCGTCCTCGTCGTAGACGAAGTCCTCGTGCAGCGCGGCGCCGATCGCGTGCACCGTCGCGCCGTGAACCTGGCCCTCGACGATCTGCGGATGGATCCGCGTGCCGCAGTCGTCGACGGCGGCGTAGTCGACGATCTCCGTCACGCCGGTCTCCCGATCGACCTCGACCACGCACGCGTGGATCTGCGTCGCGTAGGTGAGCGTCAGCTTGCCGGTCTTCTTCTCGGTGTCGACCATCCCGAAGTAGGGCCGGTAGACGAAGCGGTGGTTCAGCGTCGGGTTGAAGTCGGGCGGCAGGAAGGCGTTGTTCGCGTTCACGATCGCGCCGAGCGCCATGAACGGCAGCGCCGCCTCGGGCGGCCCGTCCTTGATCCGGGCGAAGCCGTCGGCGAGCTCGATCTGGCCTTCCTCGCACTGGAGAACGGCCGCGGCGAGAGTGATCATCTCCGCTCGCAGCGCGTCGGCCGCGCCCTTGACGGCGCCGAGGCCGGTGACCGCGAACTGGCTCGCGTACGTCCCCGAGAAGCCGGCGTGCGAGTTGAAGAACGTGTCGTGGCCGGGACGGACGTGCACCTGCTCGGGCGAGCACCCGAGGATGTCGGCGACCACCTGCGACGCCGTCGTCTCGTGCCCCTGGCCCTGCGGCACGGTGCCGAGCGTGACGACGAGCTCGCCGAAGATGTCGAGCTTCACCGTCGCGGCCTCGTTGTTCCCGGAGAACTGGAGCTCCGGGTTGAGGAGCGTCGACTGGCCGAAGTTGTTCGTGCCCGAGTCGAGCGTCGAGCCGATACCGACGCCGAGCAGCTTCCCGCGTGCCGCCGCCTCCTCGCGCCGGGACTCGATCGTGTCGTAGCCGATCAGGTCGAGCGCGATGTCGAGGCAGCGGGCGTAGTCGCCGGAGTCGTAGACGCACCCGTTCGGCGTCTCGTACGGCATCTGCTCGGTCTTGACGTAGTTGCGCTTCCGCATCTCGACCGGATCGATCCCGAGCTCGGCGCCGACGATGTCGCAGATCCGCTCGGTCAGCCAGAGGTGCTGCATCCGCGAGTACCCACGGTTCGGCGACACCGGCGACTTGTTCGTGCAGACCTGGGTGAAGTCGACGCGGATGTTCCGCCAGGCGTAGCAGCCCGGCGTCACCTGCGCCCAGATGATGCAGCCGAGCGGCTCGTAGCGCGGGAAGGCGCCGCAGTCGTCGAGCGCCTTGACGTTGAAGCCGAGCATCGTCCCGTCGTCCTTGACCGCCACCTCGACGTCGTGGAACCAGCGCTCGTTCCCGTGCGCGTTCGCCGTGTGCTGGTCGGTGCGCCACTCGGTCCAGTTGACCGGCCGGTTCAGCTTCCGCGAGAGCAGGCAGAGGGTGACGTAGTAGGGATGCAGGCAGATCTTGTTGCCGAAGCCGCCGCCGATGTCGCGCGTGACGAAGCGGAGCTTGTCGATCCCCGTCCGCAGCGCCGGTGCCATCCAGATCGCGCCGACGCCGGGCATCTGGTGGTTGCAGTGGATCGTCCACTGCCCGGTCGGCTTCTCGTACTCGACGACTGCGCCCGAGCACTCGAGCGGCGTCGAGCTGAAGCGGTGGAAGTGGAGCTCCTTGATCGTGACGATCCGGTCGGCCTCGGCCTTCGCGCCTTCCCAGTCGCCCCAGTCGAAGACGCCGCTCCAGACGGTGTTCGTGCCGGCATCGTCGTGCATCACGGTCGCGTCCTTGACCGCCTCCCGCGCGTCGACGAGCACGTCGAGCGGCTCGTACTCGACCTCGACGAGCTCGGCGGCGTCGCGCGCCAGCTCGCGGGTCGCGGCGCAGACGGCCGCGACCGGCTCGCCCATGAAGCGGACCTTGCCGACCGCGAGCGCGTAGTCCTTGATCTCGTTTCCCGGCGGCGTCGACATCTCGAAGAACGGGTCCGTCTGGATCGCGACCTCGTCGCCGGTGAGCGTCCCGTAGACGCCGTCGAGCGCAAGCGCGCCCGCGACGTCGATCGAGACGATCTTCGCGTGCGCGTGCGGCGAGCGGACGAAGTGGACGTAGCCCATCCCGTGCCGGCGGATGTCGTCGAAGAAGATCCCTTGCCCCTGGACGAGCCGCTTGTCCTCCTTGCGCGGGATCGACTGGCCGATGTGGCCCTTCTGCAGCTCGGTCGGAGCCGGCGTCGTCTCGGTCGTGCTCATGCGTTCGTACCCATGATCGCCTCGACGATATTGACGTAGCCGGTGCAGCGGCAGATGTTGCCCTGGATCGCCGTCCGCGCCTCCTCCTCGCTCGGGCGCGGGTTCTGCTCGAGCAGCGCGGACGCGCTCATCAGCATCCCCGGCGTGCAGTAGCCGCACTGGAGCGCGTGGTGGGCGGAGAAGGCCTGCTGCAGCGGGCTCAGCTCGCCGTCCGCGGGCGCCAGGCCCTCGACCGTGCGCACCGCGCTCCCGTCGGCCTGGACGGCCAGGAGCATGCAGCTCTTGATCGGCTGGCCGTCGAGGTGAACCGTGCACGCCCCGCAGTTGCCGGTGTCGCAGCCGATGTGAGTTCCCGTCAGCTCGAGGTCGTCGCGGAGGAAGTGGACGAGCAGGCGGCGCGCGTCGACCTCGCGCTCGTAGCGCTCCCCGTTGACCTCGACCGCGATCGTCCGGCTCGTGGACGGCTGCTCCACGCTCACCGTCCTCGCTCCCGGGCCTGCTGGACGGCGCGGACCGCGCAGACGCCCGCGAGGTGCCGGCGGTAGTCGGAGGAGGCGTGCACGTCGGACGGCGGATCGAGGCTCGCCGCCTCGACGGCCTGCCGGACGCTGTTCTCGTCGCTGCTCGTGGGGGTCAGCAGGACGGGAACAGCGTCGACGCAACCGAGAGCGATTCGCACCGAGTCGCCGGCCAGGCAGGCGGCCGCATTGGCGATGCAGGTCCCATCGCGGCCGATCGTGATCGAGGCGAACCCGTCGGCGGCGTTCGCTGCCGCGGGCACGGAGACGGACAGCAGCAGCTCACCCTCACCGACCGCCGTCATGTAGACGCCGAGGAAGAAGTCGTCGGCCGGGACGCTCCGCTCGCCGGCCTCGCCCCGGATCGTCATCGTCGCGCCGAGCGCGACGAGCAGCGGGGGCAGGTGATTGGTCGGGTCGTTCGAGCAGACGTTGCCGCCGATCGTGCCGCGGTTCCGCACCTGCACGTCGGCGATCTGCGCCGCCACCTCGGCGAGGACAGGTCGGGAGACGTCGACCTCGGAGGAGGCCATGAGCTGCGTGTACGTCGCCATCGCGCCGATCTGGAGGGTCTCGCCCGAGACCGAGATCGTGCGCAGCTCGTCGAGGCGGTTCAGGTCGACGAGGACGTCGGGCGAGGCCGCGCGCGCCTTCATCACGTTGACGATCGTCTGGCCGCCGGCGAGAGCTCGCGCCCCGTCGTGTCCGGCCAGGAGCCCGATCGCCTCCTCCACCGAGGACGGCCGTGCGTATTCGACCTCGCGGAGGAGCACGAGGGGATCACACCGATTTCTCCGTGACATGTCAAGCGAGTAGAGTCGCCGCGTGGCCGGATTCGACGCGGTCTTCGTCGGCAGCGGCATCAACTCGCTCGCGGGCGCGGCGCTCCTCGCCAAGGATGGGTGGCGCGTGTGCGTGCTCGAGCGGAACGACTGGCTCGGCGGCGCGATCAAGACCGTCGACGGCCTGACCGCACCGGGGTTCCGGCACGAGGTCTTCTCCTCCTGGCATCCGCTCTGGGTCGGCTCGCCCGCCTACGCGGAGCTGAAGCCGGACCTCGACCGTCTCGGGCTCGAGTACCTCAACACCGATCTGCCGACCGCGACCGCCTTCCCGGACGGCTCGAGCGCGCACCTCTCCACGGACGGCGCAGCGAACGTCGCCCAGCTCGGAGAGGCGTGGCAGCGGCAGTTCGACGAGTTCATGGCCGCAGCCGACATCGCGTTCGGCGCGCTGGGCACGGAGCTCTGGTCGACGCAGGGCCTCTCCCTCGGCCGGAAGGCCTACAAGCAGTTCGGCCGGCGCGGCCTGGTGGAGTTCGCCGGCCACTCGCTGCTGTCCGCCCGCGACTGGCTCCGCGACACCTTCCCCGACGAGCGGGCGCACGGGCTGCTGGCGCCGTGGGTCCTGCACACGGGCCTCGGCCCCGACCAGGCGATGTCCGGCTTCATGACGCAGGTGATCGCGTGCGCATTGCAGCTGGGCGGGATGCCTGTACCGAAGGGCGGCGGCGCGAGCCTCGTCGACGGCCTTGCCGCGATCGTCCGCGAGGCGGGCGGCGAGCTGCGCACCGAGGCCGACGTCGAGCGGATCGTCGTCTCGGCAGGCAAGGCAACCGGCGTCCGGCTCACGGACGGGGACACGATCACAGCGTCGCGCGCAGTGCTCGCCTGCGTGACCCCGACGCAGCTCTACGGACGGCTCCTCGCCGAGGGTGACGCGCCCGGGCACGTGCGTGACCGGGCACTGCGCTTCCGCTACGGCCGCGGCGAGATGCAGATCCACATCGCGATGGACGAGCGCCCGCGCTGGCGCGGCGACGAGCGGCTCGCCCGGACGCCACTGCTCCACCTCACCCCCGGTCTCGACGGCGTCTCGCGCGCGGTCAACGAGGCCGACCGCGGGCTCCTGCCCGCCGAGGCGACGGTCGCGCTCGGCCAGCCGATGGCGCTCGACCCGTCACGGGCGCCGGACGGATCATGGGTCATCTGGGTGCAGCTGCAGGAGCTGCCGCCGACGCCCAGGGGCGACGCCGCAAACGACCTCGACGTCGGAGACGGCACCTGGACCGAGGAGCTCCGCGAGGCGTACGCCGACCGGATCGTCGAGCGAATCGGACGCCACATCGAGAACCTCGGCAGCGCCACCGTCGCCCGCGTCGTGATGTCCCCCGCCGACATGGAGGCCGCGAACCCCAACTGGGTCGGCGGCGACATCTATGCGGGCTCGTGCGCGCTCGACCAGAACCTGCTCTTCCGCCCCACCCCGGCCACTCCTGGCCATGCGACCCCGGTCGAGCAGCTGTGGCACATCGGCGCGAGCACACATCCCGGTCCCGGGCTCGGCGCCGGCTCGGGCTACCTCGTCGCGAAGCAGCTGACGAAACCCGCGCTCGTCCGCCGCATGCTCGCCAGGGTCCCCGGGCTGCCGTGATCTCGCTCAGCGAGATCTCCACCGTCGGGGCCTCGTTCGCGGAGGACGTCCGGGCCTACGCGGCTGCGGGCTTCGACGGGATCGGGATCTGGGAGATGAAGCTGGGCGACGACGCAGCGGATCTCGCGGCCGTCAGGGCCAGCGGGCTTCGCGTCACGAACTGCGTCCCCCAGGTGCCCTCGATTCTGCCCAACGCGGTCATCGACGGCCCGGACGACGTCGAGGTGCGGGTCGCGTCGATGTGCGCCTCGCTCCACCGGCTGGCCGCCTTCGAGCCGGACTGCGTCCTCTGCCTCACCGGTCCGCCGGGCGCACGTGAGGAGGCCGAGGCGCGCGGCCTGGTCGTCGACGGCCTGCGCCGGCTCGCCGCCGCGGCGGACGGCGCCGGAGTCCGGCTCGGCCTCGAGCCGATCCACGCGAGCCAGCGCGAGCAGCTGACGCTGGTCACGACGATCCCCGAGACGCTGCAGCTGCTGAGCGAGGCCGGCCTGCCGGACGTCGGGATCATGGTCGACCTCTGGCATCTGTGGGACACACCGCAGGTCGAACGGCACCTGCGCGAGAACGTCGCGCGGATCACGGGCGTCCACGTGGCCGACTGGTTCGCCGACGGGCGCGGCGAGCGGGCGCTGCCCGGCGACGGCGTCTCGGGGATCGCGGAGCTGCTGCGCGTGCTCCGCGAGGCCGGCTGGGACGGGGCCTGGGACGTCGAGATCTTCGGCGTCCCGGACGACCCCGAGTCGTTCTGGGCGCTCGACGTGGACGAAGCAGCCCGCCGCGCGCACGCGGCGATCGTCGACGTGAGCTAGAGGGGTCGACCGACGAGCGCGAGCACGTTCGCGACGAACGCCTTCGTGTCGTCGTAGAGACCCTTCTCACGGACTGCCCGCTCGCCCTGGTACCAGGCTGCGAGCGCGAGCCGCTGGTCGCCGTTGAAGCGCTTCAGCAGGTGGCTGAGGAGCGCCATCCCGACCTCGACGCCGCCTTCGCCGGTCTTCGGCACCGTCCGGCCGAGGAGAACGGTTTCGACGAACGTCCACGTGTCCGGCATGATCTGCATCGGCCCCCAGGCGCCGGTCGACGAGGTCACGTTCGTCTGGAAGCCGGACTCCTGCCACGCCAGCGCGCGGGCCAGCCCGACGGAGATGCCGTAGCGCGCCGCCCACTTGTCGATGTGCGCGCGGACGGTCGAGCGGCTGAGCTCGGCCGCCGGACCGGCCGCGACCGCCCCGGGCAGGCGCAGCTTCGCGCCCTCGATGACGAGATTCTCCGACTCGAGCTTGTTCGCCTTGGCGAGCGCCCGCACGGACGTCTTGTGCTTCGCCGCGATCGCCGTCAGCGTGTCCCCCGGCCTGACGATGTAGGTGATCGTGGACGCGGTCGCGGGCGCGCTCGCCGCCACGACCGGCGTGCGCTTCCCGTGGCCGAAGGAGCGTGAGCGTGGCGGGTCCGGCGATCCCGTCGGCCGCGAGCCCGCGCGAGCGCTGGAAGCGGAGCAGCCCCGACCGCGTCGAGGCGCCGAAGTGGCCGTCGACGTCGAGCAGGCGGAGATGTCCCGCCCGCGCGAGCAGGAACTGGAGCGACGAGACGTCCCAGCCGTAGGCGCCCTGCCCGAGCACGCGCCGTGCGACGAGCGGGCGGCCGAGCGCGCCCAGCCGAGCGCGCGTTCGAGGCCCCAGCTCCCCCGTCACCGGCAGACCGGCGGCGCGCTGGAACGCGCGCAGTCCCTTCGCCGTCATCGGGCCCGCCAGCCCGTCGATCTGGCCGAAGTACATCCCCTTCGAGCGGAGCGAGACCTGCAGAGCGGCGATCTCGGGGTCGGGACCGCCGACCGCGAGGGCCGGAGGCGCGGCCGCGAGCGCCGCGAGAGCGGCCGTGATGACGAGTCGCTTGCGCACGGGACGGACCATTTGGGGACCGGAGCCCCGGCTCCTGCATTTCTTTACAAATCCGTTCCACGACCCCTGTCCGCCGCCTCGACTGGCACGATGTGCGCGTGCGGGTCGAGCACCCACGTCGGCTGCTGCTGCTCGTGGGGGCAGCACTCCTCGTCGCCGTCGCCGGGTCGGTCGCCGTCTGGGTGGCCGCGGCCGCGGACAGCGGGAAGGCGAAGGACCGGCTGCCGAACCTGACGCAGGCCACGCCCGACAAGCTGAGCGGGCGCACCGGCGGGACGATTTCGAAGCCCCGCTTCTTCCTCGGTTTCGAGTCCGCCGCCGCCAACCTCGGCGAGGGGCCGCTGATCGTGCTCGGTCACCGGACGGCAGGCGAGCCGCGGATGACGCTGCAGCAGCGGATCCTGCTCAGCGACGGCTCCTCGCGAACGCTGCCGCTCCGCTCGACGATGCGCTACGTCCGCTCCGCCGACCACGCCCACTGGCACGTCGACCATTTCATGCGCTACGAGCTGCGCTCCGCGGACGGCGACCGGGTCGTGCGCGACCGCAAGACCGGCTTCTGCCTCGGTGACCGCTACCGGGCAAGTCAGACGCTGCCGGGTCGGCCGTCACGTCCCCTCTACCGCAACCGCTGCGGGCGGGGCGCCCCCGACATGCGCTCGGTCAACGAGGGCATCTCGATCGGCTGGGGCGACAACTACGAGGCTCACCTCGAGGGTCAGGAGCTGGAGCTCACCTCGCTGCCGGCCGGCCGCTACGTGCTCGTGCACCGCGTCAACGTGAGCCGCGACCTGACCGAGAGCGACTACTCGGACAACCAGGCCTCGATGGCGATCGACCTGAGCTGGCCGCGGGGCACGGCGTTCGCTCCCAGTATCGACGTCGTCGCTCGCTGCCCGCGCACGGACATCTGCCCGTAGCGGAGACCCACACGCCGCTAGCGGCCTGCGGCTTTCAGGGCTGTGCAGGAAGAGACGACTCCCCGGGTTGGACTCGAACCAACAACCCTTCGGTTAACAGCCGAATGCTCTGCCAATTGAGCTACCGGGGATCGGCCGCGAAATTGTAGCGGCGAGTCGGGCGATCCTCTACGGGTCGACGATGACCCGCGGGGGCGTCGGAGCCGTGGACTTCGGCTTCGCCTTGAGCAGAGCCTTCGTGGCCTTGAGCGTGATGATCCCCGGCGAGACCTTCATCGTCTTCGTGCTCGTCTTCACCAGGACGATCACCTTCACGCGCATCGTCTTGCCCTTGCGGAGGGCCGTCAGCGCCCGAGGCGTCAACTTGACCGACGCGTAGGCCTTCGTCCCCTTCTTGACCGAGAAGGTCTTCTTGCCCAGCTTGAGCAGTGGCTTGGCGGCCCGCTCGAGCTCGACCGTGCCGGCGCAGACGATCGGCGAGATCCTCTGGCAGTTGACCTGCATGCGCGCGAGCCCGTTGACGCCGACCGTGACCGTGCGGGGGCCGAGGATCATCCGCGGCACGAGCTGGGTCCTCGGAGTGTTGGGCTGGTTCTGCGGCGTGCCCGTCGGCGGCGTGTTGCTCGGGGGATCGAGCGAGCGGTCGCTCGCCTCGATCGACCCGTCGCCGCGTGCCTTCGTGATCGCGACGCCCGCCGGGGTCGGATCCTGGATGACGACTGCGAACTCCTCGACGGGCTCGGAGTCGGCGTCGTCCAGGACGGTGACGGTGATCGTCTTCGTCTTCTCGCCGGGCGCGAAGCTGAGCGAGCCTGTGCGCGCGCTGTAGTCGGAGCCGGCCTTCGCCGTTCCGTCCGCGGTGTTGAACCGCACGGTCACCGTCTGCAGCGTCGTGCCCGCGAGCGTCACGGTGAAGGTCGCGCCCGTGCCCTCCCGCGTGCTCGTGTCCCCGATCGAGAGCGACGGCGGAGCGTTCTTGTCGACGATCGTCCCCACGCCCTCTTCGTCGAGAAGGCCGGCGCAGCTCGGCCCGCTCAGCGTGACCTTGAGGGTCTCGTTCGGCTCGTTGACCGCGTCGCCGGCCACGGCGAGCTCGATCGTCTTCGTCACCTCGCCGGGCGCAAACGTCAGTTCACCGCCCCCGCCGGTGTAGTCGCCGGGAGCGACTGCGGTGCCGTCGGCGCTCGCCCAGTTCACCTTCACCGGGCGTCCGCTCGCCGGAGCGAGAGTGACGGTGAACTTCATCGTGCCGGGCTCGTCCGCGGTCGAGTCGCTGATCGAGAGCTTCGAGTTGTCGTCGTCGTTCTTGATCGTCCCCGTCGCGCTCCGGACCACGGCGTCGTTGTTGTTCAGGAGCTCGAGCTTCATCGTCTCGTCGAGCTCGTCGAGCAGGTCGCCCTTCACCTTGATCGTGATCGGCACCTTCGTCGCCGTCGTCCCGCTGTTGGCGGGGAAGGTCTTGGAGCCGCTCTGGGCTTCGAAGTCGGAGGTGTCCGCCGTTTCGGCGACCGTGCGGAAGTTGAAGGTCACGGCCGGATGGGGCGCCGCGAGCGACGCTTCGAAGACGAGGTTGATCAGACCGGAGTTCCCTTCCACCACGGACGGGTTCGTCAAGGTCGGAATCGGCGTCGAGTCGTCGTCGGTGATCGTGACCTCACCGCGCATGTCCGTGCCAGGCGCCCCGTTGGTCGGATCGGTCAAGACGACGGAGAACTTCTCGTCGTTCTCGAACAGCGTGTCACCCTTGACCTTGAAGACCACCGTCTCGCTGGTGTCGCCGGGCGCGAAGACGTAGCTCCCCGACTTCGCCTCGTAGTCGGTTCCCTCGGTCGCAGTCCCGGGCGCGGTCGCATACGGAACCGTGACCGTCTTACCGCTCGCCGCCGAGAGCGTGACCGTGACCGAGGCGTCGACCGTGCCCGTGTTCCCCTCGGTGACGGTGACGTCGCTGACCGTCCCGACGGCGACCTCGTCGTCGTCGTCGGTGATCGTGGTCGTCGCCGTCGCGGTGGAGATCGTCGCGCCACTGGGGCTGGAGAGAGTGACCGTGAAGGTCTCGTCGATCTCGTCGAGCGTGTCCTCGCGGATCGGCACGACGATCGACTTGTCAGCTGTGTTGCCCGGTGCCCACGACAGGTCCCCGCTCGTGGCGGCGTAGTCCGCCGTCGCACCGGCGGTGGCCGACCCGTTCGCCGTCGCATAGTGGACCGTGACCGTGGACGCGGACGGTGCGCTGAGCGAGACGGTGTACGAGGCGTTCGTGTTGCCTTCCGCGATCGGGGCCGGTCCGCTGATCGCGATCGCCGGCGTCGGATCGTCGTCGTTGATCGTGGTCGTCACAGCGGCCGTCTCGATCGTGCCGCGCACAGGGTTCGAGATCGTGACCGTGAAGGGCTCGTTCGGCTCGTTCGCCGAGTCCTCGTTCGCCTGGACGGTGAACGTCGCGCCGCCACTGCCCTCGGGAACCGTGAGTGTCCCGGGCGTGATCGAGTAATCGGACGCGCTGGTGGTGCCGCTCGGTGCGGCGTTGAACTGCACGGTGCCGTCGTCGTCCGTGCCCTCGGTCAGGGTGACCTTGTAGGTCGCTGTCTCGCCTTCGTCGACGGTCGCCGGCCCCGTGATGACGAACTTCTGGTCGTTGTCGGCGCTCGCCGGCCCGGCGAGCACGACGAAGCACGCAAGCAGCGCAGCGCCGGCCACAAGGCGGCGGCGTGTTCCCCCACTTCTCAGCACTCCCCCAAGCACGTGAACCCTGGTGTACCACGAATACCGTTCGAAAAGAAGGATTCCCGCAAAACCTACCCGGGTGGCGAGGAGCAATGACTAATGTCGACTAAGGTAACGGCGCGAGGTTGCCGATGCTTCATCGGCGAAGGGGATTTGTGTTTCCCCCCACTCGCACCCAAAGGAGCGAAGGGCCCCGCCGACACACGGGGCCCTTCGTATGTCAAAGTGCGGTTGCTCCGAGACAGAAACTGCGGTAAGACAGCAAGTGGCCATTCGGTCACCAGAGGAGACTCCGTTGGCGGCAAGGGGGAATCGGGCACGTGGGGTTGGTCGCTTTGGCGTCGCATGCCTTGCGGCGTTCGCGGCCGTGCTCGGATCGGCCCACTCCGCCTACGCGCAGGAAGCGCCCCCGCCTCCTCCCACGGAGTCGACGCAGACGGAGACGACGCCGGCGCCGCCCCCCGCCGACGCGCCTCCGCCCGCGCCGTCCGCCGATCCTCCCCCCGCCGCCACTCACTCCGGCTTCGACCGAGCCCGCTCCTGAGGCGCCGCCGCCGGCGCCCGAGACGACCGGGACGACCACGACGACGACGACGCCTCGGAGTCGACCGACGCCGCTCCGGCGCCCGACGCGAAGCCTGCGGAGCCCGCGACGGCGACGCCGACGACCTCGACCTCAGGACGCGGTCAAGCTTCAACCTGCGGCCCCCGCCACGCCTACCGCTCCGGCGGCGCCTGCCGCGCCGCCCCCGCTGCGCAGCCCGCTCAGTCGTCGGCCCCGCCGGCGACGTCGATCGTCCTGGATCGCGGTAGGCCCCGCACGCTGCGTCACGGCGGCCGCCTCGACGGCCGCAGCCGCCAGCGCGGAGAAGACGATCGACGCCTCGCTCATCGTCAGCTTCCGGTCCCGGCCCGCCGCGACGGTCGCGCTGCCGCCCGACACCGAGGCCGCCCCGACCGTGGTGTCGAAGCGCAGCGCCGGGAGGTCAGCGCGGGCGCCGGTCAAGACGCCGCCTCGTGCAGCAGGCGTGTGTGCGGCCTCAGGCTGCCCGCGTGCCGCTGTCGCTCGCGCTGCCCGGCCGTTCGCACGGTCGGCGTCCTCGGCGTCGCGCTCACCTACGCCAGTCCCGCTCTTCGCCCAGCCCGGAGGTGCGGGCAGCCATCGACAGAGGCGCGGCTCGAGCCGCGGCACGCGAGGTGGAGGCACGTCCTCCGCCGGACTCGAAGGCTGCGAAGAAACGTCCTGTTCCCGAGGCCCGTCCGATCGTCCCGTTCGGCGACGCCGCGCTGGGCGCAGGGCACGACGGCTTCCGCAGCTCGGCGCTCTCGGCCTCGACGCCGCGCATGTTCGCGCTCGCGGCGGTGCCGCTGCGCGTGCCGCGGCCGTTCACGCTTGCTCGACTCCGCCTCCCGAGCACGATTGCGCACGGCGTGATCGCTGCTCCACCCACAGCGCGACCCGGGTAGCCCCGCGCGCGACTCCGTCCTGTGCTGCCTGGAAGATGCCGGGCCGGCCAGGAGTCGTGTGGATAGAGGGCAAAAAGTCCAAGGGAGACGCACTGTGGAGGAAGACGACATGAACCTTGAATGCAGCAGGCCAAGACGCACGGCGGTCGCGCTCGACCCGCACCCGCTGTGCCACACCGCACTGACGACCGTTCTCGGACGGTTCGACATCGACCTCGTGGGCGGCGCGACGACGACCGCCACGGCTCTGGCGCTCCTGCAGGAGCACCGGCCCGACCTGCTCGTGCTGGACGTCGATCTGCCCGAAGGGCGCGACGCCGCGTTGTCGCTGATCTCGAGCGCGCCGGACGACGTGCCGGGGCTGACCGTGGTCGTCCTGTCGGGCACCAGCGACCGCTGCGTGATCGATGCCGCGTTCGACCACGGCGCCGCGGCGTACGTCCTGAAGACGTCGGAGCCGGACGAGATCGCAACCGCGATCCGCCAGACCTTCGAGCCGTCGCTCTTCCTGGCCCGGTCGAGGGAGCACGCGCCGGCGACGGCGTCGACGAACTCGGCGCCGGACCCGGTCGAGGACAGCCGCGACGTCCTGCGGAAGCTGACCCGCCGTGAGCTCGAGATCCTGCAGCTCGTGTCGGGCGGACGCTCGAACCGCCAGGTCGCCCAGATCCTCTGGGTCGCCGACCAGACGGTGAAGTTCCACCTTGCGAACGTCTATCGCAAGCTCGGCGTCCGCAGCCGGTTCGAGGCGGCCAGGTGGGCGCGCGAGAACGGCATCCTCGACGTCGTCGTCGACTCCGGCGAGGCGATCTCGATGGCCGAGCCGAGGACGAACGGGAACGGGAATGGAAACGGTGGCTCGTCGCTCGTGCCGTTGCGGCGGCCGACGCCGCGTCCGACGACCCCTAGGGGCCGTTTCGGGGAAACATCGCGATGATCCCCAACGAGTACTGCCGGGTCCGGGCACCGCGGCAATGGACCTCCGCGGTGTACCGGCCGGCAGTGACGCGGACGGAGAGGCTGATCAGGTTCTTGACGGCCGGGGCGGCGATCTCGAGCCCACTCGCCGAGCTGAGCGCGAGCTCGCACTCGGACGCCCTCGGCGTCAGGAGCTGCATCTCGAACCGTCCGCGGCCGACCCGGAACGTCGAGCGGAACCCCCGCTTGAACGTTCCGGTCTCGAAGAGGGTCTGCCGTGTGAACAGCTGGCCGGGCGCGGGCCGCCGCGCCTGGGTGGCGGGAGCGGCCGGAGTGGCCGGCTGCGCCGCCGGTGCCGCCTCCGGCGGTGCACCGACCGGCAGACCGAGCCAACGGAAGGCAGCGACCGGGTCGACGCGTCCGTAGGCGACGCCCGCGACCGGGCGTGCCGTCGCGACGAGCGCGGTGACGACCTGGCTCGCCGTCAGCGACGGGTTGCGCGACAGGATCAAGCCGGCGACTGCCGAGACGACCGCGGGCGTGAAGGACGTGCCGCAGATCGTCCCGGGAGGCGTCGTCGCGTCGGTCACCATCTGGCAGCCGGGAGCGGTCAGGCTCACCCAGGGGCCCCGGCTCGAGAAGAAATAGAGGTCGTCGAGGTCGTCGCTCGCCCCGACGGCGAGGACGCCCGGATAGGCGCCGGGGTACTGGGGCGCATCGGTGCCGGTGTTCCCTGCCGACGCCACCACGAGCACCCCGCGCTCGATCGCGTAACGGACCGCTGCCGCCTCGGCGTCGTCGGGGCTTCCCGGTCGGCTCAGGCTCACGTTGACGATCCGCGCGCCGCGGTCGACGGCGTACCGGATGCCCACCGCGATGCGGGCCGGGCTCGCGGACCCGTTCGAGCTGACGCGGACCGGCATGACGCGGCAGCCCCAGCAGTGGCCGGCCATCCCGATCCCGTTGTTGCCGCGTGCCGCGATCACGCTCGCAACCCTGCTGCCGTGACTGTGCGTGTCCTGCGGGTCGCCGTCGTTGTCGATGAAGTCCCAGCCGGGGACGAACGCGCCCTCGAGGTCGGGAATCATGTTGGCGCCGGTGTCGACCGTGGCGATGATCACGCTCGGGTCGCCCGTCGTCGACTCCCAGATCTGCGGCAGGCCGATCTGGCGCACGCCGAGCTCGTCACCCCAGGCCGGATCGTTCGGCTGGATGGCGCCGCCGGCGCTCACGCTCAGCGCAAGCGCCGCCACGGCCAGTAGCAGCAGTACCCGCCTCATCGACCCGAGTGTATGAACAGCAGCGGCCGGGCGGAAGGCATGGCGGGAAAACCTGGTCGTGCGAAGTCTTAAACATCGTTTTCGGGTGGGTTTTTCCCGCTCAGAGACTGCAATTCCTGACCCCAAACCTACCCGCCACGCCCTTGCCTCCAGGGGGCCAAAGGTTTACAACCAAGTGTTGCGTAACCAGCTAATTCGCCGACGACGGCTGACCGGAAAGGAGGACGCGCGGGGGAGAGTCGCACTGAAGGTCAGAGCTGTGTGTCAGGTTCATCTGCAACACATCCTTTGGGTATCTACGAGTGGGGGAAACACCGATATGCGTACAAAACTGAAGCTGGTGCTTGTACTTGCTTCGCTCGGGGTGCTCGGCACCCTGGCGATGGCGGGTACGGCATCGGCGGGAAAGATCCACTTCGAAGCCGGCGACCCGATGACGACGAACGTTCCGTACGTCGCCTGGGCCGGTGAAGAGGTCCGACTCGTCAAGTGCATCGACGACGAGGAAGGCGACTGGGAGGGCACGTCCGCCGAGTGGGCGATCGTGGACTCCTCGGTCCGGCAGCGCAGTGGTGATCTGCGTGACCCGGTCTTCTTCGACGACACCGACCGCCGCACGGGTGCCTTCCCTGGCGCCGGTGAGCAGGCCGGTCGCACCTGCTGGGCCATCGACGTCGACTCCGTCAACCCGGGCATGACCCGGATCAAGATGGCCATCGACGGCAACGAGGGGCTTCCCGGCAGCCCGACCATGAAGCACGACTTCCTGGTGATCTGGCTCAACATGAGCGCTCCGGTGCTCACCGAGCTCAGCAACGCGGCCTTCCCGGGCATCTCGCTCGGCGATCCGCTCGGCGACGGGAACTTCATCCCGACCGGCGGCGCCTACGGCGACGGCCTGATCCGCGCGCAGGTGACGGGTTCGTTCACCGACCTGCACGGGGCCGCTCGCACGCTTCCCGCCGACTGGGCTGCTCTGGCCGGCGTGTACGCGTTCGACACCAGCGGTTACAACCCGTCGGCGTGGGACATCCACGACGACCAGGCTGCAACCGAGGGCCATACCGCGACGAGCATGTGCGGTGGCCTTGCACTGATCGACGCCGTGGACAACTGCCTCGGCGGCGGTGAGACCGGCCGGTTCTCGCGGCTGGTCGGCGGCACGCAGGCCGATCCTGTCGGCACCTTCGGTCCGTTCGATCCCGCGCGGCCCGAGACGTCGTTCCTGCCTGACGGCAAGCTGGACGCGGGCGACGCCCCGATGCCGGCTGCCCGGATCGACGTCGAGCTCGCCGGTGGCGTTGGTGCCCTGGCGGCTGCCGACAAGCATCGGCTCTACAGCCGGAACCGCACGGGTGCTGCTTCGGCGGCGTTCCCGGGCAACGCGCACAACCTGTACGCGCCGTTCTATGTCTCGCTGCTTCCGGGCGACATCTCCCAGACGAGCGTTCTGCGCTACACGACGTCTGGCGTCACCGGTCCGATCGCGAACAACTTCCCGGGGTACCAGTCGGGCTTCGTCATGTTCTCCGACGCCCGCACGTACCACTTCTGGGATCTGCTCAACCCGCACAGCCGCGGTGCGCTCAACGCCTGCCGCGACGTGGGTGGGACCGGTCAGGTCGGCCCGGGTGGGTTCATCCCGACCCCGACCGGCGTCGACGCCGCGACCGTCTACACGGACGAGCACGGCGAGGCGATCCTTCGGTTCCTGCCGGACGTTGGCGCTGCGCTGACGCCCGACTCGAATGGTCGCTGCGACCTCGGTGAGATCGGCGGCCCGGCTCTGCTCGGGACGGCGACGATCAGCGCCGAGGCTCTCGACCCGTACCAGCTGACGTTCAACGCTCCTCGTATCAGCAACACGCTGACGAAGAACGTGTTCGAGCTGGCCGGCAAGAGCCTCGACTGCCTGCCGAAGTCGGCGAACGAGGCGTTCTGCGTCGAGGTCATCCGCGACATCCGCGGCAACCCCGTCGTCGGCGCCGAGGTGTCGTTCACCCGCGAGCCGCGTGGCCTGATCATCCCGGCCTCGATCGCTCTCGGTGGGTACGACACGCGTGGCCAGACGATCGTGTCGACGACGGCCGATGAGGTCCGCGTCCGCACGAACGCTCTCGGCCAGGCTGGTGTCGAGATCAAGAGCACGCTGCCCGGTCTCGTCGACCTGGATGCCGAGAACGTCGGCACCCGGAACGGCGGCTTCGGTGTCCAGCGCGTTCGCTGCATCCGGTTCGCCGGTAACGGCACCACGCTCCCGACGGACGGCCCGACCTGCGTCGCGCCGACCGACGGTGGCACGCCGATCCCGGTCACCCCGCCGACGACTGGCGGCGGTGGCGGTGGCGGCGGCGGCACGGTCACGGCTCCGCCGGCGGCCACGGTCGTCAGCCTCGCCGGGAACCCGGTGCCTGCAGCTCAGACCCCGGCTGCGAAGCCGGCTGCAAAGGCGGCAGCTCTCAAGCTGACGTCGGCGCGGCTCGTCTTCAAGAACGGGAAGCGGTACCTGGTCGTGCGCGTCAACGGCTCGGCCAAGACCGCGAAGGTCCGGATCACGCTCGTGATGCGGACTGGGAAGGCGTCGAAGCCCGTCGTGCGCAGCATTCGCACGAACAAGGCGGTCGTCGTCTCCAACCTGCAGGTCAGCAAGCACGTCCGCACCGTCCGGGTGGCGCTCGCTAGGTAGCGCTACTCGAACCACGGACTCACGAGGAGGGGCCCGCTCAGCGGGCCCCTCCTCTATCGTGAGGCCGGAAACTCGACCATGGGGGGAACGAAATCGTGAGCAGCCGGGTACGTCGTATCGCCGTCGGGGCGGGCCTTGCGCTCCTGCTGCTCGTCGGCGGGGTCTCGGCGAATCGCCTGGCCGACGACGACGAGTCGAGCGGCGCCGACGCGACGACCACGGCCACGACCGAGCCCGATCCCTACCCCCTCGCGACCGGGACGACGCCGAAGGAGGTGCAGACCGCGGTCTTCGAACGGGCGTACAGCGAATGCGCCTCCAACGACGACAACGCGGCGCTCGCCGCCAAGTACAAGACGTCCGACCTCTCGGCCGAGGGGGTCGCCGCCGCGGTCGGCCGCGGCTGGGCGAGCTATTTCAAAGCCGGTCGGGATGCGGTTCAGGATGGGCGGGACGGCTGTCTGCAGGGACAGCGGGACCGCTCGAGCTGACCTTGACCGAGAGCACGCTCGTCGTCGCTGCGGCGTCGATCCGCCCGGCGGCGACGAAGTCGCCGACCCGGACGGCGTTCGCCGAGAGAGCGGCCACGACCTGGTCGGCTGACGCCTGCGCGTCCGCGGAGCGCGCGAGGGCGGCGATGCCCGACGCAAATGCGGCGGACGACGACGTCCCGCAGAAGTCCGCGTAGCCGCCGCCGGCCTGCGTCGACTTGCTGCAGCCCGGAGCGGCCAGGGTGACCCAGCTGCCGAAGCTCGCCCACTCGTAGCGCACGTCCGACGGGTCGGTGCCGGTGACACTGACGACACCGGGCTCGGTCGCGGGGAAGGTGGCGTCGGCGCTGCCGGCGTTCCCTGCGGCGGCCACGACCAGGACGCCCTTCGAGCGGGCGTACTGGAGCGCCTGCGCGACTCCCTCGTCGCGGCCGGACAGGACGAAGCTCATGTTGAGCACCCGCGCGCCGTGGTCGGTCGCCCAGACGATGCCCTCAGCGATGTCGGCCGCGGTGCCGGCACCGTTGGCGCCGATCACCTTGACGGCCATCAGCGAGCAGCGCGGGCACGCGCCGGCGCCGCCGATCCCGTTGTTCGAACGGGCCGCGATGACGCCGGCGACGAGCGTCCCGTGCCCGTGGTCGTCGGTGGGGTCGGCGTCCTCGTTGACGGCGTCCCAGCCGTCGACGAAGGCGCCCTGAAGGTCGGCGTGGTTGCGGTCGACGCCCGTGTCGAGCACGGCGACGATGGTCTCGGCGGCGCCCGAGGTCAGACGCCAGGCGGCCGGTGCGCGCACCTTGGTGAGCGACCAGGAGTCGCCCCAGAGCGGGTCGTTGGGCTGCGCCGCGGCCACGGGAGGACGGGGTCGCGCCGCGCGACGGAGCGGCTTCAGGGGCTTGCGCACCGCGCCGACGAGCTCGGCGGTCGCGCGGGCGGAAGGGCTCTCGGATGCCGGGGCGACGGTGCCGGGCTGACTCACGAAGACTGCGGCTGCGGCGGCTCCGGCGGCGGCACCGGTGACGAGAAAACGAAGCGGCGAGGTCTGCACCGTCTCGCTATCGGCACTACAGCAGCATCCTTTAGCCCCAGCTGCCCGGCCTCCTGGAGGCCGCTAGGACGCGTCAGGAGGCCGTGATGCGGAACGGCGCGACGGCGCGCAGCCGGCCCTGCTGGACGATCATCGCGGCGCTGACCGTCTTGCCCGCGGCGGACTGCGGCACCCGCCAGGAGCAGGCCGCGACCCCGCGGCGGAGCGTGCGCTCGACGACCTCGAGCCGGCGTCCCTCGAGGCGCGCGCTGCAGAAGACGTGGCCCGTCCGCACGCGCACGCCGCGCTTCTTGACGGCGACCGTGCTGGTGAAGGTCTCGCCCGCCTGCGGCCGCCTCGGGCTCACGTTCAGCCCGCTCAGGCTGACGGCACTCGGCGCGGCCGAGACGGCCTTGGAGGCGCTCGGAACCGGCTGGGCGGGTGCGGGGACGGGTGCAGGGCTGCCGGGCGGGCTGGGCTTCGGGGCCGGAGCCGGCGGCGCAGGCGTGGTCGGGACGGGCGTGGTCGGGGTCGTCGGCGGAGGCGGCGGCGGAGGTGCCGGAGCCGGCGGCGGTGGCGCCGGGGGCGTCCCACCCGTGCTCGTGCCGAACGTGTGTGCCCAGTAGATCTGGCCCGAGGAGCCGACGGCCGCGCCCGAGCCGATCGCCGCGAAGGTGCCGTTCTCGATGTTCGCGCGGTGACCGGGAGAATTGAGCCAGCCGGTCACGACCGACTGCGCGGTCGGGTAGCCGTACGCGATGTTCTCGCCCCAACCCCCGCTGACGCCGCAGGCGGCCATCCGAGCGGCCGTGTCGCGTGCGACGGGCGGCGCAGGGTCGCTGTGGGCCATGTAGAGGTACTTGGCCATGTGCCGCGCCTTCCACTCCGCCGAGGCCTGCAGCGCCGGCGAGACGACGAGCTGGCGAAGCCCCAGGCTCGCCCGGTGCTGGTTCACGAGCTGCATCGTCTGCTGAGCCAGGTCGGCTCGCTGCGCCGGCCAGTCGGCGGCGGGGGTGCAGTCGCCGGCAGCGACGGCGTCGCGCGTGCTCGAGCCGAGGGTGCCTGCGGCGACTGCTGCGGCAAGCGCGAGAACGGCGAGTGTTCGGCTCAGGTAGATCATCAGGCGGCGTGACGTGCGCAGCACGACGGGGGTCGGCTACCTGGAAGGCATCGACACTAGCACCCTCGAGCTTGAGGGGGTTCGTAACAAAACGCGCTAGTGAATCTCCTGCGCCGCAAGCTTCAGACGCTCCAGCGCCTCCTGCAGCTCCTTGACCCGCTCCAGCTCCGCTCCGGCGAGCTCGCGACGCAGTCGTCGCGAGCGCAGGTTCAGCAGCAACTCCTTGCCGGTGCGCTCGTCGAGCGCCTCCCGGGCGGCCCGCGCGTCCAGCTCCGCGCGCAGGGCGACGATCGCCTCGTCCTCCTCCCCGCCCTCGACCAGGAACGCACGAAAGCGGCGGTGCAGCTCGGAGTCGAAGTGATCGGGCGACAGCTCCGCCAGCAGCGCAACGAGCGAGGGATGAAGGACACACGCGGCGAGCACGCGCCGCTCCAGCTGCTCTCCCTTCTGGAGCAGCTCCGGCGACAGCTCCTGGATGCGCGGACGGCCGGCCTCGGGCGCCTTGGCACCGAGGGCGGCGAGGGTCTCGCGGGGCAGGTCGAGCGTGTCGGCGAGCAGGCGCAGGGCCTCCTGGCGCTCGGGCGACTCATCGACCTTGGCCAGGACCTCGCGCGCCCGCACGAACGCCTCCTGCCGATCCGGCGTCCGCTCGAGCTCGAGCCGCACCCGATGGACGATGTAGCTCGAGGCGCCCGCCAGGCGCTGCTCGAAGCCCGCCGGCGCATCGGCCGGATCCTGACCCTTCGGCAGTGACACGACGCGGACGTCGAAGCCGAGCGTCGTCGCGAGCTCCATGCCGCGCAGCGTCGCGTCCTCGCCGGCGGCGTCGGAGTCGAAGCAGAGATACAGGCGTCGGCTGAGCCGCTGGAGCTCCTTCAGCTGGCGCTCGGTCAGCGCGGTGCCCATGGAGGCGACGACCGGCTCGAACCCCGCCTGGCGGAGTGCGATCACGTCGGTGTTCCCCTCGACGACGACCGCGCGCTCCTGCTTCGCGATCGCTGTGCGGGCGAGGTTGAGCCCGTAGAGGACCGCGGACTTGTGAAAGAGCTCGCCCTCCGGTGAGTTGACGTACTTCCCGCGCAGCGGGTCGTCGTCGTGCAGCTTGCGCGCCTGGAAGCCGACGACCCGCCCGCGCGCGTCGGCGAGCGGGAACATCAGGCGCGGCGGGAAGTAGTCGTTGCCGCGGGCGTTCGTGAGCCCGGCGGCGCGCAGCTCCTCGCGCGTGAAGCCCTTCTGCTGCGCCTTCTGCGCGAGGCCCGTGCCCGGCGAGAGGCCGAGCCGGAACTCGCGGCAGACGTCCTCCCGGAGCCCGCGGCTCTCGAGGTACTCGCGGACCGGCACGCCCGCCGCCGCCTCCCAGAGGTAGCGCTCGTAGAACGACGCGGCCTGGTCGAGCACGGCGTGCAGGCGCTCGCGCCGCTTCCGCGACTGCTCCTGCTGCGGCGACGTCTCCTCGTACTCGAGCGAGACGCGGAACCGCTCCGCCAGCCACTCGACCGCTCCGGCGAAGTCGAGGTTCTCCGTCTCGCGCACGAACGTGATCACGTCGCCGCCCTTGCCGCAGCCGAAGCAGTGGTAGAGCTTGTCCGCCGGGTTGACGGAGAAGCTCGGCGTCCGCTCCTCGTGGAACGGGCAGCGGCCGGAGTAGCGAGCGCCGGCCTTCCTCAGCGCGGTCCGGCCCGAGACCACCTCGACCATGTCGGCCGCCGCGACGACCTCCCGCACCGACGTCTCCTTGATCCGGGCCACTAGAGCGACTCAGCGTACGACAGGGCGAAGCGGTCGGTCATGCCGGAGATGAAACCTCGGATCTCCTCCTCGGAGTCGCCGCGCTCGACGAGGTGGTCGAAGATCGTCGCCGATCGTCTCGTGCGCCCGGACGTGCTCGCCGCGGGCGTGCTCACCGAGGTACACGCGCTCGAACATGAAGGAGCGCAGCGCCAGCATCGCCGCGCCGACGTCGTCGCTCTGCACGATGTCGCCGGCCGCCTCCGAGCTCTCGATCAGGTCGTGCACGAGCGTGTCGATCCGCCGCGCGCCCGTTCCTCCGAGCAGCTCGATCTCGGCGCTCGGGAGGTCGTCGGGGGTCAGCAGGCCCCACCGGATCGCGTCGTCGATGTCGTGGTTGATGTACGCGACCCGGTCGACGAGACGCACGATCTTCCCCTCCAGGGTCGACGGCTCGCGGTCGCCGGTGTGCGTCAGGATCCCGTCCCGTACCTCGGCGGTCAGGTTCAGCTGCTCGGCGATCCGGAGCGACTGCTCGTTGTGGCGGAAGTCCGAGCCGAACGTCCGGCGCAGGCACGCGTCCAGCTGCTCCTCGCCGGCGTGGCCGAAGGGCGGGTGGCCGGTGTCGTGGCCGAGCCCGATCGCCTCGGTCAGATCCTCGTTCAGCCGCAGCGCCCGCGCGACGACTCGGGCGATTCCCGTCGTCTCCAGTGTGTGGGTGATCCGCGTCCGGTAGTGGTCTCCCGCGGGGTCGATGAAGACCTGGGTCTTCCCCTTGAGGCGGCGGAACGGCTTCGAATGGACGATCCGGTCGCGATCGCGCTGGAAGGGCGTGCGGACGCCGCACTCGTCCTCCTCGCGCAGGCGCCCCCGCGTGTCGTAGGAGCGGACGGCGAGCGGCGAGAGGGACTCCTCCTCGGCCGCACGAACGCGAGCCTCGAAGGCGTCGGCGACCCGTCCGGCGAGATCCGGCATGGACGCAGGGTATCCCGCTCGACGGATCGCAACGCCGCGCCGGCCTGCAGCCGCGAGCTGTGGACAAATCGTTGCGAAGGATTTACGTACGGACACGCCCCGCCGGGACATGTCCGGGGACAGTCCCCGGACCGGTCCCGCGCGGCCGGTGGCCGGTTGGGACGGGCTTCAGACGATGATCGGGACGGTGCCGCCGTCGACGCTCCACGCCGCGCCGGTGACGTACGACGCCCGCTCGGAGGCGAGGAACGCGATCACGGCGGCGATCTCCTCGGCCCGAGCGAGCCGGCCCAGCGGCCGGCCGGCGCCGACCTTCGCCAGCACCTGCTCGCGATCGCCCCCCTGCTGGTCGGCGAGGCCGCCCTCCCCCAGCCAGGCGTCGGTCGCCGTCGGCCCAGGCGTGACCGCGTTGCAGCGGATCCCGTCGGCGGCGTACGTGTCGGCGACGAGGCGCGAGAGCGACAGCACCGCGGCCTTCGTCACCGAGTAGTGCGGCATCCCGACCGACGGTCGCTTCCCGGCGGTCGAGGAGACGTTGACGATCGCGCCCCTGCTCGCCAGGAGCGGCGGCACCGCGGCGCGGATCGCGCGCACGTAGCTCATCACGTTCAGCTGCCACATCTCTTCCCACTCGTCGTCCGTCACCGCGTCGAAGCTCGTGTGGACGGCGACGCCGACGTTGTTGACGAGGACGTCGAGGCCGCCCAGCGCCCGAACGGCGGCGTCGACCACCTCCGCCGGAGCCCCCGGCTCGGAGAGATCGGCCAGAACGTGCGCCGCCTCGCCGACCTCGGGCGCGTCGCCGCGGCCGGTCGTGACCACGCGCGCGCCTTCGCCGACGAGCAGCCGGGCGGTCTCGAGCCCGATCCCGCCCGTCGACCCCGTGACCAGGCACGCCTTCCCGTTCAGTCCGAGATCCATGGGCGGCTAGCTTAGACGCATGACCACCCTGCTCCTTGCCAGGCACGGCGAGACGGACTGGAACCGGGAGCTCCGCATCCAGGGCTCGTCGGACATCGAGCTGAACGAGCTCGGCCGCCGGCAGGCCCAGTCCCTCGCACAGGAGCTGACCGACGTCGATCTCGACGCGATCTACGCGAGCGACCTCAGTCGCGCGCGCGCCACCGCCGAGGCGGTCGCGGCCACGCACGGGCTCGAGGTCAAGCTCGACTCACGCCTGCGCGAGCGCTCGTTCGGGAGCTGGGAAGGGCTGACGCGAGACGACCTGAACGCGATGCCGCCCGGGTCGCACCACGACGGCGAGACGGACGAGGAGGTGCGGGAACGCATGCTCGCGGCCGTGCAGGAGATCGCTGCGGCCCATCCCGGCGAAGAGGTGCTGATCGTCTCGCACGGGGGCGCGCTGAACACGCTCTGGCACCACGCGCTCGGCGTCCGCGTCGAGCGCTGGGCGAATTGCGCCGTCTACAAGCTGGCCGTCCGGGACGACGGATTCGTGGAGATAGACTGAGCGTCCCGTGGACGACTACACGAACAAGTACAAGGGCGAGCAGATCGAGGTCGCCCTCTTCGGCGGCGAGTACCAGGAGGGCGTGCTCACCGCGTACTGCTCGATCGAGGACGTCCCCCACATCGAGCTGAACGGCCACATCCTCGTGCCGCTCCAGAACGTGGCGTCGCTCCACTGCTCGAGCCGGTGCGACGCGCCGGAGCCCGACTGGCCCCCGCGCGGTCTCGGCGACGACGACCGCGACGGTCTCGGCGACGACGACTCGTAGCCGGCGCGCTCAACATCGCCAAGTGGTGGTTGCTGGTCGCGATGCTGGCCGCCCTCTTCGGCGCCGTCGGCTGGGCCCTCGGCGGCCCGCAGACCGCGTCGATCTTCGTCTTCTGCGTCCTCCTCGCGGCCCTCGCGGTCTACGCGTACGCGGATCGCGCCCTGCTCGGGATGCTCGGCGCCCGCGAGTACGCGCTCGCAGAGGATCCGATCCTGCGCTCGACCGTCGACGCCCTCGCGGCGAAGTTCCGCGTCGTCCCGCCGAAGCTCTACCTGATCCCCGACGGATATCCGCGCGCTCTGTCGGCCGGCCGTGGGCCGGCAGGCTCGGCGCTCGCCCTCTCGACCGGCCTCCTGGGCGCGCTCACGCCCGCCGAGCTCGAAGCGGTGATCGCCCACGAGTTGGCTCACGTGCGCCGCAGGGACGTGCTGACGCAGACGTCGGCCGTGATGCTCGCGGTCGTCCTCGTCGACCTCTCGCGGATCGGCGGCTGGTTCGAGCGCGCGCTGCTGGCCGTGCTCGGCCCGATCGCGGCCGCATTCGTCCACCTGCTCCTCTCACCGCGGCGCGAGCTCGCCGCCGACCGCATGGCCGCTGCCTGCTGGGGATCGGGGGACGGCCTCGCGGACGCGCTGCTCAAGCTCGACCGCGCCAGCGACCTCGTCTCGTTCCAGGCGAGCCCGGCGACGGAGCCCCTCTACACCGTGAATCCGTTCGAGGAAGACGGGCCTGGCGGCGCTCTTCGTGACCCACCCCCCGCTCGCACGCCGACTCGAGGCGCTCCACACGCCCGAGGCGTAGGCCACGAAGGTCGTGGCGACAAGGTCTTCGCGCAAAAAAAGAAGGGCCGCTCTCGCGGCCCTTCTGAAGTAATTCGGCGGCGTCCTACTCTCCCGGGGGCTTGCGCCCCGAGTACCATCGGCGCTGTCGGGCTTAACTTCTCTGTTCGGAATGGGAAGAGGTGTACCCCCGACGCTATGACCGCCGAAATTGTCGAAAGTCCGCCCATTCGGCGCACCCTCAAAACTCCATAGCGAAACAAACGTGTTCTAAATCAAGACCTCGGGCAATTAGTACCGGTCAGCTGAACGCATTGCTGCGCTTGCACCGCCGGCCTATCGACGTGGTGGTCTTCCACGGCCCTTACTCCCTCGAGGGGATGGGAAGTCTCATCTTGAGGTGGGCTTCCCGCTTAGATGCTTTCAGCGGTTATCCCATCCAGACGTGGCTAATCAGCAGTGCCCTTGGCAGGACAACTGATACACCAGAGGTCTGTTCGTCTCGGTCCTCTCGTACTAGAGACGACTCCTCTCAAACTTCCAGCGCCCATGGTGGATAGGGACCGAACTGTCTCACGACGTTCTGAACCCAGCTCGCGTACCGCTTTAATGGGCGAACAGCCCAACCCTTGGGACCTGCTTCAGCCCCAGGATGCGACGAGCCGACATCGAGGTGCCAAACCCTCCCGTCGATGTGGACTCTTGGGGAGGATAAGCCTGTTATCCCCGGAGTACCTTTTATCCGTTGAGCGACGGCAATTCCACTCTTAACCGCCGGATCACTAAGGCCGACTTTCGTCCCTGCTCGACTTGTCAGTCTCGCAGTCAAGCTCCCTTATGCCTTTGCGCTCTACGCACGATTTCCAACCGTGCTGAGGGAACCATTGCGCGCCTCCGTTACATTTTAGGAGGCGACCGCCCCAGTCAAACTGCCCACCTCACGCTGTTCCCGGCCCGGATCACGGCACCGGGTTAGAAGCCCAGAATCCGAAGGGTGGTATCCCAAGGTTGCCTCCACCAGAGCTGGCGCTCCGGCTTCAAAGGCTCCCACCTATCCTGGACGACGAACACCAGACTTCAACGTAAAGCTGCAGTAAAGGTTCACGGGGTCTTTCCGTCCAACCACGGGTACTCGGCATCTTCACCGAGACTACAATTTCACCGGATCTCTCGTTGAGACAGCGCCCAAGTCGTTACGCCATTCGTGCAGGTCGGAACTTACCCGACAAGGAATTTCGCTACCTTAGGACGGTTATAGTTACCGCCGCCGTTTACCGGGGCTTGGATTCAAGGCTTCGCCCGAAGGCTAACCTCTCCTCGTGACCTTCCGGCACCGGGCAGGCGTCAGCCCCTATACGTCGTCTTACGACTTCGCAGAGACCTGTGTTTTTGGTAAACAGTCGCTTGGGCCGTTTCACTGCGGCCCCCTCGGGCTCTGCGGAGTAAATCCGCGTCACCCTACCGGGGCGTCCCTTCTCCCGAAGTTACGGGACCATTTTGCCGAGTTCCTTAACGAGAGTTCTTCCGATCACCTTGGTATTCTCTACCTGCCTACCTGTGTCGGTTTTGGTACGGGCACGTCCCACCTCCCTAGACGCTTTTCTAGGAGGCATGGCTTCAGGAACTTCGCCTCTCTCGAGGCTCGGCATCCCGTCTCAGGCTTAATGGGTGACGGATTTCCCTATCACCCGCCCTACGCGGTTACCCCAGGACGACCATCGCCTGGGATTCCGTAGCCTACCCCGTCCCGCCATTGGTGATAGCGGTGGGGACGTGGTACAGGAATATCAACCTGTTGTCCATCGCCTACGCCTTTCGGCCTCGGCTTAGGTCCCGACTAACCCTGAGCAGATTAGCTTTACTCAGGAACCCTTAGGCATTCGGTGGAGGAGTTTCTCACTCCTCTTTCGTTACTCATGCCAGCATTCTCACTTCCCATGCCTCCACGGCTGGCTTACGCCGCCGCTTCGCCGGCATGGGAACGCTCCCCTACCACTCCATGGTTTGACCCATGAAGTCCGTGGCTTCGGCTCCATGCTTGAGCCCCGTTACATTGTCCGCGCCCGATCACTTGACCAGTGAGCTGTTACGCACTCTTTGAATGGTGGCTGCTTCTAAGCCAACATCCTGGTTGTCTGTGCAATCGGACATCGTTTCCCACTTAGCATGGAATTAGGGGCCTTAGCCGACGGTCCGGGCTGTTTCCCTTTCGACCACGAAGCTTATCCCCCGCAGTCTGACTGCCACGCTCTGGAATACCGGCATTCGGAGTTTGCCTGATTTCGGTAAGCTGGTAGGCCCCCTAGACCAAACAGTGCTCTACAACCGGTATTGAACACGTGACGCTATACCTAAATATATTTCGGGGAGAACCAGATATCTCTGAGTTTGATTAGCCTTTCACTCCGACCCACAGGTCATCCGCCCCGTTTTCAACCGAGGTCGGTTCGGTCCTTCACGGGGTCTTACCCCCGCTTCAACCTGCCCATGGGTAGATCACTCAGTTTCGGGTCTACCTCACACGACTGAAGCGCCCTATTCAGACTCGCTTTCGCTACGGCTCCGTTTCCTTAACCTTGCCGTGTAAGAGTAACTCGCTGGCTCGTTATGCAAAAAGCACGCCGTCACAGGACAAGCCTGCTCCGACCGCTTGTAAGCACACGGTTTCAGGTACTATTTCACTCCCCTTCCGGGGTGCTTTTCACCTTTCCCTCACGGTACTAGTTCACTATCGGTCGCCAAGGAGTACTTAGCCTTGCGGGGTGGTCCCCGCGGGTTCCGACCGGGTTTCCCGTGCCCGGCCGTACTCAGGTACCTGTCAAGCGAGGCTATGCGCTTTCGTCTACGGGACCATTACCCTCTGCGGTGTGAATTTCCATTCACTTCGACTAACGCATAACTTTGTAACTCGCCGACCCGCCGGCAGACGGATCGAGACAGGCCCTACAACCCCCCGACGACAACGACTGCCGTCTATCACGTCGTCGAGGTTTGGGCTGTTCCCTTTTCGCTCGCCACTACTCAGGGAATCGAGGTTTCTTTCCTTTCCTCTGGGTACTAAGATGTTTCAGTTCCCCAGCTTGCCATTACCCGCCCTATGTATTCAGGCGGGAACACGCGCGCATTACCACGCGTAGGTTTCCCCATTCGGAAATCCCGGGATCAGTGATTGGTCAGCATCTCCCCCGGGCTTATCGCAGCCGCCCACGTCCTTCATCGGCTCTTGGCGCCAAGGCATCCACCGTGTGCTCTTGTTCTCTTGATCAGTAAGAACACGTTGTGTTGTCGCTATGGAGTTTTCAAGGTGCACGCAGGCCGGCGGCCCGCCTTGCAGAGAACGACCGCACCCATGAGCAGGCACGGTCTCTCAAAACTCAACAGCGTACGGACTGCATACGTCGAGGTCGACGTTATTTCTAGGCGAATCCGAGTCATCGGACGAAGATCTCGAGAGATCGACATCGACGAGCTCGGCGCCTACCGGAGTAAGATCGCTCCGGTATCCCTAGAAAGGAGGTGATCCAGCCGCAGCTTCCGCTACGGCTACCTTGTTACGACTTCACCCCAATCATTGACCCTACCTTCGACGGCTGCCTCCCTTGCGGGTTAGCCCACCGGCTTCGGGTATTGCCAACTTTCGTGGTGTGACGGGCGGTGTGTACAAGGCCCGGGAACGTATTCACCGCGACGTTGCTGATTCGCGATTACTAGCAACTCCGCCTTCATGGAGGCGAGTTTCAGCCTCCAATCCGAACCGGGACCGGCTTTTTGGGATTCGCTCCGCCTCGCGGCATCGCAGCCCTTTGTACCGGCCAATGTAGCACGTGTGTAGCCCAAGACATAAGGGGCATGATGACTTGACGTCATCCCCACCTTCCTCCGATTTGTCACCGGCAGTCTCCTATGAGTCCCCGACATAACTCGCTGGCAACATAGGACAGGGGTTGCGCTCGTTGCGGGACTTAACCCAACATCTCACGACACGAGCTGACGACAGCCATGCACCACCTGTGATCGAGTCCCGAAGGAGGGCCGTATTTCTACGGCTTTCCCGACCATGTCAAGCCTTGGTAAGGTTCTTCGCGTTGCGTCGAATTAAACCACATGCTCCGCTGCTTGTGCGGGCCCCCGTCAATTCCTTTGAGTTTTAGCCTTGCGGCCGTACTCCCCAGGCGGGGTGCTTAATGCGTTAGCTTCGGCACGGGGGGAGTCGACACCCCCCACACCTAGCACCCATCGTTTACGGCGTGGACTACCAGGGTATCTAATCCTGTTCGCTCCCCACGCTTTCGCGTCTCAGCGTCAGTACCGTACTAGAGAACCGCCTTAGCCACGGGTGTTCTTCCTGATATCTGCGCATTTCACCGCTACACCAGGAATTCCATTCTCCTCTTCCGGACTCTAGCCAGACGGTTTCCATCGACGTCTAGAGGTTAAGCCTCTAGTTTTCACAACGGACCTGTCTGGCCGCCTACACGCTCTTTACGCCCAATAAATCCGGACAACGCTTGCCCCCTACGTATTACCGCGGCTGCTGGCACGTAGTTAGCCGGGGCTTCTTCTGCAGGTACCGTCACCCTCTGGGCTATTAACCCGAGTGGCTTCGTCCCTGCTGAAAGAGGTTTACAACCCGAAGGCCTTCTTCCCCCACGCGGCGTCGCTGCCTCAGACTTTCGTCCATTGGGCAAGATTCCCCACTGCTGCCTCCCGTAGGAGTCTGGGCCGTGTCTCAGTCCCAGTGTGGCTGATCGTCCTCTCAGACCAGCTACGGATCGTCGCCTTGGTAGGCCATTACCCCACCAACAAGCTAATCCGCCGCGGGCTCATCCTCGATCGGAGGCCGAAGCTACCTTTTCTCACGAGCTCGTAAGCTCGAGAGGCTATCCGGTATTAATCCGGGTTTCCCCGGGCTATCCCAGAATCGAGGGCAGATTACCCACGTGTTACTCACCCGTTCGCCGCTGTCCCCAGTCCCGAAGGACTGGTTCTCGCTCGACTTGCATGTGTTAAGCGCGCCGCCAGCGTTCGTCCTGAGCCAGGATCAAACTCTCCGTGAAGATTGGTTTGCCGACCGAAGCCGGCAAGCTTGATCTCCTTCGAGCTTGAGCTCAAAGTGTCTTCCCCCCGAAGGGGATGACGAGGTTAGAGCCTCGCGCGACTCGCAGACCGAGGTCCACGAGACCACGAGGTCTCGACGTAAACGCACGCTGTTGAGTTTTCAAAGACCAGTGCCACGCTTACAGGTGGCGGCGTAAAAAAGCCTCCGACTCGCGCCAGAGGCCTCCAAAGCTTGCGGTGCTGATCGTATCCGATCGAGGCTTGGAGACGCTCCGGTTGTGTCGAGGACGGGGACTTTGCTACGCCGACCCTTTCGGGCGGCCGAGGAACAGTAGCAAAGTCACGGCGTCCTGTCAAGCAGTTTCGCGCAGGCGCGCGAACCGCCGCTTTCCCGCTTGCACGGTCGTGCCGACGAGCGTGTCGCGCGGCCACGTCGAGCTCGGTCGCGACCTCGCCGTCGAGCTTCACGCCTCCCTGGGCGATCAGCCGGCGGGCCTCGCTCGTCGACAGCCCGAACGCCGCGGCGAGCAGCGCCGGCAGATGCACGGGGTCGCCCGGCGGCAGCGACGGCGTCCGGAAGATCGTCCGGCGCCTGCCCCTCGCGCACGACGCGGGTGAAGTGCTCCTCGGCGGCTGCGGCGGCCTCCTCGCCGTGCGAACGGGCGGCGATCGCCCGCGCGAGCGCGAGCTTCGCGTCCATCGGCTCCCCGTCCGGCACGCGCGCTCGAGCACGAGCCGGTACCACTCGTCGAGCTGCGAGTCCGGGATCCGCATCGTGCGGCCGAACTGCTCCTCGGCCGGCGCGGTCAGCGGGATGTTGTTGCCGACCGACGAGCTCATCTTCTCGCCGTCCCACGAGAGCAGGAGCGGCGTCGTCAGCACGACCTGCGGCTCGAGCCCGTACGCCTCCATCACCATCCGGCCGGCCAGCAGGTTGTAGAGCTGGTCGGTGCCGCCGAGCTCGACGTCGGCCTCGATCGCGACCGAGTCGTAGGCCTGCATCAGCGGATAGAGGAGCTCGCTGACCGAGATCGGCTCGCGCGCCGCCATCCGCTTCGAGAAGTCGTCGCGCTCGAGGATCTGCGCGACGGTGGTCGTGCGCGTGAGCGCGATCACGTCGGCGAAGTCGAGCCCGGCGAGCCACTCGCTGTTGAAGCGCACCTCGGTCTTGTCCGCGTCGATGATCTGGAACGCCTGCTCCATGTAGCTCTTCGCGTTCCGGTCGATCTCCTCGGGCGAGAGGATCGGACGTTCGCTCGAGCGCCCGGACGGGTCGCCGATCCGCGTGGTGTAGTCGCCGACGATGAAGACGCCGACGTGGCCCGCGTCCTGGAAGGCGCGCATCCGCTGCAGCGGGATGCCGCGGCCGACGTGGATGTCCGGCGAGGTGACGTCGATCCCGAGCTTCACCCGCAGCGGCCGGCCCAGCTTCAGCTTCTCCTCCAGGCCGCCGGCCGGCAGGACGTCGACGGCGTTCCGAGTGAGCGTGTCGATCACGGGCCGGGGATTCTAGTGAGGTGGCCTGCGGTGACCGCCTCCGGCGACGCGCAGCCGCAGAGCGCGAGCGCGAGCTCGACCTCGGAGCGCAGCAGCTCGAGCACCCGCCGGGCGCCCGCTTCCCCGTCGCACGCGAGCCCCCACAGCGGCGCGCGGCCGGCGAGCACCGCCCGGGCACCGAGGGCGAGTGCCTTGACGACGTCGGAGCCCCGCCGGATGCCGCCGTCCACGTACACCTCGATCCGCCCGGCGACCGCGTCGGCGATCTCGGGCAGCAGGTCGGCGGTCGCAGCGACCGCGTCGAGCTGGCGTCCGCCGTGGTTGGAGACGACGATCGCGTCGGCACCGTGCTCGACCGCGAGTAGGGCGTCCTCCGCCGTCTGGATCCCCTTGAGGACGAGCGGCAGCGACGCCAGGCCGCGCAGCTCGGCAAGGTCGTTCCAGGTGAGCGAGGGGTCGATCGCACCGAGCAGCTCGAGCGGCGTCGCTCCCTCCCACTCCCCCAGCGCGGCGATGCTCGGAACGACGATCTCCTCGGGGACGCGGAAGCCCGTCCGCAGATCGCGTTCGCGGCGCCCGAGCCACGGCGCGTCGACGGTGAGGACGATCGCGCCGTAGCCGTGCTCGACGGCCTGCTCGACGAGAGACCGGGTGACGGCCCGGTCCCGGAAGACGTAGAGCTGGAACCAGCGCGGCGACCCCGGCGCGGCGGCCGCGACCTCGGCAGGGGTCGAGGTCGCGATCGTCGACAGGCACATCACCGTCCCGGCGGCGGCCGCCGCACGCGCCATACCGGCCTCGCCCTCCGCGTGTGCGAGCTTCTGGATCGCCGTCGGCGCGATGAGCAACGGCATCGACACGGGCGTGCCGAGCACCGTCGTCGCGGTCGAGACGTCGGCGACGTCGACGAGGACACGCGGCCGGAGCTTCAGCGCGCGCCAAGCGTCGACGTTGCCGGTGACAGCGAGCTCGTCACCGGCGCCGCCGGCGTAGTAGCCGAAGGCGCCCGGCTCGAGCCGCTCCTCGGCCAGGCGCTCGAAGTCGGCGACGCAGACGGGCTCCACGCCGCCGACCCTACCGCCTACGCCAGCAGTCTCCTCGCCGACGGAGGAGCGTCGAGATACGCCGGATCGAGCCGCTCGACCCGAGCGCGGTACTCCGCCGCAGCCGCCTCGTTGCCGAGGCACGCCTCGATCAGGCTGTGGTGATAGAGGCCGTCGACGTCGAGCGTCCCCAGCCGGAGCGACCGGAGCGAGACGGCGCGCGCCTCCGCGCACCTGTTGTTCTTGTAGAGAGCCCACGCCAGAACGTGGTCGCCCTCGACGCTCGGCCGGGCCGCCCTGCCCGCACGGGCACGCGCGAGCGCGTCGGCGAAGTTGCGGTCGTGGTTCAAGTCGAACTCGGCGGTCTCGAGCCGGTTGTCGCCGCCGTTGCGGGCGAACCGCGCCTCGAGCTCCCCCGCACGCGCCCACGCCTTCTCGGCGTCGGCCCGGCGCCCGAGGGCGTCGAGGAGGTCGCCGTAGGTCGCCGAGTACTCCGCGGCGGACGAACTCCCCGCCGCGCGCCGGTAGAGCGAGAGCGCCTTGCCGCTGTCTCCCTTCGAAGCTGCAAGGTCGCCCAGGCCGGCGAGCGCCGGTGCATAGCCCGGGACGAACGCCAGTGCCTCCCGGTAGCGCAGCGCAGCCTCGTCGAGGCGGTGCTCGCCGACGAGCAGGTTGCCCGCGAGCGTCCGCATCAGCGCAGACGGCTCACCGGTGGCGGCCGAGTCGATCGCGAGGTCCATCGCTTCGAGCGCACCGTCCAGGTCGCCGCGCAGCTCGCGGGCGTAGGAGATGCGGGCGTAGGCGCCGGCCGAGGGCTTGAGGGTCGCGAGCCGGTCGAACGCGGCGAACGCCTCGTCGTAGCGACCCAGCTCGAGCAGGGCATCGCCGAGGACGCCGTGGACGTCGGCAGACTCCGGCTCGAGCTCGAGCGCCCGCCGCGCCAGCGGCAGCATCTCGCCGAAGCGATGGCGCGAACCGGTCAGCGCCGCGAGGCCGCGCACGGCCGTGGCGTTGCGGGAGTCGAGCTGGATCGCATCCCGAAAGGCGCGTTCCGCGGCCGGGTAGAGCGCCGGATCGCCGGTGCGGCGCGCCCGCTCCTGCAGCTGGAGCCCCTGCTCGGCGAGGCGAACGGATTCTGCGTTCGCCGGCGCGGCGTCGGCACGCGCCTCTCGGAGGGTTCCTCCGAGGAGAGCCGCGGCGACGACCGCGGCGACGGTCACGAGGATGAGGAGAGATCGCTTCATGGTGAGTGTGGTCCCGGAGGAGGGCCCGCCCGAGCGAGCCCTCCTCGTGCCGGGTCCCTAGGGCTTCTGCTGCCCCTTCGAGTTGGCGAACCCGCTGGCCGGGTCGGCCTGGTAGGGGAAGGCCCCCAGCGCAGGAACGTCGCCGGTGTTGACGCCGTCGCCGAGCTCGACCTTGTTCCCCTTGAGGAAGCCGGCCATCACGCGCTCAGCGATGTCGATCACGTCGTCGTCGAGTCGGCGGCCGTTCGGGAAGCCGCCGTTGTCGCCGGCGATCACGCCGAGGCGGTTCTGCTTCGCCTCGGGCGTCACCGGGATCGAGTAGTTCAGCCGCAGCATGTCCGCGACCGTCGGGCCCGTGAAGTTGAGGCCCTTCACGCCGGTGCCGAACACGGCGACGAGGTCGTCGCGGTTCGTCTCGGGCGCGTTCACCTTGTAAAGGTCGTTCATCAGCTTCGCGAGGATCGGCGTCAGCACCGGGCCTGCGAACTGCTTGTCGTTCACGGGCTGTGAGCGGTTCCACAGGTCCTTGAACTTGGTGGGCACGACGACCTCGTTGACGAGCGGGTTGCCGAGGCGGGACACCTGCGTCCAGCCACGCTTAACCTTGCCGTTGACCGTCACGTTGCGGCGGTCGGTCGACGACCACACGCCGATCGTCGAGTTCTTCGCCTTCAGCTCCGCGATCGGGATCTGCAACGCGATCGAGTGGACGGCGTAGCCGGCGAAGAAGTCTTTGCCGCCGCCGTTGGCACCCGTGCCCTTGCGGAACGCGAGCAGGTCGAAGATCGCGCCGATGTCGCCGAAGAACGCGTCGTCACGCTGGCCCGCGAAGACGCGCGTGCCCTTTGCGTCGACGACGGCCGCGGCTGCGAGCTCCCGGTACTTCGGGGTTGCCCGCGGACCGATGTTGTTCGGAGGCGTCTTCGCCCACGTCACCAGCGACGTCTTGCCGTTGACGGTCTTCGTCGCCGAGTACTTCTGCACCGTGTTCCCGAGGAACAGCGGCCCCGCAGTCCGCTGGAAGCGGAAGCGGTAGGTGATGTCCGGCCGCGCGTCGCCGTTGCGGTCGATGTAGATGTTGTACCGAGCGGACGGCGAGAACGTGTAGTAGTTCGGGCCGGCCGCGGGATCCTCACCCGGGATCCAGTTGGACACGATCGTGACGGAGTCCTGGCGGTCCGGGCTCCTGAACGCGTAAAGGTCCGTGTTGTCCGCACTCGGATCCTCCGAGATGAGCGGCGCTTCACGGTGACTCGAGGCGGTGCCGTCGTCCGGCCCGGAGCCGACGACGGCGGCGGCCATGGCCGACACCGTCACTGCACCGAGGGCGGCGGCTGCTAGTGCTGTCCTTCTCATTTCCCACACTCCTGGTGGTCGATTGACGGGCTTCGTTCGCTCACGACCGCCATCCGGTTCGATCACGGCCGAACCGACTGCCGCGGCGTGACGAACAACGGACATGGAGGTCGCCGTTCTCGTCCCGATAAGCTCGAAGGCGGTGGCCCGACGCCGCGACCATGCGCACCTCTCGGACGAAGCGCTCGTCGCGCTGGTGGCGCGCTCGGACGAGACGGCGCTGGCCGAGCTCTACGACCGCGTCGGCGGCACCGCCTACGGTCTCGCCTACCGCGTGCTTCGCGACGAGGCGCTCGCCGAGGACGCCGTCCAGGACGCGTTCCTCGGGCTCTGGCGCAGCGCAAGCTCCTTCCTTCCCGAGCGCGCGAAAGCCTCGACCTGGGTTCTCACCCTCGTCCACCGCCGCGCCGTCGACCTCGTGCGGCGCGAGCAACGCCGCCGGACGGAGCCGCTCGAAGACGCGCCGGAGCCCGTCGAAGGCTCGGCCGAAGAGGCGGCCTGGCTCGGCTTCGAGCGCGAGCGCGTGCAAGAAGCGCTTGCGCAGCTGCCCGACCAGCAACGTGAGACGATCGAGCTCGCCTATTACGGTGGCTACACCCAGTCCGAGCTGGCCGAGCGGCTCGGCCAGCCACTCGGAACGATCAAGAGCCGGATGTTTTCGGGCCTCTCGCGGCTACGCGAGCTCCTCGAAGAAGGAACGGAGACGAGTCCATGGACCTACACGACCTGACTGCCGGTTACGCCCTCGACGCCCTCGACCCGGGGGAGCGCGAGCGCTACGAGGGGCACCTCGCCTCGTGCGACGCCTGCCGGGACGAGCTGCGGGGCTTCTCGGAGGTCGCGGGTGCGCTCGGCGTCGCGGCGGGAGGCCCGCCGCCGCCGGCCGCCCTGCGCGAGCGGATCCTCGAGCAGGCGCGGAGCGAGCGCAGCAACGTCATCCCCCTGCGACCGCGGCTCACCACGCCCGTTCTCTCCGCAGTGGCAGCGGTCGCCGCGGTGGTGGCGGTCGGTTTCGGCATCTGGTCGCTCGGCCTGACCGGCGACCTCGACGACGCTCAGGAGCAGCTCGCGATCCTTGGCAACCCGGACGCTCGCACGTATGAAAGCGCGGGCGGCGAGGCGACCCTCGTCGTCACCCCCACGGGCGACGCGGCGCTGGTCGTACGGAAGCTCGCGCCCGCTCCCGCGGGGAAGGACTACGAGATCTGGGTCTTCGAGAACGGCGTCCCCCGCGCGGCCGGCGTCTTCGAGGAGCCCGGAGTCGCGCGGATCGCGCGACGCGTCGAGCCCGGACAGATGGTCGCGGTGACTCTCGAGCAAGACGGCGGCGTCGATGCGCCCACCGGGGCACCGCTCTTCACCGCCTCCTCCGCCTAGGGCGAACCGCCAGGGCACGTCGGGCGCATCAGCACGACCGCCCAGACACCCAGAGGGGGAACACTGTGAGACGCACAACGCTTGCGGCGCTCGCCGCCGCACTGACACTCGTTCCGCTCGGCCTCGTCGCCTGCGGCGGCGACGACGACACCGCCGCGCCCGCGACGACGGCAGCCGAGACCGAATCCACCGGCACAGAGACGCACTCGATGGGAGGCGGCGCGTCAACCACGTCGAGCCCGGCCACCGACCTCCGCGTCACGCTCGACCGGCTGCTCGGGGAGCACGCGCTCCTCGCCCAGCTCGCCACGCAGAAGGGCTTCTCCGGCGACAAGGACTTCGAGGCGATCGCAGCTTCGCTCGACGAGAACAGCGTCGAGCTCGCGGACGCGATCGGCTCCGTCTACGGCAACGAAGCCCGCGCCGAGTTCCTCGACGGCGACCTCAAGTGGCGTGCCCACATCGGCTTCTTCGTCGACTACACCGTCGGACTCGCCAAGAAGGACAAGGCGGCCCAGACCAAGGCGGTGGGCAACCTCAAGGGCTACATCGAGTCCTTCTCGAACTTCCTCGCCACCGCCACCGGCCTCCCGCCGGCAGCAGTCCGCGAATCGATCACCGAGCACGTCAACCAGCTCAAGGGACAGATCGACGCCTACGCCGCGGGCGATTACCCCAGGGCGTACGGAATGTTCCGCGAGGCATATGCGCACATGTACATGACCGGCGACACGCTCGCGGCAGCGATCGTGGAGCAGAGCCCGGACAAGTTCAGCTCGTAGGGATCCCGAATCGCGACCCGGAGCGCCTCTGGTGCTCCGGGTTGCGTCAACCCCATGACACGCGTCCTGCTCATCATCTGCCTCGCCGCCAGCGCCGGAGTCCACGTCGCACTGGCGTCCGCGCACGGGCCTTCCTTCCTCGTCGCGGCAGCGTTGCTCGCAGTCGCGGCCTGCACGATCGTCGTGCTGCCGCCGCTGCGGCTGCCCGCCCTGGCCGCAGGGGCCCTCCAGGCCGAACTGCTCATGACGTATTTGGCGTTCCGGGGGGACGAGGCGGTCGACGGAGTCGCCGTGGCGACGAGACGGTCGAAGCGATCGGCGTGGTCCTCTCGCTCCGCCTCGCATCGATGACCGCCCACGACACGTCGAGCGAACGGCGACCTTCGTCCTCGCCGCGTCGATCGCAGTGCTGGCCGCCGTTGCCACCCCCTCGCTGGAGCACGACCTCCTCCGGGCGCCGCACGACACGGGCACTGAGACGGCGGCTAGCTCGGCGAAACGTTCTGGTTGATCCGGAAGAAGTTGTCGGGGTCGTACTTGCGCTTGAGCGCCTGCAGCCGGTCGTACTTCTCGGGGCCGTACGACTGCCGGACGCGGTCGGCCCCCTCGTCGCCGAGGAAGTTGACGTACACGCCCTGATGCCACGGAGCGAGCGCGTCCCAGAATCCACGCACCCACTCCCGCTCCTCCTCGAAGCCGTCCGCGGTCTCGGTGCTGGCGCCGATGTTGTAGGTGAACGCGGCCGTGCGCCCGTTGAAGGCCGTCTCGTCGTCGCCCACCCGCGCGACGGCCCCGCCCATCTGCCAGATCGGGAACGAGGTCAGCGGCGAGGAGATCTGCAGCGAACGCTCCATCGTGATGTCGATGATCTCGTCGGTCAGCTCGGCGACGTCGCAGCTCTTGAAGTAGTAGTAGCGGCCGGGGACGAAGCTCGGGTCGAGCATCGCCTGATGGGCGAGATAGGGCTTCGGCACGCACACGTCGGCGACCGGCGACTCGAACTCGCGGAGCGGCTTGAGGAAGGCTTCGCCCGCTTCCACGTCGCCGACCCAGCACGGCACGACCATCACCACCGGCTGCCCGTGCAGCTCCGCGGGGATGATCGGCAGCGGCGGGGCCTTGCGGTGGATCAGGATCGTCATCAGCTCGTCGGGCGCCTCGGCGACCCAGTCGCGGTAGAACCGGAGCACGTCGCCCGACTTCGTCATCGGCCAGATGATCGGCCCGGCCAGGACCTGCGTCCCGAGCGGGACGCACTCGAACTCGAACTCGGTCACGATCCCGAAGTTGCCGCCGCCGCCGCGGAGGCCCCAGAAGAGGTCGGCGTTCTCGTCGGCGGTCGCGCGCACGAACTCGCCGTCGGCGGTGACGAGGTCGACCGAGCGGAGCTGATCGACGGAGAGCCCGTACTTGCGCATGATCCAGCCGATCCCACCGCCGAGCGTGAGCCCCGCGACGCCGGTGTGGGTGACGATCCCGGACGGGACCGCCAGCCCGAACGCCTGCGTCTCCCGGTCGAGCTCCCCGAGGAGGACGCCGGCCTGAACGCGCGCGGTGCGCTGCTCCGGGTCGACGCGCACGCCCTTCATCGGCGAGAGGTCGATCATCAGCGCGTCGTCGGCGACGGAGAAGCCGGGGAACGAGTGGCCGCCGCTGCGGACCGCGACCGGCAGGCCGCTCTCGCGCCCGAACTTGACCGCGGCGATCACGTCGGCGACGCCGGCGCAGCGCACGATCACGGCCGGATGACGGTCGAACGACCCGTTCCAGATCTTCCGGTGGACGTCGTAGCCCGCGTCGGCCGGGCCGATCACCTCGCCGCGGAAGGCGGTAGCGTCGAGCTCGTGTGCTGCGACCGTGGCCACGACTCGCAGTTTCTCATTCTCGGGCAGTGTTGTCACGAAGCCGTCACGGATGCGTTCCGATCCGCTCCGTACACTCGTTCGCGTGAGCGAGCTCAGGCCCGCGCTTCAGCGCCTGTTCGGATTCGCCGACTTCCGGCCCGGCCAGGAGCAGGTCGTCCGCGCCGCGGTCGACGGCCGCGACACCCTCGCCCTGATGCCCACCGGCTCGGGCAAGTCGCTCACGTACCAGCTCGCCGCGATGCTGCGGCCGACGCCGACGCTCGTGCTCTCGCCGCTGATCGCGCTGATGAAGGACCAGGTCGACAAGCTGCCGCCCGAGGTCGCGGCCCAGGCGACGCTGATCAACTCCTCGCTCGATCCGGACGAAGCGGCCGCGCGGCTGCGTGCCGCGGCGGAGGGGCGCTACCGCCTGCTCTACGTGGCGCCCGAACGCCTGCGGCAGCGCCACTTCCTCGACGCGATCGCGGGCATCGACGTCGGCCTGGTCGTGATCGACGAGGTGCACTGCGTCAGCATGTGGGGGCACGACTTCCGCCCGGACTACCTCTTCATCCGGCGCGCGCTCGACGAGCTCGGCCGGCCCGCGATCCTCGGGATGACCGCGACGGCGACGCCGTCCACCGAGCGTGAGATCGCGGTCGCGCTCGGGCGCGAGCCGGAGATCGTGCGCACGAGCGTCGTCCGGCCGAACCTCCGCTACGACGTCGAGATCGTCGACGGCGAGGAGGATCGGCTGCGGACGCTCGTCCGGCGGCTGCGAGAGCTGCGCGGCGCCTCGGCGATCGTCTACGCCCGCTCGCGGCGGAGCTGCGAGAGCCTGGCGCGGACGCTGCGGGTGCACGACCTCTCGGCCGCGCATTACCACGCCGGCCTCGAGCCGAACGAGCGCTCCGCCACCCAGGAGGCCTTCATCGAGGGCCGGACCCAGACGGTCGTCGCGACGACGGCGTTCGGGATGGGCATCGACAAGCCCGACATCCGGCTGGTCGCGCTCTACAACTACCCGGAGTCGCTCGAGAGCTACGTCCAGATGGTCGGCCGCGCCGGCCGCGACGGCCGCGCCTCGGACACCCTGCTGCTCGCGAGCCGCTCCGACGCGAGCCAGCTGCGGCGCTTCGCGCGCTCGGACATCCCGACCGTCGCGGATCTCCGCGCCGTCTACGCTGCGACTGCGCGGCCGCGGCGAAGTGTTCCCCGAGGACCTCGGCGACGAGCCCGACCCACGCGTGCTCGTCGGGATGCTCGAGCAGGTGGGGCTGGTCCGGCGAGGTTTCGACGCGGGGCGCGCGATGCGGATCGAGGTGCCCGAGCCGCCGGCCGACGCGGCGCAGCGGATCGACGACCTGCTCGCACGCTACGACCGCGAAGCAGCCGCGCGCGCCGATCGGCTCGTCCGCTTCGCGGAGTCGCGCGCCTGCCGTCACCGGCAGGTGGCCGAGCACTTCGGCGAGACGCTGACGGAGGACTGCGGTATGTGCGACGTGTGCTCGCCGCTCGCCACGCCGGCCGACGTCTCCGTTGCGAAAGCGCCGCTGCCTGAGGACATCGCCCGCGCGATCCACGGTGCGGTACTCGAACTGCGCTGGCCGCTCGGCCGCACAGGCCTCACGGCGATGCTGCGCGGCTCGATCAGCGCACCACGCTCGGCCCAGCGTTCCCCCCACTTCGGGCTGCTCGCCGCGGCCACCCAGGCGGACGTCAAGCGCTGGCTCCAGCTGCTCGAGCTCTCCGGCGCGCTCGAGGCGTTCGAGAGCGACGACGGCTTCCGCCTCCTGCGGGCCGTTCCCGGCGCCGAGCTCCCGACGATCGGCAGCGCGGCCGCGAACGCCGGCCCCGCCGACGAGGGCCTCTTCGAGCGCCTGCGCGCCTGGCGCCTGGAGCGCGCCCGCGAGGACGAGGTGCCGGCGTACGTGGTCCTGCACGACGCGACACTGCGCGAGCTCGCGACGGCGAAGCCGGCGAACACCCGCGACCTCGCGACGGTGAAGGGCTTCGGGCCGACGAAGCTCGAGCGCTACGGGGACGACGTCCTCGCCGTGATCGCCGCCGCGTGATCGGCCCTTTCCGAAGCTAGAATCGGCCACTTGCGGTTGTTCAGCAGGAAAGAGACCGCGCGACCGCGTCGCCGGATCCGCAAGCTTCGCCTCCTCGCGCTTCTCACCGTCCTCTTCGTCGTCGGGTCGGTGTCCTTCAGCTTCGGGCTGATCCGCGCCGTCGCGGCCGAGATCGACGCCGGCAAGCTCGACCCGCAGAAGCAGCTGGACAAGCAGGTCAACGGCTACATCTACGACAAGGACGGGAAGCGGGTGCTCGCCGTCCTGCGCGGGTCCGAGGCGCGGACGCTCATCACCTACGACCAGATCGCCGACCCGATGCGGCACGCCATCGTCGCGATCGAGGACCGCCGCTTCTGGGAGCACGACGGGATCGACCTCCGCGGCATCGGCCGCGCGCTCGTGGCCGACATCCGCCACAAGAGCGTCGTGGAGGGCGGCTCGACGATCACCCAGCAGTTCGTCAAGAACGCGCTCGACCGCGACCAGAAGACGATCGCGCGGAAGGTGCGCGAGGCGGCCTACGCCTGGCAGCTCGAGCGCGACCCCGGCGGCTGGCCGAAGAAGAAGATCCTGCAGGAGTACCTGAACACGATCTACTTCGGCAACGGCGCCTACGGCGTCCAGCAGGCCGCCCTCACGTACTTCCAGAAGGGCGCGAAGGACCTGAACCTCGCCGAGTCGGCCCTGCTCGCGGGGATCCCGGCCGACCCGAACCGCTACGACCCGGTCGCAAACCCGAAGGCGGCGAAGGCACGGCGCCGCGTGGTTCTCCAGGCGATGCTCGACGAGTCGAAGATCACGCCCGAGCAGCTCGAGCAGGCGAACACGACCCCGCTTCCGGAGCCCGACGACGTCCGGCTCCCCGGGACGGAGGGGCCGGCCCAGCACTTCGTCAACTACGTCAAGCAGCAGCTGATCGACAAGTACGGGCAGACAGAGGTGTTCGGAGGCGGGATCAAGGTCCGTTCGACCATCGACCTCGAGCTGCAGCAGACGGCCCGCGATGCGATCTCGAAGTGGCTGACCGACCCCGACGGCCCGTCGGCGGCGCTCGTCGCGATCGACCCGCGGGACGGGGCGGTGCGCGCGATGATCGGCGGCAACAACTACCGCAAGAGCCAGTTCAACCTCGCCGTCCAGGGCGTCCGGCAGCCCGGCTCGTCCTTCAAGCCGTTCGTGCTCGCGACGGCGCTGCGGCAGGGGATCTCACCCGCCACGCACTTCGAGTCGGAGCCACAGTCGATCGACCTCGGCGACAAGTACTGGGTCGTCGGCAACTACGACGACGCCTACTTCGGCAACATCGACCTCGAGAAGGCGACGGTCGAGTCGGACAACTCGGTCTACGCGCAGCTCACCCAGCTCGTCGGGGCGAAGAAGGTGGCCGAGACCGCGAAGCGGCTCGGGATCCGGAGCAAGCTCGACGGCTTCTACGCGATCGGCCTCGGCGCCGAGGCGGTGACGCCGCTCGAGCTGGCGCGCGCGTACGCGACCCTCGCCCATGGCGGCCGCCGCGCGGACGGCCGCGTCTTCGGGAACCGGCCACGTGTGATCGAGGAGGTGACGAAGGACGGGCGCAAGCAGCACAACACGCCCCGGGCATTCAACGCGCTGACCTCGACGCAGGCCGGGATCGTCAACCAGATCCTGCAGAAGGCGGTGCGCTACGGCACGGGCAAGCGCGCGTACCTGCCGAACCGCCCCATGGCCGGCAAGACCGGGACGACGGAGAACTACGGCGACGCCTGGTTCGTCGGCTACACCCCCCAGCTCGCGGTCGCCGTCTGGGTCGGCTATCCGACGACGCTGAAGCCGATGCTGACCGAGTTCCACGGCGAACCCGTCACGGGCGGCAGCTTCCCCGCGCTGATCTGGAAGTCGTTCATGGAGAAGGCGCTGCGCGACGAGGAGCCGGTCGGCTTCCCCTATCCGAACACGCCCTACGTCGCACCGAAGCTCGTCGTCCGCCGCGGCGACCGGCTGTTGCTCGACAACGGCCTCTGCCGCGAGCGGCAGGAGGTCGTCTACTTCGCCGGCACCGGGCCGAGCAAGACCGCGAACTGCCTCGAGAACGAGGTGCAGGTCCCGGACGTCCGCAGGATGGACCTCGACGAGGCCCTGGTTCGCGTCGAGTCGCAGCCGCTGACGCCCGACGTCGTCTACAAGCCGGCGGAGCCGCTGCAGAAGCCGGGCGTCGTCGTCGACCAGGATCCGCGCCGGGGGTACCGCTCGTCGTACGACCGGTTGATCCTGATCGTCAGCAAGGCGACGCAGGGCGTGATCCCGAATCTCGTCGGCCGCGACATCGCGGACGCGCGCCTGCGCCTGCGGCGCCTGAAGCTGGAGCCGCGGATCACGTGGGTCGCCGGTGGCTCGGGCAAGGTCGTCGAGCAGAAGACGCGGGCCGGGCTCGCCGCCGCGCCCGGGCGTCAAGGTCGAGCTCGTGGTATCGCGTGCGCGGGCGACCGCAAAGGCCGGCTGAGCCACCGCGAGCCGGCCTCGGCGTAGCGCCACGGGAGGTCGGCGGCGACGCTGATCCCGATCCGCGTCCCGGCGACGACGTCCGGAGCCGCAGGAGGCGGGAGCAGCTCGAACGGCGGCCGGTCGAGCGGGAGCCCGTCGTGCTCGCGCGTGACGCCGAGAGCCTGGCAGAGCCTCCCGGGTCCCGCCGCCAGCAGCCGCACGTCGTCGAGCCCCCGCCGCTTGCGCATCGCCTCGATGCCGTGGGTCGGCTCGAGCGCGCGGATCAGCACCGCCGCGGGGCTCCCCGCCTTCTCGCAGACGAGGTTCAGGCACCAATGGATCCCGTAGGAGCGGTACACGTACGCGCGGCCGGGCGGGCCGAACATCGACGCGTTCCGCGCCGTCTGCCCGCGGAACCCGTGCGCCGCCGGATCCTCGGAGTCGTACGCCTCGACCTCGACGATGCGACCACCGACGCCGTCCACGAGCAGGGTCGCGCCGATCAGCTCGGGCGCGACCTCGTGGACGCTGCGGGCGAAGAACGCGGGTTGCAGGGTCAGAACAGCTGCGAGCTCTCCGCCGGCTTGGCGGAGGACTCGAGCAGCTTCCGGGCGCGGCGGCCGAGGTCGGCGAGGTCGACGCGGCCGCTGGCGGCGTCCTCGGCGAGGCGCTCGGCGAGCGAGAGCGCCTCGTCGAGCAGCGGCGACCCGGCGACGGCGTCCTGCCCCATGTCGTGCAGGATCGTCCGCTCGGTGCGCGAGGCGACGATCGGGTCGGTCACGCCCTCCACCCACACGAGCGTCCGCTGCCCGCCACCGCGGCTGTCGCCGGTGATCGGCTGCAACGCGTAGATCCGGTCTGCCCGCGCGTACTTGCCGAAGCCGAGAAAGACCATGCGCCCTTCCATGCGCCTGATTATCCCGTACGGGCGGGCCGGAACCAGAGCGCGTAGATCGCCGCGGCGGCGAGGGCAACGACGAGCCAGCCCCACGTCAGGTCGGGCCGCTGCACGCTCGGTGCCTCCCAGTCGACCCACTCGCGCTTCCAGAGCTGCTCGTTCCACGCATCCTGGAGCGCGTTCCCGAGGCCGTACGCGAGCATCAGCGACAGGTAGCCGCGGAGCCGCGCACCCGCAGGGATGCGCGAGAGCAGGAGTGCGGAGAGCGCGAGCAACACGCCGCCGAACCCGTGGTGGAAGCCGACGTGCACGGCCGCCAGCTCGGGATCGCGCTCCTTCGGCAGCTCCTCTCCCAGGAAGACGTCGCCGGGGAAGTAGAAGCCGAGCTCCGCCGCCAGCCACGGCAGCGCGAGCAGGAGCAGGACGACGGCGAGCGCGGCACGAAGCCGGTCGCCGCGGGCCCGGTGGACGAAGGCGAGGCCGTAGCGCCGGATGGCGGCAAGCGTCAGGCCGAGCGCGAGCACGACTCCGAGAGCCGGCAGCGCGTTGATCCAGCGAGCGTCGAGGTCGTTCTCGTCGATCACCCCCGGCACGACGATCAGCGCGCAGAGCGCGACCGAGGCCAAGACGAGCAGCTTCGGCCCGCCTGCGATCACGGCCAGCGCGATCGCGAGGAGCGCAAGCGGGTAGTTGAGGACCGTCAGCAGGCGCGAGAGCCCGGCGGCGAGGTCGCCGCCGCGGTCGACGTTGTAGAGCTCGGCCGGCTCGAACCGCGAGTACGTCAGCAGGACGGAGAGCGCCTCGAGGCCGCAGAGCGCGGCGACGAATCCCGCCTCGCCTAGGCCAGCGCGGCCGCGAGCGCCTCGGCGACGCGTTCCTGGTCCTCCGGCTCGATCGCCGTGTAGAACGGCAGCGCCAGCGTGCGCTGGGACAGATCCTCCGAGACGGGGCAGAGCCCTTCGCCGAACCCGTACCGATCGCGCATGTAGGCCTGCAGGTGGATCGACGGGAGGTAGCGCGACGTGGCGATCCCCTGGCGGTCGAGCTCCGCGATCACGCGCTCCCGGTCGGTGCCGCGGGCGAGTGTGACGACGTAGACGAACCACGAGCGGACATGGTCGGCGTCGTCGGCCAGCGGCACCTCGACCCCGTCGACGCCGGAGAGCAGCTCGGCGTAGCGAGCGGCCGCCGCCTGTCGGAGCGACAGGATCGTGTCGAGCTTCTCGACCTGGCCGATCCCCAGCGCGGCGCGGATGTCGTCGATCCGGTAGTTGAAGCCGAGCCGGGCATGGTCGAGCCAGCCGCCCCCGTCGGCGCGGCCCTGGTTCCGGAGGCTGACGAGCGCGCGGTAGGTGTCCTCGTCATGCGTGGTGACGATGCCTCCCTCGCCCGTCGTCATCTGCTTGTTCGGGTAGAACGCGAAGACGGCGTCGACCCCGTGCGCGCCGACGGTCTTCCCCCGGTACTCGGCCCCGAGCGCCTCGCAGGCGTCCTGGATCAGCACGAGCCCGTGCTGCTCGGCGAGCTCCCGGAGCGGGTCGAGCTCGCACGGATAGCCGAAGATGTCGACCGCGACGATCCCCTTCGTCTGCGGCGTGATCGCGGCCTCGACCGCAGCCGGATCGAGGTTCATCGTCCGCTCGTCGACGTCCGCGAACACGGGCGTCGCGCCCTCGTAGATGAAGCAGTTCGCCGAGGCGACGAACGAGTACGGCGACGTGATCACCTCGTCGCCCTCCCCGAGTCCGCCGATGACCGCGAGCAGGTGGAGGCCGCTCGTGCCCGAGGAGACCGCGGCGGCGTACGGCGCCCCGACCTTCTCGGCGAAGAGCTGCTCGAAGCGGTCGATCGCCGGCCCGAGCGAGAGCCGCCCCGAGCGGAGTACCTCGAGCACGAGCTCCTCGTCGCGCTCGTCGAGGTACGGCGACGAGAGCGGGATCTTCCTGGTGTCGACGGTCACGCTTCCGCGGCCGTCGTGTTGCCGACGGCGACGCGGTCCAGCCAGTGGCCCCAGCGCTCGCTCTTGCCGCGCACCGTGTCGAGATACGCCTTCTGCAGCTCGAGCGTGACCGGGCCGACGCCGACCTCGTGGTCGTCGACCGAGCGAACGGGCGTCACCTCGGCGGCCGTCCCCGTCATGAAGATCTCGTCGGCGAGGTAGAGGTCGGAGCGGATCATGTTCGCCTCCTCGACGACGTAGCCGAGGTCCTGGGCGATCTGGATCACGCTGTCGCGGGTGATGCCCGGCAGGATCGAAGTGGAGAGCGGCGGCGTCCAGATCTTGCCGTCCTTGACGATGAAGACGTTCTCGCCCGAGCCGTCGGCGACGAAGCCTTCGGCCGTGAGCAGGATCGCCTCGTCGTAGCCCGCGCGCTGAGCCTCGTGCACGGCGAGCATCGAGTTGAGGTAGATCCCGGTCGCCTTCGCGACGTGCGGGATCACGTTCGCGCCGACGCGGTTCCAGGAGGAGATCTTGGCGCGAATGCCCGTGCTGGCGTTCTCGTCGCCGAGGTAGTTCGCCCACGGCCAGCTCATGATCACGACCTCGACCGGGTTCCCCTTCGTGTGCACGCCGAGCTCGCCGTAGCCGTAGAACGCGAACGGCCGCACGTAGCACTCGGCGAGGCCGTTCCGGCCGATCAGCTCGTGCATCGCCGTCCGGATCTCCTCGACCGAGTACGGCAGCTCCATGTGGAGCAGCTTGGCCGAGTTGTCGAGGCGCTCGAGGTGCTCGCGCAGCCTGAAGACAGCGGGGCCGTCGGGCGTCTCGTAGCAGCGGATGCCCTCGAAGACGCCGGTGCCGTAGTGCAGCCCGTGGACGCCTACGTGCACCTTCGCGTCGTGCCAGTCGATGAACTCACCGTTCATCCAGATCGTCTCTGTCTCGCGCATCGTCAGTGCTCCTCTCGGGGCGAATGGTAGGTGGATGCCTGGACGGCGTCCATGGACTGCGCGCGTGCGAGGCGCGCCAGGACGCCGGGGTTCAAGGCTGCGATGTGGCTGGTCGAGCCGGCGCCGACCCAGACGAGCTCGTGGCCGAGCAGGCTCTGGTCGATCATGACGCGCTCGACCTTCGGCAGCGGGAAGGGAGCGACGGCGCCGGGCTCGAAGCCCGTCGCCTCCTCGACCTCGGCCGCCCGCGCGATCCGGGCCTCGGAGGCTCCGGCGGCACGCGCGATCTTGTCGAGGTCGGCCTTGCGGTCGCCGGGGATCATCGCGAGGACGGGCTCACCGTCGCAGACGAGGACCAGCGACTTGACGATCTGCTCGAGCGTGCAGCCCGCGGCCTTGGCGGCATCGGCGGCCGTCGCCGTGCCGGATTCGAGCTCCTCGATGCGAGCCTCGGCGCCTGCCTCACGGAGGTAGGCGGCGACCCGTTCCACGGGCTCGGGCCAGGTCGCGCGCACGAGGGAAGGGTACCCGTCCGGGCGCACTCCAAGCCTCGACTCCCCTACAGCCGGCGGACGCGGGCGCGGTAGTCCGCGTACTCCGGGAAGCGGGCGGTGAGGTGCGCCTCCTCGACCGCCGCCTTCCGCCACCAGAGCGCGCCCAGCGCGATCGCGCCGAGCGTCGCGGGCAGGCTCGACGAGAGCCCGACGCCGAGGAAGAAGAGGAACCCGGCCGCGTAGATCGGGTGGCGGAGGAACTTGTACGGGCCCGTCACGATCAGCTCGCCGCTCTCGCGCGGACGCGGGTACGGCGTCAGCGACTTGCCAAGTGACCGAGCCGCCCACCCGAACCCGAGCGCTCCGACGACAGCGAGCGGGATTCCGACGAAGCTGAACTGGCGCGGCCAATAGGGCGGCAGGAAGACGAGCACGACCATCAGCACGATCAGGACGGTCTGCGCGAGCACCCACCCGCCGCCCCGGCCCTGCAGGGCCGGATCAGATGGCGATGAACTGCGCATCGTCGAAACCCTCCCCGCGAATCCGCTGCACGAGCTCCGGCGGCGGCTCGGAGTCGATCGCCAGCGCCATCAGCGCCTTGCCGCCCTCCTTCGTCCGCGAGACGGCCATGTTGGCGATGTTGACCCCCGCCTCGCCGAACATCGTCCCGACGCGGCCGATCACGCCGGGCACGTCGTCGTAGCGGAAGAACACCATCCGCGGCGAGAGCTGGAGGTCGATCGCGAACCCGAGCGCGCCGGCCAGGAAGTGGCGGTGCTCGGGGCCGACGATCGTCCCGGAGACGCGCGTCTCGTCGACGGTCACGGTGACGAGGCTCGTGTAGTCGCGCGTCTTCGCCGAGCGCTCCTCGGTCACCTCGATCCCGCGCTCGGCCGCGATCACGGGCGCGTTGACGTAGTTGACGGCCTGCTCGACGCGGCCCTGGAAGGCCCCGTTCAGCGCCGCGACCGTCAGCAGCCGCGTGTCGTAGTCGGCGATCGCGCCGTTGAACGAGAGCGCGATCCGGCGCGGATGCCCGCCCGCGAGCTCGACGGCCAGGCGGCCGAGCTTCGCCGAGAGCGGGATGTACGGCCCGAGCAGCTCGAGATCCTCGGCGCCGACGATCGGGATGTTGAGCGCGTTCGTGACGAGGCCGCCTTCGAGCGCCGCGACCACCTGCTCGGCGACGATCACGCCCGCACGGTCCTGCGCCTCCTCGGTCGACGCGGCCAGGTGCGGCGTGACGACGACGTTGTCGAGCCCGAGCAGCTCGCCCTCGTACGGCTCGGCCGAGAAGACGTCGAGCGCCGCGCCCGCCACCTTCCCGTCCCGGACCGCCTGGGCGAGCGCCGCCTCGTCGACGAGCTCGCCGCGGGCTGCGTTGACGATGCGGACGCCGTCGCGCATCTGCGCGAGCGCCTCGGCGTCCACGAAGCCGCGCGTCTCGTCGGTCAAGGGCAGGTGCAGCGTCAGGAACTCGGCCGCGGCGAAGACCTCCGTCGGCGTCTGCGCGTGCTCCGCGCCGAGCTCCCGGAACCGCTCGGGCGCCACGAACGGGTCGTAGCCGATCACGCGCATCCCGAGCCCGAGCGCGCGGCGTGCGACCTGCCGGCCGATCCGGCCGAAGCCGAGCACGCCCAGCGTCTTGTCGGCGAGCTCGATCCCGCCCCAGCGCGAGCGCTCCCAGCGTCCGTCCTTGAGCGCCGCGTGCGCCTGCGGGATGTTGCGCGCGAGCGCGACGAGCAGGCCGATCGTGTGCTCGGCGGCGGAGACGACGGTGGAGTCCGGCGCGTTCGCGACGACGATCCCGCGCCGCGTGGCCGCATCGACGTCGACGTTGTCCACCCCTACGCCCGCGCGGCCGATCACCTTCAGCCGCCCGGCGCGCTCGATCACGCCGGCCGTCAGCTTCGTCGCCGAGCGGATCACGATCGCGTCGTAGTCGCCGATGATCTCCTCGAGCGGCGAGTCGGCGTCCTCGTCCACGTCGAAGCGCGAGCGCAGGAGCTCGACACCGGCGGGGGCGATCGCCTCCCGCACGAGGACCTTCAGACCGGCGTCCCTTCCGCGTAGACCTCGAGCGCGCGCGAGGCGGCGACGCCGCGCTCGACCTGAGCACCGAGCTCGTGCAGGACGAGCTCCACCGCGTTCAGAGCCGTTGCGATGTCGAACTCGTCGTACCAGCCGATGTGCCCGATCCGGAAGATCGCGTCCTTCAGCTCGCCCTGGCCGCCGGCGATCGTGACGCCGTGCCGCTCCCGCAGCGCCAGCGTGAGCTCGCTCGAGTCCAGCCCCTCCGGCATCCGCGCGGCGGTGACGACGGCGGAGCGGTCCTCGTCCGGGGAGAAGAGCTCGAGCCCCATCGCCTTGATCCCGGCGCGGCAGGCGCGGCCGAGCCGGACGTGCCGCTCGAACGCGTTCTCGAGGCCGTCCTCGAGCAGCAGCCCGAGCGCGACGTCGTGGGCGACGATCAGCGAAACGGCGGGCGTGAACGCGCTGTCGAGCTGCTCCTGCGCCTTCCGCGTCCGCTCCCAGTCGAAGTAGAAGCTCGGCAGGGTCGCGCGCGCGACCTGCTCCCACGCGGCGGGCGAAACCGAGGCCGTCGCGAGCCCGGGCGGCGTCATCAGGGCCTTCTGCGAGCCGGAGACGACGACGTCGAGGCCCCAGTCGTCCTGCTCGAGCGGCACCGCGCCGAGACTGGAGACCGCGTCGACGACGACGAGCGCGCCCGCTTCCTTCGCGACCGCCGCCAGAGCCTGGACGTCGGCGACGACGCCGGTCGAGGTCTCGGAGTGGACGAGGAAGACGAGCGTGACCGGCTCGATCTGGGCCAGCTTCGCGCGGAGGTCGTCGGGCGTCGGCGTCTCGCCCCAGGCGTAGCGAAGCTGCTCGACCTCGCAGCCGTACGTGCGCGCCATCGCCGCCCAGCGCTCGCCGAAGGAGCCGGCCGATACGGCCAGCACGCGCTCGCCGGGCGAGCAGAGGTTGACGATCGCCGACTCGAAGGCACCGGTGCCCGAGCAGGTGAAGAGGAGCACCTCGCTCTCAGTCCGGTGCACCTCCTTCAGCCGCGCGAGGACGCGCGCGTAGACCTCGCGGAAGTCGGGCGCGCGGTGGTGGAGCACGGGCTCGGCGAGCGCGGCGAGCACCTGCGGCGGCACCGGGGTCGGCCCGGGCGTGAACAGGTACCGCTTCTGCGCCATCGCCGCACCCTAGCGCGGTGGCAGGACGGGAACTTTGTGTTCCAGTCACACAATCTCACTACGCTCCCCGTCGTGGAAGCGATCCTCGCGTTCGGCGCCGCGCTGCTCACGCTCCGCCTCGCCGGGCTGCTCGCCGGGCGCTGGCGCGAGCAACGACACCCCCATCTGCTCGCCTGGAGCGCGGGGCTCGCGGCGTACGCCTTCGGCGCGGCCGCGATCGCAGCGGGGTCGGCCGCGGGCTGGAACGAGGGCAGCTTCCGCGCCTACTACCTCTTCGGCGGCCTGCTGACGGCGGCCCTCCTCGGCGCCGGCTCGCTGTTGCTCGCGGGCGTGCGGATCGCGGGCCCGGTCGCGCTCGTCTACGCCGGGCTCGCGATCGGGGTCGCGCTGGCCGCCCCGCTCGAGACACCGATCTCGGGCAGCTCGATCCCGGAGGCACAGGAGCACCTCGCCCTCTTTCCCGCCCGGATCCTCGCGATCGCCGGGAACGTCGCGGGCTCGATCGCCTTGATCGCGGTGGCCGTGCGCGGCTTCCGGCGCCGGCCCGTGGGCAACGCGCTCCTGCTGGCCGGCTTCGCGCTGGCGGCGGCCGGAAGCGCCCTCGCGGGCCTCGGCGCCGCCGAGACGTCCGCCTTCATCGCCGCAGGTGCAGGACTTTTGTATGCAGGGACCGTCTCCGCTCGGTAGCAGTTCTTACTCTTTGCAAACAGGACAATTGCTAGCCTGCCCCGGCTAACACCTGCCGCCCGGGCACCTGCGGCTTCTCCGTGCCCGGTGCGCGCGTCCGTGTCAACGATCTTGGAGGTCATGTGAAGAACCCGTTCGTACGCCTGCTCGTGGTCGCTGGCGCCCTGTCGATCGCGCTCGGCGCGGCCACGGCCACGGAGCCGAAGGCTGCGACGTCGAACGCGGCGCGCCTCGCGCGCCTCGACGCGATCGCCGCGTATCGCACCCAGACCTGGCGCTGGCAGAAGCTGATGAGCAAGCCGAGGACGCCGACGCTCTTCAGCGAGCGGCGGAGCAGGGACCAGGCGTACCTGACGTGGGTCCGCGATCTCTGGCGCAAGCGCGCGGCGCGCGCGAAGCGTCTGGCGCAGAACCCGCCGCATCGCCGCGAGTGGCTGTGCATCCACCGTTACGAGCGGCATCCCCACCAGGGCTGGGCGACCCGGACCGGCAACGGCTACTACGGCGGCCTGCAGATGGACATCTCCTTCCAGCGCACGTACGGCCGCGAGCTGCTGCGACGCAAGGGCACGGCGGACAACTGGACCGCCGCGGAGCAGATGTGGGTCGCCGAGCGCGCGTACCGCAGCGGCCGCGGCTTCTATCCGTGGCCGAACACGGCCCGCTACTGCGGCCTGATCTAGCGCACGTCGCGTTCGTCATCGCGGGAGCGGCCTGCGCGCCGCTCCCGCAGATAGACGGCCAGGAAGATGCCGGCGACCGAGAGCGCGAGCAGCGCCTCGACGATCGCGCCGCCGACGCCGCCGTGGGCGAGCGGCGCTACTGCCCCAGCGAGAGCAGCCACAGCCCGCAGATCGTGTAGAGCACCATCAGCGCCAGCATGGCGTACTGGGAGCGCAGCGCGTCGCGGGTGGGCAGGATCGTGATCGCGCGGTCGTGGGCGACCGCGAGCCCGGCCACGTGGCCGGTGACGAGCGCGCCGACCTGGACCCAGCGCACGGTGTTGGGGGAGAACGGCGCGATGTTCGCGGCGTAGTCCAGCGTGCCGAAGAGGTTCCAGCCGAACCCGAACGGGTCGGAGGCGAGCGGCCAGACGTACTGGCCCTGGATGATGAGGAACGTGAAGTAGTGGGCGACCGCGTAGACGAACGCGATCGGCACGAGGCTGAGGATGAAGTCGGGCGCGAGCGGCCGGTTGGCGTCGACGATCCGCTCCGCGATCCTGATCGCGCCGAGGTAGGCGAGCGCGACGATGAGGACGCAGCCGGCCATGCCGGCGAGCGTGAGCCCCGTCGTGATCAGCTCGGCCGTGCGCGGCGCGTCGATGACGTACGGAGCCTCGGCGTCGGCGATGAAGTTCTGCCAGAACGGCGCGCGGCTGAGCCCGTCGAAGCCGACGGTGCCGAGCATGACGGCGACGAAGGCGACGATCCCCCGCGTCGGCTCGATTCCGGCCAGCCCGGAGAGCGGCGTCCTCAGGACGAGGCGACCCTCGCGCTCGCCGAACGAGCGCGATCCGCGCGAGCAACCCGAAGTAGACGGTGAAGCCGTTGCCGTTCTCGTCCCACGTCCTCCGGCCGAAGGCGGCCATGCCGAACCACATCGCGTAGCTGTAGATCGCGATCGCGAGCGCCAGCGCCCGGGGGCTGGCGGGCTCGGCGTAGGCGAGCTCGAGTGCGGCGAAGCAGAAGAGCAGGATCGCGCCCGGCCAGACGCCGAGCCGCTCGGGGTATGCGAGCGGCGGCGTCCACTCCTGGCCGAGCTTCCGCCACACCCAGGCGACCGCGTCCGCGATCGCGAGCCACGGATTCAGCACCGCCCAGACATTGCCCAGCACGACCTGGGCGAAGGCGAGCCCGATCCAGAAGATCGCGTAGATGAAGGTCGGCGCGAGGTTGATCGAGGACGTCGGCTCGCCGATCAGCGCCGTGAGGAAGACGAGCACGAGCAGGCCGGCGGAGACCGCGCCGAGGAGGATCCGGAGCGCGCTCGAGCGGAGCACGCGCTCCAGGCCGGCGGGTAGCGGCCTCCCCGCCTGTCGGCGCTCGAGCTGCGGGCGCTTCCAGAGGACGCCCAGCGCCATGAAGGAGAGGACGACGACCGTCGTGCCGCCCCAGATCACCATCCAGTACGGAATCGGCAGGTCGGTGACGCCGCCGATCCCGTGTGCGAGCAGGTTCAGGGGCGAACCTCGAGCTCGGCGATCTGGACGCCGCTGTCCTCGAGCTCGATCTCGAAGCGGCCGGGGGCGTCGGCCGTGAAGCGGATCGTCGCCGGCGCGCCGGGAGCCACGTCGGCCATCAGGTCGTAGCCGTGGACGTGAACGTGGTCGGCGACGTCGGAGGTGACGCGGATGACGACGATGCGGCCGCGGGCGACCGAGTCGCGGGCGATTCCGCCTTCCGGCCTGCCGCCCGTGATCGTGTAATCGATCCGGACCGTGCCGGGGCCCTGGCTCGTCGTCGCCGGCGGCGCCTCGGTCGTCGTCGGTGGTGGCGCCTCGGTCGTGGTCGGCGGCGCCTCGGTCGTCGTCTGTGCGGTCGTCGTCTGCGCGGTCGTCGTCCCGGCCTCGTCGTCGCCGTTCTCGCGGAGCGCGAAGAAGAGGCTGACGAGGAGGCCGAGCGCGGCGGCGATCAAGGCGACCCTGCGGAAGTCGGGGTTCATGCGCGAGAGGCTACTGGAGCTTCTCGCGGACGAGCTCGCTGACCGCGCGGGCGTTGGCCTTGCCGCCGGTCTCCTTCATCACCTGGCCGACGAAATAGCCGAGCAGGCCCTCCTTGCCGCCCTTGTACGCGGCGACCTGACCCGGGTTCGCCTCCAGGATCCGGTCGACGATCGGACCGAGCTCCGCGGTGTCCGACACCGCCTCCTGGGCGAGGAAGGGGTCGGCCGAGAAACCGGGCTCGGCGACCTTCGCCAGCGCCTCGTCGAGTGCGGTGCGCGGGATCCGGTCGCGCGCCTCGACGAGCTTCGCGAGCTCGCGCGGATCGACGGCGCCGCCATCGACGCCGGCGAGGCGGTTCGCGATCACGTTCGCCGCGGCGACGCGATCCGCCCCCGCCGCGACGGTCGACTGCCAGAGCCCGTCGAGCCCGCCGGTGACGAGCACGACCGCGCGGTCGAGGTCGAGCTCGCCCTCGATCCGCCGGATCCGCCGCGCGGGGCTCTCGGGCAGCTCCGCGCGCAGGCTCTCGACGAGGTCGGCCGGCGGCTCGACCGGCACGAGATCCGGCTCCGGGAAGTACCGGTAGTCGTCTGCCTCCTCCTTCGACCGGCGCGCGGTCAGCGCTCCCGAGGCGGCGTCGAAGTCGTACGTCTCCTGCACGACGTCGTTGCCGGACTCGTAGATCTCGATCTGGCGCTTGACCTCGGCGTCGATCCCCTGCGCGACGAAGCGGAACGAGTTCATGTTCTTCAGCTCGCAACGCGTGCGCAGCTCGGACGCACCCGCCGGCCGCACGGAGACGTTCGCGTCGACGCGAAGCGTCCCCTTCTCCATCTCGGCGTCCGAGATGCCGAGCTCGACGATCGTCTGTCGCAGCAGCTGCAGGAAGCGGCGCGCGTCGTCGGAGGAGTGGATGTCCGGGCCGGTGACGATCTCGACGAGCGGCGTGCCGCCGCGGTTGAAGTCGACGAGCGAGTAATCGGCGCCGCCGATGCGGCCCGTGCGCCCGCCGACGTGCGTCGTCTTCGCCGCGTCCTCCTCGAGGTGCGCGCGGACGATACCGATCTCGTGGTCTCCGTCTGGCGTCGGTACTAGCACCTTGCCGTTGATGCAAGACGGTAGATCGTATTGCGAGATCTGATAGCCCTTCGGCAGGTCGGGGTAGAAGTAGTTCTTCCGCGCGAAGACGGCGTGCGACGCGATCTCGCAGTCGAGGGCGAGCCCGAGCTTGATCGTCCACTCGATCGCGCGCCGGTTCGCGACCGGCAATGCCCCCGGGAACCCGAGGCAGACCGGGCACGTCTGCGTGTTCGGCTCGCCCCCGAAGCCGTTCGCGCAGCGGCAGAACATCTTCGTCCTCGTCTTCAGCTGGACGTGGATCTCGAGCCCGACGACCGGTTCCCATTCAGCCACGGAGCCGCTCCGGGACGGGGTCGAAGCCAATGGCGCGCTCGAGCGCGTGGCCGACCCTGAAGAGAGTGCTTCTCGGAGAGCTGCGGCCCGATCAGCTGCAGGCCGACGGGGAGCCCCTCGGAGAGGCCGCAGGGGACGTTCAGCCCCGGCAGGCCGGCCATGCAGGACGGGATCGTGAGCAGGTCGGAGGCGTACATCGCCAGGGGGTCCGCCGCCTTCTCGCCGAGCTTGAACGCGACGGTCGGCGAGGTCGGCGAGACGATCAGGTCGAAGCGCTCGAAGACGGCCGCGTGCTCGCGGATGATCAGCGTCCGCACCTTCTGCGCCTGCCCGTAGTACGCGTCGTAGTAGCCGGCCGAGAGCGCGTAGGTGCCGAGCATGATCCGGCGCTTCGGCTCGTCCCCGAAGCCGGCGTCACGCGTGCGCTCCACCATCTCGTAGTACGTGTCCGCATCGACGCGGGGGCCGTAGCGGACACCGTCGTAGCGGGCGAGGTTCGACGACGCCTCCGCCGGCATCACGAGGTAGTAGCAGGCAAGCCCGTACTCGACCGAGCGGGGCAGCCGGCACTCCTCCACCTCGGCGCCGAGCTCGCGCGCGAGCTCGATCGTCTTCTCCACGGCTGCGGCGACCCCGGGGGCGATCCCCTCCGCCTCGTTCATCTCCGTCGGGACGCCGATCCGCAGCCCCTCGAGGCTCTCCCCCTCCGGCAGCTCCACGTCCGGCACGTCGACCGTGGTGGAGTCGGCGGGGTCCTTGCCGGCGATGATCGAGTAGAGGCGCGCGCAGTCGCGGACGTTCTTGGCCACCGGCCCGATCTGGTCGAGGCTCGAGGCCAGCGCGACGACGCCGTAGCGGCTGACCGATCCGTACGTCGGGCGCAGCCCGACGTTGCCGCAGAGTGCCGAGGGCTGCTTGATCGAGCCGCCGGTATCGGAGCCGAGGCCCCACGGCGCGAGGCCCGCGGAGACCGCGGCTGCGGTGCCGCCGCCGGAACCGCCCGGGACCCGCTCCGGGTCCCAGGGGTTGTGCGTCGGCCCGTAGCCCGAGTTCTCGGTCGAGGAGCCCATCGCGAACTCGTCCGTGTTCGTCTTCCCGATCACGGGCAGCCCGGCCTGACGGCAGCGCGCCGCGACCGTGGCGTCGAAGACGGGCACGTAGCCGGCGAGGATCTTCGAGCCGGCCGTCGTCTCGACGCCCTTCGTCGAGATCACGTCCTTGAGCGCGATCGGGACGCCATCACCGACGGCCTCGTCGACGGTGCGGAGGTAGCAGTGGAGCTCGCCGTCCCGCTCGGCGACCGCGTCGAGGTAGGCCCGGTGCAGCTCGGCGCCGGAGACCTCCTTGCGCTCGAGCAGCCCGAGCGCTTCCTCGGCCGTGAGTCGAAGCGTGTCGATCATGCGGTCGGCGGCACCTTGAAGAGATCGCCGTCGCGCGCCGGCGCGTTCGCGAAGGCGTCGTCGAGCGAGAGCGACGGCCGCGGCTCGTCCTCCGCCCACGCGTTGACGAGCGCGAGCGGGTGGGAGGTCGGCGGCACGTCGGCAAGGTCGAGCTCGCTGACCTTCGAGACCGCCTCGAGGATCGCCGAGAGCTCGCCGGTCAGGCGCTCGACCTCCTCCTCGGTCAGCTCCAGGCTCGCCAGCTTGGCGACGTGGAGCACCTCTTCACGCGTGATTGCCATTGCGCCATCCTTCCAAAAGGAAGGGCCCCCTTCCGGGAGCCCCTCGAAGCTCGATTCCGAAAAGGTCTTTAGGCGGCTGTGACGTTCGCCGCCTGGGCGCCCTTGGGGCCCTGGACGACTTCGAACTCCACACGCTGACCCTCGGTCAGCGACTTGTAGCCGTCCATCGAAATCGCGGAGAAGTGTACGAAGACGTCCTCGCCACCCTCCCGCTCGATGAACCCGTACCCCTTCTCGTTCGAGAACCACTTAACGGTGCCCTGAGCCAACTGGACTTCCTCCTTGCGATGAAGCGACGGCCCGGGCACCGAGCCGCCGACCTTGATACAGCGCGCGAACCATAGCCCTACGCGGCGGGATGTGCAAGCTCATTCCGGCGGTATCGCGCGGCCCGAACCGTGCTCCTCAGCAGCATCGCGATCGTCATCGGACCCACGCCTCCGGGCACCGGCGTCAGCAGCCCCGCGCGCTCGGCAACCGCCGGGTCGACGTCGCCGACGAGGCCCTCCTCGGTGCGGTTGATGCCGACGTCCACGACCGCCGCGCCCTCCTTGACCATCGCGGCCGTCACGATCCCCGGGACGCCGACGGCGGCGACGACGACGTCGGCCCGGGCGGTCTCGGCAGCGAGGTCGCGCGTGCGGGAGTGGCAGATCGTCACCGTCGCGTGGCGGTGCAGGAGCAGCAGCGCGGCGGGCTTGCCGACAATGTCGCTGCGGCCGATCACGACCGCGTTCGCACCCTCGAGCTCGACGCCGTACTCGTCGAGCAACGCGAGCACCCCGAGCGGCGTTCCGGGAACGTGGCCCGGTGTGCCGGCGAGCAAGAGGCCGGCGTTGACGGGATGGAAGCCGTCGACGTCCTTGACCGGGTCGACCGCGCGAATGACCTTCCCCTCGTCGATCTGGTCGGGCAGCGGCAGCTGCACCAGGATCCCGTCGACGGCATCGTCGGCGTTCAGCTCGGCGACGAGTTCCAGCAGCTCTGCCTCGCTCGTCTCCGCCGGCAGGCGGAGGTCGCGCGCCTCGATCCCGACCTCGAGCGTCGCCTTGTGCTTCATCCTGATGTAGACGTCCGAGGCGGGGTCGTCCCCGACGAGCACGGTCGCGAGGCCGATCGGGCGCGGGGCCGCCGCCACCTCGCCCGCCACCTCCTCGCGGATCCGCGCCGCCAGCGCCTTTCCGTCCATCAGCGTCGCCGTCACGGGCGCCACAATAAGCTCTGCCGATGCGCTGGCCTCGCAAGAACGACGCCGAATCGATCAGCGCGCGCCGCGAAGCGGTCAGAGGCGTCGTCGGCGACGCGCCGCTCTCCCACGACGACGAGTCGTGGTCGCGGGCGCAGGAGTCGCACACCGGCGCCGCCGTGATCCCGGTCTCGGTCGTGGGCCCGCTCGTCGTCGAGCTCGGGCAGTACGAGCTCGAGGAGCCGGAGGGCACGCTGCGCGAGCTCGGCCGGCAGCAGGAGGAGATCCTCGTCCCGCTCGCCCACACGGAAGGCGGGCTGTCTGCGTCGATGTCGCGCGGGATGAAAGCCGCCGCGACCTCCGGCGGCTTCCGAACGTATGTGATTCGCGACAGAATGACGCGAGCATCTTGCTTTATCTGCAAAGACACGGAAGATGCCGTTGCTCTTGCAAGATGGCTCGAGGGCTCGCTCGACGAGCTCCGCGCCTTCCTCGCCTCCCTCGACGACCCCTCGCTCTCGAAGCGGGCGAAGCTGCGCGAGGTGAAGACGCACGTCGTCGGGCCGATGTGTCACGTCCTCTGGGCGTGGACGACGGGCGACGCATGCGGGCCGAACATGATGACGCGGAACAGCTACGCGCTGAACATGGGCTACGTGATGCAGCAGGCGCCGGTGAAGCCGGAGCGCTCGATCCTCGAGGCGAACATGGGCGGCGACAAGAAGCCGTCGTTCGAGTTCTTCCAGTCGGGGCACGGCAAGACGGTGCTGGCCGAGGCGACGCTCGACGCGGAGACGGTCCGGCGCGTGCTGCGGACGACGGTCGACGACCTGCTCGAGCTCTCCTGGGCGGGGACGCACGGCGCGGTCGCGTCGGGGATGCAGTCGGTCGCCTTCACGCCCGCGTCCGCGATCGCGGCCGTCTTCGCCTGCACGGGACAGGATCTCGGCATGGTCGGGACGAGCTCGATGGCGCACGGGACGGCCCACCGCACCGAGGACGGCGGCCTCCACGCCGCGATCCGCTTTCCGGGGCTCGAGGTCGGAACGGTGGGCGGCGGCACCACGCTTCCCTACGCACGCGACTGGCTGGCACTGCTCGGCTGCGCGGGCGGCGGCAAGGTGCACCGTTTCGCGCAGATCGTCGCGGCCGCGGCCCTCGCGCTGGAGATCTCGGCCTCGTCCGCGATGGCCACCGCAGGGTCCGAGAACTTCTTCCAGGCGCACCATGAGCGCGGAGGGCTGCGCTGAACGGCGATAAGCTTCCGCCGATGACGGTCGAGCCGGCCGAGGAGCCGATCAACGCAGACCCGACGTTCGCACCGCTGATCGAGGCGGAGCGGCAGGCGGCCGACGACGCCGCCCAGGACAACAAGGGCCGCGGCGTTCTCCGCTTCTACGAGCTGGCGAAGAAGCAGGAGTGGCAGGTGCGCGACATGCCCTGGGGGGAGCTGCCGCCGATCCCGGAGACGCGGGCCGGCGCCTCGGCCGAGAAGAAGGAGCGGCGCCGGGCGGTCTGGCGGTCGGTGATCACGCAGCAGCTGCAGGCCGACGAGCTCGCGGTCTCGATGGCGGGCCAGCTCCTGAACATGGCGCCGCACCGCGAGGCGAAGCTCTACTACTCGACGATGGTGCAGGACGAGGCTCGGCACGTGGAGGCGTGGCTGAAGCTCGCCAACGAGGCCGGGGGCGTCGCCGAACGCGACCCGCATCTCGACGAGCTGGCGAAGATGACGCTCGAGGCGGAGACGCTCGAGGAGAAGGTGTTCCAGATGCAGGTCTTCTTCGAGCGGCTGATCATCCCCCGGTTCCGGCTGATCGCGCGCTCGTCGCGCGGGACGCTGCTCGAGGATCTCTGCAACCGGCTCACGATCGACGACGGGATCCACCACAGCGCCGGGGTCGCGTACGAGCGCGTCCTGCTGGAGGGTGCGTCGAAGCAGACCAAGGACCGGCTGGTCAAGGCCGCCAACCGACTGCTGCCGATCTTCGTCGAGCACGCGCTCTGGCGGCCGAAGGAGCGCGCCTGGATCGGGAACGTTATGCGCGAGACCGACATCCGGCGGCTCCAGGAGGACGTGCGCGACGGGATCCGGATGGCCTCGAGCATGGGGCTGGACGTCTCCGACATCCAGCTGCCGTTCGCCGCATAGACCGGATCCCGCCCCATCACGATCCGTCGTGCTTCGGCTGCGGCGACCACGAGCTCGGACTGCGTATGGCGCTTCCCGGGCAGGAAGGCGCAGCGACATACGCAGCCGACGTCACGTTCGGCGTCCACCACCAAGGCGGCCCCGGGATCGCGCACGGCGGCATCGTCGGCGCCGCGCTCGACGAGGCGTGCGGCCTGCTCGCGACCTGGCACCGCTTTCCGACCGTGACGGCGCGGATCGCGATCCGCTTCCGCAAGCCGGCGCCGATCAACGTGCCGCTCCGGGTCTCGGCCACGGTGACCTCGGAGCGCGGCCGCCGGATCGAGATCGCAGCCGAGCTGCGGCTCGACGGAGAGCTGCTGGCCGAAGCCGACGGCACATTCCTGCACGTCCCGCTCGAGCACTTCCTCGCCACGCCCGAAGGCCGCGCGGCCGGGGAGGCGTGGGCGAAACGGTTGAAACCTCCTAGTTAGTTGCTGACAGCAACTAAGTCCGTCTCGCCAGCGCGAGCCCGGTCAGGATCTCGCGGACGACTCTTTCGGCCACGAGCGCCGTCACGTCGGCCGAGCCGATCGCGGTCGGCAGTACCTCGACGACGTCCGCGCCGACGAGGCGCGCCCGCGCGGCGATCGCGCGGCACGCTCGGAGCAGGTCGCCGGAGCTCATCCCCCCGGGCTCGGGCGTGCCGGTGCCCGGCGCGAACGCGGGATCCAGCACGTCGACGTCGACGGTCAGGAAGGTCGGGCCGTCGCTAACCACCTCGAGCGCGCGCTCGACGACCGCGTCGATCCCGAGTTCGCGCACGTCGTGCATGAAGAGCGAGGTGATCCCGTGCTCGGCCTGCCAGCCGAACTCGTCCGGGCCGGGCCAATAGCCCCGCAGGCCGATCTGGACATACCGCGCCGGATCGACGTGACCCTGCTCGACGAGCCTGAACATCGGCGTTCCGTGCGAGCGCTCGACCGAGAAGACCTCGCGGCCGGTGTCGGTGTGCGTGTCGAAGTGGACGAGGCCGACCGGCCCATGGCGGCGAGCAACGGCACGAACGTCGGGCTCCGAGACCGAGTGGTCGCCGCCGAGCACGATCGGGACGACGGCCGCGTCGACGACCTCGCCGACGAGCGCCTCGATCGCCGCATGGGTCCGCTCCGGGTCTGCCGGGAGCACGGGCGCGTCCCCGAAGTCGACGATCTTCAGCTCCGCGAACGCGTCGACGCCCGCCTCCAGGTGCGGCCCGGGCGGGCACCCCGCCGCCCTGATCGCGCGCGGCGCGAATCGCGTTCCGGGGCGATCGGAGACGAGGTCGTCGGTCGGCGCGCCGACGATCGCGACGTCGACGCCGGCCAGCTCGGCCGCGTCCTCGGTGTACGGCGCGCCGCCGAACGTCAGCAGTCCTGCGTAGTCCGGCTTGTCCGGCAGCCCCAGGGCACGCCAGCGCTCGAGCGGGTCGACCATCCGCCGATCCTCTCAGACGGCTCGAACGAGTGATTTCCAGCCGGGCGTCCATCGCTCATGCTTCGACGAGATCTCCTCCTGCGGCGGAGATCGCAACCCCCCACCTCCGGAGCCCCCCAATGTCCCGGATCGTCTTCGCCGCAGCACTGATCGCCTCGGTCCTCGCCATCGCCAAGCGCGAGCATGCGCTCGAGCGAAGCGGCCTGTTCGGCACCTGCGCGTCGCTGACCGCGGCCGCGCCGGCCGGCAGCGAATGGCTCGAGTGCCGGCCCGGCACCCTGACCGGCTACCCGGACATGTCCAAGGACTCGTGCACGCGGCGCGGCATGCGCGGCGAGATCCGCTACTGGATCTGTCCGACCGCGCTGATCGCCGCGCGCGCCCCGAGCGAGCAGCCGACGCGCTAGCGTGCCGCGATGCCGCGGCTGCCGATCTCGACGGAGCAGTTCACGAGGATCGACCGGCTCGTCCGCGGTCTCGTCCGCCAGCTGCGCCGGCTCGCTGCGGCGAGCGTGGCAGGCGTCGCGCTGATTGCGCTCCTCCTCCGCCGCGACGACGGCTTCGACGCGCTCGACGCGGTCGTGACGCTCGTGCTGCTCGCCCCCGCCGTGGTCGTCCTCGTCTTCGCCCAGGGCGTGCTCGAGCTGATCTCGCTGCCGGACCGGCTCCGACGGGTGCCCGGCGAAGGCCAGGAACGGTTGTCGGAGCTCGCACGCGTCGCCGGCGGCGCGAGGACGGCGCGGCTGCGAGACGCGCCTTTCCTGATCTGGCGTCTTCGCAGCTCGATCGGGTCGGTGCGGGACGTCGCGGGGATCGCACTGCCGCTCCGCGTGCTGACGCCGCCGGCCCTCGGGCTGGCGGCGCTTGCCGCCTTCGCGTGCGTCCTGCTCGCCTGCGCCGGCGTGATCGCGCTCGTCGTGCTCGCCGTCGCCTGACGTTTGCGACCTCCGCGTTCCGTACATACCGGAGCACAGGTGGCTCGGACGCGCAGGAAACGAGGCTGGTACGACGCGTTCATGGACGCGGGCATCTGGGTGCTCTTCGCCCTGCTCCTGCTCCCCGCCGGCCTCGTCGGCTACGCCATCGGCAAGGATCAGGCGAGCGACGAGCCGTCGAAGGAAGCCGGTCAGCCCGAGCAGTCCGACGATGGTTTCACGGACGCATCGCAGATCGAGCCGGCGCCGGCATTCTCGGCGGACGACCTGACCGAGGAGCCGAAGGAAGCGTGGCTGACGAACGGCGGCACGCTCTCGAACCAGCGCTACTCGCCGCTCGACGAGATCGACACCGACAACGTCGGCGACCTCAAGGGCGTCTGGATGACCGACCTCAAGGGCTCCGGCGTCGCGGCCAAGTACTCCGCCGAGGCACAGCCGATCGTCTATCAAGGCGTGATGTACGTGCCGACGGGCGCCGACGACGTCTTCGCGGTCGACGTCAAGAGCGGCAGGATCCTCTGGCAGTACGAAGGGAAGCTGGAGCAGACGATCAGCACCGTCTGCTGCGGCTGGCTCTCGCGCGGCGTCGCGCTCGGCGACGGCAAGGTCTACCTCGGCCGGCTCGACGGGAAGCTCGTCGCCCTCGACCAGAAGACCGGCAAGGTGGCCTGGGAGACGGCCGTCGGGCGCTGGCAGGACGGCTTCACGCTGACACACGCCCCGCTCTACTACGACGGCATGGTGATCGTGGGCGGCTCCGGCGGCGAGTTTTCGCTGCGCGGCCGCGTCGCCGCCTTCGACGCGAAGACGGGCAAGCAGAAGTGGCGCTTCTGGACGATTCCGGGCCCCGGCGAGACCGGGCACGACACGTGGCCGCAGGACAATGAAGCCTGGAAGACGGGCGGCGCTCCGGTCTGGCAGACGCCGGCTGTGGATCCCGAGCTCGGCCTGCTCTACTTCTCTACCGGCAACGCCTCACCCGACCTGAACGGCAGCAAGCGCGAGGGCGACAACTTGTTCACGGCGTCGATCGTGGCGATCGAGGCGAAGACGGGGAAGTACCGCTGGCACTACCAGCAGGTTCACCACGACATCTGGGACTACGACGGCCCGAGCCCGGTCGTCCTCTTCGACGTCGACGGCAAGAAGGGCCTCGCCCAGGCGTCGAAGACCGGCTGGCTCTACCTGCTCGACCGCGAGACCGGCGAGCCCCTGCTCCCGATCCCGGAGAAGCCGGTGCCGCAGCTCGCGAGCCAGAAGACCGCGAAGACGCAGCCGATCCCGAGCTATCCGCCCTTCATCCCGCAGACGGTGACGGACGACCATCTGCAGAACGTCGGCCAGCTCAAGCTCAACGGGCCCCTGAAGAACCTCCCCGTGAAGCGCGCCAACGAGATGTACACGCCGTTCGACGACAAGGCGATCACGGTCGTCGTCCCCGGCCCGCAGGGCGGGACGAACTGGCAGCCCACGAGCTACAACCCGGAGACCGAGATGTTCTACGTGTGCGCGCAGGCCGCCTTCTCGGGCCTGGTGCTCTCGCACGAGGCAGTGCCGCCCGGCAAGCAGGGCTCGGTCGCCGACCTCGGCGGCTCGTTCGTGACCACCGGCTTCGGCGACCATCCCGGCTACTTCACCGCGATCGACGCCAAGACGGGCGAGATCGAGTGGCAGAAGCACTGGCCGACCGAGTCGTGCTACTCGGGCTCGGTCACCACCGGCGGCGGGCTCGTCTTCGTCGGCCGCAACGGCGGCGACCTCGAGGCGTACGACGCGGAGACCGGCGAGGGCCCGCTCTGGAGCTTCCAGACCGGGGCCGGCGCCAACAGCACCGCGACCGTCTTCGAGCAGGACGGCACGCAGTACCTCGCGTTCCTCGCGGGCGGCAATGCGCTGGCCGCGACCAAGCACGGCGACAACCTCTGGCTCTTCTCGCTCGACGGCACGATGGAGGAGGTCGCCGCCGGCGGCGAAGGCGAGGGAACCGGGCACGCCGGCGAGACTCCCTCGGAGCCGACGAGCGGCGCCGACGCTACCGCCGGTAAGGCCGTCTGGGCCGACAACTGCTCCGGCTGCCACGGCCTCGCCGGCACGGGCGGCAACGGCGGCCCGAGCCTCGCCAGCAACCCGAACGCCGCCGATACGGCCAAGGTGAAGGAGCAGGTCACGAACGGGGGCGGCGGCATGCCCGCCTTCAAGGACACGCTCACCGAAAAGCAGATCGACGACGTCACCGCGTACGTCACCGAAGAGATCGCGAAGAAGAAGTAGCGCCTCTCGCACGCTCCAGCAGCGCGTCGCGCTCGACCTCGATGTCCTCCGAGAGCCGTGCCGCGGCCCAGACGGGGAGCCAGCGCTCGACCCGCTCGCCGTCGAGCGGCGGCCCGGCACCGGCGTAGGCACGCAGGTAGCGGTGCACGAGCAGCCGCCGGGCGAGCGGGGCCATCACGCGAATGATCCGAGAGACGTCGTCCGGCAAAGTCCCGCCTCCCGTTAGCAGCACCGTCCTGGCCACGTCGGCGGCCGGGTCGCCCCGCGTCCCGTTCGTCCAGTCGATCACGACGCAGCCGCGCGCGGTGCGAAGGAGGTTCGCCGGATGGAAGTCGCCGTGCAGGAGCCGATCGCCGTCGGGAAGCTCGTCGAGCCGCTCGAGCGCGAGTCGACGCACGTCGTCGGGGACGAGGGGCGACTCCAGCCGCTGCCGGAGTTCCTCGCGCAGGGCGGGCAGGTCCGGCGGCGCTGCGACGCGGTGGAGCGCGGCGTGCTGCTCACCCAAAATCCGGGCGATCGACAGGATCCTCCAGGGGCGCCGCTCGAGCTCGTCGAGCAGGTCGATCCCGTCGATGCGGTCGAGCACCACGCCGGGACGGCCCTCGAGCGAGACGCGCTCGTGCACCCCGGGCACGTTCGCGCCGGCGCGGTGAGCCGCCGCCAGCGCGGCCGCCTCCCGCTCGATCATCCCGGCCCGTGCCGGATCCCGGGCGAGCCGGAGCACCCTGCCCTCGTCCCACGCGAACACCTCGGCCTCGCGTCCGGCTCCGAGCAGATCCAGGTCGCCGGTCGCCACGCCGTCTCGATCTTAAGCGGCTCTCATGCGGGTCCGGCACGCTGTCTCCATGACCGACTCCGACAGATAGCTCACCCGACGCCGGCTCCTCGAGCTCGGCCTCGTCCTCCCTCCCATCGCCGCCATCGCCGGCCAGGCCGACCTCCTCTCCTCCCCCGCCCTGGCCGCGACCCCGGCGGTGATGGACGCGGACGACGACCCGACGCCCGAGCTGACCGAAGGCCCGTACTTCACCCCGAACTCGCCCAAGCGCAGGTCGATCCTCCCCGCAGGCGCGGTCGGCACGCGGCTCACCCTCACCGGCCGCGTGCTGACCACCGCAGGCAAGCCCGTCCCGAACGCCCTGATCGACTTCTGGCAGGCCGACGCCCGCGGCGCCTACGACAACAGCGGCTACCGCTTCCGCGGGCACCAGTTCACGAACGGCAAGGGCCAGTACACGCTCTTCACCGTCGTACCGGGGCTCTATCCGGGCCGGACGAAGCACATCCACGTGAAGGTGCAGGCACCGAGAGAGCCCGTGCTGACGACGCAGCTCTTCTTCCCCGGCGTAGCGGGAAACCGCAGCGACGGCATCTTCGACACCGACTGCCTCGTCAAACGGTGGCGGCTCTCGAAGGGGCGCCGCCTGGCGACGTTCGACTTCGTCCTCGACGTCTGACGTTCGCCGAACAGGCGTCTCCGATCCTGCGCCGGGAGAAGGCGCCGACCAGAATCGAACTGGTGTGCGAGGCTTTGCAGGCCTCTGCCTAACCACTCGGCCACGGCGCCGTGGCAGCGGGCATCGTAGCGAGCCGGTTCTCCCGTAACCGCCCGAGGCGGCGGGGCCGTTGTACCTACGTCAACTGCATACAGGAGGTCCGAATGTACATCGGTGGCGGACTCATCACGCTCATCGTCGTCATCCTGCTCCTCGCCTGGCTTCTCTAAGACGACGTTTTCCGGGCGCCCCACGGGGCGCCCGTTCCTGTGCGCTCGCGGCCCCGTCCGGGGCCGTTTGTACGTTCAGGGAGTGAGCGAGAAGGCCGCCCCGGCCGCCGAGCGCTGCCTCCGCTGCAGCGCGGAGATGGAATGGCGCCACGGCACATGGCAGTGCCCGCGCTGCAGGTTCAAGCTCGGCTGCTGCGAGGGCGAGTCGCCGGAGGCGTGCGGGCGCTAGCTAGCGGTCTTGCGCCGTCTCGCGCTCGGGCACGAGATAGGTCAGCAGACCGGGGATCATCAGGACGAGCAGCACCGCGAGCAACATCTCCATGTCACTACAACGGCGCTGCCCGTCCAGTCGTTACGGAAGCGCGACGAAGGCCCCCAGGAACGTGCGGGACGCGGCCGTGTCGAGCCGGTAGCCCTCGGCCTGGCCGCTGCAGTCCTTCGAGCCGGCCGACGTGATCGAGACGACCGTGTCGCCGACGAGCTGCGGCCCGCCGGAGTCGCCGAGGCACGGCCCGGCCGTCCGGGTGGAGAGCACGAGCGTCGACTTCGCGACTCGGAGGAGCGGCGAGGCGGCCGATCGGCGGAGCCCGTCGTAGACGAAGCTGCCGTCGGCCGCACGGCTCGGAGTAGCCGTAGCCGACGCTCGTGATCGACGCCCCCTTCGCGAGCGACTCGGCCGCGAACGCTCCCGGAAGAGCGGCGGGCGCGACCGGCGCCGGGGCGTCGAGCACGACGACGGCGAGGTCGGACTTCTTCGCGGCGTCGACCTCGAGTGTCCCCGCCAGGAGGCGTCGGCCGCCGTCCAGCTTCGTGTCGAAGCTGACCGCGACGCGGGCGCCGTCGACACCGCAATGGCCCGCGGTCACGACGATCGTCGGTGCGATCAGCACGCCGGAGCACTGCACGGCGCCGTCGGCGAAGAGCGCGCCGACGTACGGGTGCGCGTCGCCGTCCGGGTTCGAGCCCGTCACGGCGAGCGCCGACGTCACGGCCGTGAGGGCCGCGAGGGCGCAGGCGAGCACGATGCGGAGCGGGTGGAGCACCGGTGGAACCTCCTGGGGAGTCGCGGGGAGCGGGTTACTTGCCGCCGAAGAAGCCGTACTTGACCTTCCCGTACAGGGCTGCGGTCGTGACGAGGAACATGAGAACCGACATCGGAGTGAGCTTGCGCATCTGGGTCACCTCCTTCCTCAGAAGTGAAAGTCGGACAGGGCTTCGGCCGCCTGGCGGTACAGGTGGGCGGCGCTGACGGTGTCGTCGCGCTCGAGAGCGAGCGCTCCGCGGGCCATCCAGGCCGCGGCGAGCAGGCTCGGCGACTCGCGGTCGGCGAAGGACGTCTCGGCGGCCGCGAAGCACTCGTCGGCCTCCGTGTCGTCCCCCAGCTCGATCAACGCCCGTCCGAGCACGAGCTGGACGTTGCCGATCTCCTCCCGGGCGTCCTCGCGGTCGCCGAGGAGCTCGAGCGCGATCCGGGCCTGCTTCGCGGCGTCCTCGGGCCGGCCGGTGCGAAGGTAGACCTGCGCGAGCGAGGAGACGGCGTAGCCCGTCTCCATGTCGCCGGCCGCGTCGAAGAGCGTCGAGACGGCCTGCTTGAGGAAGCCGATCGCCTCCTCGTGCCGGCCGAGCAGGAACGTGATCCCGCCGAGGTCGTTGAGGACGCGGCCGACGTTGGCCCGGTCGCCGACCTGCTCGTAGAGGTCGCGCGCCTTCTCGGCGTAGCAGCGGGCGACGAGGAAGGCGCCCTCGCGCTCCGCGATCGAGGCGGCACGGAAGTTGATGTCCGCTGCAGCCGCGAGATCGCCGATCGAGTCGCAGAGCTCGAGCGCGGCCTCGATGTCGGCCCGCGCCGCATTGAAGTCGCGCTGGCGCTGGTAACAGCGCGAGCGCCAGTCGTAGATCTCCGCCCGCAGCCGGTCGCTCGGGCGGGCGGAGCGGTTGCAGAGCTCGAGCGCGAGCGTCAGGTCGTTGACGGCGCGCGAGATCGAGCCGCGCTTGACCCGGACGGCGCCGATCCGGCAGAGGACGCCCGCCCGGTCGAGGTCGTTGAAGCCCGAGCGGTGCGTGATCTCCTTCGCGGTCTTCAGCTTCGCGAGCGCCTCGTCGAGCTCGCCGCGGTACATGCGCGCCCACGACTCGGCGAGCAGGGCGCGCAGGGCGAGGTTCGGGTACTGGGCCGGGAAGATCGTCAGCTCGCCGAGGAGCTCGACGACGTCGTCGTACCGCGCGTCGCGCACCGCGAGCTCGGCGCCCGTGACCCTGGTCTCGAGCAGGTCGAGCTCGTCGTCGCGGAACACGTCCGTGACGGGAGGAAGCACGAGCAGGCCGGCCGCAGCCGGCGTGGTGAGCGCCGCAGGCTCGTTCATCGCAGGCGCATCCTGGTCGGAGCGGACGCGGACGTCGATTCCCGCCTCCGCCCGGCGGCCATCCCCGATTCGGCGTATCGCTTGTAACGGGGGCGAATCGCTCGGACGGGGGATGCCCGTCCCAGTTGAGGTTCCGAAGATCAGGACAAGGGCGGCGCGGTCTTCTGCAAGTTCGAGTTCTCAATCCGGAGGTTCCAGTGCACGCCCGACGCTCTCTGTTCACCGTCGCCCGCCGAGGGCGTCGCTCCCGGCGCCTCGCCGCCACCGTCACGACCCTCGCCGCCCTCGTAGCCCTGTCGCTGGCCGGCGCGGTCGGAGCCGGCGGGGTCGCCGCGCCGATCGCCGCAGGTCCGCCGAGCGGCGCCGCCAATCCCGAGCTGCCGCCGTTCGTCTGGCGTGCGGCGCGCGGTGCCGACAGCTACGAGTTCCAGATCGCGGCCGACCGCGGCTTCAACTCGAACATCCCGGGCCTGCGCAAGACGCGCCTGGACACGACGAACACGCGCGCGACGATCACGACCGCCGTCCCGAACGGGACGTACTGGTGGCGTGTCCGTGCCGTCACGAAGGCGGGCCAGGTCTCCGGCTGGTCGAAGCCGCGCTCCGTGCGCAAGGCCTGGACGGCCGCGCCGCAGCTGCGCGGTCCCGTCAACGGTGCACGCGTCTCGTTCCCGTCGCAGCCGCTGACGCTCACGTGGGCGCCGGTGCAGCGGGCGGCGAAGTACCTCGTCTCGCTCGCGACCGACCAGGACCTCGCCTCGCTCGTCGGCGACAAGCCCGTCGAGACGTCCGGCACCAGCTACGCACCGTCGCTCACGCCTGCCGGCAGCAAGGGCAAGACGTACTACTGGGCCGTGACCCCGCTCGACGCGAAGGGCAACCGCGGCGCGCAGTCGAAGATCGCCTCGTTCGTGTGGGAGTGGCCGTCGCAGACGACGGCGAAGCTCACCGACGTCCGCGCCGAGCCCGAGACGTTCGACCCGCAGTTCTCGTGGGAGCCGGTCGCCGGCGCCGCGCGCTACGAGGTCGAAGTCAGCTACTCGCGCGACTTCGCCCCCGGCTCGAAGGTGTGCTGCGCCTCGCCGGTGATCGGCACCTCGCACTCGCCGACGAAGCCGCTGCCGGACAACACCTACTACTGGCGCGTCCGGGCGATCGACGTCGACGGCAACGTCGGCGTCTGGAACCCCTCGAGCTCCGACGCGAGCCGCTTCGAGAAGGTCTTCGACAAGGCTGCGGCGCTCGGCCGCCCGAGCATCTCGAACCTGCACATGCGCGACAACCGCAGCGACCCCGCCCCGGCCGGGCCGACGCAGACGCCGGTCGTCGTCTGGGATCAGGTGCCGGGTGCGTCGAGCTACCTCGTCGAGGTCGTCGCCGCACCGGGGCTTCTGCGACTGGAGCGCGCCGCAGATCGAGCACTGGCGCGTCTCGACCGCGACGACGGCGTGGACGCCGCTCGGCTACCGGCTGACCGCGCCCGCTCCGTATCCCGACAAGTTCCGCGTCGCAGACCGACCGCGCCCGGCTCGAAGCCGGCACGTCCTACTGCGTCCGCGTCCGCGCGAAGTCGGACACCGACTCGAACCGCGCCGAGGTCTACGGCGACTTCACGTACCTGAACGGCCCCGACCAGGTCGCCTTCACCTTCGCCGGCTATCCCTGCACCACCGGCTGCACGCGCGGCTACCTGCGGCGGCGGCGACTACCTGGCGCCGCAGACCGGCAAGACGGCGATGCCGTACTTCACCTGGGGCGGCCGTCAACGCCGGCAGCTGGTTCGTGCTCGTCGCGAAGGACCCCGAGTTCCACACCATCGTCGACTACGGCTGGACGCAGGTGCGCGCCTACGCGCCCCGTTACGGAGACGATCCGATCACCTATCCGGACGAGACGACCTCGTACTACTGGGCCGTCCTCCCCGCTTCGGGCTGGAACGGCTCCGGCGCCGTCGGCGACCCGCTCTCGGCCTCGCCGTCGAAGTTCGACAAGCAGTCGACCCCGCCGCGGCTCGTCAGCCCTGCTGCGTCCGCCGCCGCCGAGCGGCCCGCCCGTCTTCACCTGGACGGCCGTCGAGGGCGCCCGTCGCTACAACCTGCAGGTCTCCCGCGAGGACGACTTCGGCAACCTGCTCGACAACATCACGACCGCGTCGATCACCTACACCGCCGACACGAGCTACCCGGCCGACGTCGCGCTCTACTGGCGCGTCCGGGCCGAGGACGAGAAGGGCGTCGGCCTGACGTGGTCGGAGAAGCGCGTCTTCCGCTACAAGCTCCCGGCGCCGAACACGGCCGGCGGCGCGCGCGGCGGCGACTTCATTCCCGACCTGGCGCTGGCGCCCCGTTCAGGGAGCCGTCACCTACGACATGCACGTCGCCCTGCCGGACGGCTCGCAGAAGGACTTCAGAGGCATCCGGTCCTCGGCCATGACCGCGATCAAGATGACGGGCACCGGCGTCTTCCGCTGGCGCGTGCGTGCGAACTTCCCCAAGGGGAGCTCGGGAACGGTCCCCGGCCCCTGGTCGCGGACGCTGCCGTTCACGCGCACGCTCGGCCGTCCGGCCGGCCCCCGGACGGTGGGCGGAGGCAAGAGCGTGCACTTCGCGTGGCGGCCGAAGGCCGGCGCGCAGGAGTACCTCGTCCAGGTCTCGGAGCGGCCCGACTTCGGCCGGACCAGCGACCGCGAGACCACGGACGCGACCACGTACGCCCCCGAGCTCCGGCAGCGGTTCTCGCGTGGCGGCCCGAAGACGCGCTGGCTCTACTGGCGCGTCGCCGCCCTCGACGAGGACCGGAACCAGAGCGCCTTCACGAAGCCGAAGCGCTTCCGCGCCGGCTAGACGTCTCGATCGTGTGTGGGCGGGGCGATCCCCGCCCACACGCGTGACCGCGGAAGTGCTGGAGGAATCCGCCGGCGCGGCCGATAACGAGCGCATGAGCACCCCTGCCCCAGGACTCCGCTGGATCCCGCTCGGCCAATTGCTGGTCGACGGCCGCATCCTCACCGAGGAGCAGCTTCAGCGCGCGCTCGAGCACAAGGCCACGACGGGCCACCGGCTGGGCGAGGTCGTCGTCGACCTCGGCTTCACCACCGAGCGCGCGATCGCCGGCGCCCTGGCGGAGCAGTACGAGCTCGAGTACGTCGACCTCGACGTCGTCCAGCTGGACAAGCAGGCGATCGCCCTCCTCCCGGAGGAGCTGGCGCGCCGCTACGAGGCGCTGCCGCTGCGCATCCTCGACGACGGGGTCCCGCTGCTCGCGGTCACCGACCCGACGAACCTCGCCACGGCCGACGACCTTCGCTTCGCTCTCGGCTCCAACTTCCGGATCGCCGTCGCGGAGCGAGGCCAGATCGACCTCGCGATCGCGCGCGCCTACCGCCGGTCACTACAGCTGATCTCCGAGGAGAGCCAGGACGACTCGCCCGAGGAGGAGCGGATCAACGACATCCGCAACCTCGCCTCGAGCACGCCGACGATCAACCTCGTCAACTCGCTCCTGACGACCGCCCTCGAGGAGGGCGCGTCCGACCTCCACTTCGAGCCCCGCCGCGAGGACATGCTCGTGCGCATCCGCGTCGACGGCGTCATGCGCGAGCTCGCGGTCGTGCCGCGGCACATGCAGCAGGCCGTCACGAGCCGCCTCAAGATCATGGGCAAGCTCGACATCGCCGACCGGCGCGCTCCGAAGGACGGCCGCGTGACGGCCTACTTCGGCAGCGGCCACATCGACATGCGCATCGCCGTGCTCGCGACGACCCACGGCGAGCAGGTCGTGCTGCGGATCCTCGGCGGCAGTGACCATCGGCCCTCGATCGCCGGGCTGGAGATGGAGCCGTACGCCGAGGCCGCCTTCGTGACCGCGATCGAGCAGCCGTACGGCACCGTGATCGTGTGCGGCCCGACCGGCTCCGGCAAGACGACCACGCTCTACGGGGCCATCGACCATCTGAACCGCAGCCACCGCGTCGTGATGACGATCGAGGATCCGGTCGAGTACCGGCTCGACGGCGTCAACCAGATCGAGGTCGACGTCAAGGGCGGGCTCAGCTTCGCCAGCGGCCTCCGCACGATCCTCCGCTCCGACCCCGACGTGCTGCTCGTGGGCGAGGTGCGGGACGCGGAGACCGCGTCGATCGCGATCCAGGCGGCGATGACGGGTCACCTCGTTCTCACCTCGCTGCACGCGCACAACGCCGCGAGCGCGATCGCGCGCCTGCGCGACATGGGCGTCGACACGGGGCTGCTGGCCAGCTCGCTCAACGCAGTCGTGGCCCAGCGCCTCGCGCGCCGCCTCTGCATCCACTGCCGGCGCGAGTACGCGGCCGACGCGGAAGAGCTTGGCGTCGCTGACCAGAGCATGTCCGACCACGTCCTCCTCTACGCCGCGGTCGGCTGCCCGAAGTGCCAGGGAACCGGCTACGCCGGACGGGTCGCTCTGCGCGAGGTGATGCCCGTGCAGGGCGAGGTGCGCGCGCTCGTCGAGAGCTCGGCGGAGGAGATCTTCGCCGCCGCCGTCCGCCAGGGCATGACGACCTTGCGCGACGACGGCATGCGCCTGGCGCTGACGGGCGTCTCCTCGGTCGAGGAGATCCGCCGCGTCACCGGCATCCGCCTGATCTAGAGGTAGGCGCCGTGGAGAGGCGGAGGCGCCGCCTCCCCACGGAACCTGCGACTCCTACCTGGCGCGGGCGGAGAACGTCTTCGCGATCGAGGCGCCCTGGAACGTGACCTTCACGGTCACCCGCACGAGCTTGCCCTTCGCGGCCTTCGGCAGCTTCATCGCGCAGATGGCGATGCCGTTCTGCATGCGACCTGTCGCGCGGAGCGGCGCCGCGCCGACGCGGACGGTGCACGTGACCGTCCCGGTCGCCAACGCCGCGCCGTTGTCCCCGCGCGTCACGCGCGTGCCGACCGTGAACGCCTTTCCGGAAACGGGCTTCGCCGGGACGGCGGCTGCCGTCGAGGCGCGGAGCGTCAGCGGCGTGAGCGCGTAGGTGTACGCGTTCGTGCCCTCGGGCGCCGTGTCCTCGGCGATCACGTTGCCGTTCGCGTCGAGCTGGAAGCTGTCGGCCCACCACGTGAACTTCTCGACACCGCCGAGATCCGCCTTGCTGATCTTGAAGGTGGCGACGCCGTTCGCGTAGCTGCCGTTCGCGGACGGGGCGCCGGCGGCCGTGAACTTGGAGCCGTCCCAGCGGGCGAACTCCCAGCCGGAGGCGCTGATCAGGAAGAAGAACTCGACACCGTTGCCGCCGGTGTCCGGGTTTTGGTCGGTGTCCAGCGCGATGTCGACGAGCGAGTCGGCCGCCAGCGCGGCGTGGCTCGTCCGTACGGTGAACGTGAGATTGCCGGCGGCGTCGTGAGTCGCGGTGACCGCTGTGATGTCCGGCGCGGTCTTGGAGTCGCCGGTGGCGTCGGAGTAGTTCGCGTCGGCCTGGGCGATCTGCGTGGCGCCGAGCGCGAGCGCTGCCGTCGAGACGAGCAGCAGAACCTTCTTCATCTGGGAGACCCCTTGGTCGGAATGGCGCCCGCGCACGCCTGGCGGCCCGCGCGCGGCGCTGTACCGACGGCAACCTATCGGCGGCTCAGGACGACCGCGTCCCGCGAACGGGGGAACGCGAAACGGGTCAGCGCGGACGTTCGAGCGGGTGCAGGCGGCGCCAGAGCAGCGCCGCCGGGACGCCCAGCAGGATCGGCGGCAGCCACGTCAGCATCCGGTAGAGCAGCACTGCCGCGACGACGCGCTCGCCGTCGCCGCCCGCGGCGACCAGCGCACCCGTCAGCCCGAGCTCGATGATGCCGAGCCCGCCGGGCGTGATCGGGATCGCGGTCAGCAGCCTCGTCAACGCCCACGCCGCGAAGGCCTCGACGACGTCGACCTCCCCACCGGTCACGCCAACCGCCCGGAGGGTGACGAGCAGGACGACGAAGACGGCGAGGTGCCCGATCAGCGTCCAGGTCACGAGCTGGAACCAGCGGCGCCGCAGGAGCCCGACGGTCTCCCGGCGGAAGCGGCTCAGCCGCTCGGGGAAGGGATCGCCGCCGCCGAACCGGCGCAGCAGTGGGATGCCAGAACGCCAGCTGTCGAGCCTGGCGCCGAGGGCGCGCGTGCTGGCGTCGGAGCGGAGCGCGACAACGGTCGCGCCGACGAGGCCGCCGATGACGCCGACGGCGATCAGCGTGAGCACGCCGAGGAGCCCGCCCTGCCGTCCCGTCACGAGCAGGCCGGCGACCGCCGCGACCGGGAGCACGACCTTCATCAGCGCGTTCAGGGTCGTCACGACCGCGGCGGCGGCGACGATCGCGCCGCGCCGGAACCCCCACTCCCGCAGCATCCCGAACACGAGCCCGAGCCCCACCGCCTCGCCGCCTGGGAAGACGCTCGCCGCCGCGGTCGACGCCTGCGTCATCACGAGCGCGTGCCAGAGGCCGATCCCCGGCATCGCCGCACGCCAGGGCGGCGCAAACGTGACGACGTTCCAGACCGTCACGAGAGCGAGCGCGGCGATCTCCCAGCCCGTCAGCTCCGCGACGACGTCGATCACGTCCCGGTAGCTGGCGATCTTCGGCAGGACGAGCCCGAAGACGCCGATGACGACGGCGACCGCGACAGCGGCTGGCCCGAAGCGCTTCAGCGACGCGGTCACGGCCGACAGCCTCGCAAATGGCGCGCGCAGCACCGAACGCGTACCTTCTGTGCCGATGCTGGGCCTGTTGATCAGATGGGCGGTGCTCGCGGCCGCGTTCGCGGTCACGGCCTGGCTCCTGGGCGGCGTGGACGTGTCCGGGGGCTTCTGGGGCTACCTCTGGGTGTCGGCGATCTTCGGCGTCGTCAATGCGATCGTCGGGACGATCGTCCGCATCCTCACCTTCCCGCTGACGCTGCTGACCCTCGGCCTCTTCCTGATCGTCGTCAACGCGCTGATGCTGAAGCTCACCGACGGGCTCACGGATCGCCTGACGATCGACGAGTTCTGGTGGACCGCGATCTGGGCCGCGATCATCCTCTCGCTCGTCTCGATCGTGCTCGGCTCGCTGTTCAAGCGCGCCGACGTCTAGCGGCGCGAGAGGGCTGCCGGGTCGCGCACGCCCCGGCACCCCTCTATCGCACCTGGATCAGCAGAACTCCGTCACTCCGTTGCTGGCCGCCGAGGTGTTGCCGGCCTGGTCCACCGCCTTCACGGTGAACGTGTTCGCTCCGCTCGACGTGGCGTAGACGAAGTCCTCCTCGACGCCGGCCGAGACGGGAAGCGGGCTGAGAACGCCGTTGACGTAGATCTCGTACTCGATCAGGACCTGCGGATCGGTGTCGTCCGTCGACTGGGTCCAGCCGACGAAGAACTCCGGGCAACCGAACCCGCCCGTGATGCGGACGTTCGTCGGCGCCGAGGGCGGGGTGACGTCGCTCGTCGCCTGGGTCGTCAGCGTGACGGCGTTGCTCGACGCCGTATTGCCGCCCATGTCGCGCGCCTGAACGGTGAACGTGTACGTCGTCGACGGGGTCAGGTGCCGGAGCACGACCTGTGTCTCGGCGTACCAGTTCACGTGCTGGGTGACCTGGACGCCATTGGCGAAGATGCGGTACCCGACGAACTCCGACAGGTCGTCGGTGGATCGCGACCACGTCAGCGAGACCTGCGACGGGCCGCGCACGCTCCCCGAGAGTGTCGGGGCCGAGGGTGGCGTCGTGTCCGGCGGCGTCGTCACCACCACGGTGTTGCTCGGCGGCGACTGGTTGAGCGAGGTGTCGCGGGCGACGACGTAGAAGGTGTAGGTCCTGCCGGCGCTCAGCCAGTCGATCGTGTACGACGTCTGCCCCTGCGGCACCGTGAAGCCCTGGCCGTCCTTGTTGACGGAGTACGTGACGCTTCCGGAGTTGTCCGTCGACGGGTCCCAGGCGAGCGTGACACTCTTGTGGCTGAGGCTCGTCACGCGCAGATTCGTGGGCGTCGTCGGCGGTGTCTTGTCGCCGGGCGGCGCCGGCGCCGGCTTCTTGCCGGCGGTGACCGGGCCGGCGACGACCAATGCGAGGACGAGCGCGAGCGCGGCTGCTACCGCACTGCGCGGTACGACCTTCTTCGCTGTCATGTGCTTCCTCCCGAGACGGGCCCTGGCGGGCGGCGGGCGGTCTGTGACTCCTACTTCGCTGCGGAGCGCGCGAACGGATTTGTGCGACCGGCCTTCAGCTGCAGGTCGAGCGGCGTCGTGGCCGCGCGAGAAGCCCGGACCCTCGCGCAGTCATGGCGTCGAGGTGCCGTCACAGTCCTCACGATCGGCTCTCTCCGGCTTCGACCTCCGTCAGGAACCGGCGCAGGTAGTCGGCTACGTCCCGGCGCGCCAGCCCGAGCGGGAAGAAGGGTGCGAGCAGCCATCCTCTGGCGCCACGCAGGCGGCGCACCGCGACGATCTCGACGCTGCTGCCTCCGCCGTCGAGCGGTGCTGCGCGGATCTCCCAGGTGCTCCCGGGCTTGAAGATGTTCGAGTCGATCACGCGACCCTTGACGGCACCCGGTTCCGACCAGTCGTAGCGAAGTCGCTCCCAGACGAACCCGATCGGCCACGGATTGCCCTCGGTCACATCGGCCCACGTCTCCCCGGAGTCATGGACTTCCAGGTGTTCCACGTACACGTCGCGCCACAGGTCGGCCCGTCGCGGCGAGAAGTCGCGGGCAGCTGCGAGGACACGATCCGCGGGGGCTGAGCTCTCAGCGACCACGTGAACCTTCGGCACGGTTGGAGCCTAATGCACCACGCCGCGCTGACTCGGTCGGCTGGGACTCGCACGACCCAGCGTCGATCGAAGGCCGGCGCTCGTTCCCCCACGTAGCGCCAGCCCTCGACCGCAGAACCCTTACGAAAAGGATTCGACCCCTGACGAGGACGGCTTCCTCAACACCGTCCACGCATCCAACGGACGGGCCCGAAAAACGGTTACGGCTACTCGTCCGGGTACGGATCCTCGCTGCTGTCGCCGCCGCTACGCGTGCGCCACGCGTACGGCCCTTCGCAGTTCGGGCATGGCGGCAGCGACTGCACGGACTGGACTTCCAGCTCGTACCCGCAGTTCGTGCATTCGTACGTTCCGGATGACACGTCGCTTCCGACTGGGACAGGGTTGGCCACGAGTTCCCTCCTTGTAGACGTGGCTTGCGATTCCCCGCCGGCGCCCCTGGTAACCGCGTTGTCACAGTGGGATACTCGGAGTTCACCGGGCGGTCTTTCCGAGGGCGGAACATGGGTGGCGGCAATGAACGCGAGCGCGTCCTTGCGCGCCTCGCCGAGATCGAACAGACGCTCCGAGAAATCGAATCGGAGGACGTGCGCGACGTCCTGCTGCACGCCATGGCCGACTTCCAGGACCGGCTCAGGCAGCAGGACGCATCGGAAGCAGAATCTCCGGAGGAGACCTAGCGTCCAGCGTGCGCGGCCAGGACGCCGGACCGCCTGCAGGCGTCGAGCGTCCGAACACGATGAAACTCTGCTCGAGGACGAAACCCCCGCGCGAGCAGGGGTTTCGCGAAGCGGATGATGGGACTCGAACCCACGACCTTCTGCATGGCAAGCAGACGCTCTAGCCAACTGAGCTACATCCGCGTGGGTGGCCAGTATAGCCGCGTTCGCGCGCCCTCTCTGGGCCACTTCTCCATGGTTCGCGAAGCTCAGCCGGCGGTGTCGAGCGCCTCGTTCACGAGCCGGTCGGCGAGCTCGTTGTGCTCGCGGCGGACCGCCGTGTACGTGACCTCGCCGATGCTCCGTGCGAGCTCGGCGCCGCGAAGCGCCAGCTGGCGCAGCGCGTCGTTCTTGACCCTGTACTCGCCGCGCATCTGCTTGACCATCAGCTCCGAGTCGGAGATCACGTCGAGCTCGTCGACGCCGAGCTCGGCCGCCTTCTCGAGCCCCGCGATCAGGGCGCTGTACTCGGCGACGTTGTTCGTGGCGATGCCGATCGCCTCGCCGTGCGCGGCGAGCGAGTTGCCGTCCTCGTCCTCGAGCACGTAGGCGTAGGCGGCGGGCCCCGGGTTCCCGCGCGCGCCGCCGTCGGTCCAGAGCTTCGCCTTCACAGCGCCTGCAACGGATAGAGGTCGAACGCGACCTCCTCGTAGGGGTGAGCGGCACGAAGCGCGTCGACGGCCGCGGCGAGCGACTCGTCGGGGACGACGACCTCGACGCGGACCTCGGCCACGCGTTCCTCCTTCCCCACCCCGCCGACCGACGGTGTCGCGCCCTCGCGGGCGAGAAACGTGCCCGTCCCGGCCGTGTACCAGGAGCAGCGCTCGTACTCGCCGATCACGCCGCCGCCGGCGCCGAAGACGGCGTCGCGCGTTGCGTCCAGCGCCTCCTCTGGCACGAACCAGACGAGCTTGACCACTACTCGACGTTGTCGATCTGCGCGCGCTGGAGCTTGCCGGAGTAGTCGACGTAGAGCGACTTCCACTCCGTGAAGACGTCGAGCGCGGCCTGGCCGGCCTCGCGGTGGCCGTTGCCCGTGTCCTTCGTGCCGCCGAAGGGCAGGTGCACCTCGGCGCCCGTCGTGCCGGCGTTGATGTACGTGATCCCCGTCTGGAGGTCGCGCATCGCGCGGAACGCCTTGTTCACGTCGCGGGTGAAGATCGAGGACGAGAGACCGTAGCGGATCCCGTTCGTGACGCTGATCGCCTCGTCGAAGCTCTTGACCGGGATCAGCGCCGTCGTCGGCCCGAAGATCTCCTCCTGCGCGATCCGCATCTGTGGGTCGACGTCGGCGAAGACGGTCGGGCGGTAGAAGAAGCCCTTGCCGAGGTCGCCCTCGGTCGCCTGCTCGCCCCCGGTGAGCAGCTTGGCGCCCTCGTCCGAGCCGATGCCCGTGTACGAGTGGATCTTGTCGAGCGCCTCGCGGTTGATCACCGGGCCGAGGTCGGTCTCCGGATCCCAGCCGGGGCCGATCTTCATCTTCTCGGCCCGCTCGACGATCCGCTTCTGCAGCTCGCCGTAGACCGCTTCGTGCACGATCACGCGGCTTGCCGCGGTGCAGCGCTGGCCCGAGGTGCCGAAGGCCGACCAGACGATGCCCTCCACGGCGAGGTCGAGGTCGGCGTCGTCCATGACGATGATCCCGTTCTTGCCGCCGAGCTCGAGGTGGACGTGCTTGAGCCCGTCCGCGGCCGCCTTCGTCACCGCCACGCCCGTCTCGCGCGAGCCGGTGAAGGTGATGATCGGGACGTCCGGATGGCGCACGAGCCGGTCGCCCGCCTCTTCGCCGAACCCGTGGACGAGGTTGACGGCGCCCTCGGGCAGCCCGGCCTCGCCGAGGAGCTCGACGAAACGCTCGGCCAGCAGCGGCGTGTCCTCGGCCGGCTTGAGCACGACCGTGTTGCCCGCGACGAGGGCGGGCGCGAGCTTCCAGGCCGGAATCGCGATCGGGAAGTTCCAGGGCGTGATCGCACCGACGACGCCGACGGGCATCCGGACCGACATCTGGAACTTGTCGCGAAGCTCGGAGGGCGTCGTCTGGCCGAAGAGGCGGCGCCCCTCGCCGGCCATGTAGACCGACATGTCGATCGCCTCCTGGACGTCGCCGCCGGCCTCGGCGAGCACCTTGCCCATCTCGCGGCTCATCAGCTCGGTCAACTCGTCCTTCTGCTCCTCGAGCAGCCGCGCGAAGCGGAAGAGGACGTTGCCGCGCTCGGGAGCGGGCACGAGCCGCCACTCCTCGAACGCCGCCTTGGCGGCCGCGACGGCCCGGTCGACGTCCTCGGCGCTCGAGCGCGGGAACGTCCCGAGCGACTCGCCGGTCGCCGGGATCTTCGACTCGAACGTCTCGCCGGACGCCGCGTCGGTCCATTCACCGTTGACGTAGTTCTTGAACTGCTCTGCTGCGACCGCCATCGGGCCGCAGTGTAGTCAGCGCGCTAGCAGCGCCGCAGCGTGCCGCAGACCCGCGAGATCGGAACGGCGAAGTTGAGGTTCTCGCCGCCGCCGGCGACGAGGACGCCGACGACACGCCCCTTGCGGTCGACGGCGGGTCCGCCCGAGTTGCCGGGGTTGGCCGCTGCGTCGGTCTGGATCTCCTTGGGCCGCACACGGCTGACCACGCCGCTCGTGACCGTGCCGCCGAGGCCGTAAGGGCTGCCGATCAGCAACAGCGCGTCGCCGACGCGCGGCTTGTTCGCGCGCGGCTTCTGCCACAGCGGCTTCGCGCCCACCGGCTTCCCGTCGACGCGGAGCACGGCGAGGTCACGGCCGCGGTCGCGGCCGACCACCTCGGCGCGCCACGAGCCGGTGTTGCGCTCGAGCAGCACCTGCTGCCCGACCTCGGAGACGACGTGGGCGGCGGTCACGACGTACAGCTGCCCGCCCTCGATCCAGCCGGCGAAGCCGGCGCCGAGGCCGTCGTCGGTCTTGACCGTGAAGACGCTCTTGAGCACCCGCGCCGCGAGCGGCGCGATCCCCTGATCCTTCTCGCGGAGCTTCCCCTCGGAGGTCTTGAGCCTGCCGGCGAGCTCCTGGTCGGAGAGCCGGAACTCCTCGAGCCGGCCCTCGAGCTCGCGCACGTCGGTGCGGAGCAGGTCGACGCGCATGCTCTGCTCGCGCACCGAGGCGACGGCGAACAGGGAGACACCCAGGGCGGCGAGGACGGCGAGGCCGGCGACGATCACCGGGAGCGAGAGCGTGCGGCCGCGTCCCTCGTACTCGTCGTAAGACATACGGACAGTCTCGGCCGGGTCGGCCGGCCGGACGCCCCCCGATCGAGGGATGCCTACTCGGTCGTCAGGCCCTCGGTCTCGGGGAACGTCCCCGGGATCCGGGCGCGGCGGCGGTCGCGGATCTCACGCTTGCCGCCGTACTCGCGGCCGTTGCGGCGATCATCCCCTTCGCGGCGGTCGACGATGACCGTCACGTTCGGGTTGTCCTTGTAGTACTCGACCATCTTCTCGAAGAGCTCGTCCTCGAGGCCGCGGGGGATGACGCAGTAGATCACGGTCTCAGTCTACGAGCCCTGGCGGTCGGCGCCAGACCCCTTTCTAGTGACGTTTGGCGGCGGCCGTGACGGCGCCGAGACCGACGAAGACGGAGCCGGAGACGTAGCGCTGCACCGAGAGGAAGCGGCGGCTGGCCCGCAGGCGGGCCGACGCCGTGCCTGCGGCGAGCGCCCAGACGCTGTCGCTGATCACGGCAATCAGCACGAAGACGAGCCCGAGGACGACGATCTGCAGCGCCGCCGAGCCGTGGTCCGGGTCGACGAACTGCGGCAGGAACGCGAGGAAGAAAAGCCCCGTCTTCGGGTTGAGGATGTTGACGACGACACCCTGGCCGAACCGCCGCCGCAGGCGCCGCTCCGTCTGCGCGGCGGCGGGGTCCGCGGCGGCACGCCGGCTGAAGATCGTCCACAGCCCCATCCCGATCAAGTACGCGGCGCCCGCGTACTTGACGACCGTGAACGCCGTCGCCGAGGAGACCAGGATCGACGAGAGCCCGATCGCGGCGGCGCAGACGTGCACGAGCGCGCCGACGGCGATCCCGAGCGCCGAGACGAAGCCCGCGAGCCGGCCGCGGTCGATGCTCTGCGAGACGATGTAGAGGACGGCCGGCCCCGGCACGACGATCAGCGCGAGCGCGGCAGCGGCGAAGACGAGCAGCGTGCCGGCGTCGGGCACGGTCTCAGACCCGGGCGATGTCCGGCATCAAGCGGCCGTCGTCGGCCAGATGCGCATTCCACTCCTGGAAGCTCGTCTCGAGGTCCTCGAGATCGTGGCCGCGCTCGACGAGCCTCACCGGCTGCGGCGCGTCGGGCGAGACGCGGTACTGGTACCAGGAGATCTCCCACCCCACGGTCACGACCATCTCGCCGCTCACGCCGGAGAGCGGGACGATCGAGGCCTTCGGCGCGCCGAGGCTCTTCGCGACCCCGGCGACGGTGCGCCGGTGGGCGCTCGCGTTGAAGAGATCCGCCGCCTCGACGACCGCGAGCTCCGGCTCGGACAGCCGCCGGAGGAACGGCTCGTCGGCGACGGGCGCCTCCTCGGCCCGGCGGCTGCCGCCGAGAAGGCCGCCCCAGCGGCTCTTGCGGCGCCGCGCGTCGAGCGGGACGGTGGGCAGCGACGGGCTCCCCTCCCGGAGCCAGCCGTGCTCGAGCGCGATCTCGGCGCAGAGCGGGCAGACGTCCACGTACTCGCCCCCGTCGGGGGAGAAGCGGAGGGCGTGCTCGCCCATCAGCAGCGAGCGTTCGCAAATCGCGCAGGTGCGCGTTACGGCGGCGCGCGTCACACGCATGCGGCGACCGTAGCAAACCATCCGAGTTATCCACAGCGCTCGTTCTTGCTATATGTAACTCACATATGTATCGACGACGCGGCTGGCACGGACGGGGCGGGAGGATCGAGCGATTTCAGGTCGCCGCCCTGCTGCTCCTCCTGAGCGAGCGTCCCGCCCACGGCTACGACCTGCTCGAGCGGCTGCCCTCGCTGCTGGGCGACGAGCGAGTCGACGTCGGCAACCTCTACCGCGTCCTGCGGCGCCTCGAGGAGCAGGGCCTCGTCAGCAGCGAGTGGGACGAGTCCGTCCCCGGGCCGGCGAAGCGGACGTACGAGCTGACCGACGCAGGCCGCGAGGCGCTCGACCGCTGGGCGGTCTCGCTCGCGGAGACCCGCAGCCGGATCGACCGCTTTCTCGAACGACTGGACGAAGGGAGGTGACAATGCACCACCGTAGATTTCATCGCAGGCGCCCCCCGCTGGGCTCGCGCTTCTATGCGAGCGAGAACGTGCTCGAGCGGCTGGACGAGTACCAGCGCGACCTCGAGCAGGAGCTCGCCGACGTGAGCGAGCTGATCAAGCGGCTCCGCGAAGGCGACGCCCCGCAGGGCCAGACCGAGCCGCAGACGATCTAGATCGAGCAAGGCTCGGAGCCACGCCGTAAGGCATGGCTCGCTTCAGGGATCTGCGCGTTGGGGCGGGCTTTGCCCGCCCCAGCTTGCGGACAATTCAGTGAGCGGCCGCGGCCTCTCGTTCGCGCTTCGTGTCCTCGATCACCTTCTGGGCGACGTGAGAGGGGACCTCCTCGTAGCGGAGGAAGTGCATCGAGTAGTCGCCGCGGCCGCCGGTGATCGAGGTCAGCGTCTGGAGGTAGGTGAGCATCTCGGCCATCGGCACCTCCGCCTTGATCGTGGTCATCCCGGCGGCGGGCTCCATCCCGTGCAGGCGGCCGCGGCGGGAGTTGAGGTCGCCGTTGACGGCGCCGACAGCCTCGTCGGGGACGGTCACCTCGAGCTCCATGATCGGCTCGAGCAGCACGGGCTGCGCGTTTGCGTAGGCGTCCTTGAAGGCCATCGAGCCGGCGATCTTGAACGCCATCTCGGAGGAGTCGACGGTGTGGTACGAGCCGTCGACGAGCAGGACGCGGATCCCCTGCACCGGCGCGCCCGCCAGCTCGCCGTGGTGCATCGCCTCCTGGATCCCCTTGTCGACCGCAGGCCGGAAGCCCTGCGGGATGACGCCGCCGACGATCTTGTCGACGAACTCGTAGCCCACGTTTCCCTCGATCGGCTCGAGCACGATCGTGCAGTCGCCGAACTGGCCGCGGCCGCCCGTCTGCTTCTTGTAGCGGGCGTGCGCGCGCGACTCCTTCCGGATCGTCTCCAGGTAGGGGACCCGCGGCGGGTGCAGCTCGACGTCGACGCCGAAGCGGCGCTTGGCGCGCTCGAGCGCGACCTCGACGTGCATCTGGCTCATCCCGGAGAGAATCTCCTCCCCGGTCTGCTGGTCGCGGTGCAGCCGCAGCGTCGGGTCCTCCTCCCCCAGCCGCCGCATCGCCTGCGCGACCTTCTCCTCGTCGCCCTTCGACTTCGGCGTGATCGCGAAGCTCATCACCGGCTCGGGGAAACCGATCTCGGGCACGTCCGTCGCGACCTCCTTGTCGAGCAGCAGGTCGCCGGTCTGCACCTCCTTCAGCTTCGCGACGGCGCCGATGTCGCCGGGCCCGAACTCCTGCGCCGGGATGTGCTCCTTGCCCTGCTGGAAGAGGAGCGACCCCATCCGCTCCTTCGCATGCGTGCGCGCGTCCACGAGCGTCTGGTCCGGGCTGACCGAGCCCTGGAGGACGCGGAAGAGGTTGATCCGGCCGGCGAAGGGGTCCGCAATCGTCTTGAAGACGAAGGCGGCGGTGTCGGCGCCTTCGATGTGCGTGATCGAGCCGGCCTTGGCGGGCGACGGCACGCCCTCGACGATCAGGTCGAGCAGGGCGTGCGTACCGAGGTTCTTCGTCGCGACTCCGCAGGCGACCGGGAAGACCTCGCCGCGCGTGACGGCGTCCTTGAGGGCGTGCGCGACCTCCTCGACCCCGAGCTCCTCACCCTCGAGGTACTTCTCCATCAGCGCCTCGTCCGTCTGGACGACCTCGTCGAGCAGCTTCTCGCGGTACTCCTGGACGAGGCCGGCGAGCTCGTCCGGGATCGGCCCGGGCTCCGGCTCCTTCTCGCCCTCCGGGCTCGCGTAGGAGCACATGTGGAGGATGTCGACGATGCCCGTCAACTCGTGCTCGGAGCCGATCGGGAGCTGGACGGCGACGCAGCGGGGCGAGAGCTGCTCCTGCATCTGGCCGAGCGCGCGGAAGAAGTCGGCGCGCTCGCGGTCGAGCATGTTGACGAAGAGGACGCGGGCGATCCCGAGCTCGTCGGCGCGTTTCCAGACGCGCGCGGTGCCGACCTCGACCCCCATGACGCCGCTGAGCACGAAGAGCGCCCCCTCGACCACTCGCAGGGAGCACCGTGCCTCGCCCTGGAAGCTCGGGTCGCCGGGGACGTCGATCAGGTTCAGCTTCCGCCCCTGCCACTCCGCGTGGGTCAGCGAGAGCGCGATCGACATCTTCCGCTGCTGCTCGTCGTCGTCCCAGTCCGCGACCGTCGAGCCGGCGTCGATCGTCCCGAGCCGGTTGGTCTCGCCCGCCTGGAAGAGCAGCGCCTCGACGAGCGAGGTCTTCCCCGTGCCGCGATGGCCGACGACGGCGACGTTGCGGATCTTTCCAGGCTCGAAAGCGGGCATGCGCGGCTTCCTCCTCGACTCTGCGGTGACGGGAGTCGAATCGTAACGCCGCTGTGGCGGGCCGCGCGGAGGGCTGCGACGGGCTAGCTCGGCACCCGGGCGGCGCCGCCGAGGCGTGCCTTGAGGCGGAGGATCGCCTTCGTGTGCAGCTGTGAGACGCGCGACTCGGTCACCCCGAGGACTTCCCCGATCTCGCGCAGGGTCAGCTCCTCGTAGTAGTAGAGCGTGACGACGAGCTTCTCGCGCTCGGGCAGACGGGCGATCGCCTCGCCGAGCGCCTCCTTCATCTCCGTCTGCGCGAGCGCCGATTGCGGCTCAGGGCCCTGCGTGTCCTCGATCGTGTCGATCAGGGCGACCTGGTCGCCGCCTGCGGAGACCGTCCAGAGCTCGTCGAGGGCCGCGATCGAGGACCGGGAGATCTCGGTCAGGCTCGTGCCGAGCTCCTCCTCGGTCAGGCCGAGCTTCTCGGCGATCTCCTCGTCCGTCGGTGCCCGGTGCAGCTTCTTCTCGAGCTCGGCGATCGCGCGCTCGATGTCGCGGGCCCGCGCCCGGACGGAGCGCGGGACCCAGTCCAGGGCCCGCAGCTCGTCGATGATCGCGCCCTTGATCCGCGCGATCGCGTACGTCTCGAACTTGATCTCCCGGTCGGGGTCGTAGCGCTCGATCGCGCCGATCAGGCCGAGCAGCCCGTACGAGACGAGATCGCCCTCGTCCACGTGCGCCGGGAGGCCGCTCCCCAGGCGGCCGGCGACGAACTTGACGAGCGGCGCGTACGTGAGGATCAGCCGGTCGCGGACGCCCCGGTCGCGCGAGCGTCGGTACTCCTGCCAGAGCGCGCTCGTATCCTCGACCTTCGCCATGGCGAGAGAATACGCTGCGTGAGGCCAGATTCTTTCTAGGCCCTGCGCAGGAGTCGCGCCGACATCGTCAGCATCCAGACGCCGAGCGCGGCCGCCGGGACGGCGATCACCCAGTAGTCGGCCCGGGCGGCGCTGAGGGCGATGAACGCGAACCCGAGCCCAAGCGCGAGGAAGAGGAGCCCGAGCGCGTGTCGCTGGGAGAGCATCCGGAGCAAGGCTACAATCCGCCCAGCGGAGGGGCGTAGCTCAGTTGGTAGAGCGCTGGTCTCCAAAACCAGATGTCGCAGGTTCGAGTCCTGTCGCCCCTGTTGGTGCACCTACGTCGGCTTCGGGGTCTGACCGGGTTGGCTGTCGCGGTCGTGGCCGCCGCCCTGCTGGTGGCTCTCGTCGCCGTCCTCGACCACCGCCACAAGCGCTCGGTCGAGTTCGCCGCCCAGGAGGACGCGTGGTTCTGCGCCCACGGCCGGCCCGAGGCCTGCACCGACTTCGACGAGGCGGCCTACGAGCAGCGCTGGGAGCAGCGGGAACTCGGCTACCGCATCACGTTCTTCACGCTCGGCGCGGGCGCGGCCGGCCTCGGCGTGGCGTTGCTCCGGCGGCGACATCAGCGTCCGGGCTAGCTCGACAGGAGACAAAACTGGCTACGCTGCCCCTGGGTGCGCCCCGCGACCAGCCGCCCGGGCCGTCTGTTCTGCAGGCGTCCCGTGGTCTACGGACGTGTTGTGGGAGCGGCCGCACTCCCCGGGCGCGCCCACTTTCCCCCCAGGCCCGCTCACCCGGGAAGGCAATCGAACCTGCCGTGAGGTGGACGCCTCACCCGAGACCCCGTGGCCGCCCAGGGTCAAGGGTGCGGCGCGAATTGCGGCTGAGTCTCGCCGCGCTGCGCGAGAACCAGTCGGTTGGGGAATATCGCAGGTGCTTGTGCACAATGCAACGCGGATCAAGGGAGCGCGTCCCGCGGGGCGAATAGGTGTTCGGTGGCGCGTTGAGCAGGCAGACGCTCTCGAGCATCCTCTTCTGGTCGATCGCGTCCGTCACCATCCTCCTGCTGGTCTTCCTGGCGCTCGTCATGGCCGGAGTCGTGCCCGTCGACTCCCCCGCGGGCACGGCGGCGACGCAGCGGGACGCTGTCGCCTCCGAGCCACCTGCTCCGACGACGCGGAGCGATTCGAAGCCGACCGAGACCACGTCCACGACGGAGCCGGCCCCCGCGCCGGCCGCGGCCATCGTGGTGGTGACCGCGAGCCGCGGCGACAGCTGGTTCTCCGCCCGGCTCGGCTCTGAGAACGGCCGCGTGCTCGACGAGCGCGTGCTCGCGCAGGGCGACTCGGTGCGCTTCCGCGGGGCGAAGATCTGGCTCAGCATCGGCGCGTCGGGCAACGTCGACGTCACGGTCGACGGCGAGCCGACGACCCTGCCGCCAGGCACGGTCTCGGTCGTGCTGGCGCGGTCGCAGGCGACCGAGTCCTGAACCAGTCGTCTACGCCGAGCGGCGAACGTCGAGCGTCAGCTGCGGGAGCGGCGACTCGACCGGCTTCCGGGCTGCCCGGCGATTCGAGCTTTCGACCGCCCGCGCCAGCCGCACCAGCGGCTCCGCAAGCCCGAGACGTGACATGAGTGCGAACCGAAGCATCTGTGCTCCTGTCTTCGGCGGTCGGACAGGCGACCCTGTCCCCCGATCGAAGGATTCCTACACCCCCGATCGGCTGGTCCTTGGCCGCTAGACGGCGACGACGAGGCCGCTCGGCGCCGAGCGGCGGTCGAGCACGCGGCTGAGCGCCTCGACGCACTTGCCGTCGAACTTGTCGCCGGCCTCCTCGCGGAGGAGGGCGATCGCGCGCTCGTGCACCCAGGCCTCCCGGTAGACGCGATCCGAGCGGAGGGCGTCGTAGACGTCGCACACGGCGAGCACGCGCGTCTCGAGCGAGAGGAACGTCGCCCCGTCGGGGTACCCGGTGCCGTCGAGCCGCTCGTGGTGGTCGCGGACGAGGCGGCGGACGCGGTGCGAGAAGCCGAGGCGGCCGAGCAGTGCGTCGCCCCAGACCGGGTGCTTCTGGACGATCGCGAACTCGTCGTCGTCGAGCGCGCCCGGCTTCTTCAGGACCTCGTCCGGCACCGAGAGCTTCCCGATGTCGTGCAAGAGGCCGCCGGTGGCGAGCTCGCGCAGGCGGGCGGGCGCCAGGCCGAGCTCCTCCCCCACCTCGACCGCCAGCAGGGCGACGCGGCGGGTATGCCCCTCCGTGTACTCGTCCTTCTCGGCGAGCAGGCGCATGAGACCGCCGACCTGGGAGCCGAGGAACGCCTCCTCGGACGAGACGATCTCGGCGCCGCTGAGGTCGCCGGCGAGCGGCCGCGACGGCGACGCGCGGAAGAGGTCGGCCGCGACAGGCGCGCCGACCAGGAGCACTCCCGCGACCTCGAGCCCGTGGCCGAGCCACCAGGCGAGGTCGAGATAGTTCTGCATCAGCGCCGGGACGAGCGCCCCGGCAAGCCAGACGAGGCCGATGAACACGCCGAGGTCGGCGCGCCGCCGCGTCAGCATCACCGTATGCAGGGCGCGGAGGGCGAGCAGGCCGTAGAACGCGAGCCCGAGCACGAGCGTCGCGATCGCCGGCAGGCTGGCCGGCTCGGGGACGGAGGGCACGAGCTCCGGCAGCCAGAGCGCGGCGAGGCCGAGGGCGACGACGCCGACCATGAGCCCCGCCTGGAGCACGAGCAGCGGAGCGACAGCGCGCGGGCTGCGCGACGAGGGGAGCGCGGACAGCGCCAGGATGACGCCGCCGACCGGCAGGGTCGCTGCACCGGTGAGCGAGACGACGCCGTTCATCTCGACGATGAAGCCGGGGCTCGCGAAGCCGTGCACGAGCAGGAGCGACGCCATCACCGTGAAGGCGGTCCCGACGAGGACGGCGCGCGCGTCGCCGCGGCGCCAGCCACCGTACGAGAGCGCGACGCCGGCGAGGGTCGCGAGGCAGGACGAGAGCACGACCGACCAGAAGTGCGTCCCGCTCGAGAGCATCACCTGGTCGCGGCTGACGAAGTGGATCAGGGCGGGCGGGACGATCGCGACAGCGCCGCCCGCGATCAGGAGGGGTAGGAACGCATCGCGCCGCACGAGCCGGTTATCGGCAGGTGCTCACGCAATCCTTACCTCAATTTCGGTTGGGCCGACCTTGTGCCGGAGAGATTGGTGCATGGAGTCTTCAACCAATAACGAGGGAGATTACGAATGAGAAAACTACTCGTGCTCGCCGTTGCAGCGCTCGCGCTCGCCACGGCAGCACCCGCGCTCGCTGCCGACCCGACCACATCGGGCTCGGCCACGATCGCGAACAACGTCGGCACACTCGTGTCGAACACATCCGTGGCGAACACGCCCGGGGACGACTTCGGGGCGATCACGTTCCCGATCGCGTCCGGCCTCACCCTGGCCCAGATCACGCAGCTCTCGGCCGAGTTCAACGTCACGGACGACGACTGCGGCGGCGGCTCGCCCCGGTTCGTCATCAACTACGGGCCGAACAAGAACGTCGTCGTGGCGCTCGGCCCCGCGCCGAGCTTCACGGGCTGCGTCCAGAACACCTGGCTCTCGACCGGCAACCTGGTCGGGACGACCGACGCGTGCCGCGTCGACACGTCCCAGATCTCGCCCGGTACGCAGTGCTCGACCTGGGCCGCTGCCGTGGCGCTGCTCGGCTCGCAGACGATCAACTCGATCAGCTTCGTCGTCGACGGCGGCTGGTCGCAGGCGGACAAGGAGCAGACCGTCCAGGTGCGGACGGTCAAGCTCAACAACGAGACGTTCCTGACGGCGACCGCGCCGACGCCGACGAAGGTCAACGCCGCGAAGCTCTGCAAGGCGCAGATCGCGGCCATGGGCTCGCGCAGCGCCTTCAACGAGCTGTGGGCCAAGACCGGTACGTCGAACGGCTACGGCAAGTGCGTCTCCGCCGTCGCCAAGGCGCGCAACGCCGGCGCCACGCAGGAGCAGATCCTCGCCGCCGTCGCCTCGTGCAAGGCGAAGGGGCTCAAGGGAACCGCGCTCGGCGCATGTGTCGCCGCGCGCGACGGTGTCGCCGCCACCCTCACCGAGCGGCAGGAGCACAAGCGCAAGCAGCGGAAGTAACGCTGCTCGCATCCGAGCGCGACGGGGCCTGCGAGGGCCCCGTCGCGCTTCAGGCGTCCCCCCGCACCGCTAGGCTCACCCCGTGGCGCTCCTGACGACGCACGTCGAGCGGGACGAGACGTTCGCGCGGCGCGCGGAGCGGATGGAGGGGCTCGTCGCGGAGCTGCGTGAGCGCTCGGCGCTCGTCTCCCGCGGCGGCGGCGAGAAGGCGGTCGAACGGCATCGCTCGCGCGGCAAGCTGACCGCCCGTGAGCGCGTCGACCGGCTGATCGACCCGGGCACCGCCTTCCTCGAGCTGAACGCGCTCGCCGCCTGGGAGCTCTACGACGGCGCGGCGCCGTCGGCGGGGATCGTGACCGGTATCGGCGTCGTCGAGGGGCAGGAGTGCGTCGTCGTCGCGAACGACGCGACCGTGAAGGGCGGCTCGTATTACCCGCTCACGGTCAAGAAGCACCTGCGCGCCCAGGAGGTCGCGGAGCAGAACCACCTGCCGTGCATCTACCTGGTCGACTCCGGCGGGGCGTTCCTGCCGCTGCAGGCGGAGGTGTTCCCCGACCGGGAGCACTTCGGCAGGATCTTCTACAACCAGGCGCGCATGTCGGCCAAGGGGATCCCGCAGATTGCGGCGGTGATGGGCTCGTGCACCGCAGGCGGCGCGTACGTCCCGGCGATGAGCGACGAGACGATCATCGTCCAGGGCACGGGGACGATCTTCATCGGCGGCCCGCCGCTCGTGAAGGCCGCGACGGGGCAGGACGTCACAGCCGAGGAGCTCGGCGGCGCGGACGTGCATACGCGGCGCTCGGGCGTCGCCGACCACTACGCCACCTCCGACGAGCACGCGCTCGCGCTGGCGCGCCAGATCGTGCGCAACCTGCACCGGCGCAAGGAGCTGCCGTGGGACGTCGCGCCCCCGGAGCCGCCGGCGCTCGACGCGAGCGAGCTCTACGGGCTTGTCCCGGAGGACTTCAAGCACGAGATGGATGCGCACGAGCTGATCGCCCGCATCGTCGACGGCTCGCGCTTCGCCGAGTTCAAGGCGCTCTACGGCGAGACCCTGGTCTGCGGCTTCGCCCGGATCGAGGGCTACCCCGTCGCAGTGCTCGCGAACAAGGGCGTCCTCTTCGCCGAGTCCGCCCAGAAGGGCGCCCACTTCATCGAGCTGGCGGCGAAGCGGCGGATCCCGCTCGTCTTCCTCCAGAACATCACCGGCTTCATGGTCGGCAAGGAGTACGAGGAAGGCGGGATCGCCCGCGACGGCGCCAAGCTCGTGACCGCGGTCGCGTGCGCCGACGTGCCCAAGTTCACGGTCGTCACCGGCGGGTCGTTCGGCGCGGGCAACTACGCGATGTGCGGCCGCGCCTACGGGCCGCGGCAGCTCTGGATGTGGCCGAACGCTCGCATCTCGGTGATGGGCGGCGAGCAGGCGGCGACCGTGCTGACGATGGTCGGCGACGCCGACCCGGACGAGATCCGCGCCACCTACGAGGCGGAGGGGAACCCCTACTACTCGACGGCGCGGCTCTGGGACGACGGGATCATCGACCCGCTCGACACGCGGCGCGTGCTCGCGCTCGGGATCTCGGCGGCGCTGAACGCGCCCGTGCCGGAGTCCACGTTCGGCGTCTTTCGGATGTGATGGGCTACAGCAAGGTGAACGTGCACGAGCTCGAGGCGGCCGGCCCCGGCGGCGCCGTGCGGTTCGTGCGGCGAGAGCTCGGCGTCGAGGCGTTCGGGATCAACTGGTTCGAGCTCGGCCCCGACGTCGTCGGCCGCGAGCACGACGAGTCCGGCTCAGGGCAGGAGGAGGTCACTGTCGTCGTGCGCGGCTCCGGCGTCTACCGCGTCGACGGCGAAGAGGTGCCGGTGCGCGAAGGCGACTGCCTCCGCTTCGACCCCGAGACCACACGCTGTCCGGTCGCCGGGCCGAACGGGATGACGCTGCTCGCCGTCGGGTCGCGGCGCGGCGCCTACGAGCCGCGGGGGCCGTTCTGACGAACGAAGGGAGAGCACGATGGTGACCGAAGACCGACTGCGCACACTGCTCCGCGTCGCCGAGAGCGCCCATGCCGCCTACGAGACCGAGCTGGGCGGCACCGACCCCGACTGGCCGACCTGGTACGCGCGGTTCATCGTCGCTCGCTGGCGTGAGGAGCCGGGCGGCTCGACGCACGAGCTGCTGCTCGACGACGACGAGCACGCGCTCCTGCAGGCCGCGGTGCACGCCTATCTCGACGACTTCGGCCACGAGGAGGCGGACGTCCTCCGGCGGGTGAAGGAGCTGTACGCCAAGGTCCAGCAGGCCTGATGGTCGTCCGGATCGTGCTCTGGAGCCTCGCCGACTCGAAGACCACGATCGAGGAGCTGCGGCGGTACCTCCGCGACGAGTCCGTCGATGCGTTCGCGGAGGTCGAGGGCCTCCGCTTCAAGGCCTGGATCTCCGACGCGGCCGGCGAACGGTGGGGTGCCTTCTATCTCTTCGAGACGCTCGAGGCGTCCGAGCAGCCTCTGCCCGGCCACGTGCGGTCGCTGATCGGCAAGGACCCGGACGTGGCGGAGACCTTCGACCTCGAGGCGACGGTCGAGGGCCGCCATGCGACGGACGAGCTCTCCCGGCTCGGCCTCGCCTTCGAGTGATCAGCGCTTGACGACGAACGTGCTCGTCCCGAGCGCCTTGCCGTAGGTCGGCTTCGCCTTCGTGCCGCGCGCGCCCCAGACGTACCAGCGGTAGGTGCCCGGCACCAGCTGCCGCCGTTTGCCGCCGTAGACCCATGTCCGCTTCAGCTTCAGCGTCGCCTTCCCGGGCCAGGTGCTGAGAACCTTGAGGCCGTTGCGGTAGAGCTGGACGTTGTAGAACGTCGCTCCTTTGACGGCCTGCCAGCGCAGCACCGGCGGCGTCCGGACGACCGCGCCGGCTGCGGGGCCGAGCAATGCCGACGGCTCGGCCGTCGTCACGGCCTTCTGCGCCACGTTGCCGGCGGCGTCCGCGACGCTGACCAGGTAGCGGTAGCGGACCCCCGGCTTCACCGTCCGGTCGGAGAAGACGGCGCCGTTTCCCTGGTACACGGTCGTGGACTTGGCCCCGTTGACTCCCGGAGTGCGAACGATCTCGACGCGGACGACGTCGCCTGCCCGCTCCCAGTCGAGCCGGGCGACGCCGGTCGCGAGCTTCGCCTTCACGAGCGCGAGCTTCGGGGCGGTCGCGTCGTACTGGAACGCGTACTTCGCCTCGGCGGCGTTTCCGGCGCGGTCGCGGCAGGAGCCGGAGACCGATGCCTGCGCGACATCGGGACCGGCGTAGCGGGCCGGCGCGCTGCAGCCGGCGACGCCGGACGTGGCGTCCGCCCCGGCGAAGCTGAACGTCACCGGCTTGCGGTACCACCCCTTCCTGGTGTCGGGCGGCCGCTCCGGCGTGGGCGTCACGGCCGGCGCGGTCGCGTCGTACTTGAGCGCGACGGAGGCGGGGGCGCTGGTGTTTCCCGCCACGTCCGTGCAGGTGCCGCTCAGCGAAGCGGAGGCGCTGTCGCTGCCCGAATACGTCCCGGAGGAGCACGCTGCGAGTCCGGAGACGGCGTCCTGGCCGCTGAAGGAGGCCGCGACCGGGTGGTTGTACCAACCGTCCGAGTCGGCTGCGCGTGCAAGCGCTCCGGAGACGCCCACGGGCGCCGTCTTGTCGATCCGGATCGACACGACCGCGCTCGTGAAACTGGATCCGTCCGAGTAGTCGGCCTTGCACTGGCGCGTCGTCACACCTTCGGCGGTGATCTGTTCCGCGACCGGGCAGCCGGTCGTGTTCACGAGCCCGTTCGGATCGACCGTCCAGCGGACCGTCACGTTGCTCCTGAACCACCCGTTCGAGCCGGCGGTGCCGGTGAGTGCGCTCGTCGGCGGCACCGCCGCCTGCGCCGCGGGTGCCAACAGGACGAGCAGGAGCCCCGCGGCCAGGAGCTGGCGGCGAGCGACTCCGAGCAGCACGGCGCCGCCGAGGGCGACGAGCAGGAGCGAGAAGCCGGCGACGGCGAGGAGACCGCGGTCGAACAGCTCCTCGGCGACGACGAAGGCGGCGAGCGGCACAGGGCGGCGGTCGTGCGGCGTCCTCTGGACGACCACGTGCTCTGGCGCAGCGGCGCCGCGCTTGGCGACTCGCGGCGTCGCCTTCGGCTTCGCGGCAGGCTTCGGTTGCACGCTCGGCGTGACCGTCGGTGTCGAGCGCACGACCGGCGCGGGTCGCCGGACGACGGGCGCGGGTGCCGGCGTCGCGACGGGCGTCCGCTGCACCGTGACGGCCGGGGCCTTGGCGGCAGGCGGCGCCTCCGGCGCGATCGCGGACGGGGGCGGATCCGGCGTCGGCGTGGCGGCGAACGACGTCGCGGCGACAACGAGGCAAAGGAGGCCCAGAACCCCGGTCGGGGCGGACAATCGCCGCAGTGACGATCCGACGAACGACGTTGCCATGCGGAACGCCCCTCCCCTGGCTTCTTCCCGAAGCTACTGCGGTTTTCGATTCCTGTCAACGAATGGGAAAGCCCTGCGTAGGCCGGCCGATCGCACCGGCCTACGCAGGTCTCGCTCTCTAGCAGTAGCCCACCTTCCTTCGCTTCGTGAACGCCAGCGGCGCCGGAGCGCTCGCGTGGTCGGCGGACGTCCCGTTGCGGGCGCCGCACTGGAGACCGAGCGACGCGGCGAGCGCGCCCTGCGAGCTCTTCGCCGACTGCCCGATCGCCTGGATGCCCGTCCCCTCCTGGCACTCGCAGCGACCGCCGTCCTGCCGCTGATCCGCGTCCTGGTGGAGCAGGTTCGCGTTCAGCGCCTTGGCTGCCGAGGCGACGTCGTTGGACTGCGACACGCTGCCGCCGCCGTCGCGGCTCTTGCGTCCGTAGTCCTTCTTGCCGTCGGAGCCCTTGCGGTCGTAGCTCTTGCCGTCGCGGCACGTGCAGTCGCGACCCTTGCGGTCGTGACTCTTGCCGCCGCCGACGGCCACCGGCGTGGAGCTGTTCGAGGCGCCGTGCTGCAACGCCGCAGACAGTCCGAGAGCCGACTGGTCGTTCTTCGCCTGCTGGCCGATCGCCTGCACCAGGATGCCGCCGCCGCCCTGTGCCTGATCCGCGTCCTGCTCGAGCGCGTTCAGGTTGAGGGCGGTCGCCGACGAGCCGACGCTGTTCGACTGGTCGACCGAGCCGCCGCCGCCGTAGCTGCCGACACGAACGGGGGCGTTCGTGTTCGACGCGCCGGACTGGAGCGCGAGCGAGAGGGCCGCCGCGCCCTGGTGGCTCTTGGCCTCCTGGCCGATCGCCTGGATGCCCGTCGAGTCGCAGCCGCACGACGATCCGCGCTGGCTCTGATCGGCGTCCTGCTTCGTCAGGTTGGCGTTCAGCGCCGCGGCGTGGGAGCCGACGCTGTTCGCCTGCGTGACGTCGCCGTCGCGACCCTTGCTGTCGACGCGAACGGGGGCGTTCGTGTTCGACGCGCCGGCCTGGAGCGCAGCCGAGAGGGCCAGGGCGGTCTGATGGTTCTTGGCCTCCTGCCCGATCGCCTGCGTCCCGCCCGAGCCGCCCTGCTGATCGGCATGCTGCCCGGTCAGGTTCAGGTTCCCGGCTCCGGCGGACGAGCCCACGCTGTTGGACTGGTCGACGGAGCCGCCGCCGCCGTAGCTGTCGACCCGCACGGGGGCGTTCGTGTTCCCGCCCGAGCCGCAGCCGCAGCGATCGCGTCCGCCGAGCTGCGCGGCCAGCGATGCGGCACCTGCCGACTGGTCGTTCTTGGCCTCCTGGCCGATCGCCTGGATGCCACCGGAACCGCAGTGGCAGTCGCCGCTGCCCTGCGCCTGATCGGCCTTCTGGCCGGTCAGGTTGATGTTCAGCGCGGTCGCACGCGACGCGACGCTGTTTGACTGCGAGACGTCACCGTCGTCGCCCTTGCTGCCGACGCGAACCGGGGTGTTCGTGTTGCTGGCACCCGACTGGATCGCAGCCGACAGCGCGCCGGCGGACTGCGTGTTCTTGGCCTCCTGGCCGATGGCCTGAGTGCCTCCGGACGCGCAACCGCACTTGTCCGAGCCGCGCTGCCCCTGATCCGCATCCTGCTTGGTCAGATTCAGGTTCGCAGCGGTCGCCTTGGACTCGACGCTGTTCGACTGGGTCACGTCGCCGCCCTCGCCGGGGCTCAGGACGCGGACCGGGATGTTCGTGTTCTTCGCGTGATCCTGCTTGGCCACCGACAGCGCCGTCGCCGACTGGTCGCTGTTGGCCTTCTGGCCGGTTGCCTGCGTGCCGCCGGAGCCGCCCTGGGCCTGATCCGCGTCCTGCTTGAGCGCGTTCAGGTTCCCGGCTGCTGCCGACGAGCTCGTGCTGTTCGACTGGGACACGTTGCCGTCGTCGCCGGGGCTCAAGACGCGAACGGAGATGTTCGTGTTCTTGGCGCCCTTCTGCTTCGGCGGCGGAGGCTGCGGCGGCCTTCTGGTCGCTCTTGGCCTCCTGGCCCACCGCCTGCGTGCCCGATCCACCTGCCGCCGCCTGATCGGCGGTCTGGCCGGTGGCGTTGATGTTCGCAGCAGTCGCGTCGGACTCGACGGTGTTCGACTGCTCGACGTTGCCGTTGTCCCCGGGGCTCAAAACCCGGACGGGGATGTTCGTGTTGCTCGCGCCGGACTGCGAGGCGACGGACAGCGCGGCGGCGGCCTGGTTGGAGTCAGCCTCCTGGCCGGTCGCCTGCGTCCCGCTGCCTTCGCACCCGCACGAGCCGCTCTGCGTCTGGTTCGCCGACTGGCCGGTGACGTTCGCATTCGCCGCCGTCGAGGTCGAGCTGACGGTGTTCGACTGCGTGACGTCGCCGTTGTCGCCAGGGCTCAAGACGCGAACGGAGATGTTCTTGTTGGACGGTTGACTCTGCGCAGCGCCCGATTGGGCACCGGCGGCCTGGGCGCTCGCCGCCGCCTGCGCGGCTGCGGCCAGCTCCAGGGCCGAGTCTCCCGGCGCTGCCCCCGCCTGGCCCGAGCTTGCGAGAAGCCCGAGCGCTGCGGCGACGACAGCCACGATTCGTTTCATCGATCCCTCTCCTTCTCAACGTGCATTGACACGGCGGACGTCGGCGCGTCCACCGGAACGTGGAAGTAGAGGCCGGGCTAGCCGGGGCGATCGGGTGGAGGGTCAGGGTCTTCGCCTGCTGCACGCACCTCGGCGGCGACCGAGCGCGTGGTGTCGGCGAAAGCAAAGATGAAGCCGATCCCGACGAGGGCCAGCATCAGGTAGCCCAGGCGCCCGTCGGTGGCGTTCGAGGGCGCGAATCCCGACGCGAGCGTCAGGGTCGGCGTGCCGGCGGCGTCGGCAGCCCGGCGGGGAGGCGCAGGCCGCACCGTTCGCCTCGGCTTGTCGGCCGCGCGAGCCTCCTGCGCAGCGGCGCTGGACGCCTTCGCGAGACGGAGCGTGACCTCCACCGCCGCCTCGAACCGGGCGGGCGCGGTGATATCACGCGTCTCGGCGTCCGGCGCCGGAGCCATCGGTCCACGTCGGGGCTCGGAGGCGACGAAGTCGGTGCCCTCGAGCCCGCCGCAGCGGGAGAAACTCGTCCGCCTGGACCGTCTCCACGAGGAGATCGCCGAAGAACGCGCCCGCAATCGCAGCGACGGGGTCGGAACCGGCCACGGAGACCGCGGCCGCGGGCGTGACGCCCGCCCCCACCGAGGCCGTCGGCGCTTCGACCCTGATCGTGGGGAAGGTGATCGTCGTCGACGACGCGACGGCGACGTTCGTCTGCGTCACCGGTCCGTCGTTCCCTGGGCTGTTGATTCGAATTGAGATGTTGATATTGATCGGCCGATACTGCGATACACCGGCTTGATACTGCCCCGGTGATTGACGGCTGTTATTTGCGCCGGTTAAGTCAGGAGCGGCGCAATCCCAGTCCCAATTCCAGGTCCAGTTCTCCATTCCGCCACTGGGAACGGCAGGCAGTTCGGGAACGGGATCGACGCAATCCCACGTCCACGTCCATTCCCAGCCCGAGGCTTCCGCCGCGGCGCGGGGTCTCCGGAGCCGCCGCTGCCTCCGGCGTCGCTTCTGCCGGTATCGCTTGCTGATACCGAGGCTCATCCGGCTGATACTGATCGACGGTGGTCGACGCCGCCTCGGCGGCGTTCACCTGCTCGACCGAGCCGTTGTCGCCCGGGCTGTCGACGCGAACCGAGACGTTGACGTTTGTCGGCGCCGTCTGCTCGACGGCGGCGGCCGGCGGTGCGTCCGGGGCCGGGAGAACCGGCTCGGGAGCCGCAGGCGGCTGGGAGACCGGCTCGGGGGGCGGTGCGGCGACCGCCCCTGCCGTGGCCGGCTCCGCGGCAGTCTCTTGGGCGGGTACTGCCGGAAGCGTGGTGGGGGGCGCGGCCGCGGTCAGGGGCTCGAGGTCAGGCAGAACCACCTCAGCAGGCAGGACCTCCTGGAGCGTCTCGTCCTCGAGCACCGTGACCGCGGCCGTCGCCAGATCGGGAACGGCAGGCATCGGAACGGCCGGTGCGCCGCTCTCCGCCAGCGCCGGGGAGCACATCGCGGCGGCGAGCCCGACCACGCCGAGACAGACGGCAGCTCGACGGGTCGGTGATCCCGATCGTGGTCTCACATGGTGTGAAATACCCCACTTCTATAGTGATGATCCATTTTCTTTCTTCTTTTCTCTTCTTCTGGGCGTTCGACCAGGAAACTTCATCTTGAATTGTCGTTCCATGGAGGGCTAACGTCGATGTATGGCGGCGGTGGAGCATGCGGAGCTGTTGCGGGCGTGGTGCGAGGAACGTGACGACGAGGCTCGGCGCCGCCTGATCGAAGCGAACCTGCCTCTCGTTCGGGCGCTCGCTCAGCGCTTCGCGAGCCGCGGAGAGCAGCTCGACGATCTGACGCAGGTCGGAGCGCTCGGCCTGATCAAGGCCGTCGACCGCTACGACCCCCTCCGCGGCTCGTCGTTCAGCGCCTACGCGGTCCCGACGATCGTCGGCGAGATCCGCAGGCATCTGCGGGACACGGCCCAGCCCGTGCGGGTGCCGCGCGAGAAGCGGCCGGGAACGGATCGTCGTCCGGGCGGTGCCGTTCGATGCTGACGTCTCGGCCTCCCGCGACGCCGGCGCCGAGCACCGGCTCGAGCTGGGCGAGGAGCGTGCCGTGATCGAGGCCGGACTGCGGGCGCTACCGCGTCGGCAACGCCGGATCGTGCAGCTCCACTACTTCGGGAACGTCAGCCAGCGTGGTATCGCCAGCCAGCTCGGCCTCTCGCAGGTTCACGTGTCGAGGCTGCTCCACGACTCGCTCGGCAAGCTCCGCCGGGAGATCGGCCAGACCTGATTCCAGCGGTGATACCGCGTTACAACGCTTGTGCGGATCGGCTCACGAACCTAGAATCAGGCGATGAGCGCCGCACCGTCCGCCACGGAACAGCGCAAGCGCGGGTCGAAGGCGAGCCCGAGCGGGCGGCTGCTGCTCCGGATGCCCGCCGCCCTGCACGCAGAGCTCGCTCGGTGGGCCGAGCGCGAGGGCGTCAGCCTGAACCAGTTCATCACACGCTCGCTCGAGAGCCGGATCGGCTGGGGCACCGAGGACGGCACCGAGACGTTGCCCGCGCGCGACCGCCGCGGGCAGGACGAACCTGATCGCCGTCGCCCTCGTGGCGAATGCGGTCGTGATCGGCCTCGCCGCGATTGCGGCGATCGCGGTGCTCGTGCTCGCCTGGCGCGGCTAGAGGACCAGCGTCTCGGGGAAGATCGCGCCGCCGGCGAAGCGATCGAGCCGGTACGGACCGAGGTCGAACGGCGGCGTCTCGCCGAGCAGCTCCGCCGCGACCGCGTCGCCGACGGCCGGTGACTGCATGAACCCGTGCCCGGAGAAGCCGCACGCCGCGTAGACGCCGTCGGCGACGGCGCCGATGATCGGGTGCGCGTCCGGCGTCATGTCGTAGAAGCCGGCCCACGCGCGCCTGAGCGGTGCCCCCGCGGCGCGGGGATAGCGGTCGGCGAGCCGCGCGCGCCAGTCCTCGACCAGATCGTCGCGAACCGTCCTCGGGGCCGTCCCAGCGGGCCTCGGGTTCCCCCATCGCGAGCCGCAGCCCGTCCGTCCCGACGCGGCGGAAGTGAAAGCCGTTCTCCTCGATCGTCATCGGCAGCGCTGCTGGGACGGCGTCCACCGGCCCGACGTCCGCGAGCTGGCGCACGAGCGGCCGCACCGGCAGCTCCACCCCACGCGCGGCGCCGACGGCGGCCGAGCGCGCGCCGCAGGCGACGACGAGCACGTCGGCCTCCAGCTCCAGCGCGTCGCTGTGCTCACGCACGTCGACCCCCCGCTCCGCCGCCCGCCGGACGAGCTCCCGCGTCACGCCGGCCGGGTCGGCGATCCCGTCCTCGCGGCAGATCGTCGCGCCGAGCACGTCGTCGACCCTGAGACCCTCGACCGTCCCCGGATCGACGCTTTCCACCGGCACGCCGAGCGCGGCCTGGATCGCGCGGCGTTGCTCGAGCTCGACGAGACCGGGCTCGGTCGTCGCGAGAAAGAGGTAGCCGACCTGCTCGAACAGCGGCGCTCCGAGCTCGCGGAAGAGCCGCACGCTCGCCTGGGCGAGCCGCACCTCCGCTGCGGTCGTGAACTGCTGGCGAACGCCGCCCATCGCCTTTCCCGTCGCGGCCCCTGCGATCTCGCCCACGTCGGCGAGCACGACCTCGTCGGCTCCGCGCAGGGCGAGGTGGTACGCGATCGAGGCGCCGATGGCGCCGGCGCCGGCTACGACGACCCGAGCCATCCTCGCAACTCTTCCCGCTCGCCCTCGCTCAGCTGTCGCAGCGGCCGGCGGACGTCCTCGCGGACCGGCACGCCGCGCAGGCCGAGGATGAACTTCAGCGCGGCATGCCGCGGAAAGCGCTCCACGGCCGCGCGGAGCTCTCCGAGCTCGATCGCCGCCGCCTCGGACGGCTCGCGGACGACCGCGGCGACCTTGTCGGGGAACGCGGCGGCGAGGCCCGACACGGCCCCGACGGCACCCGCGTCGAGCCCGTCGTGGATCAGCGCCTCGGGGCCGACGAAGACGTCGAGACCCTCGAGCAGGTAGGGCGCGAACTTGTCGAACGGAGCGTCCGAGACCTTGAGCCCGGCCAGGTTCGACGCGCGTTCGCGCAGCTCGAGCAGGACGGAGACCGGCACGGCGTAGCCGCTGGCCCGCTCGAACTCGTAGACGTAGAACGGCAGTGGCGCGCAGGCAGCGGCCGCTCGCTCGAAGTGGTCGAGCAGCGAGCGCTCGTCGAGCTGGAAGTACGGCGGCCCGATCACCGCGACCGCCGCGACGCCCGCCGACGCTGCGTGAGCCGCGAGCTCGATCGTGTCGGCGGTCGTCTGGGCGCCGCAGTGAGCGGCGACCTGGAGCCGGCCCTGCGCGGCCTCGACGAAGAGCTCGACCGCCCGCCTGCGCTCGGCGACGCCGAAGAGCAGTCCCTCGCCGGTCGTTCCCAGCGCGAGCAGGCCGTCGAGCCCGCTCGCGGCCAGGAAGTCGACATACGGCGCGAACGCGTCCTCGTCGAGCCGGTCGCCGTCGAGCGGCGTCACGGCCGCCGCAAGAGCTCCGCGCAGCATGCCGCGACTCTACTCGGACCGAGTTACGTGCTCTCGACGTTCGTCAGCCGGTCGTACGGCCGGTCGATGCGGGCGCTGTCGGCGCCGGGTCCGCCGTCGACGGCGTCCGGGCCGCCGTCGCGCGAGGCCAGGTGGTCGGCACCGGGGCCGCCGCGATGGATGTCCCGCCCGAGCCCACCGGTGATCCGGTCGCTGCCGATGCCGCCGTCGACCGTGTCGGCCCCGTCTCCGCCGTCGAGCACGTCGTTCCCCGCCTCGCCGAGGATGACGTCGAGGCCGTCGGCGCCCGCGATCACGTCGTCGCCGGCGCCCCCGAGCAGGCGGTCGTTGCCGCCGAAGCCCTTGATGTAGTCGTGGCCGCCGAGGCCGCAGATGACGTCACGGCCTGCGGTGCCGAGCAGCGTCTCCGAGCGCGCAGTCCCCATGATCGTGCAGCCCGCAAGGCCCGCACTCGGCGCAGCACCGGCTCCCGCGGCCGCGAGCAGGGCGGCGGCAAGGGGGGCGACGGCGGCAACCTTCGCGGTCATGGCGCTCTCAGGATGATCGAGCTCGCGCGTAGGATCATCCCCCAATGGGGGCGCTTCGCATCGAACGCGACGAGGACGTGCTGCGCGTCACGCTGGCGCGGCCGGAGACGCGGAACGCCTTCGACGCGGAGCTGATCGCCGAGCTCTCGGAGGCGTTCGTCGACGTCGGCAAGGCGCGCGCGGTGCTGCTCGCGGGCGACGGGCCGAGCTTCTGCGCCGGCGCCGACGTCGAGTGGATGCGCGCCTCGGTCGACCTGGACTTCGACGCGAACGTCGCCGACGCGAATGCGCTGCGCGGGATGCTCGAGGCGATCGACCGTTGCCCCGCGCCCGTCGTCGCACGGATCCAGGGCCACGCGCTCGGCGGCGGCGCCGGTCTCGTCGCCTGCGCCGACATCGCGGTGGCGGAGCCGAAGGCCGTCTTTGCCTTCTCAGAGGTGAAGCTCGGGATCATCCCGGCGGTCATCTCGCCGTTCGCGCTCGCCAAGATCGGGCCCAGCTGGGCGCGGCGGTACTTCGTCACGGGCGAGCGGTTCGACGCCGCAACCGCGCAGCGGATCGGGCTCGTGCACGAGGTCGACGCAGACGTCGACCGAGCGGTCGAGCGCGTGCTCGCCGAGCTCGAGAGCGCCGGCCCCAGAGCCGCCCGTCACGCGAAGCGGCTGGTGCTCGAACGGCCCGACGGGCCGGAGACGGCCCGGCGGATCGCCGAGCGGCGCACGAGCGCCGAGGGGCAGGAAGGGTTGCGCGCCTTCCTCGAGCGGCGCAGCCCCGACTGGGGCTAGCGAACGGTCAGCAGCGGGCTCGCGACACGGTCGCGCGGGTACCAGATCCGGAGCTTGGAGCCGCGCCACGCGCGAACCGTCCGGTTGAGGAAGCCGCGCGCCGTCGTCGACCGCACGCCGCCAACTGCGTGCCAGCCGCCGTTCCGGAACTGCTGCAGCACATAGCGCTGGCGTCCCTCGTCCGGCCGCACATGGCCCCAGACCACGGTGCGCAGTCCTTGTCGCGACACCTGCGCCAGGGGAAGGATTGCGGCGCGGTGCGCCGTCTTCTCGACCCCGCTCGAGGTGACGAGGCCGCTCTGCCAGCGCCCGGCGTCGGGCTCGTCCTTGTAGAGGTACTGGATCAGCATGTCGACGTACGGCGTGGCGTAGGCGCGATGCGCGGCGTCCGCCAGATAGCGGGCCTGCAGCGCGGGCGAGACGCCCATGTAGCCGTCCGGTGGGTTCGTCTGGTAGCCGTACTCGGTCAGCCAGATCCGTTTCCGGCCGAACGCCCACCCCACCTCGCGCACGAGTCTGTCGATCGTCGCCATCGTGATCGTCTCGCAATGGCCGCAGCCGCCGGCGGTCGGCGTCTCGAGCCGGCGGAGCGGATAGGGATTGTGCGCGTATGCGTCGAGCCGCGCGCCCGCCGCGTCCATTCCGCGGATGAAGTCCACCGGCGAGATGCCGCCCGTCGAGCCGCGCGGAGCCGTCACACCGCCGCCGACCTTGGCCCCGGGCGTGGCGTGGTGAATTGCCGCGTACGCCGGGTTGAGCAGCGTCTGGACATAGCTGCGTGAGCTCGTCGGGCGCAACCACCGGCGCTGGTTCGGCTCGTTCCAGATCAGCCAGTGCGTGACGAACGGATAGCGCTCGGCGGCGCGCCGGGCGAAGCCGGCGAACCACCACTTCGAGCGGGGAGCCCAGTTCGGTGCACGGCCGCCGTTGGCCCAGCGCGGCGTGCCCCAGATCGTCACCACGGGCACCATGCCGCGCTCGTGCAGCCCGCGCAGGATCGCGTCCGAGCGACCCCAGCCGTACACGCCCCTGCGCGCTTCGACCTCGTGCCAGGCGAGCGTGTAGCGGACGAGCTTGACGCCCATCCCGTCGAGCGTGTCGAGCCGGTCGTCGAGCGTCCCCGGTCCGTAGGAGATCCAGGCGTCGTCCTGGAGGCCGTAGCGCACGTAGTCGGACGCACCGGCCTGGCCGGAAAGCGCGACCGCGGTCGCCAGGACGGCTGCGAGGACGAGGAGCAGACGCATCTCGGCCAACGTAGCCGGGTCTCCGTGAGCACCGTGTTAGTGGGTGTTAGGGCTGTGTCAGCGCGGCTTGACGGTGACCGCGCCGCCGGCGGCCTCGCGCGTCGCCAGCCGGTAGCTGGTCGTCCGTCGCGGCGTGACCGTGATCGTGAAGCGGCCGTCGGGCCGCGTCTTGACGGGCCGGATCGTCGTCCAGCTGCCGCCGTTCACCTGCTGCTGCAGCCGCACCTTCGTCAGCCCGCGGACGAAGCCCCTCAGCTTCAGCGGACGGTTCGCAAGCGCCCGCTCGAGCGGCGGATCGAGGTTGAGCACGCGCACGTTGAACCAGGTCGAGCGGAGGTCGAGCGCGCGCCGGAAGTCCTGCGAGAGCATCGTCGTCGCCGTCCGCACACCCTTGAGCCGCACGGACACCGCCCGGCCGGACTGCCCCCGCGTGACGACGAGATCGCGAAGCTGCGGCATCCCGAGCCGCTTCCCGACCTCCGCGGGGGTCAGCAGCAACGGGCCCCAGCGGTGGTGCTTCGAAATCCCGTCGTACGGATCGGCGACCGAGACGAGGTACGGCACCGGGGTCGCGCGCGGCCACGCCTCGGCGATCGAGACCGTCCGCCCGCCCGAGGTCGAGTGGTAGAAGGTGGTCGCGACGCGGCCGTTCCAGAAGAGCACCCTGCCGGCCGTCGACCCGATCGCGCGGTTCGTCGTCGCCGCCTCTGCCTGGACGCCGCCGTAGACCTGGCTGCGGGTGTCGGCGTAGAGGTCGAAGAGCGTCCCCGGCTTCAGCGTCGCCAGCGCGTACGAGCGGGCGACGACCGCCTGGGCGCGCAGGGCCTCCGGGTGCCAGTCGTCCGGCATCTCCCAGGGCACGACGCCGCGCAGGTAGCGGTCGAGCGGCAGCTTGTTCACGATTGTCAGCCGGCCGCCGCGCCTGTGGACGAGGATCGCGCCGCGGTAGGCGTCGCCGTCGAGCCGGAGCGGCGAGGCGCCGGGCACGAACCTGAGCGGGGAGCGCAGCGGCGCCAGCTTCTTCGCGGCGACGTTCTGCGGGCCGGGCTTCAGCTTCCGCGCCTTGCCGCGCGCGTCGATCACCTTGAACGGCTTGCTCGAGCTGATCCGCACCGCGGTGCGACCCTCCGCAAGCAGCACCCGGACCGGCCGCGCCGGCACGAGCTGGAGCTTCGTGCCGCGGTAGTAGTGCGCGAGGATCCGCTGGTAGCCCCACCCCGCCTCGGCGTAGCCGCGGGCGCCGTACTGGCTCATTCCGATCCCGTGGCCCCAGCCGCGCCCGTCGATCAGGAAGACGGTGCCGGCGCTCGCCTGCGCGGGCGCGCAGAGGAGGACGAACCCCAGGAAGACGAGCAGCCGCCGCATCGAGCGGGCAAGGTATCGCGGCCCAATACGATCCGCAACGATGACGATCCGGAAGCTCCTCGTTGCGAACCGCGGTGAGATCGCCGTGCGGATCTTCCGTACGTGCCGCGAGCTTGGGATCGCCACCGTCGCCGTTGCCCCACCGGACGACGGCGGGGCACTGCACACACGCGTCGCGGACGAGCTAGTTGCTGTCAGCAACTATCTCCACCCCGAGGAGCACATCCGCGCCGCGAAGGAAGCGGACGCCGACGCGATCCATCCCGGCTACGGCTTCCTCGCCGAGAACGCCGACTTCGCCGCGGCGGTCGGCGCCGCGGGGCTGACGTGGGTGGGGCCGCCGCCGGAGGCGCTGCGGCTCGGCGGCGACAAGCTGGCCGCGAAGCGGATCGCAGGCGAGGCCGGCGTCCCCGTCGTCCCGACCGGCGAGCCGGACGAGCTCGGCTATCCGCTGCTCGTGAAGGCCGCCGCGGGCGGTGGCGGGCGCGGGATGCGCATCGTGCGCGAGCCGGGGGAGCTCGACGAGGCGCTCGCCGCGGCCGCGCGCGAGGCGGAGGCGGCATTCGGCGACGGCACCGTCTTCTGCGAGCGCTACGTCGAGCGACCGCGGCACGTCGAGATTCAGCTCCTCGCCGACTCGCACGGCACCGTCGTCTCGCTCGGCGAGCGCGACTGCTCGGTGCAACGGCGCCACCAGAAGGTGCTCGAGGAGTCTCCCTCCCCCGCGCTCGACCCGGAGCTTCGGGCCGCGATGAGCGAGGCCGCGGTCTCCTTCGCGCGCGCGATCGGCTACGAGAGCGCCGGCACGGCCGAGTTCATGCTCGCCGGCCGCGAGTTCTTCTTCCTCGAGCTGAACGGCCGCATCCAGGTCGAGCATCCCGTGACCGAACTCGTCACCGGCATCGACATCGTCGGCGAGCAGATTCGCGTCGCCGCCGGCGAGAGACTTAGTTGCTTACAGCAACTAGCTCCGTCCGGGCACGCGGTCGAGGCGCGGCTCTACGCCGAGGATCCGCAGAGCTTCCTCCCCCAGGCCGGCACGGTCGCGCGCCTCCGCCTGCCGACCGGCGTCCGGGTCGACGCGGGCGTCGAGCAGGGTGACGAGGTCGGCACCTCCTACGACCCGATGATCGCGAAGCTGATCGCGCACGGGCCGACGCGCGCGGAGGCGCTTGCACGGCTCCGAGACGCGCTGGCCGAGACGGAGGTCGCGGGAGTGACCACGAACCTGCCCTTTCTCCGCTGGCTCGTCGCGCATCCGGTGGTGGCCGCCGGCGAGGCGACGACCGCATTCCTGACCGAGCACCCGCCCCTCTCGGAACCGCCGCTGCGCCTGCCCGACCCGGCCTGGCGGGGCGGCTGGCGGCTGAACCTGCCGACGGCGCCGCCCGCGCCCGCTCCGGACGTCGACAGCGCCGCGCACGATCACACGGTCGGCGCCGGCAGCGGCAACGTCACCGCGCCGATGCCCGGCACGGTCGTCCGCGTCAGCGTGGCCGCCGGCGAGAAGGTCGAGGCGCGCCGCCCGCTGGTCGTGCTCGAGGCGATGAAGATGGAGACGCCCTTGACGGCGCCCTACGACGCGACCGTGAAGGCGGTGCACGTCCAGGAGGGCGACCGCGTCGTCGGCGGTGCCCTCCTGGTCGAGCTCGAACCGGTCTAGTCGGTCGTCGGCTGCGCTGCCGTGGCACCGGAGCCGCGCAGCGGCGCCAGGAAGAGCGCCGTCAGCGCCACGAGGACCACCGCCGCGATCAGGATCGTCCAACCGTCGTCGCTCGTCGGCTTCACCGTCATCGCGAAGACGATCGCGTACATGTAGGCGAGATCGATCCGGAGGACCGTGAAGAGCCGGCGGATCAGATCCTGTCCTTGCGGAGTGGCGGGCCCGACCGCGGGCAGGCGCTTCGCCATCGGGGAGATCACGAACAACCCGGTGACGAAGGAAGCGCCGAAGGTGACGAGCGCGAAGACGACCCACAGCTGCCCCCAGTCCCAGCTCCCTTCGATCATCAGGCCGACGCCGGCGAGGATCACGACGAGCGACGCCGGGACGAACATGCGCTCGCCGAGCACACCGGCACGACCGGCGAAGCGGGCGATCTCGTCGACGTCGCCACCCCGGCGCACGGCCGCGCCGTACATCTGGAACGTGAAGGCCCCGCCGAGCCAGATCACGGCGGCGGCGATGTGGACGAAGAGCAGGAACTCGTACCACGTCATGCGCGAAAACCCCTTTCGCTAGAAGAGCTTCTGCAACTTCATCGCGGCGCCCATGTCCCCTTTGATCTTCAGCTTGCCGGTCATGTACGCCGTCGTCGGGTTCTGCTCGCCGCGGACGACCGCCATCATCGTCTCCTCCGACGTGGAGATGGTCGTGTCCGCCTCCCCGCCGCCCTCCGTGACGCTGACCGCGCCGTCGTTGACGGCGACGAGCCACTGACCCGCTCCCTCGATGTCGAACAGGTACGAGTTGTTCATGCCGGCGGTCTTCTCCGCGTCCGCACGGGCGGGAAGCCCCTCGAAGAACTCCTGCACGGTGTCTGCCATCTCGTCTCGCTCCTTCGTCGGTTGGAGAGCCGAATCTACCCGGTAGGGTTCGGCCGCGCATGGACCTGGACCTCACCGCAGAGCAGCAGCTCGTCCGCGAGACCGTGCGGGACTTCGCGCTCCAGAAGGTGGCGCCCGTCGCCGAGGAGCTCGACCGCGAGTCGCGTTTCCCCTACGAGCTCGTCGCCGAGCTGGGCGAGCTCGGGCTGATGGGGCTGCCGATCCCGGAGGAGTACGGAGGCGCCGGCGGCGACACCGTCTCCTACGCCCTCGCGGTCGAGGAGCTGACGCGCATCGACTCGTCCGTGGCGATCACGGTCGCCGCGCACACCTCGCTCGGGACGATGCCGATCGCGCTCTTCGGCAGCGAGGAGCAGAAGCAGCGCTGGCTGCCGGACCTCGCGTCGGGCAGGAAGCTCGCCGCCTTCGGGCTGACGGAGCCCGGTGCGGGCTCCGACGCGGGCAACACGCGGACGACGGCAGAGCTCCGGGACGGCAGCTGGATCGTCAACGGCTCGAAGATGTTCATCACCAACGCCGGCACCGACGTCACCTGGGGCGTGACGCTGACCGCCCGCACCGGCGAGGACGAGATCTCGAACATCGTCGTCGAGAACGGCACTCCCGGCTACGAGATCTCCGCCCCGATGAAGAAGCTCGGCTGGAAGGCGTCGGACACGCGCGAGCTCTCCTTCCGCGACGTCAGCGTCCCCGAGGGCAACCTGCTCGGGCCGCGCGGACAGGGCTTCCACCAGTTTCTCGAGATCCTCGACGGCGGGCGCATCTCCGTGGCCGCGATGGGCGTCGGGCTCGCGCAGGGGGCCTACGACCTCGCCTACGAGTACGCGCAGGAGCGGGAGCAGTTCGGCAAGCCGATCTCACGCTTCCAGGCGGTCCAGTTCCGGCTCGCCGACATGGCGACCGAGATCGAGGCGGGCCGCGCGCTCGTGCTCAAGGCCGCGTGGCTGAAGGATCAGGGCCGCCCGTTTGCGCGCGAGGCGGCGATGGCGAAGCTCTACACCGGGGAGCTCTCCAACCGGGCCGCCAACTGGGCGCTCCAGATCCACGGCGGCTACGGGTTCATGGACGAGTACGCGATTTCACGTCTCTACCGCGACCAGAAGATCCTCGAGATCGGCGAGGGCACCAACGAGGTGCAGCGGATGGTCATCGCAAAACACATCGGGCTCTAGCCCGTCGCTGCGAACGCGTCCGCCTGCCTGGTCACTGCGGCCTCTTCCTCGATCGCCTCGGCGATGGTGCCGTCGCGGACGAGGCGGAAGAGCGCGCTGACGACCTCGGGGTCGTAGCGGCCGCCGGCGAGGCGCCAGATCTCGGTCAGCGACGACGTCAGCGGCAGCGCGGCGCCGCCGGGCTCGGTCATCGTCACGATCGCGTTGGCGACGGCGACGATCCGGGCCTCGAAGGGGATCGCCTCGCCGCGCACGCGGCGCGGGCCGCCACCGTCCCAGTGCTCCTCGTACGTGGCGACGATGCGGGCGACGTGGGCCGCGCAGGGGATGCGGCTGACGAGCTCGGCGCCGCGGGTGCCGTGGTGAAGCTCCAGCCTGCCCTCGAGCGAGGTCAGCGCGCCGTGCGGGTGCAGGTCCGACTCGTCCAGCGGCAGCGTCCCGACCGCGTGCAGGAGCCCGCCGAGGAAGGACGCCGCGACCGCATCGGGCTTCAGCTCCAGGACGAGGGCAAGGTCGCGCGAGAGCCGAGCCACCTTCCGCGAGTGCGCCGGCGCGGTCCGGTAGCGCGCGTCGATCGCGTGCTGCAGCTCGAGCAGCTGGCCGAACGCGGTCACGCCCAGGCGTGGATGGCCGTGGACGAGGACGTCGGCCTTCGGTCCGCGTGTGTGGTTGCCGCCCAGCTGCGTTGCCGCGTCGAGCAGCTCCTCGGCCCGCGCAACGACGTCGGCCGCCGTGTTGCCCCGCTGCCAGACCGCGACGCCGGCCGTCGCAGAGCTTCCGGCTCCGGCGCGAAGGCGCTCCGCCGCCTCCGCCGCCCCCTCACCCGAGGTCCGAGCGAGCACCACTGCGAGGCGGCCGTCGTCGAGCCGCGCGACGAGATCGAGCTCCCGCGCCGTCCCCACCAGCCTGCCCAGCGCCTCGTCGGCGTGCCGGCGCGGAACGCGCAGGAGCACGAGGGCGAACGGCTCGTCGTACTGGCGCGCCGCCGCGGCGAGCCGCCTGAGCTGGTCGTGCAGGTGCGGCTCGTCGTAGACCCCCGTGAGCGGGTCGCGGCGTGCCGACTCGCGGGCGGTGCCGACGAGCAGTACCCAGCCGCGCACGAGCAGGAGCGCGGTCAGCCCGAAGACGAGCAGGACCGCGGCCGACGAGGGCTCCCCCTGCGCGCCTTCGACGACGAGCACGGTCAGGATCACGAACAGCGAGGTGGTCATGCTCGCCGCCGTGTGGATCCGGAGGGGCGAGCGGCGCTGCGACCAGTTCGGGCGGCGTCCGATCCCGAGCGCTGAGGCCACGGCAGCGAGGCAGATCAAGCACGCCTGCAGCTGCCAGCCGAGGTCGATCAGACCGCCCGAGACGTAGTTGCCGTGGACGACGAGATTGGTGTAGATGCCGTCGGAGATGCCACCGGCGGCGACGCCCGCGGCGACGAGCCAGCCTGCCAGGGTCCCCCGTCGCGCTGAGACGAGCGGCGTGGTCGCGATCGTGGCGATGACGACGAGATCGAGCACGGGGTAGCTGAGCCCCACGACGGAGGCCAGGTCGGTCCCCAGCCCGAGGTCGCGCAGGACGAGCCACCACCAGACGAGGCCGAGCGAGGCGACCATCAGCACGCCGTCCAGGAGCGCCTGGCCGCCGATCACGCGCAGGGACGGCCGGAAGAAGAAGACGAGCGCCGTCAGCATCAGGACGTAGAAGCCGAAGTAGCTCAGGTCGGTCCACCAGGGGAACGGGACGACGCCGTCGCGCAGCTCGACGACGCTCCACGTGATCTCGCCGGCGAGCCAGCAGGCGCAGGCGAGCGAGACGAGCAGCCAGAACCCCTTCAGCCCGCTCGGAACGCGCGCTGCGGACCACGCCGCGAGGAGCACGGCGGCGGCGATCGGGACGACGTACGCGGTGTCGGCGAAGACGAGCAGCGCGTGCTCACCACCGGGCGTGAGCAGGAGCCAGCTCGCATAGAACGCGAGCCAGGCTGCGACTGCGGCGACTGCGCCGGCAGCCGCATGCCGTACGCGGGAAGAGGCCATCGCACCAGGCATCGTGCGGTTCGCCGCGAACTCCGACCCCCGTTCGGGGGATAGGACGGGTCAGCCTTCGGCGAGTGCGTGCCGGAGCTTCCGGCGCGCGGCCTTGCGCTCCTTCATCGCCCGCGGATCCGGCACCGGAACGGCGGAGAGAAGGGCCTTCGTGTAGTCGTCCTGCGGGTTCGTGTAGACCTCCTCGGCCGGGCCGATCTCGACCAGCTGGCCGCGGTTCATCACCGCGATCCGGTCGCTCATGCCGCGGACGACGGCGAGGTCGTGGGCGATGAAGAGGTAGGTGAGGCCGAAGTCGCGCTGCAGGTCCTTGAGCAGGTTCAGGATCTGCGCCTGGATCGAGACGTCGAGCGCCGACACGGGCTCGTCGCAGACGATCAGCTTGGGGCTCAGCGCCAGCGCGCGGGCGATCCCGATTCGCTGCCGCTGCCCCCCGGAGAACTCGTGCGGGTAGCGGTTCGTGTAGCTCGGGTTGAACCCGACGACGTCGAGCAGGTCGCGAATGCGCGCCGAGCGGTCGCGCCGCGTCCCGATCCCGTGCACGATCAGGGGCTCGCCGACGATGTCGCCGACCGTCATCCGCGGGTCCAGCGACGAATACGGATCCTGGAAGACGATCTGCATCTCCCGGCGCATGCGGCGCATGTCCTCGCGCCCGAGGCTCGTCAGCTCCGTGCCCTCGAAGACGACCGAGCCGGAGGTGGGTTTCAGCAGCTGCAGGACGCAGTAGCCGGTCGTCGACTTGCCCGAGCCCGACTCGCCGACGAGGCCGAGCGTCTCGCCCGGCTGGACCTCGAAGCTGACGCCGTCGACGGCGCGCACCTCCCCCACCTTGCGCTCGATCAACAGCCCCTGCCGGACCGGGAAGTGCTTGTGCAGGTCGGTGACCTTGAGCAGCGGCTCCGTGCTCTTGACGGTGCTCACGAGCCCACCCTCTCGGGCGTGCGCGCACCGCTGCGCTCGCTCGCCGGGTGCGCGGAGCGGACGAAGTGGCCGGGGCGGATCTCGCGCAGCTCCGGCTCGTGGGTCGTGCAGTCGTCGGAGCCCGCGTACGGGCACCGGGGCCCGAAGCGGCAGGCTGTCGGCGGGTTGAGCAGGTCCGGAGGCCGCCCCGGGATCGCGGTCAGCCTGCCCTCGCGGACGTTCGCGCCCTCCAGCTGCGGCAGCGCGCCGAGCAGCGCCTCGGTGTAGGGGTGCTCGGGGTTGTCGAAGAGGTCGAGCGTCGATGCCTGCTCCACGACCTGGCCCGCGTACATGACGATGATGTCGTCGGCGGCCTCCGCGACCACGCCCATGTCGTGGGTGATGATGATCATCGACATGTCGTACTCGTGACGGAGGTCGTCGAGCAGGTCGAGGACGGAGGCCTGCACGGTCACGTCGAGTGCCGTCGTCGGCTCGTCTGCGATCAGGAGCTTCGGGTCGCAGGAGAGCGCGATCGCGATCATGACGCGCTGGCGCATCCCGCCGGAGAAGCGGTGCGGGTAGTCGCGGAGCCGCTCGGCGGCACGCGGGATCCGCACCTTCTCGAGCAGCTCGACCGCCTTCTTGTCGGCCTGCTTCTGCGAGACGTCGTAGTGGCGCCTGATCGTCTCGGTGATCTGCGTCCCGATCGTCAGCGTCGGATTGAGCGACGTCATCGGGTCCTGGAAGATCATCGCGATCTCGCGGCCGCGGACGTCCTCGAGCCTGCGCTCGGAGAGATTCGTCAGGTCGCGTCCGTCGTACAGGACCGAGCCGGAGACGATCTTCGCCGGCGGCTTGGGGATCAGGCCCATGATCGAGAGGGCGGTGACGGACTTGCCGCAGCCCGACTCGCCGACGATCCCGAGCGTCTTTCCCTTCTCGACCGCGAAGGAGACGCCGTCGACCGCGCGGACGGTTCCCTCGCGGGTGAAGAAGTGGGTGCGGAGGTCGTTGACTTCGAGCAGGGCCATGGTCTACGTCTCCCGCGTCCTTGGGTCGAGGGCGTCGCGGAGTCCGTCCGCGATGAAGTTCGCGCAGAGGACGAGGCTGGCGATGGCGACGGAGGGGACGATGATCTCGATCGGATGCGAGCGGTAGGTCGCCCGGCCCTCCTGGGCCATCGCGCCCCACGAGGCGTCGGGCGGGCTGATCCCGAGGCCGATGAACGACAGGAACGCCTCGCCGAGGATCACGGCGGGCAGCTCGAGGAAGATCGCGATGATCAGGACGCCCAGCGTGTTCGGCAGCAGGTGCCTGAGCAGGATGCGGTACCACCGCGCACCGACGGCCTTCGCGGCGCGCACGTAGTCGTTCTCCTTCAGCGTCAGCACCTGGCCGCGCACGATCCGCGCCGTCGTGAACCAGCTCGCGATCGAGAGGGCGATCATCATCGTCCACTTGTCGGTGCGGCCGATGATCGCGAGCGTGATGATCGCGAAAGGAAGGTACGGAAGCCCATAGAGCGCGTCGAGGAAGCGCATCAGGGCGTTGTCGATGCGGCCGCCGACGAACCCGGAGATCGAGCCGTAGACGACTCCGATCAGGAGGATCGCGAGCGTCGCACCGAAGCCGATCAGGATCGAGACGCGGCCGCCCTCGGCGGTGCGGGTGAAGAGGTCGCGGCCGAACTTGTCGGTGCCGAAGGGATGGTCGAGGCTCGGGTCGAGCTTCGCGACGCTGTAGTCGACGAACGACGAGTCGTACGGGCTGACCAGCGGCCAGATCAGGCAGTAGAGGAGGATGACGACGAACACGGAGCCGGCGACGACGGCGCCGCGGTTGCGGATGTAGCGCCGCCACGCGTCCTTCCAGAGGTTCGACTGCCGGATCGGCGCGCCCGATGCGGGCGACGCGCCCGGCTCGACGGCGAGCCCCTCCTCGCGGATGTCGGTGGGGGTCGTCGCCATCAGGTGCGGGCGTCCCTCGTCCGCGGATCGAGGATGCCGTAGAGGATGTCGACGAGCAGGTTCGCGATGATGACGATCCCCGACAGCAGGACGGTCAGGCCCATCACGACCGAGTAGTCGCGCGAGCTGACCGCGGTGACGTAGTACTGGCCGATCCCCGGGATGTTGAAGATCAGCTCGATCACGAACGAGCCCGTGATGATGAACCCGAGCAGCGGGCCGGCGGCCGTGATCACGGGGATCAGCGAGTTGCGGAGCACGTGCAGGCCGACGACGCGCTTGTAGTGAAGGCCCTTCGCGCGCGCGGTGCGCACGTAGTCCTGCTGCAGCGTCTCGAGCATCGTGCCGCGGACGAGTCGCGCGAAGAGGGCCATCGGGGCGAAGCCGAGCGCGATCGAGGGCAACACCTTGCTCTCCCAGGTCGTCCAGCCGCTCGTCGGTAACGCCCCGGCTTCCAGCGCGACGAAGTAGATCAGGAGCGTGGCGACGAGGAAGCTCGGCACGGCGTGGAAGACGTTCGAGAAGAACATCGCTGCGTAGTCGATCACCGTGTTGTGCTTCAGCGCCGCGATCATGCCGAGCGGCACGCCGACGATCAGCGCGAAGAGGAAGGCGTAGAGGCCCAGCTCGACCGACTTCGGGAAGTGCGTCTTGACGATGTCGTTGACGTCGCGGCCGCGGATCACGAGCGACGGCCCGAGGTCGAACGTGAAGACGCCCTTCACGTAGTAGGCGTACTGCATGTACCAGGGCCTGTCGAGGTGGAACTTGCGCTCGAGGTTGCGCTGGATCGACTCCGGCACGTTGCGCTCGGTCTGGCGGAACGGGTTCCCCTCGATCTGCCGCATCATCATGAAGGTCAGGAAGATGACGACGAGGAGCACCGGGATCGTCCAGAAGATGCGCCTGACGATGAACTTCAGCATCGCGTTCCCCTACCCGCGTGGAGAGTTTCCGAACGGGAGTGGGGCGAGCGCCCCACTCCCGTTCGGCTTGTGCGTTATTCGGTGACGACGACCTGCGTCAGGTCGACCTGGTCGAGCAGGTTCAGGTTGAAGCTGTCCTTCACCGACTCCTTCTCCAGGTTCGTGTACGTGTAGAAGTAGATCGGGATCACCGGCATGTCGCCGTTCTCGCCGAAGAGGATGTCCTCGGCCTCGCCGTAGAGCTCGTAGCGGGCGTCGTTGTCCTCGGTCGTGCGAGCTTCCTCGATCTTGGCGTCGTAGTCCTTGTTGCAGTAGTTCGTCGAGTTGTTCCCCGAGTCGCACGTCCAGAGCTCGAGGAAGTTGATCGCGTCGACGAAGTCGCCGATCCAGCCGAGCCGGTAGACGTCGACGTCCTTGTTCGGCGGCGGGCCGAGGAACTCCAGGTACTGCTGGAACTCCTGCTGCTTGATCGTCGACTCGATCCCCAGCTCCTGCTTCCAGACGGACTGGATCGCGACCGCGATCTCGCGGTGACCCGGCGAGTCGTTGACGTAGAACGTCACGTTCTTGACCGGGTTGGCGACCTCGCTCATCAGCTGCTTCGCCTGCTCGACATCACCCTCCTCGGGCATCCACGGCGACGCCGGGTTGATCGTGTCGAAGCCCGGCATGCCCTGCGGTGTGAAGCCGGTGGCCGGGATCTGATCGGCCTGGGCGATGTTGTCGATGATCGAGCGGCGGTTGATCGCCAGCGACATCGCGCGCCGCTGCTTCACGTCCGGGATGTTCGTGACGTTGAAGCCCTCGTAGTACGTGCCGAGACCGGTGTACTGGTCGTACTCCGGCGTCTCCTTCAGGCGGGCGATCTCGTCCGTCGGCAGACCGCCGTTGAGGACGTCGATCTCGCCGGCCTCGAAGGCCTGCACGGCGGTGAGGCCGTCGGTGATCATCCGGCCGTTGACGCGGGTGAGCTTGACGCTGTCGGCGTCACGCCACTCATCCCACTTGACCAGGTCGATGTTGGCGTTGTGCTGCCAGCGCTCGAGCTTGAACGGGCCGTTGGTGATGATGTTCGCCGGCTCGGTCCACTTGTCGCCGAACTGGTCCACGGCCTTCTTGTTCACGGCCAGGAACGAGTGGTGGGCGACCTGCTGCAGGAACCACGGGGTCGGCGCCTTCAGCGTCACCTCGAGGGTCTTGTCGTCGACCGCCTTGACGCCCATCTTGTCGCGCAGGGCGGCGCAGTCGTCCTTCTTCGGGTCGCACGCGTTGTACTCGTCCGCGCCCACGATCGGCGAGAACTGGTACGCGTAGTCCGCGGCGAGCTCGGGCGAGACCGTGCGCTTCCACGAGTACTCGAAGTCCTGCGCGGTCAGCGGGTCGCCGTTCGTCCACTTGACGTCGTCGCGAAGCGTGAACGTGACGGTCTTGCCGTCTTCGCTCGTCTCGAAGCTCTCGGCGGCGGCCGGAATCGGATTCAGGTCGTCGTCGAGCTTCACGAGCGGGTCCATGATGTTGAACAGGATGTTGGCGGAGGTGACGTCGCTCGCGAGGCCGGGATCGAGCGACGGGGGCTCCGTGCCCCAGTTCACCGTGATCACCTGCTCGGCGGCCTCGTTGCCACCGGTCGCTTCCGTCGTCGCCCCGGTGCCCGCAGCCTCGTCGTCGTCGTCGCCGCCGCAGCCGGCCGCGACGAGTGTGAGACTCGTGGCGAGCAGCGCGAGCCACAGCCAGAGGGTCTTCGTCCTCATCGGGTAGATCCTTCCTTCGGTTGCATGAGTGCACCGGCGCGGGTAGAACGCCGTTTTCTTCCTTGCCAGGTATACCGTTCGCAAACCTGTGAAACGGTGGTCTTTACGTCCTGCATACGCGGGCGCAACGCTAGCTGCGTTTGTTGCGACCGTGTCGGCACAACCGGCGCTCGCCCACGTCGACGTTCGGCCGCGCCTCGTCGAGCAGGGTTCGCTGGCCGAGCTCCGCGTCGAGCTGCCGAGCCTGAGGCCCGGGCCACGGCCGGAGCGGCTCGAGCTGGAGGGGCCGGGAGTCGAGGTGCTGGCGATCCGGATGCAGGCGCCGACGGGCCCGGAGACGGTCTGGACGGTGCGGATCCGCGCGAACGGCCCGCCGGGCGTGACGCCGCTCGTGCTGAGAGCCGTCTACGCCGACGGCCGCTCGGTCGAGGTCGACCAGACGCTCACGGTCCTGCCCGCGCCCGAGGGGGCGGGCTTCCCGTGGCCGGGGGTGGTCGTCGGCGCGCTCCTGGCGGTCGCGTTCGCGGGGACGGGCCTTTACCTCGCACGCCGCAAGGCCTGATAGCGTCACTGTTCGTGCTGTTCCAGCAGTTCGTGGACGACGACCTCGGCTGTGCGTCGTATCTGGTCGGCGACGAGGATGCAGGTGTCGCCGCGATCGTCGACCCTCCCTACGCGATCGAGCCGCTCCTCGAGCAGGCCGAGCGCCGCGGTGTCCGGATCGTGCGGACGGTCGAGACGCACACGCACGCCGACCATCTCTCGGGCCATGGCCGCCTGGCGCTCGAGCACGGCGTCCCGGTGTCGATCCACCCCGCCGCCGAGGCGGAGTTCGAGCACGAGGCTCTGGACGACGGGACGGAGATCGAGCTCGGCGCGGTCGTCCTGCGCGCGATCCACACGCCGGGCCACAGGCCGGAGCACACGTGCCTGACGGTGACCGACCGCTCCCGCGCCGACGAGCCCTGGCTCGTCCTCACCGGCGACTCGCTCTTCGTCGGCGACGTCGCCCGCCCCGACCTCGCCGTCGGGGCGAAGGAGGGGGCCGAGGGCCTCTTCCACTCCTTGCGACGCCTGCTCGAGCTGCCGGACGGCGTCGAGGTCTTCCCGGGGCACGTCGCAGGCTCCCTCTGCGGGAAGGCGATGAGCTCGAAGGCGTCGTCGACGATCGGCTTCGAGCGCGGCTTCAACCCCGCCTTGCTGCTGGAACACGAGTCCGACTTCGTCGCCGAGTCGGCCTCGGTGTCGGCGCCGAAGCCGCCGAACATGACGCGGCTGGTCGAGCTCAACCGCGGGCCGCACGTCGGCGCCGCGGCTGAGGCCGTCGAGCTGCCGTCCGCGCCCGAAGGTTCGACGGTGCTCGACGTCCGTCCCGCCGCCGACTACCTCTCGGCGCACCGCCGCGGCTCGCTGAACGTCCCCGTCTCCGGCAACTCCTTCGCAACCAAGGCGGGCTTCGTGCTCGACGCCGAGTCGGCGATCGTCGTGCAGGCCGCGACGGCGGCAGAGGCCGAGCGTGCGATTCGCGGGCTCCGCTCGGTCGGTTTCCTCGAGCTCGAGGGGTACGTGCTCGGCGAAGGCCCGGAGCGGATCGAGGCGGTGAGCCTCGACGACCTGGACGAGCTGCTGCAGGACGGCGCCGAGCTGATCGACGTCCGCGAGCGCGACGAGCGCGACGGGGGCTACATCGCCGGCAGCCGCAACATCCCCTACCGTCTCCTCCCCGTCGCCGGCGCCGACGTCCCGACCGACCGCCCGGTCGTGACGATCTGCGAGAGCGGCGCCCGGGCCGGGATCGCCGCCTCGATCCTCGCCGCGAAGGGGGTCGACGCCCGTCCCGTCCTCGACGGGGGCATCAACGCCTGGGCCGCCCGCGGCGGTCGGATGGTCGAGTTCCGCCGCTGCGGCTCGTGAGCTCGCCGCGGCTGACCGAGATCGCGCTCTTCACCGGCGACGTCGAGGGCGTCACGCGCTTCTACGAGCAGGTGCTCGGCGTTGCTCCGACCGACCGTTCCGCCCAGCACGCCGTGTTCGCGCTCGGCGAGGTCGTGCTCCGGGTCCACGCCTCGGTCGACCCCGCCCCCGGCGACCCGCCCGCAGACGACCACGTCGCGTTCACGGTCGGCGGGCTCGACGCCCGTGCCGCCCAGCTGACCGGCGCAGGCGTCGCGCTCGACGGCCCGCGCGACCTCCCCTGGGGCCGGTCCGCCTATGCGCGCGACCCCGACGGCCGACTCGTCGAGCTGACGTAACGCCGCGTCTTTACACCGTTTGCCGCACGCGTCACGATGGCCGGGTGGCGGAGCCCGACGAGGTCGAGTACGACGACGAGCTCCCCGCCTGGAGCCTGCCCACCGGCTCGCTCGACTCGATCCGGCTGCGCGCGACCTGGCCCGACCGCGTCGATCGCGAGTGGGCGTGGAGCGGGTCGACGGGAGCGGGCGCGGTCGTCGCCGTGATCGACAGCGGCATCGACGCCGCGCACCCGCTCGTCGGCGAGGTCCAGGAGGCGGTCGTCGTCACCGGCCCGCCCGGCGAGGATCCCCGGATCCAACCCGACGAGGAGGGCGACACGTGCGGGCACGGGACTGCCTGCGCCGGGATCATCCGCTCGATCGCGCCGGACTGCAGTCTCGTCAGCGTCCGCGTCCTCGGGTCCGGCTGGACGGGCAGCGGTCGCCTGCTCATCGCCGGTCTCCGCTGGTCGATCGAGCGCGGCGTCGACGTGATCAACATGAGCCTCTCGACGACGAAGTCCGAGCTCGCTGCGGTCCTGCACGAACTGACCGACACCGCCTACTTCAACCGCACGATCGTCGTCGCGTCGGCGCACAACATGCCCGTCGAGAGCTTCCCCTGGCGCTTCTCCTCCGTCCTCTCGGTCGGCAGCCACGAGCTCGAGGATCGGGACGCGTTCTTCTACAACCCGTCGCCGCCCGTCGAGTTCTTCGCGCGCGGCGTCGGGGTCGAGGTCGCCTGGCCCGGCGGCTCCACCGTCCGGTCGACCGGGAACAGCTTCGCGACCCCCCACATGTCCGCCCGCTGCGCGTTGATCCGCGCGAAGCACCCGGAGCTGACGCCGTTCCAGGTGAAGAGCGTCCTCTACCTGACCGCCGACAACGTGCTCGAGGAGGCCCATGACTGACGAGAGCCTGCGCGACGCCGTCGCCGCCGGGGTGCTCGCGGCCGAGGAGGGCCACCGCGAGCTGCTGCAGTCGATCGTCGAGGTGGCACGCGGCATCTTCGGCGCCCGCGCGTCGTCCATCTTCCTCCTCGACGTGGACACGGACGAGCTCGTCTTCGAAGCGGTCGCCGGAGAAGGCGCGTCATCGCTGATCGGCCAGCGGCTCCCGTCCAGCACCGGGATCGCGGGCTGGGTCCTCGTCACGCGCCAGCCGCTCGTGCTCGAAGACCTCCAGAACGATCCCCGCTTCGCCCGCGACGTCGCCGAGTCGACGGGCTACGTGCCGACGTCGCTGATGGCGGTCCCGCTCCTGCACGACGAGGAGGTGCTCGGCGTGCTGCAGGTGCTCGACCGGCCGCATCGGGAGCGGTTCTCGCTGCAGGAGATGGAGCTGCTCGGGCTCTTCGCGAACCAGGCGGCGATCGCGCTCGACCTGCTCGGACGCGCGCGGCGCGCGCGTGCGGTCGTCGAAGGCGGGTCGCCGCTCGCGGTCGTCGCCCGGATCGCCGCGTCGCTCGACGCGCTCCCGGACGACCGGCGCGCCGATGCGCTCGCCCTGCTCGAGTCGCTGGAGCGCGTCCTCAAGCCCTGAAAGAAGCGGAGCGGCCAGTGGCCGCCCCGCTTGGTTCCACGACTTCTCGGGTGGGCTACATCGCCTTCCGCTTGTTGCCGTGCAGCTCGACGTCGTCGTCGGACTCGTCGTCCTTCGGAGCCTCTTCGGTGGCCATCGTGTTCCGCTTCTTGTGGGCCTCGACGTCCTCGTCCTCGGTGGGGCGAATGCTGCTGTCCTGATCCGACACGGATCCTCCTTCGGTCGTGGTGCCCTGCAGGTCGCCAACCAGACGGCCCAGGAGACGCTTTTCTTCCCGCGATCTTCCCACGCGTGACGAAAATTGCAATGCTCGCCGCGTGAAGCGGCTTTCGGCGGCGGTCAGAGAGTCGCTCGCTGCATTCTCGGCGGTCTTCTCGAACCGCGCCCTGCGGCGGATCCAGCTGGCGAACGCGAGCTCGATCGTCGGCGGCTGGTCGTACGTCGTCGCGCTGGCCGTCTTCGCCTACCGGGCCGACGGCGCCTACGCCGTCGGGCTGCTCGCGACCGTGCGCTGGATGACCGGCGGCGTCGTCGCCCCGCTGGCGGGGATTCTCGGCGACCGCTACCCGCGCGCCCGGGTGATGATCGCCTCGGACGTCGTCCGCGCCGCGCTCCTCGCCGGCATGGCGCTCGCGGTCACCATGGACGCACGTCCGCTCGTGGTCTACGCGCTTGCGGTCGCCGCGACCGTCGCCGCGACGCCGTTCGGGCCGGCGCAGGCCGCGCTGCTCCCCCAACTCGCGCGCTCCCCCGTCGAGCTGACCGCCGCCAACGCGAGCACGGGCGCCGTCGACAACGTCGGCTCGTTCGTGGGACCGGCCCTCGGCGGCCTGCTGGTCGCGGCCGCGAACGTCGAGACGGTCTTTTTCCTGTCGGCGGCGCTGTATCTCGGATCCGCGCTGGCCGTCGCGAGCCTGCGCCATCGCGAGCAGGTCGAACGGGAGGCCGACGACGACGCCGGCGGCATCGGGGCGGCGATCGCCGGCTTCCGCACGCTCGCCGGCGTGCCGCGGCTCCGTCTCGTCGTCGGAGTCGTCGCGGCCCAGACGGTGGTCGACGGTGCCCTCGACGTCCTGATCGTCGTGCTTGCGCTCGACACGCTCGAGGCGGGCGCGTCGGGCCTCGGCTTCCTCAACTCCGCGGCCGGCATCGGCGGCCTCGCGGCTGCGTTCGCGATCGGCAGCGTCGCGGCGCGCGGCCGCCTGGCGTCGAGCCTCGGCGTGGGCATCGCGCTCTGGGGGCTGCCGCTCGCGCTGGTCGGGATCTGGCCCGAGCAGGCCGTCGCGCTCGTCATGCTCGCTCTCGTCGGGATGGGCGGCACGATCGTCAGCGTCGCCGGCGACACGCTGCTGCAGCGCGCCGCGCCGCCCGAGCTGCTGGCGCGCGTGTTCGGCGCCGTCGACGGCATCCTCCTGGCGGCGCTCGCGCTCGGCTCGCTCGGCGCGCCCTTCCTGGTCGACACGATCGGCGTCCGCGGCGCCCTGCTCGTCACGGGGGCGGTGCTCCCGGTGCTCGCCGCGCTGACCTGGACGAGGCTTGCCGCGGTCGATGCGGCCGCGTCGGCGCCGGAGCGCCAGCTCGAGCTTCTCCGCGGCTCGCCGATCTTCGAGCCGCTTCCGCCCGGGACGCTCGAAGCCCTCGCGCAGCGCCTGCAGCCGCGCCGCTTCGAGACCGGCGACGTCGTCTTCGCACAGGGCGAGCCGGGCGACGACTTCTACCTCGTCGACACCGGCCGCGCCGGCGTGGCCGTGGACGGCGAGGTCGTCGCGGAGGCAGGGCCGGGCGAGTCGTTCGGCGAGATCGCGCTTCTGCGCGACGTGCCGCGCACCGCAACCGTGACCGCGCTCACCGAGCTGACGGTCTACGCGCTCGAGCGCGACGCGTTCCTCGACGCGGTCGCCGGGCATGCGCAGAGCCGGGCGGCCGCCGAGACGCTCGTGACCGGCCGCCTCAGCCCGGTCGCGCTCTAGGAGGGCACGGGAACCTCGGGGAGCGCCTCGACGCCGAGGTGGGCCAGGAGCTGGACGCTCTCGGCCCTCAGCGCGTCTGCGTCGGGCGCGTCCGCCAGGACGAGCGCGGCGAGTGTCAATGCGAGCTCGTAGTCGGAGCCGGCGTCGGCGGCGCAGCTGCGGCTCTCGTTCAGCAGCGCGATCGCCCCTTCTCGATCGCCGGCCTGCAGGCGGGCGTAGCCGGCCACCCGCAGCACCGTCGCCTGGAGCACGGGCTCGGTCGGCTGACCGGCGAGATGGTCGGTGAGCCCGAGCGCGGCATCGTGGCGACCTCCCTGCAGCACCCAGAGCTCGGCGAGCCGCGCCTCCGTCTCGAGCACGAAACTGGCCGCCCGGATCTCCCGAAAGCCGTCGAGCGCGACGCGAAGCAGCTCTTCCGCCTCGTCGTGGCGGCCCGCGCGCGCGGCCACGCGGCCCAGGTTCGCACGGGAGACGTACGACATCAGCCTGTTCCCGGCGGCGTCGCAGACCTGCTCCACCTGCTCGAAGAGCTCGGCCGCCCGCTCGAGCCTGCCCTGGTCGGACAGGATCTCGCCGATGTTGTTCGTCATCGTGGCGGCGCCGACGACGTCGCCCATGCGCTCGCGCAGGGATCGACTGCGGCGATAGAGGTCGAGCGCGTCGTCCCAGCGCCCGTCGTAGTACGCCTCGATGCCGAGGTTGTTGAGGACGTTCGCCTGCCCGAGCAGATCGCCGACCTCCTCGTAGATCGGCAGGGCGAGGCCCCGGTAGGCGTCGCGGTCGTGGCTGCCGAGCCTCGTGTGCGCGATGTGCAACAGGTAGTAGGCGTGCGCGAGCGGTCTGAGGTCCTCGAGCACGAGGGCATCGGCGAGGACGTCCTCACACCAGGTGATGGCGTCCCGGAACCGACCCTGGCGGTGCTTCACGCCGGCGTACGCGAGCGAGATCTGGATGCGGTGCCTGCGCCGGGCGTTCTCGTCGGGAAGCACGGCCGCCGCCTCGAGGCCGCGGGAGTACCAGCGCAACGCCTGGCCGTAGCGACCTTCGCGCTCCCTGATCAACCCTTCCTTCAGCAGCAGACCGGGCTGCGGGTCCGGCATGCCGCCGGGCGCTCCGGTAGGCGTCGGCCGCGTCGCGGTAGCGGCCGGCGAGCTCCGACACGTCGCCGAGCGCCTCCCAGACGCTCGCCAGCTGCTCGGGGGGCAGGTCGGGCACGCCGTTCGCCGCCCGGAGCGCACGGCGGTAGAACGTGGCCGCATCCGTGTTCGCGTGCTTCTCGGCGGCGCGGTCACCGGCCAGGAGCGAGTAGGCCCAGGTCTTCTCGGCATCGCCTCCGTGGAAGTAGTGGAGCGAGAGCTTCTCGACGACGTCGCCGAGCGCGTCGAGGAAGCGCTGCTCGTACACCTCGCCCACGCGCAGGTGCAGCTCTCGCCGCCGCCGGATCGACAGCCCCTCGTAGGCGGCGTCGCGGATGAGCGCGTGCCGGAAGCGGAAGCCGCCGGCGACGTCCGGATCGCGTTCGACGAACTCGGCGAGCCGGTCCCAGGCGTCCGCGTCGACGGGAACGGCGTCGTCGCCCGCGAGCACGTCGACGACGAGGTCGCCGGGGAAGGCGACTCCGAGCACGGAAGCCCAGCGGAGCAGCGCGCGATCGGAGGGAGCCAGCCCGTCGATCCGGGACGCGACGACCGCCTCGACGCTCTCGGGCAGCTCGTCGAGCTCGGCGTCGCCGTCGCTCGCCCCGACGAGCTCCTGGATGAAGAGGGGATTCCCGCCAGCCCGCTCTGCGATCGCGTCGAGGTCGGCGGCGCTCAGATCGCTGCCGGCGGCGGACGCGGCCAGCTTGCGCGCGTCCTTGTCCGGCAGCGGGTCGAGCCGCAGCGTCAGCGCCGGCACCGGGGGCGTGCCCGTCGCGGCGGAGAAGCCACCGTCGACGGGCCGTCTCGTCACACATGCGAACCAGCCGCGCGTGGAGACCTGGGTTCCGAGGTGTCGGAGGAGCTCCGACGACGCGTCGTCCATCCAGTGCACGTCCTCGAACAGGAGCATCGCCGGCTGCTCGAGGAGCGCCTCCAGCAGGGACGTGATCGCGCCGTGCAGGCGCGCACGCCTGAACGCCGGCTGCAGCTCGTCGGTCTCGGGCGTCGGGAGCACGTCGGCGTCGAGGGGCACTGCGAGCAGCGGGATCCACGGCAGCAGCTCGGGCGCAGCGGGCTCCAGCCGCGCGCGCAGGCGCTCGGTGTTCTGCTCCGGCGAGCCGTTGAGGTCGACGTCCAGCAGCGACCGCAGCAGCTCACGGAACGCCGAGTACGGCGTCGAGGCCTCGTACTGCTCGCAGGAGGCGCTCGTCTGCGTCATCCCGGCGCTCTGGCGCTGGAGCTCCTCGACCAGGCGCGACTTGCCGATGCCGGCGTCGCCGATCAGCTCCACGAGACTGCCGAACCCCGCTCGCACGGGTGCGACCGTTGCAATGAGCACGGCGAGCTCCCGCTCGCGGTCGACGATCGGAAGCTGCTGGCGCACTCCCACGTCGCGGGTCCCCGCCACCGGGCCGACCGCGAGCGGGCGCACCGGCTCCGCCTTCCCCTTGGCGCGGAACGGAGGCAGCTCGGTGCTGGAGAAGACGGTGCGCGAGCGGCTCACGACATCCTCGGTCGAGAGCACCTCGCCGGGCGCGGCCCGTGACATCAGCCGCGACGCGAGCGCGGCCGTGTCTCCGAGGATCGTGAACGTCCGCCGGAACGGCGCACCGACCTCGCCCGCGAACACCCGACCACGGCTGACGCCCACGTGGATCCCGAACGACGACCCCGATTCGACGATCGCCCGCACGGTGCGGAGCAGCCGCTCCTCGTCGTTCCCGGACGTCTGCGGCGCCCCCGCCACGAGCACGATCCGGCCCCCGTCCTCGTCGATGAACGATTCGAGGAAGCAGACGCCGTGCTCGTCCGAGGCGGCCTGGACCACGAGCACGAGCTCCTCCACCGCAGCGGCGAGCGCTTCCGCTCCTTCCGCCTCGAACAGCGCATCGGCGCCGCTGAAGCGGACCATGCCGACTGTCGCGTGGCGGTGCTCCGCCTCGACCGCGCCCGCCGCGAGCGCCGGCCGCAGCGCGGACGGTAGGTACGTCTCGAGGTCGATGCCCTCGACGTCCGGCAGCGGCATCAGCTGTCCGCGCCCCGCCGGCGCGCTCCGCAGGAGTGCGCCCTTGCCCTTGCCGGCTCCGACGACGCGGGCGTCGACCAGCGCTGCGGCCGCCGGGCTGAGCAGGATGTCTCCCGCCTCCGAGAGGTCCTCCATCGCGACGGTGGCGGTCGCAGCGGGACCGGTGATGATCAGCTCGCGGTGCGAGTCGCCGACGAGGAAGAAGTGGAAGCGGCCGCTGTGAATGCCGACGTGCATGCGCAGCGTCACGGCCCCGGCCGACGTGCGCGGACGGCCGAGGCTCCGCAGCGTCCGGCGCATCCCCACGGCCGCACGGGCGGCGCGCGCGGCGTGCTCCTCTCCGTCGAAGAAGAGGAGCAGCGCGTCGCCGCCGAACTTGAGCAGCCCACCGCCCTCGGCGTAGGCGACGTCGAGCAGCGGCTCGAAGGCGGCGTTCATGACCCCGGTCAGCTCCTCCGCTCCCGCCTTGCCCGCACGCGCGAGCCGTTCGGACATCGCGGTGAAGCCCGAGATGTCGACGAACGCCATCGTCCCCTCCAGCTCCGACCAGCGCGCGTCCGGATCGGAGCGCGCCCACTCGAGCACGATGCGCGGCAGGTACGGAACGAGCGTCGGAGTCGCCGCCACGGTCATGGCCAGATTCTGTCTCGATCAGGGCCTCGTGTGTGGACCTCTTGTAAGTAGGAGCGCCCCGTAGTAGAAACGGGTCTCCGACTGCGGACAGGGTCTTCACATGGGGCGAAGCGCAAGGCGAGGTGTTCTGATCGCTCTGGCCACGACGGCTGCGGCCCTCCTCGCCGTGCCGCAGGCCCTCGGGGCCGCCTTCACGGTCAACAGCAGCGACGACGCGAACGACGGCGTCTGCAACGTCGCCCACTGCTCGCTGCGCGAAGCGATCATCGCGGCCAACGCGACCGAGGGCTCCGACGTGATCGGCTTCTCGATCCTGACCGGGCCGCAGACGATCGCGCCGCTCGCCGGGCTCCCCGCGGTAACTGGAGCGACCACGATCGACGGCACCACCCAGCCCGGGTACGGGAGCACGCCGATCATCGAGCTCGACGGCTCCGCGGCGGGCATCGAGACCAACGGGCTCGTGCTCGGCGCGGCCGGAGGCGTGATCCGCGGGCTCGTGATCAACGACTTCACCGAGGCGGGTATCCGCCTCGTCGACGGGGCGACCGTCGAGCGCAACTACATCGGCGTCGACCGGACGGGCACCGTCGACCAGGGGAATCGCGATGGCATCCGGATCCACGGCTCCGACAACGCCATCGGCGGGGTCGGCGCGGTCGGCAACCTGATCTCCGGCAACGACTTCACCGGAGTCTCCGTCGACGGCGATGTGCCGACGAGCGAGGAGAACAGCGTCCTTCGAAACTCGATCTTCGACAACGGCCTGCTCGGCATCGACCTCGAGGACGACGGGACCGACGGGGTGACTGCGAACGACCCGGGCGACACGGACACGGGCGCGAACGGCCTCCAGAACTATCCGGTGCTGGCGTCGGCGACGAAGAACCCCGGCTCGACGACCGTCATCGGCAGCCTCAACAGCAAGCCCAACACCGCCTACCGGATCGACTACTACGCCAGCACGGCCTGCGACGGGAGCGGGCACGGCGAAGGAGAGCGCTGGATCGGCTGGAGCGAGCTCGGGAGCGACGGAAGCGGCAATCTGTCGATCAACACGGGTACCGGCCTGACCGCACCGACCACCGTCGGCGACTTCGTCACGGCAACCGCGACCGACCCCGACGGCAACACCTCCGAGTTCTCGGCCTGCGTCGAGGTCACAGGAGGCGCCGACGAGACCCAGTTCACCGTCAACTCCACGTCCGATCCGGGCGTCGGCACGTGCGACGCGGAGCAGTGCACGCTGCGCGAGGCGATCGCGGCCGCGAACGCCGATCCGGGCGTCGAGACGATCCGCTTCGCGATCGGGACCGGCGGAGCGCTGATCTCCCCCACGTCCGCGCTCCCCGTCGTGACCGAGCCCGTCGTCCTCGACGCGACGACCCAGCCCGGGTACGACGGAGCGCCGCTGATCCGGATCGACGGAACGTCGGCCGGCGCCAGCACCCCGGCATTCGAGATCACCGCGGGCGGGACGACGGTGCGAGGCTTCGTGCTCACCGGGTTCACCTGGGACGGGGTGAAGCTGCACGACCGCGGCGGCAACACGGTCGAGGACAACTACATCGGCGTCTTCTGGAACGGCGAGGGCTTCTCCGTGTCGGGCAACGGCACGTACGGCGTTCTCGCCGACTTCGACTCGGAGGAGAACACGATCCGCCGCAACGTGATCGGCGGCAACGGGTTCGGCGCGGGCGGCCCCTACTCCGGTATCGGCATCTGGCACGGCTCGGACGAGAACCAGGTCGAGGACAACCGGATCGGCACGACGCCGGACGGCCAGGCGGCCGGAAACGCCATCGGTGTGATCGTCTCCGAGGCGTCGAACACGCTGCTGCACGGGAACACGATCTTCCACAGCACCGGGGCCGGCGTGCTCGTCTTCGGTGCCTCCACGACGGGGAACAGGATCACCGAGAACCGGATCGACGGGAGCGGCGGGCTCGGGATCGACCTGGGCGCCGACGGCGTGACGCCGAACGACGAGGTCGACGCGGACACGGGCGCGAACGAGCTCCAGAACTTCCCGATCCTGACGGCGGCCGGGAGCGGCGCGGCCAGCGGCACGCTCGACGCCGCCGCCTCGGCGACGTACCGGATCGACGTCTATTCGACCGGGGGATGCGACACGTCCGGGAACGGTGAAGGACGGGTCTTCGCGGGCACGACCGAGATCGAGACCGACGAGAGCGGCTTCACCGACTTCACGCTCGAGTCGCCGCAGATCGAGGGCGGCGACTTCGTCACCGCCACCGCCACCGACTCGCAGGGGAACACCTCCGAGTTCTCCGAGTGCCAGCTCGCGTCGCAGGAGGAAGAGGAGGCCGCGTCCGGGCTGACCCTGACGAGCGACCGGGCGGAGACTCCCGCCGGGGCGCGGGCTGTGCCGCTCGCCGCGATCCCGTCTTCCTTCCTGCCCGTCTTCTCGGGCCGCAGCGCTCCCGTCGACTCGATCCCCGTCGACTCGATCCCGGTCGACTCGATCGGGCCGGGCTCGACTCCGGTCGACTCCATTCCCGTCGACTCGATCCCCGTCGACTCCATCCCCGTCGACTCGATCGGCTTCGAGCTGGTGCCCACCGCGGGGCTCGAGAAGATCCTGCTCTCGTCCCTGCCCGTGGACTGGACCGCGATCCTCGCGGGGTCGACGCTCGGCGCGCTGCCGCTCCAGACTCTGACCCTGGCCGATCTGCGCGCGGACGCGACGGCCTGGGCGCGTTTCGAGGCGATCTCCTTCGCCGACAGCGGGCTCGGGCGCTCGATCCTGCGCGGTTTGCCGACCGCGGCGCTGCTGCTGGGCAAGGCGCCGCTGGGTCAGCTGCCGCAGGGCGCCGCCTGGTGCGCGCTGCTGCAGCCGCAGTGCACGAGCGCCAGCACCGCCGTCGGCCTCGGGATCGTCGGCGCGCCGGTCGACTCGATCCCGCTCGGCTCGACGCCGGTGGACTCGATCCCGGTCGACTCGATCCCCGTCGACTCGATCCCCGTCGACAGCATCGACCTCGCCGCGAGCCGGATCGGCGCGATCCTGATCCGGACTCTCTCCAGCCCGAACGCCGTCGTCGACTGCGCCCGCATCTCCTGCACCGGGACCGCCACGCTCGCGGACGCAGCCGCGCTGAGCCCGTCGGCGATCCGGGCGTCCGCACGCCTCGGCCACCTCGCCGGCGCGCTCGGCGAGATCACGATCAACGACGTCATCCTCGGGATGCTGCCGCGCTCGGCTCTCGACTGGGAGAAGCAGCCGATCGCCGGCCTGCAGCGCTTCGCGCCGGCCGGCAGCCCGCTGCAGTACCGCCTCGGCTTCACGCTCGACTGCACGCGCGCATCCGGCCTCACGATCGACGTGAAGCTGCCCACCGGCTACCTGATCCTGCCCGGAACGTCTCGCTTCGCGTACGGCCTCGGGCCGCTGCTCACCGGGAGCGATCCCGCCACCGCCGGCGCGACCGGCGCCACCTGGACGGCGCTTCCCGGTCAGCCGTGCCCGCCGTCGGTGGCGACGCAGCAGGTGCGGCTCGACTTCGCCGCGCTACCCGGGTTCCAGCTAGGCGAGGCGACGGCGAGCGCCAGAGTCGCCGCCGGTGGCACGGTCGCGACCGCCGACGACCAGGCGCCGGTGCTGGTGACGCAGAACTGGGAGTCCAACGACGAGCCCGCCGGCGCTCAGGCGGTCGCGTCCGACCAGCTCGTGATCGGCCACATCGCGTCCAGCGGCGACCGCGAGCTCTTCCGCGTGCCCGTCCCGGCCGTGCGCGGCACCCGCACGACCTTCTACCTGAGCCATATCCCCGCAGACGCCGATTACGACCTCGCGATCGAGCAGCCGCCGGTCGCCTCCCTGCAGTCGAACCCCGTCGACTCGATCCCGGTCGACTCGATCCCGATCGAGGACGCGGGCAGCTCGCTCGCCGGCGGTGCGGACGCGGTCCCGCCCGAGACGCTGCACGACATCCCCGTCGACTCGATCAGCGTCGGCAGCATCTCCGCGAACCGCGGCTCGAACGACGAGGTCGCAGCGGTCGTCGCCCAGGGCGAGACGGGCTTCTACACGATCGTCGTCTCGGGGTACAACGGCTCGCACAGCGACGATCCCTTCGTCCTGCGGATCCGGCAGACCCCGCCGCCCGCGCTGCCGCCCTGTCCGGCGCGAACGTTCCCGAACGCCGCCGGCACGCGCGGCGTCCTCCCCGCGACGCTGCCCGTGTCGACGCGGACGCTCTTCCTCTTCAACCGGGAACGGCTGAACCGGCTCTACGGCGCGACGGCGGTCAACGCGATGCGGACGGCACTCCTCTCCCAGACCCTGCTCGGCCGGCCCGAGGTCGCCGGTGCGCTCCTCGAGGTCGACGGCGACACAGCCGTGCGCACCGCCTATGCGGCCTGGGACGCCACCCCGTGCGCGGTCGACGCTGCGAACGCGGTCGTGCGGGCGATCAACGGGGTCGTCGCGCGCTACCGGCCGGCGCTCCCGAACCTCCGCAACGTGGTGCTGCTCGGCACGGACGAGGCGCTCCCGCAGGCGCGGATCCTCGATCCGACCACGATCTCGCCCGAGAGCGACAACGCATCCGCGCTCCGGTTCACGACGGCGAACCTCACCCGCGGCAACGCGCTCTACGCCGCCGCCGCGACGAGCCACTTCCTCAGCGACGCCCCGTACGGCTCGACCGTGACGATCCCCTGGCTGAACCGGCAGCTCTACCTGCCGCAGCTCGCCGTCGGCCGGCTCGTGGAGACGCCGATCGAGATCCAGCGGCAGCTCGAGCTCTACGTGGCCGCGAACGGCCTTCTCACCCCGGACTCCGCGCTGACGACGGCCTACGACTTCCTCACGGACGGCGGCAAGGCGGTCAAGGCGGGGCTCGACGCCGTCGTCCCGGCGACGGCCTCGAACGGGCTGCTCAGCGACACGTGGGACGCGGCGCAGCTGCGAGGTGCGTTCACGGGCAAGAACCCGCCCGACGACATCCTCTCGGTCAACGCCCACTACGACCACTGGCGGCTCCAGCCTGCGACCGGCCGCGAGCTGCTCTCCAGCGCGTCGCTGCCGGCGGTGCCGACAGACCCGGCGGTCGAGCCCGCCTTCGCGCGCCGGATCCTCTTCACGATGGGCTGCCACGGCGGCCTCAACGTCGCCAACTCGCTGCTCGCCGCGCCGCTGCCGCCTCAGGCGCTCGACTGGGTCGAGGCCTACTCCTCCCAGCGCAGCGCCGTGTACGTCGCGAACACGGGCTTCGGCTACGGCGACACGATCTCGAACGCCCTCTCCGAGCGGCTGATGAGCCTCTTCGCGGTCCGCCTCGACGAGCAGGGGGCGATCGGCGAGCTCTGGGTGAAGGCCCTCGCCGACTACCACCTCGGGGCCGGTGCCTACGGCGTCTACGACGAGAAGGCGCTGCAGGAGGCGACGTTCTACGGCCTGCCCTTCTGGCGCATCGGCAGCGGCGCGGCGCCGCAGCCGCCGGTCCCGCCGACGCTGGCGAACGACCCCGTCAGCGGCCTCCCGGTCGCCCAGGTGACCGTCGTCCCCACGACCGAGGAGCACTCGACCGAGCGCGGGCGGTTCTGGGACGACGGCGGCAAGACGGTCGACGTCCACTACCGCCCGATCCAGCCGCGCCGTGAGGTCGACGTGACCGTCCCCGGGCAGACGGCCAAGGGCGTGATCATCACCTCGCTGCGCACGAACGACGTCGCGAACGTCGATCCGGCCACCTCGCTCCCCACGATCGACCTCGGCTCGCACGAGCCGGAGCGCGGCTTCCGCGACACGGTCTTCCCGGCCAATCTCGTCAACCTGACCTCTGCCCGGCGCCTCGGCGAGCTGCAGCAGCGCCTCGTCCTGAACGAGGGCCAGTTCCGTCCGTCCGACCCGGTCGGCCCGACCGGGATCGAGCGTCTCGTCCTCTCGATCGGGGTCGAGGTCGCGTACTCGGCCAGCGCCGACTCGACCGCGCCGCAGATCCGGTTCGTCGCCTCGACGTTCGCGGGCGGCCAGGCGACGATCGTGGTCGAGACGGCCGAAGCGGTACGACGCGTCGCGACGCTCTACAACGACACGACGCAGTGGCGGTTCGCCGAGCTGGCGCGCGTCGGCACGAGCAACCGCTGGACCGCGACCGTGCCCGCCGTGCAGCAGGTCGAGGTCGCCGCGATGGCGCAGGACAGCGCCGGGAACGTCGGCTACTCGACCAACAAGGGCTTCAACTTCGTCTCGGTGACCGACACCGACGGGCCGGAGATCCTGATCGAGTCGCCCGCGTCAGGCGGCACGTACGCCCTCGGACAGGTCGTCCTTGCACGTTACGCGTGCTCGGACGATGCCGGCGTCGCCAGCTGCACCGGCACCGTCCCGAACGGAGCGCCGATCGACACGTCGTCGCTGGGCGAGAAGGTGTTCGTCGTCACCGCCGTCGACCTCGGCGGGCGGCAGACGCGGGTCGAGCGGCGCTACGCCGTCGCCTACCCCTTCTCCGGCTTCCAGTCTCCGATCAAGAGCCTGCCCGCGCTGAACGTCGTCGGCATCGCGACGATCCCGGTCAAGTTCGACCTCGGCGGCGACCGCGGGCTCGACGTGCTCGCGCCGGGGTACCCGAAGTCGCAGCAGCTCCCGTGCGACTCTGCGGCACTCACCGACGGGGACGAGTCGACGGTGGCGGAGCCGCCCGGGCTCAAGCTGACCGGCGGCATCTACCACTACAACTGGGTGCCCAAGCCGGCGTGGGTCGGGACGTGCCGGCAGCTCGTCGTGAAGCTGCGCGACGGCAGCTCGCGCAGGGCGAACTTCCGCTTCGTCAGCGGCTAGGAGTCACTGCAGGCGCTCGACCGGGTAGCCGTTCGCCTCGAGTGCGTCGAGCACGTCCCGCCGATGGTTTTCGTCGCGCAGCCCCAGCGTCAGCTCGACCTCGGTCTGGCCGATTGGGAGCCGCATCCCTTCGCGGTGGTGCTCGACGGAGACGACGTTCGCCCGTTCCTCGGCCACGAGCTGCAGCAGCTTGATCAGCTCGCCGGGGCGGTCGCCGAGCCGGGTCCGGACGACGAGGAACCGGCCCGCCTGGGTGAGCCCGTGCCGCATGACCTGGATCAACAGCGTCGGGTCGATGTTGCCGCCGGAGAGGAGGACTCCGACCTCGTCCTCACCGGCCGCCTTGCCGGCGAGCACGGCCGCGACCGACGCGGCGCCGGCACCCTCGACCAGCAGCTTCGTCCGCTCGAGCAGGAGCACGATCGCGTGGCTGATCTGCTCGTCGCTGACCGTGACGACGTCGTCGAGCGCGTCCCGCAGGATCCCCGACGTGAGCTCCCCGGGCTGCTTGACGGCGATCCCCTCGGCGATCGTGTAGCGGTGGTCGGTGCCACCGGCGAACGGGCAGATGTTCTCCGCCTGGACGCCGACGAGGCGGATCCCCGGCCGGGCCGCGCGCAGGGCGATCGCGATCCCGGCCGCGAGGCCGCCGCCGCCGATCGGGATCACGAGCGTACCGACGCCGGGGAGCTGCTCTGCCAGCTCGAGCCCGATCGTGCCCTGGCCCGCGATCACGCGCTCGTCCTCGAAGGCGTGGATGAAGGTCGCGCCGCTCGAGCCGACGTACTCCTGCGCCGCCGCGAGCGAATCGTCGAAGCCGGCGCCCGCGAGCTCGACCCGGGCGCCGTAGTTGCGCGTGGCGTCGACCTTCGCCATCGGCGAGTCCTGGGGCATGAAGACGGTCGCTGCGATGCCCGCCTCGCGGGCCGCCCAGGCGACCGCCTGCCCATGGTTGCCGGCACTCGCGGCGACCACTCCGGACGCGCGCTCGTCGGGCGTCAGCGAGAGGATCGTGTTGACGGCGCCGCGGATCTTGAACGCGCCCGTCCGCTGCAGGTTCTCGGCCTTCAGGTGGACGGGCCGGCCGGCGAGCCGGGACAGCGTCTCGGAGGGGTAGACCGGCGTGACACGCGCGATCCCGGCGATCCGGGCGCGTGCCGCCTCCAGGTCAGCGAATGTCGGGGGCTCTGCTGTCTTCACCGCGCGCCGTCGTCGATGCCGTAGACCTGCTCCAGGATCTCACGAACCGCCGAGAGGGGGTCGAGCTCGCGCGACTGGACGCGGTCGAGCAGTCGGGCCAGCTCCGGCTTCTCGGCGACCGTCTCCTGGAGATGGGTCTTCGCCCTGCTCGTCGCCGCGGCGAAGACCTCGCCGGCGAGGTTCCGCCGCCGCCGCTCCTCCAACAGCCCTCCGGACTCGAGGAATGCCCGGTGCTCCTCGATCTTGCCCCAGAGCTCGGGCACGTTCTCGCCGCGCACGGCCTCGGTCAGCACGATCGGCGGCCGCCAGTCGCGGTCGCGGTCGAGCGCGAGGATCGAGCGAACCTCGTTCAGCATCGTCTTGGCGGCGGGGTGATCCATCTTGTTGATCGCGATCACGTCGGGGATCTCCATGATCCCGGCTTTCAACGCCTGGACGGAGTCGCCGGAGCCGGGCATGAGCACGAGCAGCACCGTATCCGCGATCCCGATCACCTCGACCTCGCTCTGGCCGGCGCCGACGGTCTCGAGCAGGACGAGATCCTTGCCGGCCGCGTCGAGCAGCAGCGCCGCCTGCAGGGCAGCCTCGCTCAACCCGCCGAGGTGGCCGCGGGTCCCCATCGAGCGAATGAACACGCCGGGATCGAGGAAGTGATCCGAGAGCCTGATCCGGTCGCCGAGCAGCGCTCCCTGCGTGAACGGGCTGGACGGGTCGACCGAGATCACGCCGATCGTCGTCCCCGCCTCACGCACGTGCCGGACGAGCGCGCTGATCAGCGACGACTTGCCCACGCCCGGCGGGCCGGTGACGCCGACGACGAACGCGGAGCCGGTCTCCGGGTAGAGCAACCGGACGAGGTCGTAGGACAGCGCGTCCCGATCCTCGACGAGCGAGATCGCCCGCGCGAGGGCGCGGCGGTCGCCGCTGCGCACACCCGCGGCCAGGTCGTCGAGCGACCACGTGCTCCGGCCGCTCACGCGAGCACCTCCTCGGGCTCGCGGCCGCGGGGGGCGAGAACCATCGTGAAGAGCGCGCCGACCAGATAGGCCACCGCGGCCGCGCCCCAGACCCAACGCGCGCCGTAGAGGTCCGTCAGCCAGCCGGCCGCGATCATGCCCGCGCCGAGCGTGGCGTAGCTCGAGGACATGATCACCGTGAACGCGCGTCCCCGCAGCTCGTCGGGCGCGCCGCGCTGGATGAAGAGCGCGTTGCAGACGACCGCAGCCCCGTTGCCGAACGACGCGATCACGACGGCCGGAACGGCCACGTAGATCGTCGACGCGAGCGCGGCGATCGCGTAGCCGCCGGCCATCACGGCGATGCCGTAGAAGTAGACGCGGCCGATGCCGAGCCTGTCGACGAGGTTGCCGGAGACGAAGCTGCCGATCGTCAGCCCGAGGCCGCTCGCGCCGAGGAGGACGCCGAAGCCGACGTCGCCGGCGTCGAGCGAGACCTTCGCCAGCGCCACCTCGGCGACGTTGATCGCGCCGACGCCGAGCGTGACGATGTTCCAGACCACGAGCACCGTCAGCAGGGCCCGCGAGCGCAGCACGACCTGGAAGCCGTCGGCGATGTCGCGGAGGTGGCCGCGACTCTCGACGTGGCCCACCTGCAGCCGCTGCGCCGGGATCCGCGCCAGCAGGACGGCGGAGAGCACGAACGTGACCGCGTTCACCCAGTACGCCAGATCGGGCCCCTGGGCGCTGAGGATCAGACCGCCCACGACCGGGCCGACCATCCAGGTCAGGTTCTCGACCGTCTGCAGCAGGGACGTCGCCGCAGGCAGCTGCTCGTCGTCGACGAGGTTCGGCATCCCGGCGTAGACGGCCGGGCGGAAGAACCCCGTCGCGACGCCCTGGATCCCCGCGAGCAGGATGATCGTCGTCGCGCTGCCGGCGAACGGGAGCACGCAGAAGACGGCGGCGCGGATGAGGTCGGAGACGATCAGCAGCCGGCGCCGGTTGAGCCGGTCGACGAGCGGCGCCGCCAGGAGCCCGATCAGGATGATCGGGAGGAAGTCGACGATCAGGAGAGCGCTGACCCACTTGCCCGAGCCGGTGCGGTCGAAGACGTCGACCGTCAGCGCGATCGCGGCGAGATACGTCCCGGCGCCGGAGCCCAGCGTTGCGAGAAAGAGGCGCCGGAAGTCGGGCGCGAGGCGGAGGACGGCGAGGCTGAGGATGCGCGGACGCTAACAGCCGCGCGTCAGAAGCCCGCAGCCTTCATTCGCCCCGCGAGGAGCTTGCCGAACGCCCGCAGGTCGCCGATCGCGATGCCCGGCGAGGGCGCGAACGTGAGCAGACCGGCTTCGGCGCGCCCACGGCCGACGACGAGCAGGTGCAGGGTCAGCGGCACGTTCTGCGTCTGCCCGTTCGCGGTCACCGCGACCCGCACCACGATCCGGTACGCGGCCGTGCGCGGCGCCACCTTCGGGAACGCGATCGGCCCGGTCTTGACGATCGTGACCGTGCTCGACGGGGTCGTCGCCTCCTTCTTGAAGTACTCGGCGAGACACCGTGGGAGCGCGGGCTTGACCGTCCGCGTCCAGGCTGTCGTGGCGTCCTTGGGGGTCACGTAGATGTCGGCGTAGGAGTAGATCGACGGGATGCCCCCGGGCTGCTCGAACTCGGCCTCCGCGTCGCCCGTCAAGGTCAGGTCCGAGCCGTTCGGCTTGTAGTACGAGCAGCTGATGTCCTCGTCGGTGCTGGGCGAGCTCGTCCGCTTCCAGCCGGCGGTGAGGTCGGTCCGCTTGAAGACGATCGAGGCGGCCTTGCGCTCGTCGGCCGCGTTGATCTTCCGTTTCGGGTCCGTGTCGGCGGCCAGCGCGAGCGCGGGCACGGCCAGCACGGCGAGCAGGACGAGTGCGAGACGGCGCCTCACGGACCCGGATGGTAGCCGGGGTCGCACAGGACGCAAGTCAGCCCTCCGAGTCGTATGCGAGGTTCGGCCGCAGCCAGCGCTCGGCGTCGGCGACGTCGATCCCCTTGCGCTGCGCGTAGTCCTCGACCTGATCGCGGCCGATGCGGCCGACCGCGAAGTACTTCGAGTCTGGATGCGCGAAGTAGAGGCCGCTGACGGCCGACGCAGGCGTCATCGCGAAGCTCTCGGTGAGAGCGAGGCCGGCCGACTCGGCGTCCAGAAGCGCGAAGAGCCGGCGCTTCTCCGAATGGTCGGGGCAGGCCGGATAGCCGAACGCGGGCCGGATGCCGCGGTAGCGCTCGGCGACGAGATCCTCGTTGCTGGGCGCCGCGTCGGGCTCGTACCAGCCGCGCCGTGCCTGCAGGTGCAGCCACTCGGCGGAAGCCTCCGCGAGCCGGTCGGCGAGCGCCTTCACCATGATCGCGCGGTAGTCGTCGTGCTCCGCCTCGTGCCGGGCAGACAGCACGTCGGCGCCGTGGACGGCGACGGCGAAGGCGCCCACGTGGTCGCCGGCCGGCGCGACGAAGTCCGCGAGCGAGCGGTTGGGGCGCGAATCGCCCCAATCCGACTGCTGGCGCAGCATCGGGAAGCGCTGACCACTCTCGAGCACGACGTCGTCTCCCTCCGCGTGCGCGGGCCAGAAGCCGTAGACACCCTGGGCGGTCAGCAGGCCGCCCTCGACGATCTCGTCGAGGACCGCGACGGCGTCGTCGTAGAGCTCCCGTGCCGCGGGCTGGTCGAGGATCGCGGGGAACTTCCCCTTCAGCTCCCACGCGTGGAAGAAGAACTGCCAGTCGATCAACGGCCGCAGCTCCTGCAGCGAGGGCGCGACCGCGCGCGTCCCGGTGAACGACGGCACCGGCAGGTCGCCGTACTCGAGCTGCTGGCGGTTCGCGCGGGCCGCCTCGAGCGTGAGCAGGGGCCGGCGCTCCTTCTCCGCGTACTGGGTGCGAAGGCGCTCCTGCTCCTCGCGGTTGTCGGCGTCGAGGGTACCGCGCCGCACGGGGTCGAGCAGGTCGGAGACGACGCCGACGACGCGCGACGCGTCGAGCACGTGAACCGTCTCCCGTCCGTACGCGGGCGCGATCCGGACGGCCGTGTGCTGGCGCGACGTGGTCGCGCCGCCGATCAGCAGCGGCAGCTCGAGCCCGCGCCGTTCCATCTCCTTCGCGACGTGGACCATCTCGTCGAGGGACGGCGTGATCAGGCCGGACAGGCCGACGGCGTCGGCGCCCGCCTCGACCGCCGTGTCGAGGATGGTGTCGCCCGGGACCATCACACCCAGGTCGATCACCTCGTAGTTGTTGCAGCCGAGGACGACGCCGACGATGTTCTTGCCGATGTCGTGGACGTCGCCCTTGACCGTCGCGAGCACGATCGTGCCCTGGGCCCGGCCGTTGCCGCCCGTGCGCTCCTTCTCCTCCTCCATGTAGGGCTCGAGGTACGCGACGGCGCGCTTCATCGCGCGTGCGCTCTTCACCACCTGCGGCAGGAACATGCGGCCGGAGCCGAAGAGGTCGCCGACGACCTTCATCCCGTCCATCAGCGGCCCTTCGATCACGTCGAGCGGCCGCGCCGCGACGGCACGCGCCTCCTCGGTGTCCTCCTCGATGAAGTCGACGATGCCGTGCACGAGCGCGTGCTCGAGCCGCTTGCCGACCGGGGCCTCCCGCCAGGAGAGGTCGAGCTCGCGCTTCGTCGCCTCGCCCTGCACCGTCGAGGCGAAGGCGACCAGGCGGTCGGTCGCGTCGGGGCGGCGGTCGTAGAGGACGTCCTCGACGTGCGCGAGCAGGTCGGGCGGGATGTCCTCGTAGACGACGAGCTGGCCGGCGTTGACGATGCCCATGTCGAGCCCGGCGCGGATCGCCTCGTAGAGGAACGCGGAGTGCATCGCCTCGCGAACGACGTCGTTGCCGCGGAAGGCGAACGAGAGGTTCGAGATGCCGCCGCTCGTGCGCGCACCCGGGCAGCGCTCCTTGATCAGCGGCAGCGACTCGATGAACGCCTTCGCGAAGCCGTTGTGCTCCTCGATCCCGGTCGCGACGGCGAGCACGTTCGGGTCGAAGACGATCTCCTCCGGCTTCCATCCGTCGCCGACGAGGAGGTCGTACGCGCGACCACAGATCTCGACCTTCCGCTCGACGGTCTCCGCCTGACCCTGCTCGTCGAAGGCCATCACGACGACGCCCGCGCCGTAGCGGCGGACCCGGCGCGCCTGCTCGAGGAACTGCTCCTCGCCCTCCTTGAGACTGATCGAGTTGACGATCCCCTTGCCCTGCACGCACTTCAGGCCCGCCTCGAGGACGGAGAAGCGGGAGCTGTCGACCATGATCGGGATCCGCGCGACCTCTGGCTCGGTCGCGAGCAGGTTCAGGAACGTCGTCATCGCCTGCTCCCCGTCGAGCAGGTCGGCATCCATGTTGACGTCGAGGATGTTGGCGCCGCCGCGGACCTGCTCGAGCGCCACGTCGACGGCGCCCTGGTAGTCGCCGGCCTCGATCAGGCGGCGGAAGCGGGCGGAGCCGGTGACGTTCGTGCGCTCGCCGATCATGACGAAGCCGGTGTCGGGGCCGATCTCGAACGGCTCCAGGCCGCTGAACCGAGGTCGCGGCGGCCGCTCCGCGACCCGCCGCGGCGGTAGCCCCTCCACCGCCGCCGAGATCGCGCGCACGTGGTCCGGCGTCGTGCCGCAGCAGCCGCCGACCACGTTGACGAATCCCTCGCGGGCGAACGAGCCGAGCAGCTCGGCCGTGTCGTGCGGCTGCTCGTCGTACCCGCCGAAGGCGTTCGGCAGGCCGGCGTTCGGGTGCGAGCTCGTGTACGTCCCGGCGAGGCGCGAGAGCTCGGCGACGTGCGGGCGCATCTCCTTCGCGCCCAGCGAGCAGTTGACGCCGACGATCAGCGGCTCCGCGTCCTCGATCGCGTTCCAGAACGCCTCGACCGTCTGGCCCGAGAGCGTGCGGCCGGACAGGTCGACGATCGTGACGGAGATCCAGAGGGGCAGCTCCGGCGCGACGTCGCGTGCAGCCGCGATCGCCGCCTTGGCGTTGAGCGTGTCGAAGATCGTCTCGATCAGGAGGAGGTCGACGCCGCCCTCACGCAGGGCTGCGACCTGCTCCGCGTAGGCCGCGACGACCTGATCGAAGGTGACGGCTCGGAAGGACGGGTCGTCCACCTTCGGCGAGAGCGAGAGCGTCACGTTCAGCGGTCCGAGCGAGCCGGCGACGAAGCGGCCGCCGACCTCGTCCGCAGCCTGGCGCGCCAGCTGCGCGCCGGCGACGTTCATGTCGCGAACCGCCCCTTCGAGCCCATAGTCCGCCTGGCCGATCGACGTCGCCGTGAACGTGTTCGTCGTCGTCACGTCCGCGCCCGCCGCGAGATACTGGCGGTGGATGTCGAGCACGACGTCGGGCCGCGTCAGGTTGAGCAGGTCGGGATCGCCGGCGACGTCCTGCGGATGGTCGGCGAAGCGCTCGCCGCGGTAGTCGGCGTCCTCGAGGCCGGCGCGCTGCAGCATCGTCCCCCACGCACCGTCGAGGACGACGATCCGCTCCTCCAGCAACGCTCTCAGTCTCGTCTCTGCGCTCACGTGCCCTCCGCGGTTGCCGAAAGAGGGCGGATCGCAAAGGTCCCCGCTGGCTCTTTAGGCGTTTTTGTCCTGGTCGCCAAGCTGCCGTCAAAGCTGTCCAGGTAGGGCGAACGGTAGCGCACACCGCGGCGCTCGCGAAAGTCCGTTAGTTGCTGACAGCAACTAACGGCTTCGGCGACGGCGACGGCTGCGGGCTCGCTCGCGGGCGCGAAGGGCCGCCGCGTCGGCTTCGTAGGCGTTCCCGATCGCGTAGGGCAGCCGCCGCGTCATCTCCTCGAAGGCGGCCCGAGCAGCGTCCCGGTCCTCCTCACGCCGCAGCCGGAGCTCCGCGACGACCGCACGGACGTGGCTCGGACTGGGCCGAACGAGCCCCGCGCGCTCGGCAGCGGTGCCCACGCGGCGCACCACTTCAGCCAGCGTCAACTCGTCGTCGTCGAGGGCTTCGATCATGCCCAGCAGACGTTCGGGATACCGGGGCGCGATCACGACCACCTCGTCACCGTGCCGGCAGCGGAGCATCGAGACTGCAACCGGATCGCGACGAAAGTGAGCTAGTTGCTGTCAGCAACTAGCTCGATCTCGGCATGCGCTCAGTAGCCGGAGAACTTGTCGGCGAGCACTCGCTCCTCGGGGAGCCCCGCTCCCAGCAGCGAGTCGGCGACGGCCTCGGCCATCGCCGGTGGGCCGGCGACGAGGAAGGTCTTTCCGTCGAGGCCGCCGACGAGCTCGCCGATGACGTCGGCGTCCAGGTGGCGGGTCTCACCCTCCCAGCCGGGCTCGTCGGTCATGGTCAGGATCACGCGCAAGCCGTCGATCCGCTGCTCGAGCGCCTCGAGCTCGTCGAGGAAGGCGGACGACTCACGGTCGCGATTCGAATAGACGAGCGTGACGCGATAGGGCAGCCCCTCGTCGGCGATGAAGCGCAGCATCGAGCGGAAGACCGTGATCCCGATCCCGCCCGCGACGAAGACGTAGTCGGCGCTCGTGTCCTCCGGGAGCAGGAACGAGCCCTTCGGCTCCTCCACCTGCACCTCGTCGCCCACCGCGAGCTCGGCCAGCGTCTGCTTGAAGGCGCTGTCGCGCAGCCGCGTCGCCAGCCCGACGACGCCGCGCTCGGTCGGGGAGGTCGCCAGGGAGATGTGCCGCCTCAGGCCCTTCTCGTCGGCATGGCCGCGATCCGGGAGCTCGACCCAGAAGTACGCACCGGGCCGGTACTCCGGGTAGTCGTCGACCGCGAAGAGCACGAACAGCGTCCCCTTCGCGACCTCGCGCTTCTCTGCGACGGTCGCCTGCATCGTCCGCAGTCTACGAATCAGCCGGAGAAGACGACGCGCTCGGCGTGCTCGATCACCTCTGCGTGCGGAGGCGGCGTCCGCATCAGCTCCTCGATCCGCTCGAAGCGCGGCATCCCGCCCGCCGCGAGGCGCGCGACGGCGGCGTCGAGGTCGTAGGCGGTGCGGCGCAGCTCCACGTCCGGGCCGAGAAGCGCCCAGTACGCGAATCCCGGCTCCGGCTCGTACGGCAGCCCGACGCTGCCCGGATTCAGCAGTCGGGTCTCTCCGACGCGCCGGTCGTACTGCATGTGGGTGTGCGCGGTGACGACGCACGCCGCCTCGACGCCGCTGGTGAACTCGGCCACGCGCGCCGCCGGGGTCTCGACCGTGACGCACTCCTCGTCGCTGCGGGGCGAGCCGTGGCAGAAGAGCGTCGGTCCGAGCCCCGCGACCTCGACCGTCACGGTCTGCTGCGTCCGCCCGAGGTACTCCGCGAGCTCCGCCCGCTCGTGCTGCGCGTGCTCCCAGACCGCGATCTCGGAGTCGACGAGCTTCCGCTCGACGAGCTCGCGCTCGGAGTTGCCGCGCACGCAGAGAAGACGCCCGCGCCAGGGCTCCAGCAACGCGACCGTCTCGAGCGGCAGTGGCCCCCACGTCAGGTCGCCGCAGGAGACGATCAGGTCGGGCTGGTCGCGCTCGACCTCCGCGAGCACCGCCTCGAGCGCGACGGCGTTGCCGTGCACGTCGGCGAGCGCCGCGACGCGCATCGCGCTAGTCGCGTCCGGCGACCGTCAGCTGGTTCTCGGCATGGAGGACGCGCTGCTCGAGCTGCCAGCGGTCGGCGTTCGACTCGCCGGCCTCGACCTTCGCCAGCTCCGCCTTCGCGTCCTCGAGCTGCTTGCGCGCACGCTCGTCGTCGATCTCCTTGACGTCGACGGCGTCGTCGACGAGTGCGATCGCGTTGTCGAGCTCCACCTTGAAGAAGCCGGGGCCGGTGGCGAACTCGAGCACGTCCTCCGCCTCACGGTCGCGGTAGATCCGCGTCGAGCCGGCCTTCAGCGTCGCCACGAGCGGCGCGTGCCGCGCGAGCACGCCGATCTCACCGGCGGCGCCGGGCACGACGAGCATCTCGGCCTCGCCCCGGAAGGCCTCGCCCTCCGGGGTCACGAGCGCGATGTCGAACTTGGGGTGCGTCTCCGCCATTACGCGGCAGCCGCGGCGGTCTTCTCGGCCTTGGCGACCGCGCCCTCGATCGTGCCGACCATGTAGAACGCGGCCTCGGGCAGGTCGTCGTGCTGGCCCTCGATGATCTCGCGGAAGCCCTTGATCGTGTCCTCGAGCTTGACGTACTCGCCCGGGGTGCCGGTGAACTGCTCGGCGACGAAGTTCGGCTGCGAGAGGAATCGCTCGACCTTGCGGGCGCGCGAGACGACGAGCTTGTCCTCGTCGGTGAGCTCGTCCATGCCGAGAATCGCGATGATGTCCTGCAGGTCCTTGTAGCGCTGGAGCACCTGCTGCACCCGAGTCGCGACGCTGTAGTGCTCCTCCGAGACGATCCCGGGCTGGAGCGCGCGGGAGGTCGAGTCGAGGGGGTCGACGGCCGGGTAGATGCCCTTCTCGACGATCGCGCGCGAGAGCACGGTCGTGGCGTCGAGGTGTGCGAACGTGTTCGCGGGCGCGGGGTCGGTGAGGTCGTCGGCCGGGACGTAGATCGCCTGCACCGAGGTCACCGAGCCGGTCAGGGTCGACGTGATGCGCTCCTGCAGCTGACCCATCTCGGTCGCGAGCGTCGGCTGGTAGCCGACGGCGCTCGGCATCCGGCCGAGCAGCGCCGACACCTCGGAGCCCGCCTGGACGAAGCGGAAGATGTTGTCGATGAAGAGCAGCGTGTCCTGGCCCTGGTCGCGGAAGTACTCCGCCATCGTCAGCCCGGAAAGGCCGACGCGCAGGCGGGCGCCGGGCGGCTCGTTCATCTGCCCGTAGACGAGCGCGACCTTGTCGATCACCTCGGACTCGGTCATCTCGAGGAAGAGGTCGTTGCCCTCGCGGGTGCGCTCGCCGACGCCGGCGAAGACCGACACGCCGCCGTGCTGGCGGGCGATGTTGTGGATCAGCTCCTGGATCAGGACCGTCTTGCCGGTGCCGGCGCCGCCGAAGAGGCCGATCTTGCCGCCCTTCACGTACGGCGCGATCAGGTCGACGACCTTGAGGCCGGTCTCGAAGATCTCCACGGTCGGCGACAGCTCGCGGAAAGTCGGCGGGTCGCGGTGGATCGACCAGCGCTCGACGTCCTTACCGGCCGGCTCCTTGTTGTCGATCGGCTCGCCGATCACGTTCCAGATCCGGCCGAGGGTCGCGTCGCCGACGGGGACCGAGATCGGCGCACCGGTGTCGACGACGTCGACGCCGCGCGAAAGGCCGTCGGTCGTGTCCATCGCGACCGCGCGGACGCGATCGTCGCCGAGGTGCTGCTGCACCTCCGCGATCAGCGTCCGGTTGCCGCCGTCGCCGGTCGGCACCTGGATCGCGAGCGCGTTGTAGATCTCCGGCAGCTCGTCGGGGAAGACGGCGTCGATGACGACGCCCTTGATCTCGACCACCTTGCCTGGGGTGCCCTGCGCGTGCTCAGACATGCTCTCTCCTGGAAAAAGTCTCAGTAGGAAGTGCGACGCGCGGCGCCGCAAACGCGCCCGCAGTCTAGCGAAGCGCCCGCTCAGGCCGGTTGGTTGCCGAACGAGCTCGAGGGCCGCGACGGCACGCCCGCGCCGCTCAGATAGGCCTCGCGCCGGAGCAGCCGGAGCGTGTGCAGCTGGGCGTCCTCGACACCGGCGGGGGACGCCTTCGCGGGCTGCCGCCGAGGCTCGCCGCCGCCGACGTACGGCGTCCGAGCCGCGACGCCGAGGGCCATCGCGGCGACGGCGGCGACGGAGACGACCGCGCGGATGCGAGCGCCCGCCCGCCGCCTCGCTGGGGCCGCGGGGATTGCGATCCGGCGGCGCGAGTGCTCCGCCGCGGCGGCCCGCAGCTCCGCCGCGATCGCGGCGACGTCGGCCGCGAACGACCGGCAGGCCTCGCAGTGCAGGAGATGCGCGTCGAGCAGCCGGCGCTCGAGCACCGCCAGCTCGCCGTCAGGGGCAAGCGCCGCCCACGCGCGTGTTCGCTCACAACGGCTCTCGCGCGCGCCGACGCTCACAGCAGCCTCGCGTTCGAATCGACCGCCGCGCCGAGCGCCAGGAGCACGATCCCGGCGACGACGAGCAGCCCGGTCATGCCGAACGACTCCGCCTGCTCCTCGCTCGAGGCGACGCGCAGGCCGCGCGGCACTCGGAGGCCGACCATCCCCTCCTCGTTGGCGACGCGGAACGGCCCGCGGTTGCCGACGAAGAACCCCCCGAGCAGCAACGCGCACCCGGCCAGGTAGAGGCCGACCGCGACCGAGCGATCGGGAGACGCACCCAGGAGCAGCCCGAGCAGCAGCGAGAGTACGGCGGTCGCGCCCGCGATCGTGCCGAGGATCGTGAAGAAGCGGCGCGCGGCGGCGACGAGCATCCGTCGCCTACCCCGCCGCGACCGCTTCTTCGTCCGCCCGGCGGATCTCCTCGCCGGACATCGGCCAGCGCTCGAGCGGGTAGTGACAGGCCGCGCCGTGCCCGGCCCCGAAGCCGCGGAGCTGCGGCTCCTCGACGTCGCAGTGACCGGGCCGGAAGCGCGGGCAGCGCGGGTGGAAGCGGCACGCCTCGGGCGGGTTGATCGGGTTCGGCACGTCGCCCTCGAGCACGATCGGCCGCCGCAGCCTCCCCAGCTCCGGGTTCGGGATCGGTACCGCCGAGAGCAGCGCCCCCGTGTACGGATGCCTCGGCTGCGCGTAGAGCTGGTTCCGGTTCGCGATCTCCGCGATCTTGCCCAGGTACATGACGAGCACTCGGTCGGAGATGTGCCGGACGACGTTCAGGTCGTGCGCGATGAAGACGTAGGTGAGCCCGTAGTCGCGCTGCAGGTCCTTGAGCAGGTTGAGGATCTGCGCCTGCACCGAGACGTCGAGCGCAGAGACGGGCTCGTCGCAGACGATCAGCTTCGGGTTGACGGCGAGCGCCCGGGCGACGCCGATCCTCTGCCGCTGGCCGCCCGAGAACTCGTGCGGGAAGCGGTTGTAGTGCTCCGGGTTCAGCCCGACGACGTCGAGCAGCTCCTGGACGCGCCGCTTGATCTCCGCGGGCGTCCCCAGCCTGTGCACCTGGAGCGCCTCGGCGACGATGAAGCCGACCCGCTTGCGCTGGTTCAGGCTCGCGTACGGGTCCTGGAAGATCATCATCAGCTCGCGCCGGATCGGCCGCATCTCGGTGCGGCTGAGGTGGGTGATGTCCCGTCCTGCGAACGTGATCCGGCCGCTCGTCGGGTCGAGCAGACGCATCAGGCAGCGCGCCATCGTCGACTTGCCGCAGCCCGACTCGCCGACGACCCCGAGCGTCTCGCCCTGCTTGACCGTGAAGCTGATCCCGTCCACCGCCTTGACGCTCGCGACCTGCTTCTGGAAGACGATCCCGCGCGTGACCGGGAAGTGCTTGACCAGGTCCTCGACGACGAGCAGGTCCTCGGTCACGAGGCCTCCGCGAGGGTTCCGGCGAGCAGCTTCTGGACCTCGTGGTCCTTCGTCTCCTCGTCGAGGTGGCAGGCCTGGAGGTGCTGCGGCGAGTTGGAGACCGGGAGCAGCTGCGGCACGACCGAGTTGCAGACGTCGAGCACGTAGGGGCAGCGGGGATGGAAGCGGCAGCCGCGCGGCGGGTTCAGCAGCGAGGGCGGCGACCCCTGGATCTGGACGAGCCGCTCCACGTCTGCGTCGAGCCGCGGCAGCGAGCCGAGCAGCCCCCAGGTGTAGGGGTGGTGCGGCCGCGTGAAGATCTCGTCGACCGTCCCCTCCTCCGCGACCTTGCCGGCGTACATGACGACGACGTCGTCCGCGATCTCGGCGACGACGCCGAGGTCGTGCGTGATCATGACGATCGCCGTCTCGAACTCCTCCTGGAGACTCGTCATCAGGCTGAGGATCTGCGCCTGCGTCGTCACGTCGAGCGCCGTCGTCGGCTCGTCCGCGATCAGCAGGTCGGGCTCGTTGATCAGAGCCATCGCGATCATCACGCGCTGGCGCATGCCGCCCGAGAACTGGTGCGGGTAGTCGTCGATCCGCCGGTCGGCACGCGGGATCCCGACCGCCTTCAGCAGCTCGAGCGCGCGCAGCCGAGCATCCCGCTTCGTCACGTCGCGGTGGAGCATCACCGCCTCGACGAGTTGCTTCCCGATCGAGTGCACCGGGTTCAGCGACGTCATCGGGTCCTGGAAGATCATTGCGATGTCGTTGCCGCGGAGCGCCCGCAGCTTCCGCGAGCTCATCGAGAGCAGGTCCTGACCGTTGAAGCGCGCCTCGCCGCTCGAGATCGTGTTGCGGCGGTTGTTCAGGCCCATGATCGAGAGGCATGTGACGCTCTTGCCGCAGCCCGACTCGCCGACGATCCCGAGCGTCTTCCCGCGCTCGACCGCGAAGCTGACGCCGTCCACTGCCTTGACGATGCCGTCGTCCGTGCGGAAGCTCGTCCGCAGGTCGCTGACCTCCAGCAATGCCATCAGGTCAGCCTGATCCGGGGGTCGATGACCGCGTAGAGCAGGTCGACGATCAGGTTGAAGACGATGATGCAGAGGGTCGAGAAGACGACGATGCCCTGGATCACCGGCAGGTCGAAGTTCTCGTAGCTCTGCAGCACCTGGCGCCCGAGGCCGGGCAGCGAGTAGATCGACTCGGTGAAGATGGCGCCGCCGAGCGCGATCCCGATGTCCATGCCGAGGATCGTCACGACCGGCAGCAGGCTGTTCCGAAGCACGTGCTGGCGGACGACCTGGTGCTCGGGCGCGCCCTTTGCCCGCGCCGTGCGGACGTAGTCCTCGTTCATCGTCTCCATCACGTTGGCCCGGATCAGCCGCACGTAGAGGGCGGCGAAGAGGATCGCGAACGTCAGCCACGGCAGGAGCATGTGGTAGGCCCACTGCACCGGCCCGCCGTGCTCCTGCGAGGGGTTGAAGAAGTCCGCATAGCCCGTGATCGGCGTCAGCTCGAGCTTGAAGCCGATGAAGTAGGCGAAGATCAGCCCGATCCAGACCGGGTGGGCCGAGAGCCCGATCAGGACGAAGACCATGCCCGCCCGGTCGATCAGCGAGCGGGGCTTCAGCGCCGAGATGATCCCGATCGGGATCGAGAGCGCCAGCCAGAAGAGGGCGCCGCCGAACACGAGCGCAGCCGTCACCGGCGCAGCCCGGAGGACGATGTCGTTGACGTCCTGGCGGTTGACGAACGACTCGCCGAGCGACTGCTCGCCGACGAGCTGCCAGAGGAAGCGGCCGTACTGCTCCCAGACGGGCTCGTCCAGATGGAGGCGCTGGGCGACGCGCTCGACGTCGGCAGGGGTGGCTCCCTGGCCGGCGGCGAGGCGTGCCGGGTCGGACGGCGTCACGTAGAAGATCACGTACGTGACGACGGTCACGGCGAGGAAGAGCACGAGCGCCCAGAGGAGTCGTCTGATCAGGTACTGGAGCAGCGTCGGCCTTTCGGGTCGGAGGGCCGGGCGGGGTGCCGAAGCACCCCGCCCGATTCGTGCACCGGCCTACTTGATCGCAAGCGCGTTGACGATCGCGCCGGCGTAGACCGGGTGGTGGATGTAGTTGGTGATGCGGGCGGAGACGAACTCGCGGGAGTTCGGGTTCGCGAACGGCGCCCACGGAGCAGCGTTCCGCATGATGTCCAGGTCGAGCTTCCCGTACGACGCGTACCGGTTCGGGCCCGAGAGCTTCGCGAAGTCGTTCATCTGCTTGTTGAAGCGGGGGTCGTTGAAGTACGCGTAGTTCGAGTTGTTCGACTCCTGGATGTTGCCGCCGTCCAGGAGCACGTTGATGAAGTCGAACGGATCCGGGTAGTCCGCGACCCAGCCGCCGACGTAGGCGTCGAAGTCGGCGCCGCGGGTGCCCACCGTCCGCAGTGCGACGGCGAACGGCAGCGGCTTCGTCTCGGCCTTCAGGCCCATCTGCTCGAGGTTGAACTTGAGCACCTGCGCCTGCGCCGTCCGAAGCGCCGTCGTCGAGTGGATGATCGTGACCGTGTTGCCTGCGCCGCCGCTGAGCTGGCGGGCTCTGGCCGGATCGGCACCCTTGATCGGGTACAGGTTCGCCTCGCGGTAGCCCTGCAGGCTCGGCGGCAGGATCTGATCGGTCCGCTTGCCGTAGAACTTGCCGGAAACGCGCACGAGCGCCGGCCGGTCGATCGCGTAGTTCGCGGCCTTGCGGATGTTGACCCGGTTGAACGGCGCCCGCGAGGTGTTCAGGGCGACGTAGCCGACGCCCATGTACGGATTGACGAAGTAGCGCCCGTTGCCGTCCTTCCGGACGCCGAACTGCTGCGCGAGGTCCGCGTGGGCGGTCGGAGGCACACCGGAGGCGTCGTAATCGGCCTGGCCGGCGCGAACCTGGAGCAGGCTCTGATTCTGGTCGGTGTTGACCGTGTAGACGATCCGGTCGGCGTTCGCGGGCCGGTTCCCCTTGTAGAACGGGTTCCGTGCCAGCGTCAGCGACTGCGCGATCGTGCGCCCGACGATCCGGTACGGCCCGGCCGACGGGAACACCGAGATCCCCTTCGGGTCGATCGCCATGCTCGGCTTGACCGCGCCGAAGAACGGCATCGCCAGCTCCGCGAGGAACGTCGGGTTCGCCTGCTTGAGCTTGATCACCAGCGTCTGGCCCTTGGCGGTGACACCCGTGACCGAGCGCGCCTTGTTCAGGTTGCGCTCGTCCGCGCCGACGACGTCGTGCAGGAATGCGATCGCGGGCGACGCCTGCTGTGGGTCGGCCGCGCGCTCGATCGCGCGCTTGAACGCCGCCGCGGTGACGGCCGAGCCGTCGCTGAACTTGAGCCCGCTGCGGACGGTGAACGTGTACGTCTTCCCGTCGCGCGAGACACGCGGGAATCCCGCCGCAGCCTCCGGGACGAGCCGCGTGCCCTCGGGGGCCGGCTTGTCCGGGTAGTTCAGCAGCGTGATGTTGACGGCGTAGAGCATCTGCCAGCCGATCGCGTCGTACGCCATGGCGGGATCGGTGAACTCGAAGTCGGTGTTCGAGACGTTCAGGCGCAGCGTGCCGCCGCGCTTCGCCTCGCCCGAGCCCGCCTTCTGCGGGGAGCCCGCGTTCGCCGCGCCCGCGAAGCTGGACGCGACGAGCAGGCCGACTCCGACCGCCGCCATCACGATCGATCGCGTGAGCCTCCTCCTGTGCATCAGTGTCCTTCCGTCGACGTTGCCATCGCACGCTGGGACGAAGACACGAACGGATAGTTAGTACAACTAAACTTCATATCGGCGTGTAAAAACGATTACCGCGCCGACCTCGGGTCGAACGCGTCGCGGAGCCCGTCGCCGAGCAGGTTGAACGCGAGCGTCGTCAGCAGGATCGCAAGCCCCGGCCAGACCATCAGCCACGGTTGGGTCAGGTAGTAGTTCGGCCCCTCGGCCAGCAGGTTCCCCCAGCTCGCCGTCGGCGCCGGGATCCCCAGGCCGAGGAAGGAGAGTCCCGCCTCCGCGATCACGTTGTTCGCGACGATCAGCGTCGAGTAGACGATCAGCGGTGCGACCAGGTGCGGCAGCAGGTGCGACTTCATGATCCGCCAGTCGCCGGCGCCGGTCATCCGCGCCGCCTCGACGAACTCCTTCTCCCGCAGCGAGAGGATCTGCGAGCGAATGATCCGCGCGGGATAGAACCAGCCGAAGATCCCGAAGATGAGGACGAGCGTGAAGACCCCGGGATGGAGCAATCCCCCGAACGTGATCTTGTTCAGACGCTCCCCCACGGTCGCCGCGACCGCGATCACGAAGAGCAGGTACGGGAACGCCATCACGATCTCCGTCAGGCGTGAGACGACGGTGTCGACCCAGCCGCGGTAGTAGCCGGCGATCAGCCCCATGATCAGACCGATCGAGACGGACAGGAGCGTCGCGAGGATGGCCACCTCGAGCGACGTCTGCGCGCCGTAGAGCAGGCGCAGGAACATGTCGCGGCCGAGCTGGGAGTCGGCGCCGAGGACGTAGAGGGTGTCCTTCCACTCGCCCGGCGCGCCGGGGTAGGGCTCGGTCGTCACGGTCGTCCAGGGGCCGACCGGGAGCTGCGAGTTCGGGTCGAGGCCGCCGGAGGTGTTGACGTCGTTCGGCCCGTGCCCGAGCCGGCTCTCCGCGATCGGGGCGCCGACGAAGGCGATCAGGACGAGCGTGACGATGAAGATGCCGCCGACGATCGCGACCCGGTCGCGGCGGAACCGGAGCCAGACCTGCTCCCAGTAGCCGCGAGCTTTGATCTCCTCGAACTCGCCGAGCTCGCCGTGCGCCTCGACCGCGACCGAGCCCGCGAGGCCGGCCCCGGAGGGCAGCAGGTCGGAGGGCTTGGCCGCCATGCCAAGCTTCGACGCGCGAACCGGAGTTTAGTTAGAGAAAACCGAGGTCACGTACGACGCCGGTCAGACCGGGCGCATCACGACGCCGGGCTTGCGCGGCCGGAAGCGGGTGGTCCCGGCCTTCTCGTTCTCGACCCGTCGGGTGATCAGCTCCACCTCGCGTTCGGGCGCGGTGTTGGCGAAGTTCGTCACGCGCGGCAGCTGCAGCGAGTCGGCCTCACCGGTCGAGAGCGGCGCACGGGCCGCGATTCCGAGCGCCATCACGGCGACCGCGGCGGCGGCACCGACGGCGCGGACGCGCGCGTAGACCGGCCGCCGGCGCCAGATCGGCACCGAGAGCGGGCGCGGCAGGGGTTGGAGCGCGGCGGCGCGGAGCTCGGCTGCGACGGCCGCGACGTCGAGCGCGAAGTGCGCGCAGGCGGCGCACCGCTGCACGTGCGCGTCGAGCAGCTTGCGCTCCAGCTCGGAGAGCTCACCGTCGGGCGCGAGCGCCGCCCATGTCCGGGCGCGTTCGCAGAGAACTGCGGTCGGATGATCCGCCATGGTCATTCTGACGAGAAGTATCGGCTGGAAGTTAGAAAGCTGAACCTCTGGCTACTATGGCGCAGAATGGTGCGGCAGGCTTCGATCGTGCTGGCAGCGCTCTCGGTGCTGCTGCTCTCGGCATGTGGTGGCGGCGCGTCGAAGGACGCGTTCGCGCAGGACGTGATCGACGCCCGCAACGACGCCGACGCCGGGCTGGCCCAGATCGTGCAGGCGACGTCGTGGGACGACCTGCTCGCGCGGATGAAGGTCGCCGCCGTCGAACTGCGCACCGCCGCGACCGACGTCCGTACCTCGGACGCCCCCGGCGACCTGAAGGACGAGCGCGACCAGCTCGCCGAGCGGCTGCTGGCGCTCTCCGACGAGATCATCTCCACGGTCGAGACCTTCGAGGCGTTCCCGCAAGCCCAGCAGGCGCGGGCGCTCAACTTCGAAGAGTGGAACCGCGTGCAGGCGTCGCTCGCCAGCCTGCGCCGCGAGGGAATCAAGGTCCCGGCGCTCGAGCGGCACAAGCCCGAGATCCAGCGCCAGTAGAGCCGGCTAGATTTTCGCCGTCGGAGCGGCGTCGGGGGCCGCTTCCTCGGTGAGCTCGAGCGGCCGCACCGCCTCGGCGAAGTGGCATGCCGACAACAGTTCGGGCCGCGCCGGATCGTGCGACACGAGTGGCGGCTCCTGCTCGGCGCAGATCTCCTGGGCCTTCCAGCAGCGCGTGCGGAAGCGACACCCCGAGGGCGGGTTCGCCGGGCTGGGCACGTCGCCCTCGAGCACGATGCGGCTCCGCTTGCCGCGCTGGTTCGGCGTCTCGATCGGGACGGCCGACAGGAGCGCCTGCGTGTAGGGGTGCATCGGTGCCCGGTAGATGTCGTCGCGCGGCCCCACCTCGACGATCTTGCCGAGGTACATGACGGCGATCCGGTCCGAGACGTGGCGGACGACGGAGAGGTCGTGCGCGATGAACATGTAGGTGAGGCCGAAGTCGTTCTGGAGGCTCGCGAGCAGGTTGACGACCTGGGCCTGAATCGAGACGTCGAGCGCCGAGACCGGCTCGTCGAGCACGATCAGCGAGGGGTTGAGCGCGAGTGCGCGCGCGACGCCGATCCGCTGCCGCTGGCCGCCGGAGAACTCGTGCGGGAAGCGGTTGCCGTGCTCGGGGCTGAGGCCGACCGTGCGCAGCAGCTCCGCGACGCGCTTCTTGCCCTCGGCCCGCCGTAGATGTTGTGGATCCGCAGCGGCTCGGCGACGATCTCGCTCACGGTCATGCGCGGGTTCAGCGAGGCGTAGGGATCCTGGAAGACGATCTGGATCTCGCGCCGCACCGGGCGCATCGCGCGGCGCTTCAGGTTCGTGATGTCCTGACCGTCGAAGACGATCGAGCCGGAGGTCGGCTCGAGCAGCTTGATGATCGTGCGGCCGAGCGTCGTCTTGCCGCAGCCGGACTCGCCGACGACGCCGAGCGTCTCCCCCTTCCGCACCGACAGGTCGACCCCGTCGACGGCGCGGACGGCGCCGACGGTGTGCTTGAAGAGGCCCGCCTTGATCGGAAAGTGCTTGACGAGCCCGTCGACTCGGAGCAGCGCGTCCTCCTCGGCAGCCGGGGAGTCACCGGGCGCCGGGCTCTGGAGCCACTCGGCGCTGCCGCCCTCCCCGTTCGTGCTCATCTCCCCTCCTCGAGCGCCGCGGCGCCGGCGACGACGTGCGCCTCGGCGAGCTCCTCCGCGTAGTGACAGCGCGAGACGTGGAGCGGGCCGGAGCCGATCTGACGCAGCTCGGGCACGTCGGTGCGGCACGGCAGCCGGCCGCGCGAGAAGGTGCAACGGGGGTGGAACGCGCAGCCGGTGGGCGGCGCGATCATGCTCGGTGGCTGGCCCGGAATCGGCTCGAGCCACTCCTGGTCGGCGTCGAGGCGCGCGAGGCTGTTCATCAGGCCGACCGTGTACGGGATGGCGGGGCTCGTTGAAGATCGTGAACACGTCCGCGAGCTCGACGACCCGGCCGGCGTACATGACGACGACTCGGTCGGCGAGCTCTGCGATCAGGCCGAGGTCGTGGGTGATCAGGACGATGGCGGCGTGCGTCTCCTCCCGCGCGGCCTTCAGCACCTCGACGATCTGCGCCTGGATCGTCACGTCCAGAGCGGTCGTCGGCTCGTCGGCGATCAGCACGCTCGGGTTGTTCGCCATCGCCATCGCGATCATCGCGCGCTGGCGCATGCCGCCCGAGAACTCGTGCGGGTACTGGTCGATCCGCCGCTCGGCGAAGGGGACGCCCACGACCTCGAGCAGCTCGATCGCACGCTTCTTCGCGGCGTCGTCGCTCATCCCGTCGTTGTGCGACGAGCAGCGCCTCGCCGATCTGGTTGCCGACCGTGAGGACCGGATTCAGCGAGGTCATCGGGTCCTGGAAGATCATCGCCATGTCGCCGCCGCGGATGTCGCGCAGCTGCTTCTGCGAGAGCTTCAGCAGGTCCCGGCCCTTGAAGATCGCCTCCCCCTTCGGGATCCGCCCCTGCGGCGAGAGCCCGAGGATCGAGAGCATCGAGACGCTCTTGCCCGAGCCTGACTCGCCGACGATGCCGAGCACCTCGCCCGGCATCAGGTCGTAGCTGACGTCCGTGACCGCCTGGACGACGCCGTCCTCGGTGTTGAACTCGACTGTCAGGTCGCGAATCGCGAGGATCGGGTCAGGCACGAACTCTCCGCTGGGTCGGGTCGAGCGCGTCGCGCAGCCCGTCGCCGATGAAGTTGATGCAGAGCGCGATCAGGACGATGACGAGACCGGGGAACGTCACGAGCCACCACTTCTCGAAGCCCTCGCCCTGGCCGTCGTCGATCAGCGAGCCGAGCGACGGGTTCGGCGGCTGGATTCCGAAGCCGAGGAACGACAGGGCCGCCTCGACGAGGATCGCGACCGCGATCACGAGTGTCGTGTTGACGATGATCGGCCCGAGCGAGTTCGGCAGCATGTGGCGGAGGATAATCCTGAGGTCGCTCGCACCGCTGGCCTTGGCGGCCTCGACGTACTCCTTCTCGCGGAGTGAGAGGAACACGCCGCGGACGATGCGCGCGATCCCCGTCCAGAAGAGCAGCGCGAGGATGAGGCCGACCTTGAGCGGGTCGCCGGTGCCGAAGAACGCGGCCGCGGTCAGCAGCACCGCCAGGCCGGGCAGCGTCAGGATCAGGTCGGTGAAGCGCATCAGCAGGTTGTCGATCACGCCGCCGTAGTACCCGGCGATGGAGCCGACCGTGGTTCCGATCGCCGTCGAGACGAACGCGACGAAGAACGCCACCCAGAGCGAGGTCCGCAGGCCGAAGATGACGCGGCTGAGATAGTCGCGGCCGAGCAGGTCCGTCCCGAACAGGTGCTTGTCCTTCGTCGTCGGCGGCGACGTGATGTTGAAGAGGTCGAGCTCGTCGTAGCCGTACGGCGCGACGCGCTTCGCGAAGATCGCGACCAGACAGATGGCGAGCAGCACGAACAGGCTGACGACCGCCATCTTGTGGCGGAAGAAGCGGATGCGCGCGTACGCCCACTGGCTGCGCGCCTTCGGCTCGACGCCTGCCTGCTGTGCGAGCAGGTCGGCTGCGGGCGGCTCGACGAACTCGTCGGGCGGGATCGGGACCTGATCCGCGACCGCGACCGAACCGGGCTGGCCGAGCGCAGAGGCCGGCTGTCCGATGCTGACCGTGTCGAGCGGAACCTCTTCCCTGTCCTGTGGACGCATGTCGTCTCCGGGAGGACGCTCAGTCATAGCGCACGCGCGGGTCGAGCAGGCCGTAGGCGATGTCGGCGATCAGGTTGAAGATGATGATCATCGTCGCCACCACCATCAACCAGGCCATCACCGGGTACGGGTCGTTGGTGAAGAGCGCGTTGATGAAGTAGAGGCCCATCCCGTCCAGCGAGAAGACCGTCTCGGTGACGACGGCGCCGCTGAGGATCGTGCCGAAGTCCAGCGCCACGAGCGTCACGAGCGGGATCAGGGCGTTGCGGAGCGCGTGCTTCATCATCACACGGCGCTCGTGGAGCCCCTTTGCGCGTGCGGTGCGTACGTAGTCGGAGTTGATCACCTCGAGCATCGCCGCGCGCATGTAGCGCGAATAGGTGGCGATCCCGGCGACCATGAGGACGAAGACCGGCAGCACGAGATGGTGCGCGCGATCGATCCAGAAGTCGATGCCCGTCCCCGGGTCGACCGAGCTGAGGTTCGCGATCGGGAACAGTCGGTGCCCTGTTCGTTCGAAGATCTGGACCACGGCGACCTGTGCCATCAGCGCCAGCCAGAACACCGGGGTCGCGAGCCCGAGGAAGCTGAACCCGGTCATCGTGTAGTCGAACGCGGAGTACTGCCTGATCGCCGAGTACACCCCGATCAGGACCGCGAAGAAGATGACGAGGATCTGCGTCACGAGCACGAGCTGCAGCGTGTTCTTCATCACACGCCAGAGCTCGGGCAGGATCGGGCGGTTGTCGAGGAGCGTGGAGCCGAACTGGTTCGTGACCGCGTCCTGGACCCAGTAGAGGTACCGCTTCGGCACCGGGTCGTCGAGGTGCTTGCGGTCGATGACGTTCTGCACCGTCAGCTCGGAGACGTTGGGCGAGATCCGCAGCCCTGCGAGCGGGTCGCCGGAGACGGTGACGAAGGTGAAGACGAGGAAGCTCGCCAGCACGAGGACGACAGCGCTGTAGAGCAGTCTGCGGATGATGTAGGTCAGCATGGGGGCGCTTCCTGCACTCGGTTGCGGATCCTAATGGCCGAGTCCCGCCCCCGCCAGAAGAGGCGGAGGCGGGACCCGGTGTTCCCTCAGATGCCGGGAACCGGTACTGCTAGGCGGCCCAGTCCGAAACGTTCCAGGGGCTGCCTTCCTGCGTCGGGTTGACGCCGACACCCTTCACCTTCGCCGCATTGATCGTGTACAGCGGGCGGGCGAACATCGGGATCGACGGGATGTCCTTCGCGACGTACTTCAGCTCGGCGGCGTTGAGCAGCTTGGCGCGCTCGCCGGCGTCGAGGGTCGTCGAGACCTGCGTCAGGACCTTGGTCAGGGCCCGGTTGCAGTAGGCGCCGTCGTTCTGGTCGCCACCGCAGCCGAGGATGTCCTTGACGGTGATCGAGGAGGACGGCGAACCGACCCACGCGAACAGCATCAGATCCCAGTCACGCGACGGAAGCGTCGTGCCGAACATGACGCCTGCCGTCTGGAACCGCGGCACCAGCTCGATGCCGACGGACTTCAGCTGCCGCTGGATGATCTCGAACGTCAGGGCGCGGAGCTGGTTGCCCGTCGTCGTGAAGAAGCGGAACGACAGCTTGCCGACGTTCGGGCACGAGAAGATCTTGTCGTTGCCCGAGCTCGGCCGATCGGGACCACCGGTGCAGCCCTTGCTCTTGAGCAGGCTGATCACCTTGGCCTGGTTGAACCTCCACTGCTGGAAGTTCTTCGCGTACGGCGTCTCGAACGGCTTGTAGATGAGGCTCTGCAGAGCCGGGAGGCCCTTCGAGATCTCACCGTAGAGCGCGCCCGCGACCTGACGTCCGGTTCATGCCCTGGATCAGGGCCTGGCGGACGTACGGCTGCTTCAGCGCCGGGTGACCGTCCTTGCCGAACTGGAAGTCGATGTGCTCGTACGTGTAGCCGACCTTCGTGTCGACCTTGAACTTCGAGTCCTTCATGAAGTCCGCGATCTGGAGCTGCGGCTGCGGCTCCATGACCTGGCCCTCACCGGCCTTCAGGGCCTGGAAGCGCGAGTTCGTGTCCAGGATGTAGCGGAACACGAGCCGGTCGAGCTTCATCGTCGGGCCCGCCTTGAAGGCGGCGTTCTTCGTCACCGTGATCTGGACGCCCTTCTGCCAGCTGGCGAACTTCCACGGGCCGCTCGAGACAGGAACCGAGTTGAGGAACATCTCGTTCATGTCCTTGCCCTTGACGATGTGGGCGGGGTACGGGCCGCTCGAGACGAGCGACTCCCAGTCCGCGTACGTCTTCTTGAAGACCACCGTGACCTTCTTGCTGTTGCCGCGGGTCACGCTGGCGATGTCCTCCCAGCCGGTGCGGCTGATCGGGTTGTTCTTCGGGTTGATGAAGACCTGCCAGGTCGCCCAGAAGTCCTCGGCGACGACCGGCTTGCCGTCACTCCACTTGGCGGTCGGCTTGTAGGTGAAGCTGACCGTCAGCGGGCTTCGCTTGGTGATCGTCGGCTTGGCCGTGCACAGCCGCGGCACGAACGCAGCCGCCGAGTTGCGGATCTGGCACCCGTACCAGATGTTGTTGAGCACGAGGCTCGTCGCGTACAGGTTGTTGCCGACCCACGGGCCCTGAAGGTTCGGGGGCTCCTGATCGTGGATGAACACGATCGTGCCGGCGTTTGTCTTCGCGGGCGACGCGGTTGCGCCGGGCCCCACGATCAGGCTCGCGACGAGCACCAGGCCCGCCAGAAGCCACAGTGAGCGTTTGCTCATGTATCCCCTCCGTTAACGATTCTTCCTGCCGACTCTCCCGTGCCGAGTGCTGGCCCGTGCCGCGGTTCGAGTGCAGGATCATGATGTGTGACGTTCGCGGGCACGAATAGTTAGGAGAGAGCGATGAAACTTCCGGATCGCACACCACCACCCCGAAAGCCGGCCGACGACTTCGTCGCCGCCGAGGAGGCCGGACGGCTCTCCGAGCGCGCAGCGGCCGCCCTGGAACGCGCCGACGGGGTCGACTGGTACGAGGAGAACGGCACCGCCATCGACGAGGCGGCCTTCGCGCTGACGCGGCTACGCCGCGCCCAGTCCGGCCTGCGCGGAGGGCCACACTACGGCGACGAGGCCGTTCGGCGCGTGCTCGAGCAGGCGAGCCCCGAGTCTGTGCTGTGGCTCGCGAGCCGGGCCGTCTCCTACATGGACGAGACCGGGTACCCGGAGGCGGTCGAGCCCTGGTTCCAGGACCTCCTCGATCCGCACGGGTGACCGGTCAGCGGTCGCGGCGCCAGAGCAGGAGCCCGAGCGGGAGGAAGACGGCGGCGGCGAGGTAGGGCGCGAGGGCGAGCCGGTTCCGCTTCTGCCCCTGGATGACGGTGGGCCCGTCGCCGAGCGCCTGGCGCGCGGCCCCGATCGCCTCGCCGAGCTGCCCCTCCGAGTAGACCTTGCCGCCGAGGGTCTCGGCGGCGGCGTCGAGGATCGCGCGCGAGCGCGGGTCGGGGCTGTACTGCGGCTCCGGCTGGTTGCCGTTGAAGACCCGCTCCCTCGCGCCCCAGACGTGGAGGAAGATCGTGTCGACGCCGGGCGGCCGGCGGAACGCGGCGGCCATCTTCGCGCCCGAGATCGGCACGCTCTCGCCGTCCGTGATCACGAGGATCACCCGCTTGCGCGTCGTCGGGGTGAAGAAGCGGCGGCTGACGATCGTCTCGAGCGCGCCGAGCCGCGTCGCGGTCGAGACGAACGACCCCTGCGGCGGCGGTCGGTCGATTCCGATCGAGCGCCGCAGCGTCGCCGCGAAGACGTCGTCGTCCGCGCTCGGGAAGAGGTGCGGCAGCACCCGGTCGGTGAAGGAGGCGATCCCCATCGGGACGTCCGTCGAACGCGCTGCGGAAACGCAGTGCGGCGTCGGTCGCACGGTCGTAGCGGATCTCGGCGTCGGGCGTCGTGCGGGCGAGCATCGAGCGAGAGGTGTCGACGACCACGATCGCCTCCGCGTCGTTCCGGATGCGCTGATCCGACGTCCACTCGAGTCGCGGCTGCGTCGCGGCGAGCCCGAGCAGGATCGCGGCGAGCGCGAGTGCGGCGACGGCGGCGCGGAGCACGGCCGGCCGCGGCGCCGGCAGGCCGACGGTCCGGCGGACGGCGGAGCCGCGGCGGTGGACGAGCGCGAGTGCGACGAGCGGCAGGACGACGCCGAGGGCGATCAGCCCGCCGAGCGGCGTCAGCAGCGTCAGGTTCATCAGTAGCCGCTGCCGGGAGCACCGGCGCCGGCTCCGCGGGAGCCCTTCCCGCCGGCGGACGGATTGCGACCGGCCGCCGCCTCGGTCGGCAGCAGCCCCTGCCCACGCTGGAGCATCAGCTGGAGGTTGTACTTGGCGTCGTCGTTGCCGGGATCGAGGCCGATCGCCTGCTCGAAGCTCGCGATCGCCGCGAGCAGCAGCTCGGAGCGATCCTGCTGCTGCGAGCCCTGCGGCGGGGTCGTGTTCCACGCTGCGATCGCGACGACCCCGAGCAGGCTCGACGCGCGGGAGCGCAGCACCGGATCGGGATCCCGCACGACGATCGACTCCAGCCGCTCGGCGAGCTCGGTGCGGCGGAGCGCCAGCATCGGATCGGAGACGGTGAAGTCGAGCAGCTTGCTCTCCCGCAGCAGGCGCAGCATCCGGCGGAAGGCCACGTCGTCACCGACCCCGAGCATGCGCTCGCCGGCAGCGAACGGCGCGAGCGTCCGGGGGCTCCAGTTGCTCGTCGGGGCGCCGGCGCTGAAGCGGACGTCGTCGGCGGGGATGGTGGTCCGCCAGCGGGCGACGTCGACGGCCGCCAGCGCCAGGAAGACCGCGAGCACGACACAGCCGGCGGCGGCGACGAGCAGGAGCTCGCGGCGGAGGTAGGGACGCAGGCGGCTCACGCGGCCACCTTCGGCCGCGTCGGGCCGGGCAGCGCCAGCCGGCCGGCGTACCGCTCGTGACCGGCGAGCGCGATCAGGAAGAGCGCGGCGAGCACGAGCAGCGTGCGCGGCAGCGGCCGCCGACCCGCCTCCGGCGGCTCGGGCTGTCGGTTCGGTCCCTCGGCGAGCGGCGTGAACGCACCGTCGCCGAGGATCCCGCCGAAGAGGGCCCGGGCGTCACTGGAGGGCCCGAGCGCGAGCAGTCGGACCGGCGTCCCCGCGCGCTTGATCGCACGGAGCACGCGGGCGGTCTCGGGCACGTCGTCCGGCGACGTCTCGAGGTCGCTGACGAGCAGGATCGAGCCGTCCTCGACGCGGTCGCCCTCGAGCATGTCCTGGGCGAGCTGGAGCGCCGTCGAGATCCGCGTGCCGGCCCGGAACGTGTCCGACCACGGACTGACGACCTTCCCGGACGCCGTCGGCGTCAGCAGGCGGATGATCGGACGCAGCTCCTTCGCCGGCGTGCCCGGCGGCAGGAGCTCGTAGGGGACGTCCGAGAAGATGACGACGCCGACCGGCGCGTCGGAGTCGATCAGAGACTGCAGCGTGCGGCGCACCACTCCGGACTGGTCGTCCAGGATCGACAGGGACAGATCCATGACGACGACACCGGTCGTGCCGGTCGGGAGCAGGCCCCGGTCGCGCGGGTCGAGGTCGCGCGCGCTGAAGATCGCGGCCGCGAGCAGGGCGACGGCGCCGCCGCCGAAGAGCACGCGGAGGGCGAGCGTTCGCACGCGCGCCGCGCCGAACCACGAGACGTCGTGGCTGTCGACAGCCGGGCGCCTACTCAGTCCGAGCACGTGCCTCCTCCAGGCGGCGCCGACGCTCCGCTTCCTCACGGAGCCGTTCCTCCTCGAGCCGGCGCAGCTCCTCCTCGAGCGCGGCGCGGACTCGCGCCGCCAGGCTCTTCGTCTTGTCGGGCCCGGGTGCGCTCGGCGACCACGCGAGCGCACGGGCCGCCTCTGCGAGGCCGTCCTCCTCCCCGCGCTCGGCGAGCACCTCGGCGACGAGCTCGAGCGAGCGGCGCTGGTCGGCAGCGCCGTTCGCACGCGCCGCGTCCTCCAGCAGCTCGAGGGCCTGTTCCAGCGGCGTCGGCGAGGATCTCGGGCTCCGGCTCGGGCTCCGGCTCGGCCTCGACGATGCGCCGCGGCCAGCCCGCGTACGCCAGCCCGCCCGCCCCGGCGAGCAGGACGAGGGCGGCGGCGATCAGCAGCGCGAGCAGCAGCCCGGGCGACGTGCGGTACGACGGCTCGGGCACGTTCGTGACGTCGAGCCGCCACGGCGCCGCGGTCGCGAGGTCGGTCGGGCCGATCCGGGTGTGCGTGATCAGGACCGGGAACGGCGCCCGCAGCGCACCACGTCCGCCGGCGCGGTTGACGAACTCGATCCGGGCCGGGTCGAACGTGAACGGCAGCGTGTCCCGCTCGGGCACGCACGGCTGCTTGAGGCAGCGGAGCACGTAGGTCATCCGGATGTGCGAGCTCGAACCGGCGTCCGTGCGGTCGACCTGCACAGGCCCGACCCGCCGCCAGGGGTCGAAGGACGTCCGCACCTTCACCGAGCTCGGATCGACGTGCCTGAGGTCGAGCGCGAGGTCGACCTGCGCCCGCACCGTGTCGCCGAAGACGACGATCCGGTCGGACAGGCTCGCCCGGGCGCGCAGCGGCCGCGGCGCCGTCTCGTCGCCGCCGGAGTCGCGCAGAACGAGCACGGCCGCGACGGCGCCGACGACCGCGACGAGGGCGAGGGCCGCGACGGCGATCGTGCGCCGGCTCACGCTAGGACACCGCCCCGCGCCGCGCCCGGCGGAACTCGTTCCAGTCGAGGAAGGCGCCGAGCACGTCGGACGGCTCGCTGGAGGAGATCAGCACGGGGTCGAGGTCGAGAAGCGTCAGCTCGTCGAGCAGCGCCAGCAGCCTCTCGACGTTCGCGCGCCGCCGCTCGGCCGCCTCCTTCTTCGTCAGGCGCACGTGCGTGATCCGGCCGCTGCGCGGGTCGCGGAGCGGGACGACGATCCCGCTGACGTCGGGGAAGCTCTGCTCCCAGACCGGATCCTGGATCACGACGGGGACGACGTCCCAGAGGTGCTCGACGGCCGTGAGCCACGTCTCGCGCGAGGGCGGGTCGAGGAAGTCGGAGAGGACGAAGACGAAGCTGCCCGCCGTGACGTTGCGCCGGTGCTCGAAGAGGTGCTCGAGCGAGCGCTCGACCCCGTCGACCGGAGCGCTCCACCCCGCCTGCTGGGTGCGCTCCTCGCGCAGGTAGGCGAGGCGTCGCTCGCCGCGCGGCGGCAGCCAGAACGGCTCGCCGTCGGCGTAGTCGAGGTAGCCGACGAAGCCGCCCGCAGCGGCGGCGCTCGCGACCACGATCTCGGTCGTCCGCTGCATCGCCGCCGCCTTGTCCAGCCACGGCAGCGGCGGGGAGAAGAAGGAGAGCTCTGGGCTGCGGTCGGCGACGATGACGACGCGCGGGCCCTCGTCGGCGTAGCGCTCGCGGACGACGAACTCGTCGGCGCCGCGCGCGGACGACATCCGGGCCGACGCGCCCCAGTCGATCGTGCGGATGTCGTCGCCGGGCCGGTAGGGCCGCGAGCCCGCGACCTCGGTCCCGCGGCCGCGCCGGACGCTCCGCATGGTGCCGTGCGTCAGGCCGATCAGCCGGCGGCGCGAGATGAGTTGAAAGGTCTGGCTGCCGCTCACGCCTCGGCCTCGACGGGCCGCTCGTGGAACAGCGGATCCTCGTCGGAGCCTGGGCGGGGCGCGAGCTCGAGGCACGCCTGGCGGAACTCCTCGATCGCCGCGGACCAGCCCGCGGCGCGCGCCCGCGCCACGAGCGCGGGCGTGAAGACGACGCGGTGCACGAGCACCGGGACGAAGAGACGCTCGACGTCCTCCGGGACGACGTAGCCGCGGCCGTTCAGGAGCGCCCACGCGCGGGCGACGCGCTCGACGGCGAGGCTGCCGCGAACGGAGCTGCCGATCGAGACGACCTCCAGCTCGCGGGTCGCGCGGACGAGGTCGACGATCCAGTTGTGGAGGACGTCGTCGACGTAGACGTGGTGGGCGGCGTCGCGGAGGACGCGGATGTCGTCCAGGGTGACGGCCGGCTGCAGGTCGCCGAGCGGATGGCGGTAGCGCTGCTCCTCGAGGATGCGCCGCTCCTCGAGCACGCCCGGGTAGCCGAGCGCGGTGCGAAGGAGGAAGCGGTCGAGCTGGGCCTCGGGCAGCGGGAACGTGCCCTCGTACTCGATCGGGTTCTCGGTCGCGAGCAGGAAGAACGGGCTGGGCAGCTCGCGCGTCTCGCCGTCGACCGTGACCTGGCCCTCGGCCATCGCCTCGAGCAGCGCCGACTGCGTCTTCGGCGTCGCGCGGTTGATCTCGTCGACGAGGAGGACGTTGGTGAAGATCGGCCCCGGCCGGAACTCGAAGTCGCGCGTCTTCTGGTCGAAGACGGACATGCCGGTCACGTCGGTCGGCTGCAGGTCGGGCGTGCACTGGATCCGCGTGATCGAGACTCCCTCGATGCTGCCGCCGATCGCGCGGGCGAGCACCGTCTTCGCCGTCCCCGGCACGTCCTCGAGCAGGACGTGCCCGCCGCACATGAGCGCGGCGAGGACGAGCTTGACCTCCTCGCGCTTGCCGTAGACGACGGTCTCGATGTTGTCGAGCAGGCGCGTGGCGACGTCGATCGCGGGTGCGAACCGGTCTGGCTCTTCCTTGAGGTCGACCCCCGCTTCCATCGGCCCGATCCTAGTCGGACCGGCGGAAACCGCTGTTAAGCAGCAGTTACGAGAGCGCCTCGGCGCCCGCGACCACTTCCAGGATCTCCTGGGTGATCTCCGCCTGGCGGGCCCGGTTCATCTGCAGGGTCAGCGAGTCGATCAGCTCACCCGCGTTCTTGGACGCGTTCCGCATCGCCGTCATCCGCGCGCCCTGCTCGGACGCGGCCGACTCGAGCAGCGCCCGGTAGACCTGTGTCTCGAGGTAGACGGGGAGCAGCCGGGCGAGGATCTCCTCCGGCTCCGGCTCGAAGATGAAGTCGCCGCGCATGGCGTCGTCGCGACGCTCCTCCTCGTCGGTCTCGAGGATGTCGGCCGGGATCGGGAGCAGATCGAGCTCGGTCACGGTCTGCACGAGCGGCGACACGTAGGAGTTGTAGACGAGCACGGCGCGGTCGATCTCTCCTTCGATGTACAGCTCGCCGACGCGGTGCGCGATCGCCTGCGCGTCCGCGTACGCGGGCCGGTCGGTGAAGCCGACGTAGTCGCCCACCGTCTCGTAGCGCCGGAACGCGAACGTCGAGCGGCCCTTCTTGCCGACGGCGATGAACTTGACCTCCTTGCCCTCGCCGCGCAGCTGCCGCTCGAGCGCGAACGACCGGCGGATGATCTGGGCGTTGAAGGGGCCGGCGAGGCCGCGGTCGCCGGTGAGCGCGACGACGGCGACCGTGTGCTCCTCCTCGCGCTGCTGCAGCAGCGGCAGCCCCCGGACCGACGAGCTGGCGCGTCCGACGCCGGCGATCAGCTCGCGCATCGTGTCGGCGTACGGGCGCATCGCCTCGATCCGGGTCTGCGCGCGGCGCAGCCGGGCCGAGGCGACGAGCTCCATCGCCTTCGTGATCTTGCGCGTGTTCTTGACGGAGCGGACGCGCCGCTTCAGGTCCTGGACGCTCGCCATCGGCTAGGCCACGAGCCCCTTGTCCTCTTCGACGTTGAAGCGCTGCTTGAACTTCTCCAGCTCGGCGTCGAGCGTCGCAACCGTCTCGTCGCCGAGATCGCTCGTCTCCTCGATCGCCTTGTAGATCGAGCCTTCGGAGCGCAGGTGCTCCCGCAGCTCGTCCTGGAAGCGCGGCACCTGGGCGACCGGCACGTCGTCGAGGTGGCCGTTGATCCCGGCGTAGAGCGCGACGACCTGCTCCGCGTGCGGCCAGGGCTTGTACTGGGGCTGGTTCAGCGTCGCCACCATCCGCTCGCCGCGGGCCAGCGTGTTCTGTGTCGCCTGGTCGAGCTCGGAGCCGAACTGGGAGAAGGCCTCGAGCTCGCGGTACTGCGCCAGCTCGAGCCGCAGGCGACCGGCCACCTTCCGCATCGCCTTCGTCTGCGCCGACCCGCCGACGCGCGACACCGAGGTGCCGACGTTGATCGCGGGCCGGATCCCGGAGTAGAAGAGGTCGGCCTCGAGGAAGATCTGGCCGTCGGTGATCGAGATCACGTTGGTCGGGATGTAGGCCGCGATGTCGCCGGCCTGCGTCTCGATGATCGGCAGCGCGGTCAGCGAGCCGCCGCCGAGCTCGTCGCTCAGCTTGCACGCGCGCTCGAGCAGCCGCGAGTGCAGGTAGAAGACGTCGCCCGGGTACGCCTCGCGACCCGGCGGGCGGCGGAGCAGCAGCGACAGCTGCCGGTACGCGTCCGCGTGCTTGGAGAGGTCGTCGTAGATGATCAGCGCGTGCTTGCCGTTGTAGAGGAAGTGCTCGCCGATCGCGGCGCCGGCGAACGGCGCCATCCACTTGATCGGCGCCGCCTCGTGGGCCGACGCGGAGACGATGATCGTGTAGTCCATCGCGCCCTCTTCCTTGAGGCGCTCGTAGACCTGCGCGACGGTCGAGCCCTTCTGGCCGATCGCGACGTAGATGCAGATCACGTCGGTGTCGCGCTGGTTGATGATCGCGTCGATCGCGACCGCCGTCTTGCCGGTGCCGCGGTCGCCGATGATCAGCTCGCGCTGGCCGCGGCCGACGTTCGTCATCGAGTCGATCGCCTTGACGCCGGTCTGGAGCGGCTCCTTCACCGGCTGGCGCTCGATCACGCCCGGCGCCTTGAACTCCAGCGGGCGCCGCTCGGACGACTCGATCGGCCCGGCCCCGTCGAGCGGGGTGCCGAGCGGGTCGACGACGCGGCCGAGCAGGGCGTCGCCGACGGGGACGTCGACGACGGCGCCGGTCCGCTTGACCGGCTCGCCCTCCTTGACCTCCTGCCACTCGCCGAAGAGGGCCACGCCGACGTTGTCCTCCTCGAGGTTGAACGCGATGCCGACGACGCCGTGCTCGAACTCGAGCCGCTCGAGCGAGACGGCGTTCTCGAGGCCGTGGACGCGGGCGATGCCGTCGCCGACCTGGAGCACCGTGCCCACCTCGGAGAGGTCGGTCTGGACGTCGTACTGCTCGATCCTCGACTTGAGGATCGACGTGATCTCTTCGGGGCGTAGCTTCAACTTCTCAGCTCCTTGTCACGAGTTCGTGTCGCAAACGGTTGAGGCGGCCGCGCACGCTGGCGTCGAGCCGGTGCGAGCCGACCTGCAGGACGATCCCGCCGATCAGGGCGGGGTCGACCCCACGGGTCGCCTCGACGGTGCGGCCGGAGGACTGCTCGATCTTCTTCACGATCGACGCGGCCTCGTCGTCGGAGAGCTCGTAGGCGGTGGTGAGCTGGACGGTCAGCCGTCCAGCCTCGGCGGCGACCAGCGCGTCGAACTCGCGATAGACCTCGTCGAGCTGGGCCGTGCGGCCCTTCTCGGTCAGGAGCAGCACGAAATTGCGCAGCAGCTCGTCGGCGTCGGCGAGGATCTCGCGCAGCGCCGCCGCACGCTCGTCGCGGTCGATCTCCGGGTTCTGGAGCAGCGCCCGCAGCTCGGACACCTGCTCGACGGCCGCGGCGAACTCGCCGAGCTCGGCGTGGACGACGTCGAGCTTGTCCAGCCCCTTCGCCGCCTGGAAGAGCGACCGGGCGTACATGCGCGGGGCGACGGCCACTAGCTGCGCTCGCTCTCCAGGACGGAGAAGTCGAGGTCGCCGATCGCGTCCTCGATCAGCCGCTTGTGGTCGGACTTGTCGAGCACCTTGCCGGTCACCTTCTCGGTCGCGATCAGCGTCAGGTCGGCGACCTCTGCCCGGATCTGCTCCAGGCCGCGGGCGGTCTCGGCCTCGATCTGCTTGCGCGTCTCCTCGAGCCGGCGCTGCCGGTCGGCCTCGATCTCCTCGCGGGCACGCTCCCGCTGCTGGTCGGCAGCGCGACGCGCGTCGGCGAGGATCTCGGACGCCTCGCTCTTCGCCTGGCCCATCAGCTGCTTGTGCTCCTCGAGCAGCGCGCGGGCCTCGCGGCGGGTGTTCTCCGCTTCCTCGACGGACGAGCGGATCCGCTCGCGGCGCTCGTCGATGGTCTTCTGGATCGGGCCGAACGCGAACTTGCGGAGCACGAAGAAGGTGATCACGAAGCAGACCAGCGTCCAGATCATCAGACCCGGATTGACTTCGATCAGCGGTGACGCGGCGAGCAGCATCGTCTCGGTCCCTTCTCCCTAGACCAGCACGTAGGCGAGCAGGCCGCCGATCAGGCCGTAGAAGACGACGGCCTCGGTGAGCGCGAAGCCGAGCCACTGGATACCGGTCAGCTCACCGCGGAGCTCCGGCTGGCGCGCGACGGCCTGGATCATCGAGCCGAAGATGTTGCCGATGCCGATGCCGGCGCCGAGCGAGCCTAGGCCGATGCCGAGCGCCAGCGCGATCGCCTTGCCGGCGTCCACGTTGCTCGCGGCCTCCTGTGCAATCAAGTTGAACACGTACTCCTCCTTTGGTGACCTAATGCTCCGGCTCGATCGCCGAGCCGATGTAGATGGCGGAAAGGGCGGCGAAGATGTACGCCTGGATCGAGACCACGATCACGACCTCGAAGAGGTAGAAGGCGGCTGCGGCGCCCACGGTCAGCGGCGCCAGGATCAGGTGGCCGGTGACGAAGACGAGGCCGATGAACGTGAGGATCAGCATGTGGCCGGCGAGCATGTTCGCGTAGAGACGGACGCTGAGGCTGATCAGGCGCATGAACTGCCCCAGGATCTCGAGCGGCACGATCAGCGGGTACATCGCCTTGGGCACGTCCGGGATCCAGCTCTTGAAGTACTTGACGACCCCGTTGGCACGGATGCCCTCGTAGTGGGTGAAGAAGAAGGTCATCAGCGCGAGCGCGAGCGTGACGCTGATGGACGAGGTCGCGGCGTAGACGGCGAGCGTCGGCAGCTCGACCCCGAAGAGCTCGAACTTCTCGTTCGAGAGCGGCAGCGGGATGAACCCGAGCATGTTCACGACCCAGATGAAGAGCATCAGCGAGGCGACGTACGGGAACCAGCGCCCGATCGCCTTGTCCGGCAGTCCCTGCTCGGCGACCTGCGTCTGCGCGACCTCGTAGACCATCTCGCCGACGGCCTGGCGGCGCCCGACCTCGTTCTTGGGGCCGATCCGCGCGCGCATCAGGAAGAGGCCGAGCGCGATCGTGCAGATCGTCCCGAGGATCAGATACGCGACCGCCTTGTTGATCGAGAGGTCGAGCCCGCCGAGGTGGATCGGGATCCACTCGCCGACCTCGAAGTCGTGCTCGGGGTTGAACTCCTCCTCTTCCTCCGCCGCGAGCGCGATCGACGGCAGCGCGAGCCAGAGGAAGACGACGAGGGTGAGCACGCTACGCCGCTTCACGTGGCTCCCCCGAGAAGTAGAGGGCGAGCGAGACGGCGAGCTCGAGGGTGTACGCGAGGGCGTACAGCAGCGTGACCGCGAGGGCGAGCCGCGCGTCAGTTGCCGCGAGCGCAATGACGACGACCATCACTGCGATCGCGCGAAAGGTCATTCCAAAGCCCACCACGCCTGAGCCGGCGAGGTTACCCATGCCCGAGCGCAGGTGCGTCAGTAGCGCGGCGAGCGCCCGGGACGCCAGCCAGAGGGTCGCTCCGATCACCCAGCCCGCGCACCTCCCAGCCCGCGGCGAGGAAGACGGGGAGCGCGAGCACGACCACGGCGGCTCCCGCGAGGAACGGGAGCTTCTGATCGGGAAGCGGCCGCGGGGTTGCGAAGACGCCGGCCATCAGAGGGCGTGCCCGTAGCGCTTGTAGGTCATGAAGATGCCGAACGGGATCCCGAGGATGGCGCCGACGAGGAAGCCCCAGGCGACCGAGCCGGCGAGCCAGCCGATCAGGATGCAGAGCGCGATCATCGCCGCGGTCGAGCCGATCAGAACCGAGCCCGCGGCGGCGAGACTGAGCTTCGGGGTCGGCGTCGGCTCCATTCGCGGGGCGAGCATAGCAGAGCTTGTGACAGTCGAAATCCGCCTGGTTTCAGGGAAAAGCGCCAACTTTGTACGATGCGAACATGGGACGCCTCGTCCTCGTCCACGGGTCGGTCACGAACGGCTCGATGACCTGGGGCGCGCAGCGCGAGCTGGCCGCCCGCTGGGAGCTCGTGGTCCTCGATCGCCCCGGTTTCCCGCCCGGATCGCCGGTCGAGCGCGTCGACTTCGAGGCCGACGCGGGCTGGCTGGCCGACCTGCTCGAGCCGGGCGATCACCTCTGCGGGCACTCGTACGGCGGGGTCGTCTCGCTGCTCGCGGCGGCACGCTCACCGGAGCTCGCCTCGCTGACGGTGATCGAGCCGCCGGCGACGCGGGCCGCGAGGGGCGTCGCAGCAGCGGACGAGTTCGGCACCGGCGCGGAGCGGATGTGGCGCGACGGCCCGGCCGACCCGGAGGCGTTCCTGCGCGCGTTCCTCCGGGCGGTCGGCTCGGTCTGGGACCCGCCCTCGCCGCTGCCGCCGCCGCTCGTCCAGTGCGCAGAGGCGCTGCGCCGGGAGCGCGGCCCCTGGGAGGCGGAGATCCCGGCCGACGGGATCCGCGCGCAGCCGTTTCCGATCCTCGTCGTCTCCGGCGGGCACCACGCTGCGTTCGACGCGATCTGCGACGCGCTCGAGCGGGACCTCGAAGCCGAGCGGGTCGTCCTTCCGGGCGCCGGTCACGCGGTCCAGCGGGCACCCGGCTTCAACGACGTGCTCGAGGACTTCCTCAGGCGGAGCGACGCTGCTCGTCCACCGGCTCGTGGCGCGCGGCCGAGGCGGAACCGCCGCGGGTTCGTCGACTTGACGATCTCGAGCACGTAGACGACGTAGAGCGAGAACGCGAGCGCGACGAGCGCGATCCCGACCACCGCGAGCGTCTCCCACGGGTGCCACGTGCCGCCCTCTCGGAACGGGATGAAGCGCGTCGCGAGCGCGGCGCCCGCGAGCGTCGCGCACCAGCCCCACATCGTCACCGCCGCGCGCCGTTGCGAGAAGCCGCGACGGAGGAAGCGGAAGTGCAGGTGCGCCTGGTCGGGCGAGCTGATCGGCTGGCCGTGCTTGAGCCGGCGGGCGACGACGAAGGACGTGTCGAGGATCGGCACGGCGAGCACGAGCAGCGGCAGCAGCAGCACGACCGTCGACGCGGTCTTCAACAGCCCCTGGACGGACACCGCCGCGAGCAGGAAGCCGAGCCCGAGCGCGCCGGAGTCGCCCATGAAGATCCGCGCCGGGAAAAAGTTGTGGCGGAGGAACCCGACGCACGCGCCGGCGATGATCGCGGAGAGGATCGCGGGGTCGGGCTTGCCGAGCGAGAGGGAGAGGACCGCGTACGTCACGCCGGCGATCGCGCAGACCCCCGCGGCGAGCCCGTCCATCCCGTCGAGGAAGTTGACCATGTTCATGACGGCGACGATCCAGAGCATCGTCAACGGGATCCCCACGGCCGCGGGCAGGTCGACCGGCCCGAGGAACGGGAACGTGAAGTGGTCGATCCAGACGTCGAAGAAGGGCGGGATCGCCGCGGCGACGACCTGTCCCGCGAGCTTGCGGCCGGGCTTCAGCACGCGGAAGTCGTCGATCGAGCCGACCACGGTCGCCACGGCGGCGCCGAGGAGGACGCCGCGCGTCTCCCGTCCGAGCTCGAGGAACGCGAGCGCCGGCACGAAGATGCCGAAGAAGATCGCCAGGCCGCCGAGCCGCGGGATCGGGTTCGGGTTCAGCCGCCGCGCCTCCGG
>CAWGZI010000023.1:0-26493 GCA_963827015.1 uncultured Gaiellaceae bacterium | reverse complement strand
CGAGCTCGCCCATCCGGAGCTGCGGCCGGGGCTGACGAAGAAGGAGTGGCTGACGGGGAACATCCCGGTCGTCTACTACCCCGCGAAGGCGATCGAGACCGCGACCTTCAAGGTCGACGAGTCGTATCCGGACGAGGCGATCCTCGAGGTCGCGCTGCTGCCGAAGGACTCGTCGAAGGTCAAGCCCGAGAAATTCTTCATCGGCCTGAAGAGGGCGGGCGACCGCTGGCGCGTCAACTACTGGGTGCCCCGCGCCGCGCCGGCCGTCCCGAGCGCCCGCGACTGATGTTGGTACGCGCAAGATCGGCACCCGCGAGCGCGGCTGCCGATCGCGCGAAGACCCCTGAAGGCGCCGCGTTCCGCGGCCCGGCCTGACGTTGGCGAGACCGCTGCAAGCCAGGTTGTCCTCGCCACGGTTTCGCCGGCGCGTCCTGAAGCTCGGTCTGCTGCTCGCCGTCGTCGCCTCGGCGGCGCTGGTCAGCATCTTCTTCTGGAATACGGCCGACGTCGTCGAGACGCCGCTGCACGGCAAGGCCGACCTCTACGTCCCGCCGATCCCCGTAGAGATGGCGCCTGCGGAGCGCCGCGCGGTGATCGCGACCGCGGCGCTCTTCGTCGAGACTGCCGTGCGGCGCGACCATGCGGAGCGCGCGTACGAGCTCGTCGGCCCCAACCTGCGCGGCACGACGACCCGCGACCGGTGAAGCCTGGGGCGACGACATCCCCGGTGGTCCCGTACCCATAGAGGACGCACGCTGGAAGTTCGACTACTCGTACGCCGGCGAGATCGGGCTCCAGGTCGCCGGCGTCTTCCCCAGCCCGGGAGCGGCGCTGCGCCCCGCCGTCTTCAACCTCTCCCTGCGCTCGGTCGGTCGCGGTGCGAAGCGCCGCTGGCTGGTCGACTCGTGGTCGCCGCGCGGCGGCGGTGGCGGCAGCGCGCGACCGAGCCGCTCCGAGGGCTCTCCGTTCCGTGTCGACCTCGCTCCGCCCGCGAACGCTTCGACGAGCCTCGGCGCCGTGTGGCTGCTCGTGCGGCGGGCCTGATCGCGCTCGCGCTGCTCGTTCCCGCCCCGCTGCTCGTCGTCGAGCGCGTCCGCGCCCGCCGCGCCGGAAGGCGTACGAGGCCTCGCGTCTCTAGAACTCGAGCTCGAGCCCGTCGTACGCGAGCTCGGCTCCCTCGGGTGACTCGCGCTCGACGGGCCGGTGTGTGAGCACGACCCGAAGGGCGCGGGCGTCGCTGGCGGCCTCCGTTGCCTCGTCGGGCGAGAGGTGCCCGCGGTCGGGCCCGTCGTAGCCACCGTTGTCGAGTGTCGCCTCGGTCAGTAAGAGATCGGCGTCGCGTGCCAGCTCCGCGAGCGCGTCGGAGGGGCCGCTGTCGCCGGAGTACGCGAGAACCCGGTCGCCCTTGACCCGGAAGCCGAAGGCAAGGATGTCGTAGTGGTCGACCGGTACTGCAGTCACCTCGAGCCCGGCGGCCGCTGCGAAGGGCACCCGCGACTCGTACTCGGCGACGTCGAACGCGCGGTCGAACATGTCCTCGCTCCCGAGGACGGCGAGCACGGGCCGGAGCTGCTCGCGGCTCCCTGGCGGCAGCCAGAGCTTCGGTCTCGGCAGCGACTCGCCGGGGCCGAAGAGGCTGCCCCAGACCCAAGGGACGAGGTCGCCCCAGTGGTCGAGGTGGAGATGCGTGATCGCGATCGCCTCGACCGTCGGCCACGGCTCGCGCTCGCGCAGCTTCGCGAGCACGCCAGGCCCGCAGTCGAGCAGGAGGCGGCCTTCGATCAGGTAGCCCGAGCACGCCCCGCCCGGGTTCGGCCAGGCGGGTGAGGAGCCGATGACCCTGAGATGCACCGCCGTATACTGCCGACGCGATGGCGTCCAAGATCAGAGTGGTGATCGCGAAGCCCGGTCTTGACGGTCACGACCGGGGCGCGAAGATCATCGCCAGGGCGCTTCGCGACGCCGGCATGGAGGTGATCTACACCGGGCTCCATCAGACGCCGGAGCAGATCGTCGAGACCGCGATCCAGGAGGACGCGGACGCCGTCGGCATCTCGATCCTCTCCGGCGCGCACATGACGCTCGTGCCGCGGATCCTCGACGGCCTCAAGGAGAACGGCGTCGACGACGTGCTCGTCGTCGTCGGCGGGACGATCCCGGACGATGACGCCGAGGAGCTGAAGGGGAAGGGCGTCGCGGCCGTGTTCACGCCGGGCGCGCCGACGAGCGAGATCGTCGACTTCCTGCGCGCGAAGATCCCGGCGTAGCCGGCCGGTGCGGCTGCGCACGATCGACGCGACGCGTTACGTCACGCCGCTGCGCGAGGGCGGCTCGTTGCCGGCTCTCGTGGAGGCGAGCGACGACGGGCTCTACGTGCTCAAGTTCCGCGGCGCCGGGCAGGGGCCGAAGGCGCTCGTCGCCGAGGTCGTTGCCGGCGAGCTGGCCCGCGCACTCGGCTTCGCCGTCCCCGAGCTCGCGCTCGTCGCGCTCGACCCGACGCTGGCGGTGGCGGAGCCGGACGCCGAGATTCAGGATCTGCTCAATGCGAGCGCCGGTCTCAACCTCGGCGTCGACTTCCTCCCCGGGGCGCTGCCGTTCAACCCCGCGGCCGGTCCGGCGCCACCGCCCGAGGTGGCCGCGGCGATCGTCTGGCTGGATGCACTCGTGACGAACGTCGACCGCACCGCGAAGAACACGAACATGCTCCTGTGGCACCACCGGCTCTGGCTGATCGACCACGGCGCCGCGCTGTACTTCCACCACGCGGATCCCGTGCCCGGTCACGAGCTGCGGCCGTTCGAGGCGATCGCCGACCACGTGCTGCTGCCCTTCGCCGGCTCGATCGAGGACGCCGACGCCGAGCTGGCGCCGCACGTCACCGAGGCGCTGCTGCAGGACGTCGCCTCCGCCGTCCCCGACGAGTGGCTCGGCGACGGGAGCCGCGGCCTGTACGTGGAGTACCTGCGCCGGCGGATCGAGTCGCCGCGGGCGTTCGTCGCCGAGGCGGAGCGTGCCCGTGTCGCCGCCTAGCCCGTTCTCGTACGCCGTCTACCGGCTCGTCCCGCGCGTCGAGCGGGGTGAGCGGATCAACGTCGGCATCGTCGTCTTCTCACGGCCGCTCGACTACCTCGCGGCGCGGACCGGGCTCGACGAGAGCAGGGCGGTGTCGCTCTGGCCGGAGCTCGACCTCGACCCGGTGCGGTCGCACCTCGAGGCGATCGAGCGGGTTGCGTCGGGAGACGCAGCGGGCGGGCCGATGGCGCAGCTCGACACGACGGCCCGCTTCCACTGGCTCGTCGCGCCGTCGAGCACGATCATCCAGCCGTCGTCGGTGCACACCGGGCTCTGCGGCGACCCGGGCCGGGAGCTCGAGAGGCTCTACGAGTCGCTCGTCAGCGTTTGACGACGACGCGGGACGCGGCGAGCGCGCCCTTCGCGCCCGAGAGCGCGGCGAACGTGACCTTCGCCGGCTCGGTCCACACCGTGACCGCGAGGCCTCTGGTCAGCAGAGTGAGCGACGGGTACTCCGGCAGTGAGGCCGCGGCCGAGGCGCCGAAGTTCTCGATCGTCGCCGTCTCGGGCACCGTCACCGGCACGTTCTGACCGGCCAGCTTCACCTTGCGCCCACCCGGCCACTGCCGAACCTGGTCGACGGCGAGCCGGAGATCCTCGCCCGCGGCGTTCGCGACCTTGCCCGTCAGCGCGAGCGTGAAGGTCGTGCCGGGCGCCGCAGCGAACAGAAGCCGTCGCGCCTTGTTCAGGTACGGGAAGGGATTCGCCGCGCCGGCGCCGTTCGGGTGGACCTCGAAGTGGAGGTGCGGGTGGATCCCGTTCGCGTCGCCGGAGTCGCCGACGTACGCGATCACCTCACCCGCCGCGACCCTGGCGCCGTCCTTCAGGCCCTTCGCGTACGCGACCCCCGCGACGCAGCGACCCTGGTTGTCGTTCCCGTCGGTGAGGTCGTTGTTGAGGTGGATGTAGAGGTACTCGGTGCCGCTCTTGCCGTCGAGGTAGAGCATGCAGCCGGCCCGGGCCGAGGTGGTGTGGAACTTGACCGTGCCCGCCTCGGCGGCGAGGACGAGCGCGCGGCGCGGCGCCATGATGTCGTTGCCCTCGTGGCCGCCCTGGCCGCGCGGATCGCCGAAGTCGTCGATGTAGCTGGCCGTTCCGAGTACCGGGAAGACGAGACGCGGGACCGCCCCCGACGGCGACGCTGACGCTGCCCCTGCGGTGAGCAGGAGCGCGATCACGGTGAGGAGCAAGCCTCGTGCTGTCGTCCGGACGGGGGTCATCGAGTACCGGTTCGCGCGCGAAGGGCCGGACCCTAGCAGAGTCGGCGGGCGGATTACTGCCCAAAAGGGGTAAAAGCTCGGCGGGCGTCGTCGGCGACGCCTCCTGCGGAGTGAAGCCGCGACGCATCGTTAGAGTCCGCGCGATGAAGATCGCCGTCTGCGTGAAGGAAGTGCCCGATGCGACCGCGCACAAGCGGATCGACCCGGGCACGAAGCGCCTCGACCGCTCCGGCGAGGGCGCGCTCAACGCCTTCGACGCGAATGCGGTCGAGGAGGCGCTGCGGCTGAAGGACGCGACGGGCGAAGGCGAGGTCGTCGTGGTCTCGATGGGGCCCGAGCGCGCGCTCAACTCGCTGCGCAAGGCGCTCGCGATGGGCGCCGACCGCGCCGTCCTCGTCGCCGACGACGCCGCCGCGGGCTCGGACCTGGTCGCGACGAGCCTGACGCTCGCGAAGGCGCTCGAGCGCGAGCAGCCCGACCTCGTCCTCTTCGGCCAGCAGTCGTCCGACTCGGACGGCGCCGTGCTCTGGGCTGCCGTTGCCGAGCGTCTGAAGAGGCCGGTGATCTCGCAGGTCGCCGAGCTGACGCTCGACGGCGGTTCGCTCACCGGCAAGCGCCAGACCGAGTTCGGCTACGACGTCATCCGCGCGCCGCTGCCGGCCGTCGTCGCCGTCGCGGACTCGATCAACGAGCCGCGCTACCCCTCCCTGAAGGGGATCATGGGCGCCAAGTCGAAGCCGCAGGAGACGCTCTCGCTCGCCGACCTCGGCGTCGACTCGGGCAGCGCCGGCGAGCAGGGCTCGCGCACCGAGGTGCTCGCGCTCGGCGAGCCGCCTCAGCGCGGCGACACCCGCAAGATCGAGGACGACGGCAACGCCGCCGAGCAGATCGTCGAGTTCCTCGCGGAGAAGAGGCTGCTCTGAGCACCCTCGTCTTCCTCGAGCACCACGACGGCGAGCTGCAGAAGGGCTCGCTCGCCGTTCTCTCGAAGGCGGCGAGCCTCGGCGGCGACGTCGCCGGCGTGCTCGTCGGCTCGGCTCTCGACGGCCTGGCGGAGCAGGCGGCCAAGCACGGCGCCGCGACCGTCTACGTCGCCGACGACCCCAAGCTCGAGGCACCGTTGCCGCAGCCGCGCGTCGATGCGATCGCGCAGCTCGTGGCAGACAAGGGCATCGACACGATCCTGTTCGCGCAGTCGATCCTCGCCGCCGACGTCGCCTCCGGGCTCGCGGCGCGGCTCGACGCGGGCCTGAACTGGCAGCTGACCGACATCTCCGGCGACGGCGACGACCTCGTCGGCAAGCAGTCGGCGCTCGGCGACTCCGTCGTCGTGGACGTCGGCTGGAAGTCGACGCCGCGGATCGGCCTCTTCCGCGCGGGCGCGCTCGACCCGAGCGAGCAGCCTGCGGCCGGGACCGTGGAGACGTTCGAGCCGCAGCTGCAGGAGCACTCGCTCGCCGCCGAGATGGTCGAGCGGGCGCACGCGGAGGAGAGCGGCCCGTCGATCGAGGACGCGAACGTGATCGTCGCGGGCGGCCGCGGTCTCGGCGAGCCGGAGAAGTTCGCGCTCGTCGAGGAGCTCGCCAAGGCGCTCGGCGGCGCCGTCGCCGCGACGCGGGCGGTGGTCGACGCCGGCTGGTACCCGTACTCGGCGCAGGTCGGCCAGACGGGCAAGTCCGTCTCGCCGACGCTCTACATCGCCTGCGGCATCTCCGGCGCGATCCAGCACAAGGTCGGGATGCAGAGCTCGAAGACGATCGTGGCGATCAACAAGGATCCGAACGCCCCGATCTTCGAGTTCGCGCGACCTCGGCGTCGTCGGCGACCTGCACTCGATCGTGCCGAAGCTGACCGAGCTCGTCCGGGCCCGCAGAGGATGAGCAAGGGCGGCGTCCGCCCGGCGGACTACCCGCCGCCCTTCGCTCCGTCCGAGGTGATCGCCGCGCCGACCGATCCGGCGGCGGAGCGGATCGAGGTCGGCGTCCTGATCGTCGGCGCCGGGCCCGCGGGCCTTGCGTGCGCGATCCGGCTCGGCCAGCTGCTCGAAGAGTCGCCGGAGACGGCGCGAGCGGCTCGGCGAGGTCCCCGTCGCCGTCGTCGAGAAGGGGAAGGCGCCCGGCTCGCACCTGCTCTCGGGCGCCGTGATGAACCCGCGTGCGATCCGCCGGCTCTTCCGCGACCGGCTGACGATCGAGGACATGCCGAGCTACGGGCCGGTGCACGGCGAGGCCGTCTACCTGCTCACGAAGGGGTCGGACTTGCGCATCCCGCCGCCGCCGACGATGCGCAACCACGGCAACTACGTCGTCTCGGTGTCGCAGCTCGGACGGTTCCTCGCCGAGCAGGCGGAGGCCGCCGGCGCAGCGGTGCTGCCGGAGACGGACGCCCAGAAGCTGCTCGTCGCCGACGGGCGCGTGCACGGGATCCGCACCGGCGACAAGGGACTGGGACGGGACGGCCGGCCTCTGGGCGCCTACGAGCCCGGGTCGGACATCGCCGCGAAGGTGACCGTCCTCGCGGAAGGCACGCAGGGCCATCTGACGTCGGCCGCGATCGAGCGCTTCGGCCTCGAGGGCGCGCAGCCGCAGATCTGGGCTCTCGGCGTCAAGGAGGTCTGGAAGGTGCCGCGGCCGCTGCGGCACATCGTCCACACGATGGGCTGGCCGCTGCGCAAGCGCGCGAAGTACGGCGAGTTCGGCGGCTCCTTCATCTACCCGATGGGCGACGACATGGTCTCGCTCGGCTTCGTCGCCGGGCTCGAGTACCGCGACGTCGCGTTCTCGGTGCACGACGTGCTCCAGGAGCTGAAGACCCACAAGCTCGTCCGCAGGATCCTGCGCGACGGCGAGCGCGTCGCCTGGGGCGCGAAGACGATCACCGAGGGCGGCTACCACTCGCTGCCGTCCCGCTTCCACGCGCCGGGGCTGCTGCTGACGGGCGAAGGCGCCGGCCTCGTCAACGTGCCGACGCTGAAGGGGATCCACTACGCGATCGAGTCGGGGATCATGGCCGCCGAGGCTGCGTTCCGCTCGCTCCAGCGCGGAGAGTCGCCCTCACGGTTCGGCGCGTTCGACTCCTACGACCAGGAGTTGCGCGCGAGCTACGTCGTCAAGGACCTGCACGAGGTGCGGAACATGCGCCAGGCGTTCGACAAGGGGTTCTTCGTCGGCGGCGCGCTCGCGAGCGGGATGACGGTGACGAAGGGGAAGCTTCCGCCCTTCGAGCTGCAGACGGAGGCCAACGCCTCCCGCTCGCTGATCCGGACCCGGAGGACGCCTCGCTACCCGAAGCCGGACGGGAAGCTGACCTTCGACAAGCTCTCGTCCGTCTTCCTGTCCGGCAACCGCACCCGGGACGACCAGCCGAACCACATCCGGATCCAGCGCACGGTGCCGCGGGACCTGGCCGAGGCCTGGGCCGCCATGTGCCCCGCTCAGGTCTACGAGGTCGGCGGGGACGCCGGCGGCGGGCTCGTGCACGTCGACGTCAACCCGTCGAACTGCGTCCAGTGCGGTGCGATCTCCGCCAAGGGCGGCAGGCTCACGCCGCCCGAGGGCGGATCCGGGCCCGAATACACGCTGACCTAGCGGCTCAGCCGGCGCCAGGCCTCGGCCATCGCGATCCGCTGCTCGACCGACGGGTGGCTGTCGAAGAGCACGTACGACCAGGCCGGCGGGTCGGGGTCGTTCAGCGACTGGATCGTGAACTCCTTGAACAGGCTCTTCGCCGGCTCGGGCCGGCGCGTCGTCTCGAGCGCCTTCCAGTCGGCCTCCCGCTCCATGTGCCGCGAGATGACGTTGTAGACGGGCAGCGAGAGCAGGTCGAGCACGACGATCACGAGCAGCGAGAGCGGGACGGCTGCCGGGTTGCCCATCCCGCCGCGCCGCCGCGTCGCGCGCGCGATCAGCCACGCGCCGGGAAGAGCGAACAGCGCGTACCACGCAACGCCCTCGAAGAGGTGGTTGCTCGAGTGGTGCCCGAGCTCGTGCGCCAGCACCGTCTTGACCTCGTCGTCCGAGAAGCTGCCGTCGAGAAGGGTGTTCCAGAAGACGATGCGCTTGCTGGGGCCGAGCCCCACGGCGTAGGCGTTCGGCGCGCTCGTGAAGTCGGTCACGTCCTCGACGCGGAGCGAAACGGGGTCGATCCCCTGCTTCGCCGCGTACGCGCGCCCGGCCGCCTGCAGGTCGGCCCGGTGGAGCGGCTCCGTGGGCGTCAGGTACGGGTAGACGAAGCTGAACAGGAAGGCGAGGCCGACGAAGACCGGCGCGGCGCCGAGCCACCAGCGACGCGGGAAGCGCCCGGCGATCGCCATCACGATCACGAGCGCGAAGCAGATGAACAGAAACTCCGCCCCGAGCTCGAACCAGTTCGCGAACAGCGTCTCCAGATAGCCGCTGTCGGTCTGGTCGTAGCGGCGGTCCCACCAGACCTCCGCGAGCCGGAACGGCACCTGGGAGATCCAGACCAGCGCGAGCCCGATCATCCCGAGCAGCATCCCGGTGCCGATCCGCCCGGCGGCGGACTCCTTCGCGAAGCGGATCCCGTACCGCGCATAGACCGCGAGCACGCCGAGCAGGACGAGCTGCGAGAAGACGAACTCGATCCGGAAGAAGCGCTCGTACCGGTCGGCGCGCTCGAGTGTCTCCTGCGGGATCCCCGTCAGCGGGACCTCCGGCAGGGTCAGGTCGTCGGGCAGGACGCTCTGCCAGAGCGACCAGGCGGCTGCCCCCCAGAGCCCTGCCAGCGCGAGCACGAGGAGCGCCCACGCGGCACGGCGGCCGTTCCTCAGACCGCCTCCGGCACGGGCGCGAACGGGTCGGCTTCGACGGGCTCCGGCTCAGGCGGCGGCCGCAGCGCCGGGCTCGCATGCGGATAGCGGTCGGTGAGCACGAGCACGTAGGCGTTCGTTTGCGCGTGGTAGCGGACGCTGAAGGCGCCGAGGTTCCGCAGGCCAGTCGGCATCCGACCCGTCGCGAGCGCGGCGAACCAGCCGAGGAGGGCGACGACGACGAGCGCCACGCTCAGCGCACCCGAGAGCAGGAACGCCGGGATCGCGAGGAAGATCCGGAAGAGGGTGATCCAGCGGTTCTGCCGCTCGGGCGGGGCGATCGAGATGTCGACTGGATACCCGGGCTCGCCGACGAACCCGGGGAACGGGTTGGCGACGAGCGAGACGAACGCGGTCACGTGCGCGTAGTAGCGCGTGTACGCGGAGAGGAAGCGGTGCAGCGATTGCGCCGAGCGGCCGGTGAAGAGCGCGACGATGCCGTTGGCGATACCTGCGAAGAGCGCGGCGATGCTCCAGAGGGCGAGCCAGACGAAGTGGGGGATGGTCAGCAGGAGGCGGAAGAAGGCGGTCAACCGCGAGCGCCGGCCGTCGTCGGTCAGCTCGAGCCCGATCGGATGTGGGGGCAGATCCCAGGCGGGGCCGACGGCCTCGGGATCGGAGTTCGGATAGCGCTCGGTGAGCAGCAAGCCGTACGAATACGCCTGGGCGGTGTAGCCGAGCCCGTACGCGCCCAGGTTGCGCAATCCGAGCGGCATCCGCCCGGTCGCGAGCGACGCGAACCAGCCGAGCAGCCCGCAGACGGCCGTGACGCCGCCGATCGTGGCGAGCCCGCCCCTGCTGCCCTGCGTTCCGTCGGCGTCGTCCCAGGAGCCGCCGCCGGAGTGGAATCCGGTGCCGAGGATGCCGGCGAGGATCAGCGCCGGCAACGCGAGCAGGATCCGAAGCGCGATCGTCCAGCGCCGCTGCGGCTCCGGCCCCGACGGCAGCGTCACGTCGACCGGGTACCCGGGCTCCCCCGTGAACCCCGGATACGGGTTCGCGACGAGGAAGACGTATGCGGTCAGGTGGGTCACGTAGCGGATGTAGCTGCAGAAGAACCCGTGCAGCGACTCGGGCAGGCGGCCGGTGACGAGGGCGGCGATCCAGCCGGCGATCGCCGCGAAGACGACGGCGATCGTCCAGAGCACGACCCAGATCAGATGCGGGATCGCGAGCAGCAGCCGGAACAGGACCGTCAGCCGCGAACGCGCGAGATCGTCGGCAAGCGTGAGCCGGACCGGGTGGTCGTCCACCCGCGTGAGTCTACGATGCCCGCACGATGGCGCCCACGCGCGACGACGTGCTCCAGGCGGCGGAGCGGATCCGGGGGCGCGTGCACCGGACGCCCACCTTCAGCTCGCGGACGCTCGGTGAGCAGACGTACCTCAAGGCGGAGTTGTTCCAGAAGACGGGGTCGTTCAAGGCGCGCGGCGTGCTGAACAAGCTCGCGACGCTGACGCCCGAGGAGCGGGAGCGCGGCGTGATCGGGATCTCTGCGGGCAACCATGCGCAGGCGCTCGCCTGGGGTGCGGCGCTCGAGGAGATCGACTGCCTCGTCGTCATGTACGCGAGCGCGAGCCAGGCGAAGGTGGCGGCGACGCGCGGTTACGGCGCCGAGGTCGACCTCGAGGCCGCCGACGCGGTCGAGGCGTTCGAGCGGCTCGACGAGCACATCCGGCAGACCGGCCGGACGCTCGTGCACCCCTTCGACGACCCGCTCGTGATCGCAGGACAGGGGACGCTGGCGCTCGAGTTGCTCGATGACGCGCCGGAGGTCGAGACGATCGTCGTCCCGGTCGGCGGCGGAGGCCTCGTCGCCGGCATCGCCGCGGCGGCGCCCGACTGTCGGATCGTCGCCGTCGAGCCCGACGGCTCGAGCGCGGTCCACGACGGGCTCGCGGCGGGCCGTCCGGTCCCGGTGACGCCGGTGTCGATCGCCGACGGCCTCTCGGCTCCGTTCGCCGGCGACGTCGCGCTCGACGTCCTCCGAGAGCACCGTGCGGAGAGCGTGCTCGTGACGGAGGAGGAGATCGAGGACGCTTTTCGCTTCCTCTACGAGCGCGCAAAGCTGGCCTGCGAGCCCGCTGCGGCGGTCGGCGTCGCGGCGATCCTGGCGGGAAAGGCGGGGGACGGACCGATGGCTGCTGTTGTCTCGGGAGGAAACGTGGCCACCCAAACCGCCTCTGCTATCCTGGCCCGGCGATGAAGACCGGAATCCACCCCGAGTACGTCACCACGCACGTGCGCTGCTCCTGCGGCAACGAGTTCGAGACCCGCTCGACGCAGGCGGAGATCCACGTCGACGTGTGCTCGGCCTGCCATCCGTTCTACACGGGCAAGCAGAAGCTGATGGACTCCGGCGGCCGGGTCGAGCGCTTCCAGCGCCGGCTGGAAAAGGCCGGCGGCGCCCGCCGCGGGTAGCACGTTGGCCAACAACATCGGGGGCCAGGCAGTCCTGGAGGGCGTGATGATGCGCAGCCCGTCGAAGTGGGCTGTCGCAGTGCGCAAGCCGGACGGCGAGATCGCTGAGGTCGTCAAGGACATCAGCTCCCCGATGGCGCGGCGCCGGATCTTCCGGCTGCCGGTCGTGCGCGGAGTGATCGCGCTCGGCGAGTCGCTCGCGATCGGCTTCCGGGCGCTCGCGATCTCGGCCAACTACGCCGCTCAGGATCCGGAGGCGAAGGACGGGGAGGTCCAGACCGAGATCACCCGCGGCCAGATCCTCTTCTCGTTCGCGATCGCGATCGGCTTCGCGCTGATGCTCTTCAAGGTGACGCCGGCGCTGATCACGAACTGGCTGCCGATCGACACCACCGGCGCCTTCGTCGTGATCGAGGGCGTCATCCGCGTCTGCATCTTCCTGCTCTACCTGCTGCTGATCTCGCTCCTGCCCGATCTGCGGCGCGTCTTCCAGTACCACGCCGCCGAGCACAAGGCGATCAATGCCTACGAGGCCGGCGAGGAGCTCACGCCCGAGAACGTGCAGAAGTTCAGTTTGATCCACCCGCGTTGCGGAACAGCATTTTTGCTCTGGGTGATGGTGATCGGCATCTTCGTCTTCGCGTTCGTCGGCCAGCCCGCCTGGTACTGGCTCATCCTGAGCCGGATCCTGCTACTGCCCGTGATCGCCGGGATCGCCTACGAGCTGATTCGCTTCGCCGGCAAGCATCAGGACAACCCGGTGCTGATGACGCTGCTGGCGCCGGGTCTTTGGCTGCAGCGCCTGACGACGCGGCCGCCGACGCTCGATCAGATCGAGGTCTCGATCCGTGCGCTCCAGGAGGTGCTCCGCCGTGAGGGTGGGATCACCCCGGACGAGCGCAAGGTCGAGGTCATGGCCTAGTGCCGAGGATCGTCCGCGAGGCCGAGGTTGCGTGGGAGGGGTCGCTCTCGCGCGGCTCGGGCACGGCGACCGCCGGCACCGGCGCCTTCTCGCTGCCGGTCGACCTGCCGGCGCGCGTCGGCGACCCGGGCGACAAGACGAGCCCGGAGGAGCTGCTGGCGGCCGCGCACGCCACCTGCTACGCCACGTCGATCGCAGGCGAGATCGCGCGGGCGGGCGGCACCGTCGAGCACGTCGACGTGCGCTGCGTGATCACGATGGACGAGGTCGAGGGCAAGGGACACCTGATCGTCGCCTCGGACCTCGACGTGAAGGCACGCGCGACCGGGATCGACCAGACCGGTGTGGAGTACGCGGCCCGGATCGCGGACGAGGGCTGTCCCTTCTCCGCGCTCATCCGGGCGAGCGCTGCCGTTAGCGTCAGCGCCGAACTCGTGAGCTAGGGGAGGAGACGGGATGGCTGAACGGCGCGCTTCCGTGACATGGAACGGCGACCTGATGAGCGGCGCCGGGACGATCGACGAGGTCGGGTCAGGTGCCTTCGGCCCGCTCGACGTCAGCTGGGCGGCCCGGTCGGAGGACGCGTCCGGCGGGAAGACGAGCCCAGAGGAGCTGATCGCGGCCGCACATGCCGCCTGCGTCTCGATGGCGCTCTCGCACGCGCTCGCTCAGGCGGGCACCACGCCCGAGCGGCTGCAGTCGAGCGCGGTCGTGACGTTCGTCCCAGGCACCGGGATCACGAAGATCGCGCTGACCATTCGCGGCTCCGTTCCCGGGCTCGACGAGGACGGCTTCCGTGCCGCAGCCGAGAACGCGAAGCAGAACTGCCCGGTCTCGCAGGCGCTCGCCGCCGTGCCCGAGATCACGCTCGACGCTCAGCTCGCGTAGCGCGACTGCTCCACGGCCAGTCGGCCACGTGCTCGCAGAGGCCTGCCCGGACCGGGTTCGCGAGGACGTACTCGCAGGCGGCGCGGAGGTGGTCGTCGTCACGGATCTGCCAGAGCGCGAAGCGGTCGCCCCAGAGATGGCCGCTGCGGCCGTACTTCGCGTTGAAGCGCGCGGCGTAGACGCCGTTGACGCGGTGCATGGCGCGGGAGAGCGCCTCGCGCGGGCTCTCGACGACGAGGTGGTAGTGGTTCGGCATCAGGCAGAGCGCGTGCACGTCGAGCTCGAGGGACGCGACTGCCCGGTTCAGCAGGCAGAGAAAGGTGCGAGCGTCCTCACGGTCGAGGAAGACGCGTCGGCGTTCCACCCCGCGCGTCGTCGCGTGCCAGACGCCGTAGGCCGGGAAGACGGAGCGAGGAAGCCGCGCCACCCGACCGAGCGTAGGCCGTGCCACCCGCCAAGAACCCGGTTGTGGACAAATCGGCACGCAATTGTTGCGAACACCACCGCCGCGAAGGGACGTGTCCGGGGACAGTCCCCGGACACGTCCCGCGCGGACGTGGCGGGGTCGGCCGGGGGCGGGTGGGGCGCGGGCGGGCGCTAGCATCGTCTCGCGATGGCGAGCACCTCGGTCGACAAGCTGATCGACGACCTCGAGCGCTCCTACACGGAGCTGCAAGAGCGCATGTCCGACCCGTCGGTCTACAACGACCAGCGCGAGGCGGCCGAGGTCGGCCGCCGGCTCAAGGATCTCGAGCCGGCGTACAAGCTCGCGCAGGAATGGCGCACGATGCGGGACGACGTCGAGGCCTCGCTCGCCGACCCGGAGCTGAAGGAGCTGGTCGCCGAGTCGCAGGCGCGCCTCGCCGAGATCGAGGAGGAGCTGAAGCTCGCGCTCGTGGAGAAGGACCCGGCCGACGACAAGGACGTGATCGTCGAGATCCGCCAGGGCGTCGGCGGCGACGAGGCCGCGATCTGGGCCGGCGACGTCCTCCGCATGCTCACCCGTTACGCCGAGAGCCGCGGCTTCAAGACCGAGCTGCTCTCGGCGAACGAGAGCGAGAGCGGCGGCTTCAAGGAGGTCGTCTTCGCCGTCAAGGGCGGCGGCGCCTACTCCGTCTTCAAGTACGAGGGCGGCACGCACCGCGTCCAGCGCGTCCCGGCGACCGAGTCGCAGGGGCGGATCCACACCTCGACGGCGACCGCCGCCGTGATGCCGGAGGTGGAGGAGATCGAGGTCGAGCTGGACGAGAACGACCTCAAGATCGACGTCTACCGCTCCACCGGCCCCGGCGGCCAGAGCGTCAACACGACCGACTCCGCGGTGCGGATCACGCACCTGCCGACCGGCATCGTCGTCGCGATGCAGGACGAGAAGTCGCAGCTCCAGAACAAGGCCAAGGCCATGCGCGTCCTCCGCGCCCGCATCTACGAGGCCGAGCGCGAGCGCCAGCAGGCCGAGCTCTCCGAGACCCGCCGATCGCAGATCGGCTCGGGCGAGCGGGCCGAGAAGATCCGCACCTACAACTATCCGGACAGCCGCGCCACGGACCACCGCGTCAAGGTGACGCTGAACCTGGAGAAGGTGCTCCAGGGCGGGCTCGACGACTTCACCACGGCGCTGCAGGAAGAGGACCGGCGCCGCGGGCTCGAAGGGTGAGCACGGCCGCACTGAGTCTGGGCGACGTGCTCCGGCGCGCCGCCGACCACCTCGGGAAGACCTCCGAGACCGGCCGCCTCGACGCCGAGCTGCTGCTCGCCCACGCGCTCGGGCGCGAGCGGATCGAGCTCTACACCGACTTCGACCGGCCGCTGACGACGCCCGAGCTCGACGCCTACCGCGAGCTCGTCGCCCGGAGGGCGCGCCACGAGCCGGTCGCGTACATCCTCGGCGAATGGGGCTTTCGCCGGCTGACGCTGACGGTCGACCGGCGCGCGTTGATCCCCCGGCCCGAGACGGAGATCGTGGTCGAGCGCGCTCTCTCGCATCTCTCGGGGCTCGACGCGCCGCGCGTGCTCGACGTCGGTACCGGGACGGGCGCGATCGCGCTCGCGATCGCCGACGAGCATCCGGGAGCGCGCGTGACGGCGATCGACGTCTCCGGCGACGCGCTCGACCTCGCCCGCGAGAACGCGACCCGCACCGGGCTCGCCGTCGAGCTGCTCGGATACGACCTTCGGGATGGGCTTCCGGGCGGTCCGTTCGACCTCGTCGTCTCGAACCCGCCGTACGTCGAGCCCGCGGACATCGAGACGCTGATGCCCGACGTCCGCGAGTACGAGCCGCACGTCGCGCTCGTCGGCTCGGGCGCCACGGAGGCGGTCGCGCGCGCGGCGGTCGACGTGCTCGCGCCGGCCGGCTGGCTCGTGCTCGAGGTCGGCGACGGACAGGCGCTGGCGACCGCGGCGCTGCTGGACGGCTGCGGCTACGTCGGCGTCGTGACGACCCCGGACCTGACGGGACGCGACCGCGTCGTCGAGGGCCGGCGTGAGTGACGTCGACGACGCCGCTGCCGCGATCCGCCGCGGCGAGCTCGCGATCGTCCCCACGGACACCGTCTACGGACTCGCGACCAGCCCGCACAGAGCGGACTTCGCACGCCGGCTCTACGCCGCGAAGGGCCGGAAGGCACTCCAGCCGACGGCGCTCGTCGCGGCGAGTGTCGAGGTCCTCGGCGCGCTGCTGCCCGAGTTCGACGCTCGCCTTGCGGCTCTTCTTCCGGGGCCGTACACGCTCGTCGTGCCCAATCCCGAGCGTCGCTATCCCTGGCTCGCGGGGGATCGGGAGTCGATCGGCGTCCGCGTCCCCGCCCTCGAGGGGCCTGCCCGCCAGCTGCTCGAGCAGGTCGGCGCACTCGTCGCGACGAGCGCGAACCGCCCCGGCGGCCGTGACCCGCGCACGCTCGACGACGTCCCCGCCGAGCTTCGGGCCGCCGCTGCGGCAGAGGTCGACGGCGGCGAGCTCCCGGGCACGCCGTCCACCGTGATCGACGTCACCGGCGAGGAGCCCGTCGTCCTGCGCGAGGGCGCGGTCCCGGCGGCCGAGGCGCTCCGGGCCGTCGCCTCCGTGCTCTAGCATCGAGTCGTCCCAGCCCGGAGGAGGTACGGCATGGCCGTCGCCCAGGAAACGCTCGACCGGCTCCGCACCGCGGGCCTGGAGGAAATCGACCCGGAGATCGCCCGGCTGCTGGGGCGCGAGCTCGACCGCCAGCGAGGACAGATCGAGTTGATCGCCTCCGAGAACTTCACCTGGCCGAGCGTGCTCGAGGCGGTCGGGTCGGTGCCGACGAACAAGTACGCGGAGGGCTACCCGGGCCGGCGCTACTACGGCGGGTGCGAGGTCGTCGACGAGATCGAGCAGCTCGCGATCGACCGCGCCAAGGATCTGTTCGGCGCCGAGCACGCGAACGTGCAGCCCCACGCGGGCGCGCAGGCGAACATGGCGGCGTACTTCGCGCTGCTCCAGCCCGGCGACACGATCCTCTCGCTGCGGCTCGACCACGGCGGCCACCTCACGCACGGGCTGAAGGTCAACTTCTCCGGCCGCCTGTACACGATCGCCCACTACGGCGTCTCGCGCGAGACCGAGATGGTCGACTACGACGAGGTGCTGGCTCTCGCGAAGGAGCACCGGCCGAAGCTGATCGTCTGCGGCGGCTCGGCCTACCCGCGCACGGTCGACACGGCCGAGTTCCGCCGGATCGCCGACGAGGTCGACGCGCTCCTGATGTGCGACATGGCCCACTTCTCCGGGCTCGTCGCTGCGGGGCTGCACCCGAACCCGGTCGAGCATTGCGACGTCGTCACCTCGACGACGCACAAGACGCTCGCCGGGCCGCGCTCCGGCTTCGTGCTCTGTCGCCAGGAGCATGCCCAGGCGATCGACCGGGCGGTGTTCCCCGGCATGCAGGGCGGCCCGCTCGTGCACGCGATCGCGGCCAAGGCGTCGTGCTTCAAGATCGCCGCGTCCGCGCCCTTCCGCGCCTACCAGGAGCAGGTGCGCGCCAACGCCGACGCACTCTCGGACGAGCTGATCGCGAACGGGCTCGACGTCGTCACCGGCGGCACCGACACCCACCTGCTGCAGCTCGACCTGCGCAAGTCGGACTGGACCGGCAAGGACGCCGAGGAGCGCCTGCACGAGGTGAAGCTGACCGTCAACCGGAACACCGTCCCCTTCGACGAGCGGCCGCCGACGGTCGCCTCCGGTGTCCGGATCGGGACGCCCGCGGCGACGATGCGCGGCTTCGACGAGGAGGACTTCCGCGAGGTCGGCCGGATCATCGCCGGCGCGCTGGCCGACGGTGACCTGGGCGCGCTCTGCGACCGCAGCGAGGCCCTCTGTGCGAAGCGGCCGCTCTACCCGGGCTTCCGCGGCTACACGACCTACGCATGACGCCTCGCGTCACCGAGGTGACCCACCCGCTCGTGCAGCACAAGCTGTCGTACCTGCGCGACAAGGAGACGCCGACCGTCCACTTCCGCAAGCTCGTCAACGAGCTGACGCTGCTGCTCACCTACGAGGCGACGAAGGACTTCCCGACCGAGCCGGTCGAGATCGAGACGCCGCTCGAGCGGATGCAGGCGCAGCGGATCTCGGGGAAGAAGGTGGCGGTCAATCCGGTGCTGCGCGCCGGCCTCGGAATGCTGGAAGGCGTGCTCTCGCTGATCTCGAGCGCGCGCGTCGGCTTCATCGGCCTCTACCGCGACGAGGAGACGCTGCAGCCCGTCGAGTACTACGTGAAGCTGCCCGAGGACCTCTCCGAGCGCGACGCGATCGTGCTCGACCCGATGCTGGCGACCGGCAACTCGAGCGCCGCCGCGATCGCGTCGGTGAAGAACGCCGGCGCCCGGTCGGTCACGCTCGTCTGCCTCGTCGCCGCACCGGTGGGGATCGCGCGCGTGCACGATGACCATCCGGACGTGCACATCGTCTGCGCGGCGATCGACCGCGAGCTGAACGACAAGGGGTACATCGTGCCGGGCCTCGGAGACGCAGGCGACCGGCTCTACGGGACGAAGTAGGGCGGACGATGGACGCGCTGCGCGACCATCCGGAGGTCCTCTACGGAGCGATCGCGGCGTTCGTGATCGTGATCCTGCTCACGCCCGCGGTCGGCGGCATGGCGCGCCTGCTCGGCGTCGTCGACCGGCCGGAGGCGCGGCGGCTGAACCCGAACCCGATCCCGCGGCTCGGCGGCCTGGCGATCTTCTTCGGCATCTTCGTGCCGGCGCTCGCGTTCCTCGAGCTCGGACGGGAGACGCGCGGCGTCCTCCTCGGCGCCGCCGTGGCGACCGTGGTCGGCTCGATCGACGACTTCCGCGTGCTGAAGCCCGGCCGCAAGCTCGCGGGACAGGTCGTCGCCGCGGCGATCCCGCCCTTCTTCGACGTCTGGATCGACCACTTCACGTTCCCGTTCCTCGGGCCGGTCGACCTGCCCGCGGCCGTGGGGATCCCGTTGACGATGCTCTGGATCGTCGCCGTCATGAACATGGTCAACTTCCTCGACGGGATGGACGGGCTCGCCGCGGGGGTCTGCGCGATCGCCGGCGTGACGTACGCGGTCCTCTCCCTCTCGCTCGGCAAGCCCGACCCCGCGATCCTCTCCGCGATCATCGCCGGCGCGTGCGTCGGGTTCCTCCGCCACAACTTCTTCCCGGCGCGGATCTTCATGGGCGACTCCGGCGCGCTCGGGCTCGGCTTCCTGCTCGCGGCGGTGTCCGTCCAGGGCCTGTTGAAGACCGCGTCGACGGTCGTGCTGCTGCTGCCGCTGCTCGTGCTCGCCGTGCCGATCCTCGACACGTCCTTCGTCGTCGCCCGCCGGCTCAAGCACGGCCAGCCGATCAGCTCGCCCGACCAGGCGCACCTGCACTTCCGCTTCCTCCGTCGCGGCTTCTCGCAACGGCGCGCGGCGGTGACGATGTGGGGCTGGTGCGCGACGCTCGCGGGCGCCGCGCTCGCGACGCGCTTCATCCCGTTCCGCGAGGGCGGCACGTGGCACCCGTGGGAGACGCTCGCGGTGGTCGGGATCGCGCTCGTCGCGCTCGCGTTCTCGCTCTACGTCGTCTACGTGCTCGAGATCGTCAAGTCGACGAACCCGCGGCGGTTCCGCCTCGGCCGCCGCCACGAGCCGGTGGACGAGCAGCGTCGCTCCGCCTGAGGAAGTCCTCGAGCACGTCGTTGAAGCCGGGTGCCCGCTGGACCGCGTGACCGGCGCCCGGAAGGACGACCCGCTCGGCTTCGAGATCCCGCTCGAGCGCGTCGCAGATCGCGTCGAACGCAGCGTGGTGCCCGCCGGAGACGACGAGGATCGGAAACGGCTGCGCGCGGATCCCGTCGGCCGGGATCTCCGCCTCCCAGGGACCGCGCTCCCGGCGCAGCGCCTCTGCGCACTGGACGAGCGGCGGCGGCAGCGGCGAGGGCGGGTCCCAGACCGAGCCGACCGCCCGGAGGAACGCGCGCAGGAACGCCTCCGGGTCGGCCGGGCCGTCGCGCCACATCCGCTCCGCGCCGGCGCCGAACTCGTCCGCTGCTGCGACGCCCCTCGCGGCCCGCGTCGCCGGCGGCTCGATCACCGTCAGCGAGGCGAGCTCCGGTGAGCGTGCCGCCGCGAGCAGCGAGACGACCCCGCCGTACGAGTGCCCGCAGAGGTGATCGCCCGGCTCGAGCAGGTCGGCCAACCAGCCCGCGTCGGCCTCGAAGTCGACGCGCTCGACCGGCGATCCGGGCGGGAAACCGGGGCGATCGAGGACCACGAGCTCCCAGCGCGCGGCCAGCTCGCGCTGCGCGCCCCAGGTCATCGAGCCGTTCGTGACCGACCCGTGGACGAGGACGAGGCGTCCCATGTTCGCATCGTACAAAGTTGGCGCTTTTCCCTGAAACCAGGCGGATTTCGACTGTCACAAGCTCTGCTATGCTCGCCCCGCGAATGGAGCCGACGCCGACCCCGAAGCTCAGTCTCGCCGCCGCGGGCTCGGTGCTGATCGGCTCGACCGCGGCGATGATCGCCGCTCTGCATCCTGATCGGCTGGCTCGCCGGCTCGGTCGCCTGGGGCTTCCTCGTCGGCGCCATCCTCGGCATCCCGTTCGGCATCTTCATGACCTACAAGCGCTACGGGCACGCGCTCTGATGGCCGGCGTCTTCGCAACCCCGCGGCCGCTTCCCGATCAGAAGCTCCCCTTCCTCGCGGGAGCCGCGGTGGTCGTGCTCGCGCTCCCCGTCTTCCTCGCCGCGGGCTGGGAGGTGCGCGGCTGGGTGATCGGAGCGACCCTCTGGCTGGCCTCCCGGGCGCTCGCCGCGCTACTGACGCACCTGCGCTCGGGCATGGGTAACCTCGCCGGCTCAGGCGTGGTGGGCTTTGGAATGACCTTTCGCGCGATCGCAGTGATGGTCGTCGTCATTGCGCTCGCGGCAACTGACGCGCGGCTCGCCCTCGCGGTCACGCTGCTGTACGCCCTCGCGTACACCCTCGAGCTCGCCGTCTCGCTCGCCCTCTACTTCTCGGGGGAGCCACGTGAAGCGGCGTAGCGTGCTCACCCTCGTCGTCTTCCTCTGGCTCGCGCTGCCGTCGATCGCGCTCGCGGCGCGAGGAAGAGGAGGAGTTCAACCCCGAGCACGACTTCGAGGTCGGCGAGTGGATCCCGATCCACCTCGGCGGGCTCGACCTCTCGATCAACAAGGCGGTCGCGTACCTGATCCTCGGGACGATCTGCACGATCGCGCTCGGCCTCTTCCTGATGCGCGCGCGGATCGGCCCCAAGAACGAGGTCGGCCGGCGCCAGGCCGTCGGCGAGATGGTCTACGAGGTCGCGCAGACGCAGGTCGCCGAGCAGGGACTGCCGCACAAGGCGATCGGGCGCTGGTTCCCGTACGTCGCCTCGCTGATGCTCTTCATCTGGGTCGTGAACATGCTCGGGTTCATCCCGCTGCCGCTCTCGAACGAGACGTTCGAGCTCTTCGGCGTCGAGCTGCCGACGCTCGCGGTCTACGCGGCGACCTCGTCGATCAGCGTCACGCTCGCGCTCGCGCTGATGACCTTCTTCTTCACGCACTACGAGGGCATCCGCGCCAACGGGGTCGTCAAGTACTTCAAGAGCTGGATCCCGGACGTGCCCAAGGCGATGTACCCGCTGATCGTGCCGCTCGAGATCCTGGGCCAGTTCATGCGCCTGATCAGCCTCAGCGTCCGTCTCTACGCGAACATGCTCGCCGGCCACATGCTGATCCTCACCTTCATCGGCCTCGTCTTCGTCACCGGCCACCTGATCCTGGCGCCGCTCACCGTGGCGCCGCGGCCGCCTTCTACCTCTTCGAGGTCGTGATCGTGGTCTCGATCCAGGCGTACATCTTCGCCGCCCTTTCCGCCATCTACATCGGCTCGGCCATCGAGCCGGAGCATTAGGTCACCAAAGGAGGAGTACGTGTTCAACTTGATTGCACAGGAGGCCGCGAGCAACGTGGACGCCGGCAAGGCGATCGCGCTGGCGCTCGGCATCGGCCTCGGCTCGCTCGGCGCCGGCATCGGCATCGGCAACATCTTCGGCTCGATGATCCAGGCCGTCGCGCGCCAGCCGGAGCTCCGCGGTGAGCTGACGGGCATCCAGTGGCTCGGCTTCGCGCTCACCGAGGCCGTCGTCTTCTACGGCCTGATCGGCGGCCTGCTCGCCTACGTGCTGGTCTAGGGAGAAGGGACCGAGACGATGCTGCTCGCCGCGTCACCGCTGATCGAAGTCAACCCGGGTCTGATGATCTGGACGCTGGTCTGCTTCGTGATCACCTTCTTCGTGCTGCGGAAGTTCGCGTTCGGCCCGATCCAGAAGACGATCGACGAGCGCCGCGAGCGGATCCGCTCGTCCGTCGAGGAGGCGGAGAACACCCGCCGCGAGGCCCGCGCGCTGCTCGAGGAGCACAAGCAGCTGATGGGCCAGGCGAAGAGCGAGGCGTCCGAGATCCTCGCCGAGGCGCGTCGCGCTGCCGACGCAGCAGCGCGAGCGCGCCCGCGAGGAGGTCGAGGCCGACCGGCAGCGCCGGCTCGAGGAGACGCGCAAGCAGATCGAGGCCGAGACCGCCCGCGGCTGGAGCAGATCCGGGCCGAGGTCGCCGACCTGACGCTGATCGCGACCGAGAAGGTGACCGGCAAGGTGCTCGACAAGTCCGACCACAAGCGGCTGATCGACGACGCGATCGGCGAGCTCGACTTCTCCGCCCTGGAGAGCGAGCGCAGCTAGTGGCCGTCGCCCCGCGCATGTACGCCCGGTCGCTCTTCCAGGCGGCCAAGGAGCCGGACAAGCTCGACGTCGTCCACGCCGAGCTCGGCGAGTTCGCCGCGGCCGTCGAGCAGGTGCCCGAGCTGCGCGGCCTGCTCCAGAACCCGCAGATCGACCGCGACGAGCGCGCGGCGGCGCTGCGCGAGATCCTCGCCGACGCCGACGAGCTGCTGCGCAACTTCGTCCTCCTCCTCTCCGAGAAGGGCCGCACCGCCCAGCTCGACGAGGTCTATCGCGAGTTCGACGCGCTCGTCGCCGCCGAGGCAGGCCGGCTGACCGTCGAGCTCACCACCGCCTACGAGCTCTCCGACGACGAGGCCGCGTCGATCGTGAAGAAGATCGAGCAGTCCTCCGGCCGCACCGTCGAGGCGACCCGCGCGGTCGACCCCGAGCTGATCGGCGGCATCGTCCTCCAGGTCGGCTCGCACCGGCTCGACGCCAGCGTGCGCGGCCGCCTCAACCGTTTGCGACACGAACTCGTGACAAGGAGCTGAGAAGTTGAAGCTACGCCCCGAAGAGATCACGTCGATCCTCAAGTCGAGGATCGAGCAGTACGACGTCCAGACCGACCTCTCCGAGGTGGGCACGGTGCTCCAGGTCGGCGACGGCATCGCCCGCGTCCACGGCCTCGAGAACGCCGTCTCGCTCGAGCGGCTCGAGTTCGAGCACGGCGTCGTCGGCATCGCGTTCAACCTCGAGGAGGACAACGTCGGCGTCGCCCTCTTCGGCGAGTGGCAGGAGGTCAAGGAGGGCGAGCCGGTCAAGCGGACCGGCGCCGTCGTCGACGTCCCCGTCGGCGACGCCCTGCTCGGCCGCGTCGTCGACCCGCTCGGCAACCCGCTCGACGGGGCCGGGCCGATCGAGTCGTCCGAGCGCCGCCCGCTGGAGTTCAAGGCGCCGGGCGTGATCGAGCGCCAGCCGGTGAAGGAGCCGCTCCAGACCGGCGTCAAGGCGATCGACTCGATGACGAACGTCGGCCGCGGCCAGCGCGAGCTGATCATCGGCGACCGCGGCACCGGCAAGACGGCGGTCGCGATCGACGCGATCATCAACCAGCGCGACACCGACGTGATCTGCATCTACGTCGCGATCGGCCAGAAGGGCTCGACCGTCGCGCAGGTCTACGAGCGCCTGAAGGAAGAGGGCGCGATGGACTACACGATCATCGTCTCCGCCGCCGGCGCACGAGGCGGCGCCGATCAAGTGGATGGCGCCGTTCGCCGGCGCCGCGATCGGCGAGCACTTCCTCTACAACGGCAAGCACGCGCTGATCATCTACGACGACCTCTCCAAGCACGCGGACGCGTACCGGCAGCTGTCGCTGCTGCTCCGCCGCCCGCCGGGCCGCGAGGCGTACCCGGGCGACGTCTTCTACCTGCACTCGCGGCTGCTCGAGCGCGCGTGCAAGCTGAGCGACGAGCTCGGCGGCGGCTCGCTGACCGCGCTGCCGATCATCGAGACGCAGGCCGGCGACATCGCCGCCTACATCCCGACGAACGTGATCTCGATCACCGACGGCCAGATCTTCCTCGAGGCCGACCTCTTCTACTCCGGGATCCGGCCCGCGATCAACGTCGGCACCTCGGTGTCGCGCGTCGGCGGCTCGGCGCAGACGAAGGCGATGCGGAAGGTGGCCGGCCGCCTGCGGCTCGAGCTCGCGCAGTACCGCGAGCTGGAGGCCTTCTCCCAGTTCGGCTCCGAGCTCGACCAGGCGACGCAGAACACGCTCGCCCGCGGCGAGCGGATGGTGGCGACGCTGAACCAGCCGCAGTACAAGCCGTGGCCGCACGCGGAGCAGGTCGTCGCGCTCTACGCCGGGATCAACGGCCACCTCGACGAGGATGCCGGTCGCCCAGGTGCCGCGCTTCCAGGACGAGCTGCGGGAGCACCTGCGCTCCGAAGGCTCGATCTACAAGGCGATCGAGGAGACGAGCGATCTCGGCGACGAGCACGGTCGCGAAGCTCGACGCGGAGCTGGAGAAGTTCAAGCAGCGCTTCAACGTCGAGGAGGACAAGGGGCTCGTCGCCTAGCGATGGCAGCGTCCAGGACCTGAAGCGGCGCGTCCGCTCCGTCAAGAACACGCGCAAGATCACGAAGGCGATGGAGCTCGTCGCCTCGGCCCGGCTGCGCCGCGCGCAGACGCGGATCGAGGCGATGCGCCCGTATGCCGAGACGATGCGCGAGCTGATCGCCGGCGTCGGACGCGCGAGCGCGTCGGTCCGCGGGCTGCCGCTGCTGCAGCAGCGGGAGGAGCGAGAACACGGTCGCCGTCGTCGCGCTCACCGGCGACCGCGGCCTCGCCGGCCCGTTCAACGCGCAGATCATCCGCCGGGCGTTCGCGCTCGAGCGGCAGCTGCGCGGCGAGGGCAAGGAGGTCAAGTTCATCGCCGTCGGCAAGAAGGGCCGCTCGACGCTCGCGTTCCGGCGCTACGAGACGGTGGGCGACTACGTCGGCTTCACCGACCGGCCCGCGTACGCCGACGCGCAGGCGATCGCGCACCGCGTCGCCGAGCTCTACACCGAGGGCGAGATCGACCGCGCCGTGCTCGTCTACAACGCCTACGTCTCGCCGCTCGTGCAGACCGTGACCGAGCTCGACCTGCTCCCGATCTCGGCCGACATCCTCGAGACCGACGAGGAGGAGCGCCGCGACGACGCGATGCGCGGCGACTTCATCTTCGAGCCCGAGCCGGAGGAGATCCTCGCGCGGCTGCTGCCCGTCTACCTCGAGACGCAGGTCTACCGGGCGCTGCTCGAGTCGGCCGCGTCCGAGCAGGGCGCGCGGATGACGGCGATGCGCAACGCCTCCAAGAACGCGGGCGAGCTGATCGACTCGCTGACGCTGCAGATGAACCGCGCCCGCCAGGCGGAGATCACCCAGGAGATCCTGGAGGTCGTCGCCGGCGCCGAAGCGCTGGCTAGGTTGTAACGCCTGCTTAACAGCGGTGTGCCGGGGTCCGACTAGGATCGGCGCCGATGGACAGCCGGGGTCGACCGCATCCAGGAGGAGCCGGAACGCTTCGCGCCCGCGATCGACGTCGCGACGCGCCTGCTCGACAACATCGAGACGGTCGTCTACGGCAAGCGCGAGGAGGTCAAGCTCGTCCTCGCCGCGCTGATGTGCGGCGGCCACGTGCTGCTCGAGGACGTCCCGGGCACGGCGAAGACCGTGCTCGCACGCGCGATCGCCGGCAGCATCGACGGCGTCACGACCACGCGGATCCAGTGCACGCCCGACCTGCAGCCGACCGACGTCACCGGCATGTCCGTCTTCGACCAGAAGACGCGCGACTTCGAGTTCCGGCCGGGGCCGATCTTCGCGAACGTCCTCCTCGTCGACGAGATCAACCGCGCGACGCCGAAGACGCAGTCGGCGCTGCTCGAGGCGATGGCCGAGGGCCAGGTGACGGTCGACGGCGTGACGCGCGAGCTCCCCGAGCCCGTTCTTCCTGCTCGCGACCGAGAACCCGATCGAGTACGAGGGCACGTTCCCGCTGCCCGAAGCCCAGCTCGACCGCTTCCTCCTCCGCACCGCGCTCGGCTATCCGGGCGTGCTCGAGGAGCGGCGGATCCTCGAGGAGCAGCGCTACCGGCATCCGCTCGGCGACCTGCAGCCGGCCGTCTGCCTCGACGACGTCCGAGTGCTCCGCGACGCAGCCCAGCACGTCTACGTGGACGACGTCCTCCACAACTGGATCGTCGACCTCGTCCGCGCGACCCGCGAGCTCGACGTCGTCTCGATCGGCAGCTCCGTCCGCGGCAGCCTCGCGGTCGAGCGCGTCGCCCGCGCTTGGGCGCTCCTGAACGGCCGCGGCTACGTCGTGCCGGAGGACGTCGAGCGCCTGTTCGTCCCCGTGCTCGTGCACCGCGTCGTCT
>CAWGZI010000022.1:0-28329 GCA_963827015.1 uncultured Gaiellaceae bacterium | reverse complement strand
GCCGCTCGCCCGGCGACATCGAGGGGATCTTCGGCGACCTCTGGCGCCACGGCCGCTGGCGCGTCGTCCCCCACTTCTCGCTCCAGATCCTGAGCGGGATCGAGTCGGCCTGCTGGGACGCGCTCGGCAAGGGGCTCGGCGTGCCGGCGTCGACCTTCCTCGGCGGCCGCGTCCACGACGAGGTCGACTTCATGGCCTTCCCGCAGGGAGACACCGCCGAGGAGCTCGCGCGCGAGGCGGCCGCGTTCGCCGCCGAGGGCTATCGCGTCGTCTACATCAAGGTCGGCCGCGGCGAGCGCGACGACGCGGAGATCGTCGGCGCCGTGCGCGACGCGATCGGCCCGGAGCCGCTGCTGCGCGTCGACCCGAACGAGGCGTGGGACGTGCCGGGCGCCGTCGACGCGATCCGGCGGCTCGAGGCGTTCGACCTCGACTGGGTCGAGCAGCCCGTGGCGGCCGGCAACGTCGCCGGCCTCGCGCGGGTGCGGAACTCGGTCGAGACGAAGATCGCCGCCGACCAGGCCGTGCACACGACCGCCGAGCTCCGCGCGGTGCTCGACGAGGAGGCCGCCGACGCGATCGTGCTCGGCAGCCACGAGTCGGGCGGCCTCTGGCGCTGGCGGCAGCTGGCGTACCTGGCCGAGTCCTACGGGATCCCGATGAACCGGCACGCCTGCCCGGAGAGCGCGATCTCGACCTTCGCCGCCCTGCAGGTGATGGCCTGCATCCCGAACCAGACCGACGGCAACCAGGTCATGCACCACCTGATCACCGAGCAGCTCACGACGACGCCGATCGAGATCGCCGGCGGACGCTGCGCCGTGCCGACGGCGCCGGGCCTCGGCTTCGAGATCGACCTGGACGCGGTCGAGCGGGCGCGCGAGCGCTACGAGCGCCAGGGCCCGTACTGATGGACCCGATCACGTTCGAGGTGATCCGGAACGCGCTCGTCGCGGCGACGGACGAGATGGTGCTGACGCTCCGCCGCAGCGCCTACTCGACCAACATCAAGACGCGCTCCGACTTCTCGTGCGCGTTCTTCGACGCCGAGCTCCGCGCGGTCGCGCAGGGCTTCACCCAGCCCGTCCACCTCGGCTCGATGGTCGAGCAGGTGCCGCGCGCGATCCTCGACTACGGCCCCGAGAACCTCGAGCCCGGCGACGTGATCATCACGAACGAGCCGTTCCCGAGCGGCGTCCACCTGAACGACATCAGCCTGATCTCGCCCGTCCACCACGACGGCGAGCTGCTCGGCTACGTCGCCAACCTCGCGCACCACGTCGACGTCGGCGGCGGCGCGCCCGCCTCGATCGGCGCGTTCCGGGAGGTCTTCCAGGAGGGCGTGATCATCCCGCCCGTGAAGGTCGTCGCGGCGCGGCCGGATCGTGCGCGACGTCTTCGACCTGATCCTCGCGCAGATCCGCTCCAAGCACGAGACCGGCGGCGACTTCCGCGCCCAGATCGCCGCCAACGCGACCGGCGTGCGCAGGCTGCAGGCGCTCGTCGCCCGCCACGGCCTCGAGACGGTCACCGGCACGATGCGCGAGCTGCTCGACTACACCGAGCGGCGCACGCGCGCCGAGATCGCGGCCCTGCCGCACGGCGTCTACGAGGCCGAGGGCACCGTCGACGTGGACGGCTACACGGACGAGCCGGTGCGGCTGCAGGCGCGGATCGAGATCACGGCCGACGGCGTCGCCTTCGACCTGACCGGCTCCGACCCGCAGCGCCGCGCGCCCGTCAACTCCACCTACGCGCAGACGTTCTCGGCCTGCGCCTACGCGGTCAAGTGCCTGATCGACCCCGACCTGCCCGTCAACGACGGCTTCTACCGCGTCGTCAGCCTCGACGCGCCGGAGGGGACGGTGACGAACTGCACCTGGCCGAGCCCCGTCGTCGGCGGCTGGGAGACGCAGACGCGGCTCGTCGACGTGATCTTCCGCGCGCTCCTCCCCGCGCTGCCCGAGCGGCTGCCCGCGGGGACGAAGGCGATGATGTGCCACGCCGGCTTCGGCGGCGTCGACGCGCGAGACGAACGAGTACTACTGCTTCCTCGAGACGTTCGGCGGCGGCTACGGCGGCCGCTTCGCGAGCGACGGGCCGGACGCCGTGCAGACGCACGGCCAGAACACCGAGAACGCGCCGGTCGAGGAGACCGAGCTGAACTATCCGGTGCGGGTCGCGCGCCTCTCGCTCGTCGAGGACTCGGAGGGGCCGGGGCGCTTCCGCGGCGGGCTCGGCCTGCGCAAGGACTTCGTCTTCGACCGCGCGACGACGTTCACCGTCCTCGCCGACCGCACGCTCGCCGGGCCGGCGGGCGCGTTCGGCGGCCGGCCCGGGAAGCCCGCCGAGTACGTGCTGATCCGCGGCGGCGTCGAGACCCGGCTCGGCGCGAAGACGACGATCGAGGTCGAGCCCGGCGACACGGTCAGCTACCGCACCTGCGGCGGCGGCGGCTACGGCCCGCCGGAGGAGCGCGACCGCGAGCTCGTCGCGCGGGACGTCCGCGAGGGCAAGGTCAGCCTCGAGCGCGCGCGGGAGGAGTACGCGTGGCAGCCGTAGATCCCGATCTCCTTCGAGGTGATCCGGAACGCGCTCGTCGCGGCGACCGACGAGATGGCGCTCGCGCTGAAGCGGAGCGCCTACTCGACGAACATCAAGACGCGCTCCGACTTCTCGTGCGCGTTCTTCGACGCGCAGCTGCGCTCGGTCGCGCAGGGGTTCGCGCAGCCGGTCCACCTCGGCTCGATGGCCGAGCAGGTGCCGAAGGCGGTGCGGACGTACGGCGCCGAGAACCTCGCCGCCGGCGACGTGCTCGTCACGAACGACCCGCACCCGAGCGGCGTCCACCTGAACGACGTCAGCCTGATCTCGCCCGTCCACCACGAGGGCGAGCTGATCGGCTACGTCGCGAACCTCGCGCACCACGTCGACGTCGGCGGCGGCGCGCCCGCCTCGATCGGCGCGTTCAAGGAGGTCTTCCAGGAGGGCGTGATCATCCCGCCGGTCAAGCTCGTCGAGGGCGGCGCGATCCTGAAGGACGTCTTCAAGCTGATCCTGGCCCAGATCCGCTCGAAGCACGAGACGGCGGGCGACTTCCGCGCCCAGATCGCCGCGAACGCGACGGGCGTGCGCCGCGTGACCGCGCTCGTCGACCGCCACGGGCGCGACACGATCCTCGCGACGATGGAGGAGCTGCTCGAGTACACCGAGCGGCGCACGCGGGCCGAGCTCGCCGAGCTCCCGCACGGCGTCTACGAGGCCGAGGGCTCCGTCGACACCGACGGCTACACCGACGAGACCGTCGGCCTGAAGGTGCGCGTCGAGATCGACGCCGACGGCGCCCGCTTCGACCTGACCGGCTCCGACCCGCAGCGGCGCGCGCCCGGTCAACTCGACCTACGCGATGTCGTTCTCGGCCTGCGCCTACGCGCTCAAGTGCCTGATCGACCCCGACCTGCCGGTCAACGACGGCTTCTACCGGCTGATCAGCGTCGAGGCGCCGGCGGGGACGGTCGTGAACTGCAGCTGGCCCGGCCCGGTCGTCGGCGGCTGGGAGACGCACGCGCGCCTGATCGAGGTGATCGTCCGCGCGCTGCTGCCGGCCTTCCCCGAGCGGCTGCCCGCGGGGACGAAGGGGATGATGTGCCAGGCGGGCTTCGGCTCGCTCGACATCGAGGCCGGGAAGTACACGTGCTTCTACGACACGTTCGCCGGCGGCTACGGCGGCCGCTACGCGAGCGACGGCCCCGACGCCGTCCAGTCGCACAGCCAGAACACCGAGAACGCGCCGATCGAGGAGACCGAGCTCAACTACCCGGTGCGGATCAACGGCCTCTCGCTCGTCGAGGACTCCGAGGGGCCGGGCCGCTTCCGCGGCGGCCTCGGGCTGCGCAAGGACTACCTCTTCGACCTGCACACGACCTTCACCGTCCTCGCCGACCGCGACAAGGCCGGCCCGTGGGGCGCGTTCGGCGGCCACACCGGGCGGGTCGCCGAGTACGTGCACGTCCGCGACGGCGTCGAGACGAGGCTGATCTCGAAGACGACGCTCGACCTCGTGCCCGGCGACGTGATCAGCGTCCGCACCTGCGGCGGCGGCGGCTACGGCCCGCCCGAGGAGCGCGACCCCGAGCGCGTGCTGCGCGACGTGCTCGAGGGCAAGGTCAGCGCCGAGCGCGCGCGCGAGCTCTACAAGGTCGCGATCGACGCCGCACCGCACCCTGGACGCAGCGAACACGGAGCGGCTCAGGCGAGCTTGTGTTGAATCAACACAAGCGCAGTTCGACCCTCGGAACGAAGCGGGGGGCGGTGAGAAAGTGTTGATTCAACACAAAGTCTCATGAGCGTCCGCGTGGCAGTCGACATCGGCGGCACCTTCACCGACGCGACGCTGATCGACGAGGAGTCGGGCGCGGTCTCGATCGCGAAGGTGCTGACGACGCCGGCCGATCCCTCCGAGGGGTTCATGCAGGCCGTCGACCGCGCGCTCGCGGACGGCAACGTCGCGGCGGCGCAGGTCGGCTTCGTCGTCCACGCGACGACCGTGGCGACGAACGCGATCATCGAGGGCAAGATCGCGCGCGGCGGCTTCGTCACCACCGAGGGCTTCCGCGACCTGCTCGAGATCGCGCGCCAGGTGCGGCCGTCGCTCTACGACACCCAGTTCGAGAAGGCGAAGCCGCTCGTCCCGCGCGACCGGGCGGTGACCGTCGCCGAGCGGCTCGGCCCGGCCGGCGAGGTGCTGCGGCCGCTCGAGGACGACTCCGTGCGCGCCGCGGCCGCGATCCTGCGGCGCGAGGAGGTCGAGACGGTCGCCGTCTGCCTGCTCCACGCCTACGTCAACCCCGAGCACGAGCAGCGGGTCGGCGCGATCCTCGCCGAGGAGCTGCCCGGCGTCCCGGTCTCGCTCTCGGCCGAGGTCGCGCCCGAGTTCCGCGAGTACCTGCGCGCCTCGACGACCGTGATCAACGCCGTCATCCGCCCGGTCGTCGAGCGCTACCTGGAGCGGATCGAGAGCCGCCTCGCCGACGCGGGCGTCCAGGCGAAGCTGCTCGTGATGCAGTCGAGCGGCGGCGTCTTCAGCTCCGAGGCGGCGCGCACGCGGCCCGTGTTCATGGTCGAGTCCGGCCCCGCCGCGGGCGTGATCGCCTCCGCGTACCTCGGCGAGACGCTCGGCCGCCCGGACATCCTCTCCTTCGACATGGGCGGCACGACCGCCAAGGTCGGCCTGATCCAGGGCGGGCAGCCGTCGGTGACGAAGAACTACAACGTCGGCGGCCACGCGGGCGCGGGGATCGGCGGCATGTCGCTCTCCGGCTACCCGGTGCGGACGCCGGTCGTCGACCTCGTCGAGATCGGCGCCGGCGGAGGCTCGATCGCCTGGGTCGACTCGGGCGGCCTCCTGCGCGTCGGCCCGCAGAGCGCGGGCGCCGATCCGGGGCCGGTCTGCTACCGGCGCGGCGGCACCGAGCCGACCGTGACCGACGCGAACGTCGTGCTCGGCCGGCTGAACCCGGACTACTTCCTCGGCGGCGAGATCGGCCTCGACGTCGAGGGCGCGCGGCGCGCGATCGAGGAGCGCTGCGCGAAGCCGCTCGGCCTCGACGTCACCGAGGCCGCGAACGGGATCGTCGAGATCGCGAACGCGGCGATGGTCAACGCGCTCCACCTGATCTCCGTCCAGCGCGGCTACGACCCGCGCGACTTCGTCCTCTTCGGCTTCGGCGGCGCCGGCCCCGTGCACGCGAACGCGCTCGCCCGCGACGCCGAGATGCCGACGCTGCTGATCCCGCGCAGCCCCGGCATCTTCTCCGCCACCGGCCTGCTCACGACCGACCTGAAGCTCGACACCGCCGTGACGGTGATGCGCCGCGTCGACGACCTCGACGCCGACGAGGTCGAGGCGACCTTCGCCGAGCTCGAGGAAGCGGGCCGGGCCGAGCTCGAGCGGGAGGGCCTCGCCGCGCGACGCGATGAGCTTCGTCCGCAAGATCGACCTCCGCTACGTCGGCCAGAGCTTCGAGCTGACGATCCCCGCGGGCGACGACCTGCTCGAGCGCTTCCACGCCGAGCACGACCGCACCTACGGGTTCGCGGCGCCCGAGGAGCCGGTCGAGGTCGTGAGCCTGCGGCTGACGAGCGTCGGCACGATCGCGAAGCCGCCGCCGCGGCCGCTCGAGACCGGCGGCAAGGCGGAGCCGAAGGAGCACCGGCCGGTCTACTTCGCCGAGTCGGACGGCTACGTCGACTGCCCGATCTACGACCGCTACACCCTGCCCGCCGGCGCGACCTTCGCCGGCCCGGCGGTCGTCGAGGAGTTCGACTCGACCACCGTCGTCCACCCGGGCTTCACCGTCACGGTCGACGACGCCGGCAACCTCGTCATCGAAAGGGAGACATGAGCTACGGGATCGTCGTCTCGAAGGACGTGATGGTGCAGATGCGGGACGGGATCCATCTCGCGACCGACCTCTACCGCCCCGCGCGCGACGGCGAGCTCGTGCCCGGCCGCTACCCGACGATCGTCTGCATGACGCCCTACGACAAGACCGAGCGCCGCTACGTCGAGATCGCCGACTTCTTCGTCCCGCACGGGTACGCGGTCGTGCTCCAGGACCTGCGCGACCGCCACCGCTCCGAGGGCAGCAAGACGTACTTCCACAGCGCCACGCCGCACACGGGCGAGGACGGCTACGACACGATCGAGTGGATCGCCGCGCAGCCGTGGAGCAACGGCCGCACGGGGACGGTCGGCAGCTCGTACGCGGGGATCACGCAGATCCGGACGGCGCTCGAGAGCCCGCCGCACCTGACGGCGATCTGGCCGGACGTCGCGCCGACGAACACCTTCGAGAACCAGACGCGCGAGGGCGGCGCGATGCAGCTGCACATGTTCTGGGCGCTCTACATCCACGCCGCCGACCACCAGGGCGTGAAGGAGGACTGGGAGAAGCAGCGCGAGGTCTTCGGCGACCTGCAGCGGCTGCGCGAGCTCTTCTGGAACTCGCCCCTCCTCCGCGACGACCTCGCGCTCCGCCACGTGCCGGAGCTCGCCCAGACGCTCGAGGACTACTGCACCCGCGGCGCCTACGACGAGTTCTGGGCCGCGAAGGAGAACGACTTCACGCGCTTCTGGCACGAGCACGCCGACATCCCCGCGACGATGACGACCGGCTGGTACGACCCGTTTCCCGCACGCCGACAGCGAGTACTTCGGCGGCGATGACGGCGAAGAACGAGTCGCCGCAGCGGCTGATCATCGGGCCGTGGAGCCACGTCGGCATGCGCGGCGACGCGACCTGGACGCTCGACGTCGACTACGGCCCGACCTCGGTCTGGGGCGTGCAGCGCTACTTCGACGAGCAGCTCGAGTTCTTCAACCGCTGGCTGCCCGACGACGCGAGCGGGCACCCGGCGGACGAGGCGCCGGTGAAGATCTTCGTCATGGGCGGCGGCAGCGGCCGCAAGACCGAGCTCGGCAAGCTCGACCACGGCGGCGGCTGGCGCGACGAGCAGGAGTGGCCGCTCGCGCGCGCGACCGAGCAGACGCTCCATCTCCACTCCGACGGCTCGCTGCGCGCGGAGGAGCCTGCGGCCGGCGCCGAGCCGCGCCAGTTCACCTACGACCCGGACGATCCCGTCCCGACGATCGGCGGGCTCTACTGCGCCGTCGGCGAGATGCCGTCCGGCGACGCGGAGCTCGAGCCGGCGTGGGCGCGCCTGCTCAACCCGGCGCTGCATGCTCCGGAACATCATGACCCCGGGCGGCGCCGACCAGAAGGAGTCGGCCGAGTACTTCACCGCGCGCGAGCCCTACCAGCGGCTGTCGGAGCGGGCGGACGTGCTCGTCTACCAGACCGAGCCGCTCGAGGAGCCCGTGGAGGTGACCGGCAGAGTCGCGGTCGAGCTCACGATCTCCTCGAGCGCCGTCGACACCGACTTCACCGCCAAGCTCGTCGACGTCTACCCGCCGAACGAGGACTATCCGGAGGGCTACGACCTGATCCTGAACGACTCGATCATCCGCACGCGCTTCCGCGAGGGGTTCGACCGCGAGGTGCTGATGGAGCCGGGCACGCCCTACACGGTGACGATGCTCCTGCCGCCGACGTCGAACCTCTTCGCCCGCGGCCACCGGATCCGGGTCGACGTCTCCTCGTCGAACTTCCCGCGGCTCGAGCGCAACCCGAACACCGGCGAGCCGATCGGCCGGCACACGCACCACGTCGTCGCCGAGCAGACGGTGCACGGCGGCACGGTGACGCTGCCCGTCATCCCTTGATCGACTGGGTGGCGATCCCGGCCGGGCCGTTCCCGATGGGGATCGACCCTGCCGCCGCGTATCCGCCGGACGAGGACGAGACGCCGCGGCGGGTCGTCTCGGTCGAGGGCTTCCGGATCGGCCGCACGCCCGTCACCGGCGACGACGGCGTGCCGCTGACGTACGTCTCGCGCGACGAGGCGGAGGCGTTCTGCGCCGAGAACGGCGTGCGGCTGCCGACCGAGATCGAGTGGGAGGCGGCCGCCCGCGGCGGCGACGACCGGCTCTGGCCGTGGGGCGACGAGCTCCCCGACACGACGCGCGCGACCTTCGGGCAGGGCATCGGCGGCCCGTCGCCGGCCGGGTTGCATCCGGCGGGAGCCGCTCCCTGCGGCGCGCTCGACCTGGCGGGGAACGTCTGGGAGTGGACGGCCGACGGCGCCGCGCGCGGCGGCTCGTACCTGAGCGGGCCGGACGAGCTGCGCTGCACGGCGCGGCTGCCCGGTGCACCCGGCGGCGCGCGATCCGTACGTCGGCTTCCGCGTCGTCGCCGTCGAGCCGCGCGCGAGCTTCGACTGGGTCGAGGTGCCCGCCGGCGACTACGTGATCGGCCGCGATCCGGGCGAGACACGGCAGCGGCACGTCGACGTGGACGCGTTCGAGCTCGCGCGGACGCCCGTCACGAACGCGCAGTACGAGCGCTTCGTCGCCGAGGCGGGAGCCGACCGCTCCTCCGCACTGGCCCGCCCCGGCCGACCATCCCGTCACCTTCGTCGACTGGCACGAGGCGGCCGCCTTCTGCGCCTGGGCCGGCGGCCGGCTGCCGACCGAGGCCGAGTGGGAGAAGGCCGCCCGCGGCACCGACGGGCGCACCTACCCGTGGGGCGACGAGGAGGACGAGAGCCGCGCCGCGGTCGGGGCCGGGATCAAGCACGGCTCCACGTCGCCGGTCGGCTCGCACCCGGAGGGCGCGAGCCCCTACGGCCTGCTGGACATGGCCGGCAACGTCTGGGAGTGGACGTCGACCGAGTACCCGCCGGGCGAGCGCGTGCTCCGCGGCGGCTCGTTCGCGAGCCCGGGCCTCGCCTGGGCGCGCTGCACGATGCGCAGCCACAGCCGGCCGGTCCGGCGCCAGGCACACATCGGCTTTCGGGTCGCGAGAGCCGCCTAGCAGCGAGACTCGGGGTCGTAGCTGATCGTCGCGCGCCCGAAGCCAGCGCCGACACCGGCTCGGAAGGCCGTGCCTGCAGGGCCGAAGCCCGAGCCGCCGCCGCCGTGGCCGCCGCTGAAGGTGCTGCTGGACCGCCGCCACCGCCGCCGTAGAGCCCGCCTCCACCGCCACCGCCGCCGCTGGCGAACCTGCGGCGCCGTTGCCGCCGAGCCCGAGGGAGCCGGCCGTCGCCGTGACCGAGAGATCGGACGCGTTCCGACCCGGGTCGCCGCCCGCGGCCTGCGTTCCGCCCTTGCCGCCGGTCGCTGGGTTCGCCGACCCGAGGACGGCGAAGCCCTCGGCTCCCCGTTCAGATCGCCCCCGTTGCCGCCGCCGGTCCCGATCGGGCCGCCGATCGCGCCGCCGGCGCCGCCCGATCCTCCGGCACCGACGATGATCCGGTGCGCGAGGCCATCGCCCCCGCGACGAACATCGGTCGCTCCGCCGCCGCCGGAGCCGGCTTTCCCGCGCGGTCGAGCGCCTCGCCGCCGGCGCCGCCCCCGTTCCAGCCGCCGGCTCCCGGTGTCGACCCCACGGCTTCGCCGCCCCAGCCGCCGACACGCACTCGCAGGGTCTCGCCGGGTGTGACTGCTGAAGCTCGGCGATCGCCCGAGCGCCCGCACCGGGTGCGCCGGCGGTCCCTCCTAAGCCCCCGGCAGCGCCGACGACCGCGATCCGAATCCGGCAAACACCTGCGGGCACGTGAAACGCCTGCGGCGCTCTCGTGAAGTCGAACGCGGTGACAACGGTTCCTGCGCCGGACCCCGTTCCGGAGAACATCCAGGCCGGCAGAACGACAACCGCAGCGACCAGAAGAATGCGCCGGCCGACATTCCATTGCCGCTCCGGTCTGGCGGTCGGTACTCGTTGAACTCCACTGTGCGCATCTCGGAGCAACTGCATCGAGTCGGCGTTGACGTATTCGGCGATCGCTGCGCCGACTGCGTCGCTGATCGCAACCGTGCTGGGGTAGTGCATCCCGCCCCAGACGCGAGCGTTGTTGCCGTCGGCGCGAGCCTGCGAGATATCCGTGTACGTCTTGCCGGGCTGGCCCGACGTCGTCAGCGCAAATGTCTGGCTGTCGGCAAAGTGACTCAGCAGTACCGTCGCAGCGGCACCGTTGAGGCCGGGTGGCCCGGCAGGGTATTCCGGGTGCGACGGTGTGCGCGACGAGCGGGAGCCAGTCGGGATCCGCCGCTGTTTCCGCAACGCCGTCCGCGTCCGCCAGCGTGATCGCCGTCAGCGGCCGCCAGGTCACCTGGGCCGGATCGGCGCCATAGTGCCGCTTCGCGCTCCAGATCGTGAGTGCCGTGTCGGCCATGGCGATGTTCAGAACGGCGAGGAGCCGATTGCTGTCGGACATCGACAGCTGGTTCGCGCGCGCGATCTGGTTTGCCGCCTGATTCCAATGGACGCTTGCGTTTCCCTCCCAGAAAGGAGCGAGCTGCGTCTGCGCGTCGGTACGCGTCGATCCGGTTCGGCGACCCAGCGCCTTCACTGCATCCAAGTCCTCCGCATACGTAGGGCTCGCGAGAGCCCGCGGCGGGCCAGGCCGAAACTGCGTGTTGCTCTCGACGACGAACGGCGCCGTGAACGCCAACCCCTGTGCGCTCATCGCCGTCGCAGGAGCGATCGGGCGCCACTGGCCGACCGCTGTTCCCCCGGTGAACGACGGATAGCTCGCGTTGAAGCCATCTGCCGCCCGCCAGGCGAGGACGGACCGCGCGACCGCTGTGCCCCACGCAATGCCGCGCTCGCGTGAGCGTCCGCCGTCTCCGCCATCGTCGCTGAGCGCGGCGAGCGAGGCCGCGTAGCTGTCACTCAGCTGTGCGGCCCGTGAGGGGAACAGGCCTACCAGCGCCGTGTACGCCGCAGCGATGACCGCCGCTCGGCGCGACGCTCCCGGAGGAGCCAGGCGCTCTCCGTCGCCGTCGACGTTCTGGACGAAGAGCGGCGTGTAGCGGCGCTCGATCCCGTTGTAGGCATCGAAGATCGCTGTGTGAACGATCGCTCCGAGGCGCTGACTCGACGAGTTCGGCGTATTCGTCGCGATCAGTGTCTCGATGAAGATCTGATTCCACTCCAGAACCTGGTTCGGGTGCTGTTCCGATGCCTCCGAGACCCTCGCGCCGGAGCTGGCCGCAGTCGCTCGCGACAGAGGTCGCTACCGCGATGAGTACGAGCAGAACGCGCGTGCGGTTGAGCTTCATTACTCCTCCTTGTGTTGGGTCTCCGGAAGAGTCGGCGTCGCCGGTCGAGGCGCGGTGCAGCGCTGGTGCAGCGGGCGCTCTAGTTGCACGACCGACGAAGTGCTACGTTCGGGCACGGGACTCGCAATGGATTTCCGCATCCTTGGGCCGCTCGAGGTTGTCGCCGACGGCCGTGTCGCCCGGCTGAACGCAGCAAAGCCGCGTGCTCTCCTCGCGATCCTGCTTCTCCGCGCTGGTGAACCCATCCCGAGCGACCGGCTGATCGAGGATCTCTGGGCTGGTCGTCCGCCGGCCACGGCGGTGAAGGTCCTCCAGACGTACGTCTCCCAGCTCCGCAAGGCGCTCGGCAACGACGTGATCGTCACCGGGCCGAGCGGCTACGAGCTCCAGATCGAGCCGGATCGCCTCGATCTGCATCGCTTCGAGCGTCTCGTCACCGAAGCGCGCGGGGCCGAACCGCCGGCCGCTGCCCAGAGCCTGCGCGAGGCCCTCGCGCTCTGGCGCGGCCCGCCTCTCGCCGAGTTCGCCTACGAGTCGTGGGCGCAGGGTGAGATCGATCGGCTGGGAGAGCTTCACCTCTCCGCGCTTCAGGATCGCATCGACGCAGACCTCGCGCTCGGCCGCGCCGACGAGCTCGTCGGAGAGCTCGAGCGCCTGGTCGCCGAGCACCCCTTGGCGGAGCGCCTGCGGGGCCAGCTGATGCTCGCGCTCTACCGCTCGGGCAGGCAGGCGGAGGCACTGGACGCCTACCGGTCGGCCAGGGCCACCCTGGTGGAGCAGCTCGGGATCGAGCCGGGGTCGGCGTTGCGCCGCCTCGAGCGGGCGATCCTCGATCAGGATCCGGAGCTGGACGTCGCGTCGGTGGCTCCGGACGCGCGCCGGTGACCGAGAGCCGCGAGCCCGCGCGACCTCCTTCGTCGGCCGCAGCCGGGAGCAGCGGGAGATCCGCGCGCTGGTGGGCCAGGAAGACGTGCGCCTCCTGACCCTGACAGGACGCGGCCGGAACGGGAAAGACGCGGCTCGCTGCTCGAGGCCACAACAGGCCTCGACGCTGAGTTCCCGGGTGGCGTGGTGCTCGTCGAGCTCGCACCGATCAGCGACGCCGACCTCGTCGCGACCACGATTGCCGGTGCGCTCGGCCTGGTCGAGAGGCCGGAACGCGGACCGCTCGAAGCGCTGGTCGCCTCCCTGCGCGGCCGCCGGGTGCTCCTCGTGCTCGACAACTTCGAGCAGTTGCTCGACGCGGCGCCGATGCTCAACGAGCTGCTCACGGGTGCACCTGGCCTGACGCTCCTCGTCACCAGCCGCGCACCGCTCGACATCTCCGAAGAGCGGATCTACCCCGTCCCCGCGCTCCAGCTTCCCGACCCGTCTCGCCCCCTCGAGGTCGACCGTCTCCGGCGCACGGAGGCGGTACGGCTCTTCGTCGCACGCGCGCGCGACATGCGACCCGACTTCGAGCTCTCCGAGCTGAACGCCGACGCGGTCGCCGAGCTGTGCGTCCGCCTGGACGGCCTCCCGCTGGCGCTCGAGCTCGCCGCCGCCCGAATCAAGCTGCTCTCGCCGCGCGACATCCTCGAGCGCCTCGGCGTCGAGGCTCGAGGTCCTGAAGGCCGAGCCCGGCGCCGGCCTGCCCGAGCGGCACCGGACGCTGCGCGCCGCGATCGAGTGGAGCTACGACCTCCTCGGCGCAGAGGAGCAGGCGCTCTTCACGAGCCTCGCGCGTCTTCGTCGGGGGCTTCACCCTGGATGGAGCGAGGGCGGTCGCCGGCGACCTCGAGCTCGACGTCGTCGCCGGTGTCGAGTCGCTGCTTGAACAACAACCTGCTCGGACGGAGCCCATGGCCGCCGGCGAGCCCCGCTTCGGGATGCTGGAGACGATCCGCGAGTACGCGCTCGAGCGGCTGGCCGAGCGCGGTCGACGGCCAGGCACGTGCGCCGCCGCCACGCCGGCTTCTATCTCGAGCTCGCCGAGGAGGCCGACCCGGCGCTACTCGGGCCGCAGCAGCTGAGCTGGCTCGAGCGGCTCGACGCCGAGCGCGACAACCTTCGCGCCGCGCTGACCTGGGCTGCCGAGAGTGCGGCGAGGCAGAAGTCGGCTTGCGGATCGGCGCAGCGCTCTGGCGCTACTGGCAGCTGCGAGGATCTGAAACGGAGGGTCGCGAGCACCTGGAGCAGTTGCTGGCCCAGCGCTCCGGCTCGAAGATGGCGCGAGCAAAGGCTCAGTGAGCGGGTCGCATCGCTGGCGATCATGCAGGGCGACCACGAGGCGGTGCGCCGCTTCGGTGAGGCGAGTCTGCTCGCCCATCGCCGCGTAGGAGACGACCAGGAGAGTCGCCAGGATGCTCGGCCACCTTTGCCTCTCCGCCTCTGGCGACGGGTGACGTCGACCGAGCAAACGAACTTGCCGACGAAGGCCGCGAGATCGCGCGGCGAACGGGCGATCTCTCGACCGAGACGTATGCCGCCAACAACGCCGGATATGCGCGTGCACACCGGGGGAGCTCGACGAGGCCGAGCGTCTGCTCGAGGAGAGCGTGCGCGCGGCACGTCAGCTCGGGAACATCCGCAGCGTCGCGAACTGGACCAGGGCGCTCGGCGGGATCGCGCTGACCCGGGGCGACTACCCAAAGGCCCGCCTGCTCCTCGAGGAGAGCCTCGACATCCACCGCACGCTCGGCGACCCATGGGGGACCTCTCACTCGCTTTCAAGGCTCGCACTCTTATCTCTGGAGGTACACGACAAAGATACGTCGCGGCGCCTGGCCGCGGAGAGCCTCGCGATCGAGCGGGAAGTGGGCGACCGGCCCGGGCAACTCTTCAACTTCGAGGTGTTGGCGGGGGTCGCAGCCGCGGAAGGTCGTCCCGAGCGCGCCGTCCGTCTGTACGCGTGCGCAAGCGTGCTCCGCCCGGCGGTGGGAAGTCACGCGGTGGAGCCCGGCTGGCCCGACCACGCTCGGCACGTCGCCGACCTGCGCTCCGCACTCGGCGACGAGGCGTTCGCCGAAGCCTGGGCGCAGGGACGCGCGATGTCGTCCGACGAGTCGCTCGATTACGCGCTGGCGGAAGAGGCCGTCTGATCGGTGTCGCGGATTCGCTCGAGCCCGTCGAGGATCAGCTCCAACCCGAACTCGAACTCGGTCGCGCCGTCGGGGCTGGCCGGGGCGAGGTGCTGCTCGGCGTGCTCGATCACGTAGGGGTACTCGTCGGCGGGGATCTGCTGCAGGAAGTCCTCGGCCATGTCGACGAGCTCCGCCTTGGTCTCGAACGGCATGCTCACCTGCCAGAGCGTGAAGCCCGTGATGTGGCTGTCGAGGGCGTGATACGCGTGGTGGGTCATGTCGGCCGAGAAGCCGGCTTCCCTCAGCGTCCGCAGCAGCGCCTCCATCCAGAGCAGCCGCGCGGGACTGACCTTGGGCCGGTGCATCATCAGGCTGCACGCCCAGCGGTGGCGCAGGAACACCTCGTGCGACGAGATCGCGGTGCGGCGGATCTCCGTCTTCCAGTCGGTCCCGCCGGCAGGCACCTCGATCTCCTCGAGCACCAGCTCGGTGATGCCATCGACGATGTCGTCCTTGTTGGCGACGTGGTTGTAGAGGGACATCGCCTCGACGCCGAGCTCCTGGCCGAGCTTGCGCATGGTGAGCGCTTCGATCCCGCCTGTGTCGGCGAGAGCGAGCGCGGCGCGTAGCACCCGCTCCCTGCTCAGCGGGACTCCGGGCTGGTGAGGGTGAGTTCGTTCGAGTCGCCATGACTTGACAAGCTTACGTAGTACGTCTAGCTTACACCATAAGCTTACAGCGTACGTGAGAGGAGCAACAATGGCAGTCATGGAATTGCACCAGGAGAAGACGACGGCTCGCCCGGGAAAGACGATGAAGGCGATCGTCTTCGAGCGGTACGGAATGCCGGACGTCCTCGAGCTCCGCGAGGTCGACCTGCCGACGATCGAGGACCACCAGGTGCTGCTGCGCGTCCACGCGGCGTCCGTCAACCCGGTCGAGTGGTACGGGGTGACCGGGCCGATGTTCACACGCCTGTTCGGTGGCGGTTTGCGCGGGCCGAAGACCACCAGGGTCGGCGCCGATGTCGCGGGACGAGTCGAAGCCGTCGGCAAGGACGTGACGGAGTTCCAGCCGGGCGACGAGGTGTTCGGCACGTCGGCCGGCTCCTGGGCCGAATACGCGCCCGCCCGCGAGGTCCGGCTCGTGCGGAAGCCGGCCAACGTGTCGTTCGAGGAAGCAGCGGCCGTGCCGATCGCGGCGATCACCGCCCTCCAGGCCCTGCGCGACAAGGGGCAGCGTCCAGCCCGGGCAGAAGGTGCTGATCAACGGCGCCTCCGGCGGCGTCGGCACCTACGCCGTCCAGATCGCCAAGGCGCTCGGAGCCGACGTGACCGCCGTCTGCAGCACGGGGAACGTGGACCTGGCGCGGTCGCTCGGCGCCGACCGCGTCGTCGACTACACCAAGGAGGACTTCACCCAGCTCGGCGAGCGTCACGACCTGATGATCGACATCGCCGGCAGCCAGCCGTTCAGGAAGTTCAGGCGCGTGCTGACACCCAAGGCGACCGTCGTGGTCGTCGGAGCGAAGTTCCCCTCGAACGGGGGGATCGGGCCTCTGTCCCACATGATCGGCACGCGTCTGGCCGGACTGGGCCGGAGCCAGACGGTCAAGTTCTTCGTCGCGAAGATCGACAAGGAAGACCTCGGCGTCCTCCGGGAGCTGCTCGAAGCCGGAAAGGTGAAGTCCGTCATCGACCGGCGCTTCGAGTTGAGCGAGGCGGCGGACGCTCTCCGCTACCTGGGCGAGGGCCACGCCCGCGGAAAGGTCATTATCACCATGTGACCGTCGACGCCGACCGCCTGCGCGACCTGACCCTGGAGCTCGTCCAGGTCGAGAGCCCGACCGGCGACACCGCCGAGGTCGCGCGCCTCTACGGGCGGCGGCTCGAAGAGGCCGGGATGGAGGTCGAGCTGCTCGACGAGCGCTTCCCGGCGACGCCGATCGTGATCGGCCGGCTCCGCGGCGGCGAGCCCGGCCCGACGATCGTCCTCAACGGCCACCTCGACACCGTGCCGATCCCGCACGAGCCCCCGCGCGTGGACGGCGACACGATCTACGGGCGCGGCACCGCGGACATGAAGGGCGCGCTGGCGTGCGCGGCCGAGACGGCGCGCGCGGTCGCCGGCCGGTCGTTCCCGGGCGAGCTCGTCATCGTCGCGGTGGGCCTGCACGAGTCGCCGCTGGGGCGCGGCCAGGACCTGACGTACCTCCTCGGCGAGTACGGCTTCACGGCGGACATGGGCGTCGTCGGCGAGCTCGGCGCCTCGACCCTCAATGTCGCGCACGTCGGCTGCGCGACGTTCGAGATCACGATCCGCCGCGACGGCGACGTCACCCACGAGCTGATGACCGCGGCCGGCACGCCGAATCCGAATCTCGTCGCCGCCAGGGTGATCGAGGCGATCCGCGCCCGCAACGAGGAGCTGGCGGCGGTCGAGCACGAGTGGGTCGGGCCGGAGTCGTACTTCCTCGGGGAGGTGCACGGCGGCGACTTCTACAACCGCCACCCGGTCGAGTGCCGCCTCGTCGGCACGCGCCGCTGGGCGCCGGGGAACACGGTCGAGCAGGCGGAGGCCGAGTTCCGGGCGCTGCTCGAGCCGATCGCGGCGGACTCCGGTTGCGCGATCGACCTCGACCTGCAGGTCTCGCGGGGCGCCTACCAGATCGACCCCGAGGACAGGCTCGTCGTCGCGCTCCGCGAGGCGTACCGCGACGTGACCGGGCAGGAGCTGCCGCTCGCCGGCGTGAGGCTCGTCGCCGACGGCGCGATGTTCCACGCGGCGGGGATCCCGACCGTCTACCACGGCCCGATGGGAACCGGCGCGCACGGCGACGTCGAGTCGATCGAGGTCGCGGAGCTCGTGCGGGCGACGCGCGTCTACCTCGCGCTGCTGGAGCGCCTCTGGGCCTGAGCTACGAGGAGCTGTACGGGAGCTTCCGCTGGCAGGTGCCGGCGCAGGTGAACCTGGGCGTCGACGTCTGCGAGCGCCACCCGCGCGACGCGGTCGCGATCGTGGTCACGGACGGACGCGAGGTCACCCGGCGCGTCACCTTCGGCGAGCTCTCCGACGACTCGAACCGGCTCGCGAACGCGCTGCGGGCTCGCGGGATCGGCGAGGGAGATCGCGTCGGGATCGCGCTGCCGCAGCGGCCCGAGACGGCGGTCGCGCACATCGCCGTCTACAAGCTCGGCGCGATCGCCGTTCCCTTGTCGACCCGCTTCGGCCCGGACGCGATGGCGGTGCGGCTCGGCGACGCGGATCCGGCGGTCGTGCTCGCCGACCGCGAGCTCGAGGGCGTGGAGACGATCGACGTCGACCGCGAGCTGCCGGCGCTGCTCGCGGCCGCTTCGGATCGCTTCGAGCCGGTGGCGACGGCGGCGGACGCGCCGGCGCTGATCGTCTACACCTCGGGCACGACCGGGCCGCCGAAGGGCGCGCTGCTCGCGCACCGCGTCCTCTACGGCCACCTGCCGGGGTTCGAGCTCTCGCACGACTTCTTCCCGCAGCCGGACGACCTGATCTGGACGCCCGCGGACTGGGCCTGGATGGGCGGCCTCTTCGACGTGCTCATGCCCGGCCTCTACCACGGCCGCCCCGTGCTCGCCTTCCAGACGACGAAGTTCGATCCCGAGCTGGCGTTCGACCTGATCGCGCGGCTCGGCGTGCGCAACGTCTTCATGCCCGCGACGGCGCTGCGGATGATGGCCGCGCACGACGGCCCGGCGCTGTCGCTGCGCACGCTCGCGAGCGGCGGCGAGATGGTCGGCGAGGAGACGGCGGCGTGGTGCTCCGAGCGGCTGGGCGCGAGGCTGAACGAGTTCTACGGCCAGACGGAGGCGAACCTGCTGATCGGGAACTGCAAGGCGTGGCCGGCGAAGCCCGGCTCGATGGGGCGGGCGTACCCGGGCCACGACGTGCGGCTCGTCGACGGCGAGGTGACGGTGGCGGTCGAGGGCGACCCGGTGGTGTTCCTGGGCTACTGGCGGAACGAGGCGGCGACGGCCGAGAAGGTGCGCGACGGCCGGCTGCACACCGGCGACCTGGCCGAGGTCGACGACGAGGGCTACTACCGCTTCGTCGGCCGCACCGACGACCTGATCTCGAGCGCCGGCCACCGCATCGGCCCGGGCGAGATCGAGGAGTGCCTGATCCGCCACCCGGCGGTGACGCTGGCGGCAGTGATCGGCATCCCGGACGAGCTCCGCGGCGAGGCGATCAAGGCGTTCGTCGTCGCGACGTCACCGTCGGAGGAGCTGGCGGCGGAGCTGAAAGCGCTAGTCCGCGAGCGCCTGGCCGCGTACGAAGTCCCGCGCGAGATCGAGTTCGTCGACGAGCTGCCGCTGACGACGTCCGGCAAGATCCGCCGGAACGAGCTGCGTCGGCGCGAATCGCAACGACGTCCTGAACATTCTCTATAAGCTCCGGGCGTGAACTTTTGGGTGTTCTTTGCGGCGTTGGTCGCTGGGATCGCTGGCCTCGTATTTGGCTTGCTGCTCGTAGTCGCCGAAGACAGCATTCGCGTTCACGTCCGCCGTCTGATACCCGAGGATCGTCACGTGCTCTGGCTGGTGTTGGTGACTGTCGGAGTTGTTGCTATCGGGGGAGGCGTGGTCGCGGCGGCTCTTGCTCCGGAGTCGGTCAATACCGCGAATACCATCGATGGGGTGAAGATCCTTTCGCGTCGTGAAGCAATCGAATCGAGAGCTCCTGCTCGAGGTGGAGTACTCCATCGATCCGATCCGCGGGACGCCCATGTATGCCGGGGCATGTCTTTACAGGAATGGAACGCTGGTGGGAGATGTAAAGCCCGAGTACGGCGGTTTTTGCGGGTATGAACCTCAGCAGCTCGCCGGAACCGGAGAAGGAAAAGGCTCGGGTTCGCTTGCGCCCCTATCTTTCACGCCAGGAGGACTCGGATGAGCTAGTCGACGAGATGTCTTCTAGATCGCCGAGGCCGCAAAGACGAAGCCCGACGCCCGCGTGCGCTGGCTCGTCGCCTGGGTCCGCGCGCACATGCTCGACGGCCCGCGCTGGAAACGGCGCCGGCTCATCGTCTTCACCGAGTACGAGGACACCCGCCGCTGGCTCGAGCGGCGCCTGCAGGAGGCGCTCGACGACACCGACCGGGCCGACGAGCGCATCGTGGTGTTCTCCGGCGCCACCGGGCCGGACCGCCGCGAGGAGGTGAAGCGCGCCTTCAATGCCGATCCCGGCGCGCGAGCCCGTGCGCATCCTGATCTGCACCGACGCGGCGCGCGAGGGCATCAACCTGCAAACCCACTGCTCCGACCTCATCCATTTCGATCTGCCGTGGAATCCCTCGCGCCTGGAGCAGCGCAACGGCCGCATCGACCGCAAGCTCCAGCCCGCAAAGACGGTCTTCTGCCGCTACTTCGTCTATGAGCAGCGCGAGGCCGACATCGTGCTCGATGCGCTGGTGCGCAAGACCGAGATCGATCCAGCAGCCAGCTCGGCTCGGCCGGCCAGGTGATCGAGGAGCGCATCACCGAGCGGCTGCCGGCGGCGGCATCGCCGCGGCGAGGCGAAAGCGCTCGCCAAGGCCATCGACGGAGGAGACCGACGCCGAGCGCCTCGCCCGCGCCCGGGCCGAGATGGACGACGACGAAAAGGCGCGCTACGAGCGGCTGCTGAAGCGAGCAGGAAGATCTGCGCACGCGCTCGAAGCACTCGCGCGAGCGCGTCGGCGTCGAGCCGACGATCTGCGGCGCGTCGTCGGCGCCGCGCTGGCGCGCGCCGGTCTGTCGCTCGACGAGCGCGCGGCCGAGGCCGTCGGCGACGTCGCGACCTTCGGCTTCGATCCCGGCCACCCCGCCTTCGCCGAGCGAGGCCGGCTGGGCCGATGCGTTCGACGATCTGCGCGTCCGGCCGCGCAAGCGCGGCGAGCGGCTCAACGACTGGCGCGCGAGACGCGCCGATCCGCGCCATCGCCTTCGAGCCGCCGCGTGCTGCCGGACGGGCGCGACGCGCCGGACGTCGTCCAGGTCCATCTCGAGCATCGGCTGGTCCGGCGGCTGCTGTCGCGCTTCCTGTCGCAGGGCTTTCAGTCCGGCCTGTCGCGCGTCTCGTGATCATCGGGCCCGGGCGCGCAGCCGCGCGTCGTGCTGATGGGCCGCCTGGGCGTCTACGGCGCCGGCGCGGCGCGGCTGCACGAGGAGATCATCCCGGTCACCGCCGTCTGGACCGAGGCCGAGCGCGAGGCAAGCCGCTGCGGCCGCTCGGCGAGAGCGGCGAGGAGCGAGACGCTCGACCAGCTCGAGGAGGCGCTGCGCGATGCGCCGCGCCGGCTCCGGCGATGGCCGTCGCGCGGGTCCAGGCGCTGGTCGAGCAGGACATCGCCGATCTCGTGCCGGCGCTGGAGAGCGCGCGCCGACGAGCGCTCGCGCGAAGGCGCAGGTCGATGCTCGCCAAGCGCGGCGAGGAGGAGGCGCAGATCGCTGGCCGAGCTGCTGGAGCAGCAGCGCGAGCGCATCGCCAAGGCCGACGACGAGTTCGATCGCCGATCAGCTGCTGCTGCCGGGCATCGCCGACGACGAGCGGCGCGAGCAGCGCAGCCGACCGCCGCCACTGGCACGAGCGGCTCGCGCGGCTCGAGAAGGAGATCGACGAGCGAGCCCGAGCGCATCCGCGCCGCCTACGACGTGGCGCGCACCGGCTCGAGCCGGTCGGCCTGGTCTACCTCTGGCCGGCGACGGGCTGAGCGCCATGGCGACCGAGACCAAGCGCGATCCCGACCTCGAATGGCTGGACCACGTGCAGCCGGTCGGTCTGGTCGTCGCGCCCAGTCGCTGCTGAAGGACCTCGGCCTCGCGCCAGCGCCGCCAGACGCAGGCCGACAGCGCGCGAGGTCGCCGAGCTCATCGATCGAGCGATCCAGAGCGCAGCCGGCGCTGCGCCGATCCCTGGGCGTTCTTGCGCGAGCGTCCTCGGCTGGGAGGCGCGGCATCGTCGCCGGCAGCCCCGGCGGCCCGCCGCTGCCCGACGAGCTTCGACGTCCGCCTGCCCGAGCACGGCACGACGCTCGGCCCGACCTGGGCGGTGCACGGAGCTCGGGCCGACGGCGGACCGGCCCTGGCAGCTGCTGGTGCGCATCGAGCCGCCGGGCGTCGATCCCGACGCGCGCGGCGACGCTCGACGGCTGGGAGGCGACGCGCGCATCAGCGTTTCGAGCGGCTGCTGCGCGAAACCGGCGTCTATCCCGGCGTGCTCTGTCGATCGACGCGACAACGGACGTCTGCCGGCTCGTCGTCTATGCGCCGCGCGGCGAGACCTCGGGCTGGCTCGACTTTCCCGCTGCGGCGCTTGCGACGCGTCGCCGGCCGGCCGATGCTCGGCGGCCTCAAGCTGCTGCTCGACCGCTTCCGCCTGTTCACCGATGCCGACGACCGCCGCCTGCCCGCGCTGCTGAAGAAAAGCCGCGAGGCGCAGGCCGCGGTCTCGACCGCGCTCGCCGAGCAGGTGCTCGGCGCGCTGCATGAGCTGCTGCGCGGGCTCGATGCCGCCGACGCCCGACCTCGATCCGCGAGCTGCGCGCGCGCGCCGGCCCGGCCATCTCTACGAAGGCCTGCTCACCGTCCTGCATGCGGCTCGTGTTCGTGCTCTACGCCGAGGACCGCGACCTGCTGCCCTCGCGCACCGACGGCCGCGCGCGAGCGCTCTACGAGAGCGGCTATTCGGTGCGCGGGCTCTACGCCAGGCTCGTCGAGGACGCCGCGCTCAATCCCGACACCATGGACGAGCGGCGCGGCGGCTGGGGCCAGCTGCTCGCGCTGTTCCGGCTGATCCACGGCGGCCATGCCGAGCCGGCTTCGTCCAGGCGCGCGGCGGCAAGCTGTTCGACCCGGACGCGTTTCCGTTCCTCGAAGGCCGCGCCGGGCGCCGGCGACCCGCGCAGCGTGCTCGCCGGTCTCCGACGGCTGCGTCCTGCGCATCCTCGAAGGCCTGATGACCCTGCAGGGCGCGGGCCGGCGACGCGCGAGCGCCTGTCCTACCGCACGCTCGACGTCGAGCAGATCGGCTCGGTCTACGAGACGGTCATGGGCTTCACGGTCGAGACCGCCGGCGGCCGCGTCGCTGGCCATCCAGGCCGGCAAGAACAACCGCACGCCGGTCTTCGTCGATCTCGACGCGCTGCTCGCCGCAAGCGGCAAGGACCGCATGAAGTATCTGAAGGAGGAGGCCGACCGCGGCCAGCTGCCGACGCAGCGTCGCAAGGCGCGTCGAGGCAGCGAAGAGCGTCGCCGACGCTCGCCGCGGCGCTCGACCCGATCGTCGACGAGCGCGGCTCGCCGCGGCAGGCACGAGCGTCGCCGCCGGCACGCCGATCCTGCAGCCGACCGACGAGCGCCGCCGCACCGGCAGCCACTACACGCCGCGCACGCTCACCGAGCCGATCGTGCGCCACGCGCTCGAGCCGGCCTTCGAGCGGCTCGGGCCGAGACGCGACGCCGGAGCAGATCCTCGATCTCAAGGTCTGCGATCCGGCCATGGGCTCGGGCGCGTTCCTGGTCGAGGCCTGCCGCGCGCTCGCGACGCAGCTGGTCGAGGCCTGGGCGCGCTGGCCGGAGAGAAGCCGGCGATCCCGCCGGACGAGGACGAGGAGCTGCACGCCCGCCGGCTGGTCGCGCAGCGCTGCCTCTATGGCGTCGACAAGAACCCGCTCGCCATCGATCTCGCCAAGCTGTCGCTGTGGCTCGCGACGCTGGCGCGCGACCACGAGTTCACCTTCCTCGACCACGCGCTGAAATCGGGCGACAGCCTGGTGGGGCTGACGCAGGCGCAGATCGCGGCGGCGCATTGGGACACGTCGAAGCCCGGCCTGCCGCTGTTCCGGCAACTGGTGAAGGACCGCGTCGCCGAGGCGATGAAGGGCCGCGCCGAAATCCAGACGGCGCCCGACGACACCGCGCGCGCGATTCAGGAAGCGCGGCATCGGTACGATCGAGAAGCCGCCTCGACGAGACCCGCGCGATGGGCGACGCCGTGAGTCGCGGCGTTCTTCGCGACAGACAAGACCGAAGGCCCGCGAGCGCACAAGAGCGGAAATCGAGAGCCTGGCTATCGGCGGCACGCACAGTCCGCGAGTGGACAACGGATCTGAAATCGCTGCAGGACATAAAATTGTGCACCACACGACTCATGCCATTTCACTGGGAAGTCGGAGTTTCCGGAGGTATTTGCGCGGGACAATGCAGGTTTCGACGTAGTGTGGGCAATCCTCCTTTCTTGGGTGGTAAGCAGATGCCAACGCATCTCGGCCCAATGTATTGCGCGCTTCTCAAACAGCTGTTCGACAGGTCCAAGGGAGCTGCTGACCTCTGCGCCTTTTTCTTCCGGCGAGCATTTCAATCGTTAAGACGAGAGGGTGCGTTTGGTTTGCTTGCCACCAATAGTATTTCGGAGACGGCGACGCGAACTGTCGGTCTCGATCCGATCCTTGAGCACGGCGCAGAAATTTACAACGTTGTGTCAGGTAGCGCTTGGCCTGGGCGAAGTGGGTGGTAATGTCACGATTAGCCAAGTGCATGTCTTCCGAGGTAAGTACCATGGAGCAAAAAGCCTGAATGGGGCGAGCGTACTTTCTATTGGCTCTACTCTGGCGGTGTCTTTGGAGTTCTCGGCCGCGAAACGGCTCCACCACAACATTGACTATAGTGAGGCGTTAAACTTTATGACGGTGGTGCTTTTATCCTCGCTACGCGTGACATCCCCGCTCTCGCTGCCCAGAATGCCAATATCAAGAGGTTCTTGCTAGGGTGTATGTGAACGGCGATGTATTGAATGACACACCTGACTGCTCCCCTAACTTCTACGTTATCGACTTTGGCGATAGAGAGGCGGCCGGGGTTCGGCGGCTGCGACTCCGCTTTAAAAATTCCCGAAGGCGAGAGTTTCTGAGGCGAGGAGGAAGCAGACTAGGCAAATTCATGAACATCGACCCTGGTTGCATTGGGATAAGCGAACCGATTTTCTGCGCACAGCTAGAAGCTGAAAACAATTATTGCCATAACTATTGTATCTCTACTCAGTACGCATTTCACATGGTTGATCCAAAACACTTGTACGCCCATGGAATAAAGCTTTTTGCTGATCAGCGGGTGGGGCTCTGGGTATCCTTCAATCCAGATTGCATGAGGCTTGGTCCCGCGCTGTAACGTCGACTTTGGGAGGCAGCTTGCGATACACAACGTCCTCGTGTTTCGACATGTTTCCTTTTTCAGACGCTGCGACTGAGAACCCATCGGTCGTAAGGTCCTCAGCCGCTTACCTCCAAACGCGCTCCGGTATTCTCAAGGCTAGCCTGGATTTCTCAAACGTTTTGCAGTTTAGCGGCTGTTGAGCCGCTTGACGCCGTTTTTTGCGGGGAAGAGGCGCGAGTTTGGCTCGAGGAGGACGCTGTGGTTTGTGCTCGCGGATCGCGAGTCCGGGTGTTTGGTCGTTCCCGCAATGCGAGTCCTTGGGACGCGCCTCGGCGTCGCGGAAGCCGTGTTCAGCTTTCGACGCGCTGGCCGTTTTCAGGCGGAGCTGAAGAAGCGCCGCAGATAGAGATACGCCATCTCGAACTCGACCTTGTTCGGGCAGGCTGATGCGAGAGCGAAGTGAATGCGGCGCACGCTGGTGCGCACCTGCGCGCCGAGCTTCAACAGCTTGAGCCGGATGGTCTGCGCCGCGGCATCGGCGAACTGAGTATGGCGCAGGCCGACGCGGCGCAAGGTGTCGACGAGAACATAGGCCATTGCCGAGAACCACAGGCGCAGCTGGTTGGCCGCCATCGTGGCGGAAGAGGCGCGATCGGCGAACAGCTCGAACTGCTCGCCGATGCGGTTCTCGGCCTCGCCGCGGGCGCAGTAGAGCTTTTCATAGAGGCGGCGGCCTTCGAAGCCGCGACGCCGGCCGCGAGGCGGTGCGCTTGAGCGAGGTGACGACAAAACGCGGATTGGCGCCCTCTGTCGTGCTCGGCCTTGCCGACGACGCGGCGGACACGGCTCCAGCTGTCCAGCGTCCGATAGCGGAATTCGCGGAACACCCGTGCCGGCAGGCCTGTCGTCATGTGCCGTCGCTTGGCCTCGGCGAGCTGTTGGGCCAGCTCCGCTACCAGGCGGGAATTGCGCGCCAGGCCGAACACGTAATCGACGCGGTTCGCCTCGCACCAGTGCATCAGCGGGTCGGTGGAAAAGCCGCTGTCGCCGCGCAGGACGATCCGCACCCGCGGCCACTTGGCGCGAATGTGGGCGACGATGCGCGCCATCTCCTCGATGGCGCCGTCGCTGCCGGCGACATTGGCACGCCGCTGCCTGGCCAGCAGCAGGTGCCGGCCGCAGAACACGTAGAGCGGCAGATAGCAGTAATTGTCGTAGTAGCCGTGGAAGAAGCGGCCTTCCTGCGCGCCGTGTAGCGGGATGTCGGTATTGTCGAGATCGAGCACGATCTCGCGCGGCGCACGCGCGTGCGCCTCGAGGAACAGGTCGACCAGCAAGGCATCGACCCGCGCCCCGTCGCAATCGATCTTGTGATACTTCGATGCGTGCCGCTTCGGCGTATGCTCCAGACGATTGAGCGTGCTCTTGCCCGCCAGAGCCTCGCAGTCCGTCCGCAGCACCGGGCTCAGCTTGCCCGCCAACACCGCAAACGTCGGGTCCTTGCGCAACTCGTCGTGATCGTTGAGGTCCTCGTAGCCCAGCACCAAGCCGAAAATCCGCTGCCCGACCAGCGTCTCCACACGGTGCTCGACATAGCGGGGATCGCGCCGGTCGATGAAGCAGGCGCAAACCGACGCATCAGCCCGAGGCCGCGATCCACTTGTCCCAGCAGCAACGCCCCGGCGTTCGACGTGATCTCGCCGCCATCGAACCCGGCAACAACCGATCGTCGCTCGACGGCTTCAAACGCGAACAGCCTCGGTGTACACTCTGCTTGCATCGGGGCACTCTTCGAATCGAGACAATTTGTTGCTGCACAACACTTTTCTCAGATTCTCCGCCCCGATGCACCTTCGCGTTTGAGAAATCCAGGCTAGGAGCCTGTCTGAGTAATAGGCGGTTTTTCTGGCTGGCCAGAGAAGCGCGAATCGATTTGTCTTGTCCATGAGCAAGACCTTTCGTCCCTGGATGATGGATCAGCCGCTGTTTCTGCCCCCGACGGTGGTGGACTTCGTGGCGGAGGAGCATCTGGCCCGCTTTGTGCGCAGCCTGGTTCGCGACGAGTTGGACCTTTCGGCGATCACCGGGACCTACGGGGAGGAGCGGGGCTATCCGCCGTTCATCCGGTGATGATGACGGCGCTTCTGCTCTACGGCTACTGCTGCGGGGTCTATTCCTCGCGGCGGCTCGCGAGGGCGTGCGGGGAGCGGGTCGACTTCCTGGCAGTGACGCCGATGCGCCGGACTTCCGGACGATCTCCGACTTCCGGAAGCGGCATCTGACGGCGCTTGGGGACTGTTCGTGCAGGTGCTGAAGCTGTGCCAGGCAGGCCGGACTGGTCAAGCTCGGGCATGTGGCGCTGGACGGGACGAAGATCAAGGCCAACGCTTCCAAGCACAAGGCGATGAGCTACGAGCGGATGGAGAAGCGCGGCGGAGCTGGAGGCGGAGGTCGACGCCTGGCTGGCGGCGGCCGAAGCGGCGGACGCCGCAGAGGACAAGCTGCACGGCCGCGACAGGACCGGCGACGAGATGCCGGAGTGGGTGGCCGACAAGAAGGCCGGGCGGAGAAGATCCGCGAGGCCAAGGCGGCGCTGGAGGCGGAGGCGAAGGCGGCGGCCGAAGCCGACGCAAGGCGGAGGCCGCGGCGGAGGAGAAGCGCGAGGCCGAGCCGCAAGAAGACGGCCGCCCGGCCGCCCGCCCAGCGGACCCCTCCAAAGCGCAGAGCAACTTCACCGATCCCGAGAGCCGGATCATGAAAGCAAGGACGGCTTCGTGCAGGGCTACAACGCCCAGGCCGCCGTCGACGCCGAGGCGCAGGTCATCGTGGCGCAGGACTGACCCAGAGCGCCGTCGACGCGGCCAGCTGGTCCCGATGGCCGATGCGATCGAGACCAATCTCGGCGCGAAGCCCGCGCAGCTCTCGGCCGATTCAGGCTACTGTTCGGAGGCGAACCTGGCGGCGCTGGAGGACCGGGCATCGCCGGCTTCGTCGCGACCGGCCGGGCCAGAGCACGCCAAGGTCGCGCCCGCGTCGACGGCGGATCAGGACGGAGAAGGGCGAGGCCGCAGACCAAGCGCAAGGTCGAGGCGATGCGCGAGCAGTTCAAGGCCGGCGGGCATGAGGGCCCCTATCGCCTGCGCAAGCAGCCGCCCGAGCCTGTGTTCGGCCAGATCAAGCAGGCCCGCGGCTTCAGCCAGTTCCTGTTGCGAGGCCTCGACAAGTCTCCGGCGAATGGGCATCGTCTGCACCGCCCACAACCTGCTCAAACTGTTCCAGGGGCGGATTGCGTCCGCCGCAGCATCCGAGAGCGAAAAGGCGGGCCGAGCGGCCTCTCGCTCGGCCGGGACGCCAAGCTTGCACCATGTCTTCAGCCCGATACTCTGAGCCGAACCATTGAGCCCGACATATCTGGACAGGC
>CAWGZI010000021.1:0-25621 GCA_963827015.1 uncultured Gaiellaceae bacterium | reverse complement strand
CGTACAGCCGCGTGGCCGTCCGCCAGTCGCCGTGCACCTCGATCACGACCTGTGGCCTCGGCCGGCTGCCGCGCGCGAGCGCCCGGCCGACGAGCGCAGGCGCCGCGGTGTAGGGGCTCTCGGCGATGATCGCCTCCGGCCCGAACTCCTTGATCTGGCGGCGCACGTGGAACGGCAGGCGGAGATAGAAGAGGACGCCGTCGAGCATGCGGACGCGGCTCGGCTGGAGGAGACGGAAGCGCTCGTCCTCGGCGGTGCTGGCCGGGTCGGCCGTGGCGACCACGCGCAGGTCGAGCTGGCGCTCGAGCGCGTCGAACTTCCTCGTCAGCCAGCCGGGCAGCGGCAGCGGGTACGTCATCCGGCCGACCATCAGGATCCGCGGCCGCTCGCCCTCGACGACCCCGTCGCTCACCGCCGTGCCGCCTCCAACAGCTGCTCGATGCGGCCGTAGATCCGGTCGGCGTCGAGCTCCGCGACCGAGGCACGCGCCCCGTCCGCGAGGCGTGCGCGCAGCTCCGGCGAGCCGAGCAGCCGCTCGAGCGCCCGGCCGAACGCGTCCGAGGACCCGGGCGGAACCAGCAGGCCGTTGACGCCGTCGACCACGATCTCGCCCACGCCGCCGACCGCGGTCGCCACCAGCGGCGTGCCCGCCGCGAGCGACTCGACGGCCGCATGCGGGAAGTTCTCCCAGTCGCTCGAGAGGACGGATGCCTCCGCGCCGGCGAGCGCGTCCAGCACCTCGTCGCGAGGGAGCGGAGCCGACGAAGCGGACCCGCCCGTTCAGCCCCGCCTCGTGGGCGTGCCGCTCGAGGCGTGCGCGGTCGGGGCCGTCGCCGATCACCGTCAGCTGGGCGGCCGGGACGTGCGCGAGCGCGTCGAGCGCGACATGCATCGCCTTCTGCCGCGTCAGCCGGCCCGCGAAGACGAGCCCGCTGCGCTCGCCGGACGTGGCTCGCGCGCGGCGGCGGAGCCGGGTTCGGCACGACGTGCAAGCGCTCGTCGTCGAGGCCCCAGCCGCGTGCGATCTCGGCGAGGTACCGGCTCGGGACGACCACGGTGACGGCGCGCCGGAGCGCCTGCGTCCGCGCCGCGCTTCAGCGCCAGTCAGCCGTCGAGCCTCCTGCCCGCTGGAACTCCTCGAGCGTGCCGTCGAAGAGGCCCCAGCGGCGCGCCCGCTCGTAGGCTGGGTCGGAGACGAGCTTGGCGACGAGGGGCCGGCGGGCCGCGGTCGAGGCGGTGGCGGCCGCCGCGTAGGTGGCCGATGCGTAGACGACGTCGGCGGTGCGCGCGGCGCACCGCGGCGCGCACCGTGAGCTCGCCGTACCGGATCGGGAAGGGCCGGCGTGCGGTCGATCGTCGTCACCGGGCACGGCCGCTCTGTGGGCGGCTCGGACGCCATCGTCACGACCTGGACGGCGTGGCCACGGCCGACCAGGAACCGCGCCAGCTCGGGCCCGTGCGTTGCCGGGCCGCCGACGTCAGGGGGCCAGATTCCGGGGAGGACGGTGATGCGCATCAGAAGGAGAATGGGGCATCCGGTAACGGCCCGAGGCCCACGATCACCCGCGTAGTATAAGGCGCGGCATGGCTGACCCCGGTGCGAAGCCGCACTGGCGGTCGGCGGTCGACCTGCCGCTGATCGTGCTCGCGACGGCCACCGTTCTGAGCCTGATCCGGTCGATCGACCAGCCCAGTTTCACCCTCGACGTCGCCGGCAGCGAGGTCGATTTCGTCCTCGCGGACGCTGCGCTCGTGGTCCTGGCGGCGTTCTGCCTGCAGCGCCTGCTCGGGAGCCGCAGCCTGCCCCGCCCGGCGCGCGCCGTCACGATCGCGGCGGCGGCGTTCTCGGCCTGGCTGTTGCTCTCGTCGGCCGCGAACGGCGCCGACGCCGTCGTCTCCGCCGCCAAGCTGCTCGAGTACGGCGTGCTCGCGCTCGGCTTCGTGCTCTTCGTCCGGCGGCGGCTCCAGCTGTGGCTGCTCGTCGGAGCGCTCGTCGCCTTCACCGTCGCCGCGGTCGGCGTACGGCGTGCTCGCCTTCTTCGACGCGCCCGTTCGTGGAGTCGCGTTTCCCGGGGCGGCGCCAACCGTCGTTCCTCGGCGAGCACGACCTCGCCGCTCTCTCGACGATGACGCTGGCGGTCGGGCTCGCCACGCTCTTCACGCCGCGGCACTCGCCTCGGCCGGCTGCCGCTCGTCGCCGGGGTCGCCGGCGCGATCGGCGTCGTCCTCGGCGCCGCCGTCGCCGGGCTGCTCGGCCTGTACCTCGCAGTCGGCGCGATCGTCGCGGTCGCACTCGTGCGTGGTGCCGCGACGAGGCGAGCCGTCGGCCTGACGCTCGCGTCGACGGCGGCGATCACGATGGGCGTGCTCGGGCTCAGGATCGGGCGACCTCGGCGCTTTCCTGCGCTCGATCGGGATCGGCGAGAAGCAGGCGGATCCCTCCGGCAACGCCGCCAGCTGGAACGAGCGCCTGATCGACGCGTACATCGGCGGCCGTGTCTTCCTCGACAACCCGATCGTGGGCACCGGGTGGCACGGGGAGCTGCCGCCGGACGAGTACGTGCACTACATCGACGACGCCCGCGCGCGCTTTCCCGATCAGCCGGCGACCTACTTCCCCTCCGTCCGACGACAGCTTCATCCCGCAGCAGACGTACGACCAGGTCCTGTACGAGCTCGGCATCGTCGGCGCCCTCCTGTTCCTGATCCTCGCCTTCGTGACGGTCCGGACCGCCGTCCGGGTCGCGCGCGCCTGGCCGCGGGGACGATCCCGACGAGCCGGCCGCCTACCTGCCCGCGGCATGGCTGGGTGCGCTCGCGGGCGGGCTGGCGGGCGCGGCGCTCTTCGGCGGCATCCCGCTCGCGGCCATCTTCTGGATCACGATCGGCGTCACCGCGCTGGCACCGTCGCTCTCACCGCCGGGATCGCGTTCGGAAACGGCATGAGGATCGTGCACGTGATCGCGCGCCTCAACGTCGGCGGCGCCGCGCTCCACGTCCTCCAGCTGGCGCGCGAGCAAGCGCGGCGCGGTCACGACGTCGTCGTCGTCGCGGGCACGCTGGCCGCCGGCGAGGAGTCGATGGAGTACGTCGCCGACGAGCTCGGCGTCGACCTGATCCGGCTCCCGGCCCTGCAGCGGGAGCTGTCGCCGCGGGCGGACACCGCGGCGATCCTCGCACTGCGGCGGATCATCCGGGCGCGGCGACCCGACGTGCTCCACACCCACACCGCGAAGGCCGGCGCGACCGGTCGCCTCGCTGCGCTCGCGTCCGGCCGCAGGCGCCCGCAGGCGCTCGTCCACACCTACCACGGCCACGTCCTCAGCGGCTACTTCAGCCGTCGCTGGGAGCGGGTCTTCCGCCTCGTCGAGCGGCTGCTCGCCCATGCGTCGGGGACGCTGATCGCCGTCAGCGACGAGGTCCGCGACGACCTCGTCGGCTTCGGCGTCGCGCCCGCCGGCCGCTTCGCGGTCGTCCCCTACGGCTTCGACCTGCCGCCGTGGAGCGAGGCCGACGAGCAGGCGCGACGGCGAGCTGCGGGCGGAGATCGGCGCGGCAGACGAGACCTTCGTCGTCGGCTGGGCGGGCCGGCTGACCGCGATCAAGCGCCCGCTCGACCTCGTCCGCACGCTAGCGCGCGCTCCGTCGACCGCGAGGTCGACGCGCTGCTCGTGCTCGTCGGCGACGGCGAGGATCGCGCCACGCTGGAGGCGCTCGCCGCCGACCTCGGCGTCGCCGACCGCTGCCGCCTCGTCGGCTTCCAGAAGAGCATCCGGCCCTGGTACGCGTCGTTCGACGCGCTCCTGCTGACCTCGGCGAACGAGGGCACGCCCGTGGTCGCGATCGAGGCGCTGGCGGCCTCACGCCCGGTCGTCGCCACCCGCGCGGGCGGGACCGGCACCGTCGTCCGCGCAGGGTGAGAGCGGCTACCTCGAGTCGATCGGCGACACGGACGCTCTGGCCGGCCGTCTGGCGACGCTCGCCGCCGACCCCGAGCTGCGAGCGCGGATGGGCGCCGCCGGCGCCGAGGACGTGCGCGCGCGCTTCGCCGTCGACCGGATGGCGGACGAGATCGAGGAGATCTACCGCCGGCTGCTCCGGTGAAGGTCCTCCACCTCCACAAGCTGACCGGCGTGAGCGGCTCCGAGGGGCACCTGCTCGCGCTGCTGCCGGCGCTGCGCGAGCGCGGCGTCGACGCCCGCTTCCTCGGGCTCGACGTGCCCGGGAGCGACGCGGCGCGCTTCTACGAGCGACTCGACCGGCTCGGCGTCCCGCATCGTTCCGTCCGCTGCGGCCTCGACGTCAGCCCGCGCATGGCGCGTGACGTCGCACCGCGCGGTCCGGGCCGAGCGGCCCGACCTCGTGCACACGCACCTCGTCCACGCCGACATCTACGGCGGCGCGGCCGCGCGCCTGCTCGGGATCCCGTCGGTCTCGACCCGGCACAACGACGACCGCTATCTGCTCGGCCCCTTCCGCTACGTCGACCGCGCCTTCGCCCGGCCGGCGCGGCGGCTGATCGCGATCTCCGACGCCGTGCGGCGCTTCCTCGAGCGCGCTGGGCACGACCCGGCGAAGCTGGTGACGATCCGCTACGGCCTCGACGAGCTTCCGGCGGCCCCGTCCGACCCGACTCCGGCCGAGGCGGGCGTCCCGCCGGATGCGCCGCTCGCGGTCGCGGTCGGCCGGCTGATCGAGCAGAAGGACCACGCGACGCTGCTGCGGGCGTTCGCGCTCGTGCACGCCCACGTGCCGCAGGCGCGGCTCGCGATCCTCGGCAGCGGTCCGCTCGAAGCGCAGACGCGGGCGCTCGCCGCCGAGCTCGGGGTCGCCGGGGCCGTGGCGCTGCCCGGTCGCACGGACATCCACGACTGGCTCGAGCGAGCAGACGTCTTCGTCCACAGCTCGCGCTGGGAGGGCTTCGGGATCGTCCTGCTCGAGGCGATGCTGGCCGGGCTGCCGGTCGTGGCGACACGCGTGAGCGCGGTGCCGGAGGTGGTGGCGGACGGCGAGACCGGGCTGCTCGTCGAGCCCGGCGATCACGACGGGCCTCGCACGGCAGCTGGAGTCGCTGCTCACCGACCGCGAGCGCGCGGCGGCGCTCGGCGAGGCCGGGCGGAGACGGGCGCTGACGGAGTTCTCCGTCGCGCGGATGGCCGACCGGACCGTCGCCCTCTACGACGAGGTGCTCTAGGCGCCGACGGCGGCGACCACGTGGAAGTTCGCGGTCAGCGAGCCGGGTCGCGGCTCGGCGAGAAGCCGAGACGCGGCGATCGAGCGCGGCCGCCGCCCGGTTCAGCACCCACACCGGCCCGCGCGCCAGCGGCTTCGCATGCGCGCGCTTCAGCGCGAGCTCCGTGTAGGCGCCGACCAGCATCGCCAGGCAGGCCGCGGTACCGCCGGACGGCCGCACCTCGACCTCGCTCCACTCGGCGTTCGTCGTGAAGAGGCGGTCGAAGCCCCTCGTGCGTCCAGCGCCAGTAGTCCACCGGCGAGGGGTGGTACCACTGCACGCCGTGGGTCGACGCGAGCACGCGGCCCCCCGGGGCGGTCACGCGCCGGAGCTCGCGCACGGCCTGGACGGGGTCGTCGCAGTGCTCGAGCACCTGCGTGCAGAGGACGAGGTCGAAGGAGCCGTCCTCGACCGGAAGCGCCTCGACGGGCCCGCGCAGCTCGGCGGCCGGGTTGTCGACGACGTCGACGCCGACGTACTCGGACGCCCGCTCGGCGAAGAACGGGTAGTACGGCTTCGGGCCGCAGCCGACGTCGAGGACGCGGTAGCCCGTCCCCCACCTGCGCCTGCTCCTGGAGCCAGGCGGCGAGCGGTGCGCGGACGGCCCAGGTGGGCGAGCTCAGAGGCGGATGCCGGCGGTCCTCGCCCGGCCAGTCGGAACCGCTCACGCGGCAGAACCTACCCGCGGAGCTTCTGGAACGCGGCGAACGACGGCTTCTTCGCGCCCGAGGCGGTCAGGAGGCCCGACTGCCAGCCCTCGGCGCCGCGCCGCTCGTCGCGGAGCAGGAACCAGAGGAACATGTCGATGCGCGGATGGCGCTTTGCGATCCCGTACGCGTCCCGCAGGTACTTCGCCTGATTCGCGAACGAGACGCCGAAGATGCGGTCGGGCGGATTCGTCTGGTAGCCGTACTCGGTGATCCAGATCCGCTTGTTCCCGTAGAGCCGCGTCACCTCGCGCACGAGCAGGCTGAAGTTGCCGAGCGTGATCGCGGTCGGCGCGTTGCCATGGATCCCGGGGGGCGGCGGCGTGCTCGGCGTCTCGCGGGGCGCGCCGTAGTACGGGTGATGCGCGTAGGCGTCGAAGCCCTTCGCGCCCGCCTTCTTCATCGCGCGCAGGAACGGCAGCGGCGAGACGGCCGGCCGGACCGAGTTCGGGTTGTTGTTGCCGCGCGGGCCGGTGACGCCGCAGGCGACCTTGGAGGCGCCCACCGTCGTCTTGCGGACTCCCTTGACGATCGCGTTGCAGATCTTCGCGTAGTCGATCGCGCTCTGGATCACGTTCGTGCCGCCGACCTTCTTGTACTGCGGCCGCAGGAAGGCGGGGTTGTTCGGCTCGTTCCAGGCGAGCCACTGGCGCACGGGCGGGATCACGCGGTCGTCCTCCGTCCGGAAGGTGCCGCTGTAGCGGCGCGCGGCGGCGGTCGCGAAGCGCTCGAGATCGAGCGCGCTGCGCGGGACGACGTTGACGCCCTTGGCGCCGTTCGCCCACGGAGGCGTGCCGACGATCGAGAAGACGACCTTCATCCCGTACTGCTGCGCGAAGAAGACGGTGCGGTCGTAGACCGACCAGTCGTACGCCGGGTCGTTCGGGTTCATCGGGTTGACCGGCTTCCGCTTCGAGACGCCGTTCGGCCCGCCCCAGACGAGGTTGACGCGGATCAGCTGCGTTCGCAGCTGCTTGAGCTGCGGGAACACCTTGTCGGGGTTGCCGTAGTTGATCTGCGCGTCGTCGAAGATCCCGAGCTGGACGAAGCGCGACGCCGAGGCGGCCTGCGCGCAGAGGAGCGCCGTCACCAGGACGAGCGCGATCGCTGCCGCGCGTCTACCCAACCGGTGCTTCCCGCAGCGACGAGTGAAGCTTGCGCAACCCTTCGTCGAGACCCACCTCGGGCTCCCACCCGAGTACCTGCTGTGCCCGCGTGATGTCGGGCTGGCGCACCTTCGGATCATCGACCGGCAGCGCCTCGTAGACGATCTCGCTGCCCCCGCCCCACACCTCGAGCACCTTCTCGGCCAGCTCGAGCAGGGTGAACTCCTGCGGGTTGCCGATGTTGACGGGCAGATGCTCGCCGCTCTCGGCGAGCGCGATCAACCCGCGGATCAGGTCGTCGACGTAGCAGAAGCTGCGCGTCTGCGACCCGTCGCCGAAGACGGTGATCGGCTTGCGCTCCATCGCCTGGCGGACGAAGGTCGGGATCGCGCGACCGTCGTGGGGCCGCATCCGCGGCCCGTAGGTGTTGAAGATCCGCACGATCGCCGTGTCGACGCCCTGCTGGCGGTGATACGCCATCGTCAGCGCCTCCGCGTACCGCTTCGCCTCGTCGTAGACGCCGCGCGGGCCGATCGGGTTGACGTGGCCCCAGTAGGTCTCCGGCTGCGGGTGCACCTGCGGGTCGCCATAGACCTCGCTCGTCGACGCGAGCAGGAAGCGGGCGCGCTTGAACTTCGCCAGCCCGAGTGCGTTGTGCGTCCCGTGCGAGCCGACCTTCAGCGTCTGCAGCGGCAGCCGCAGATAGTCGATCGGGCTCGCCGGGCTGGCGAGGTGGTAGACGAAGTCGACCGGCTCCTCGATCCGGATCGGCACCGTCAGGTCGTGCGGGGTGAACACGAACTCGTTCGTCCGCATGTGCTCGATGTTGGCGAGCGAGCCCGTCTCCAGGTTGTCGACGCACAGCACCCGGTGCCCACGCTCGAGCAACGCATCGCAAAGATGAGACCCGAGAAAGCCGGCACCGCCCGTGACGACCGAAGTAGGCACCGGCGCAGGATACTCAACGCGCCGGGCGCTCAAGCCCTGCTTACGAACTTCTTACGTGCGCAACTCGGCGCGCCCGCCGCGCGTAGTCGGCGGCGTAGGCGACGCCGGCCGTCCAGAGCACGAGCAGCGCAGGCAGGCCCGCGTGCAGGTACCGCGGGTGCTCCCAGGTCGCGCGGAAGAACATGTAGATCGCGGCGTTCGCGAGTGCACCGCCGAGCAGCATCAGCGCCACGGGCCGGGATCGCGATCGCGACCACGCCGACGAGGACGAACGGCAGCAGCAGGAGCAGCAGCTCGGGCCGCCAGACGCTGGAGTCGGTGAACGTCGAGACGAGGTAGTCGTTCGACCAGAGCGGCAGCCCGGTCTCGTCCCGCGCCAGCTCCAGGTCGTAGCCGCGCTTCTTCGGCAGGAACGCGACCACGATCGGCAGCACCGTCAGTCCGCCGACGACGAACCGCCGGGCACCGAGCCAGTCGCGCTCCCACGCGAGCAGGACGAGGGCGGCCGCCGCGAAGACGATGTTCGTCGGCCGCACGGCGATCGAGTAGCCGAGGACGATCCCGGCCGCCACCAGCGCCCACGGCGGCCGTCCTCGCACGAGCGTCAGGGCGATCCCGGTGGCCACACATGCGGTCGAGACGGGCTCGGTGTAGAGCTCGAGCCCGGCTTCGATCTCCCACGCGCTGTTGAACCAGGTTTGCTCGCCCAGGAGCAGCCACGTCAGGAACGGCCAGAACGTGAACAGCGCCGCAGCCGCGACCCCGACCCGGCGGCTGGCGGTGAGGCGCCAGCCGATGAACGCCGTCGCCAGGATCGTGACCGTATTCGCCGCGATTGCAAGCGCGATCCCGACGCCGACGGCGACCTCGTCGTCGATCCAGCCGACGACGCGGAACGGCAGCAGGGGCAGGCTGAGCAGAAGCGGCCAGCCGACCGCACCGGCCGGCGCCTGATCGTCGATGTTCAGGATCACGACCGCGAGTAGGCAGAACGCGAGGGCGGCGACGCCGGCGATCACCCAGTGGCGGTCGCCCGGGTGGCGGCGCCAGGCCCACCGCGCCCCGAGCAGCCCGGCCACGGCGACCGCGAAGAGGACCGGCAGCAGGAGGCGCAGGCCCGCTCCCGCCGAGATGATCGCGCGCGCGGTGTCGATGTACCCGCTCGCGTCGCCGCGCGGCCCTTCGTAGTCGTAGTCCGGGAAACCGGGCAGTGCCCCGCCGAACGCGAGTGCCAGCAGCGGCACGGCCGCGCGGAGGGCCGCGAGCGCGAGGAGCCACGGCAGGGTGCGCGCATACACTCGGTCCATGGTCGTCGCTGGGCTCCTGTCCTTGCTCGTCCCGGGTGTGGGCCAGCTCTACCGAGGGGCCACTCGCCGCGGCCTCGTCCTCCTCGCGGTCGCGGTCGGCATCGTCGCCTGCGGCCTCGTCCTCGGCTCCTGGCTGTCGGTGGACGCCGTGTCGGGGGTGAACCGCCGGATCGTAGCGGTCTTCCTCCTGGCAGACCTCGCCCTGCTGGCGTTCCGCGTCTTCGCCGTCGTCGACGCCGCGCGGGGCGCGCTCCCGATTCTGGTCGCCGCCCTCGTCGCCCTGACCGCCGCCCCCCACGTCGCCGCGGCCTGGCTCACCGTTCGCGGCTACGACGTGCTCGAGGACGTCTTCGCCGACGAGGAGCCTTGCGGGACCTCGTGCGACCGGGGCACGCTGCTGCTCTCGCACGTGGTCGTGCCGCTGCCCGAGTGGGTCCCCAAGGACGCCTGGGAGTGGTCGCTCGTCGAGCGCCTTGGGCCGGGCGAGGTGGCGCCGCTGCAGGCGGACGCGCGCGTCCTCGCGGGCACGGAGATCCCGGTGGCGAAGCCGTGGACCACGATCCTCCTCCTCGGCACCGACGAGGGCCCTGGAAACTGGGGCGCCCGCACCGACACGATCATCCTGGCGGCGATCCAGCACGGCACCGGCCGTGCTGCGGCCTTCGGCGTCCCGCGCAACCTGGCGCAGGTGCCGCTCGGGCCGAAGGGGACGCCGTTCAAGGAGCCGATCAACGCCCTCTACGGCCGCTCCGGCGGCGGCGAGACCGGCGCCCGGAACCTGAAGCAAGCGGTGTCGGCGCTGCTCGGGATCCGCGTCGACTACTACGCGCTCGTCAACCTCGTCGGGTTCGCCGACCTCGTCGACGCGCTCGGCGGCGTCGAGATCCTCGTCAAGGAACGCCTGCACGACGAGGTCACACGCCCCGCCTGGGGCGAGCCGAAGCCGACGATCGACGTCGTGCCCGGCCGCACCTATCGCTTCTACGGGCGCGAGGCCCTGGCGTACGTCCGCTCGCGCAAGGACTCGAGCGACTACACGCGGATGGCGCGGCAGCGCTGCTTCCTGAGCGCGATGGCCGACCAGCTCGACCCCGTCCGCGCGCTCCGGCACTTCGGCTCGCTCGCAAAGACGATCGAGTCGAACGTCCACACCGACATCCCGCTGAACCGGCTGCCCTCGCTCGTGCGGCTCGTCAGCTCGGTCGACACGACCGAGACGCTCACGGTGACGTTCGGCGCCGAGTACTTCTTCGGCCGCCAGAAGACCGGCAACTACCCCGTCCCCGCGCTCGGGCGCATGCAGGCGACGGTGCGGCAGGCGATCCTCGCGCCGGAGCGGCTGCGGCAGCGGGGAAAGGCCCAGACGACGCGCCAGAGCTGCTAGCCGCGATCGCTCGAACGGGGGAGGCGTCGGGCCCGGCTCGCGAGGATGCTCCGGGGGCGGCTTCCCACATTGGGGTCAATGAAAGGACTGCGGCAGATGAAGAGCCTTCGCGTACTCGTGGCCGACGATCATCGGCTGATGCTCGCGGCAGTGAGGCGCGCGCTCGCCGACGCACGCGACTTCGAAATCGTTCACGAGGTGTCCATCGGCAGCCATGTCCTCCCCGCCGTGCGGGAGACCAGGCCGGACGTCGTGCTGCTCGACCTCCGCATGCCCGAGCTCGACGGCCTGGCGTGCCTCGAACGGCTCCAGAAGCACGATCCGGACGTCGCCGTGGTCATCCTCTCGAGCTACAGCGACCCCGAGCAGATCGAGGCGGCGCGGCGCGGCGGCGCGCGCGGCTACGTCGTCAAGACGGTCGAGCCGGTCGACCTGGCAGCAGTGCTCCGGACGGCCCTCGCGGGGACGGCGTTCGAGGTCTGGGGCGCCGACGATCCCGAGCCGGCCGGAGCGCCCGCCGACGGCACGACCGCGCTGAGCGAGCGCGAGACGGCCGTGCTCGACGCAGTGGCCCGCGGGCTCTCCAACCGGGAGATCGGCCGCCAGCTCTGGATCAGCGAGCAGACGGTCAAGTTCCACCTGCGCAACGTCTATCGCAAGCTCGGGATCTCGAGCAGGACCGAGGCGGCGCGGTACGCGTACCGCACGGGCCGCGTCGCGGCGCTCACCGTCGAATCGGCGTAGATGGGCGACGCCGCCGAGCGGACCGAGGCGCGACCGCACGAGCCGGGGCTCGCAGCCGCGAACGAGCGGCTGCTCGTCCGGCTCGGCTTCGATCTCCACGACGGGCCCCTACAGCAGGTGCACGCCCTCGCCCAGGACGTCCGGCTCCTGCGCGAGCAGGTGCTGGCGCTGACCGGGAGCGAGTACCGCGAGCCGCTCGTCGGCCGCTTCGCCGACCTCGAGTCGCAGCTCGCCGAGCTGCATCAGGACCTGCGCGACCTCGCGCACTCGCTCGAGCCGCGCTCCCTGCTGCAGCTGCCGCTGCCCCGCGCGGTCGCGCGCGAGCTGAAGGCCCTCCACCGGCGCACGGGCATCTCGACCTCGATCGAGCGCGAGGGGTCGTTCGACAACCTCACCGCCTCACAGCGGATCGCGCTGCTCCGCGTGCTCCAGGAGGCGCTCAGCAACGTCCGTCAGCACAGCGGCGCCTCGGCCGTCGAGGTGGAATTGGTCGAGGACGGCGACGGCGTCCGCATGGAGATCCGCGACGACGGCCGCGGCTTCGAGCCGGAACGCGTGGTGCCTGACGAGGACGGGCAGAGCGGGATCGGCGTGGTCGGGATGCGCGAGCGCCTGCGGCTGCTCGGCGGCACACTCGAGCTCGAGAGCGCCCCGGGCGGTCCGACCGTCGTGCGCGCCTGCCTGCCGCGCTGGGAGAGCTAGGCGACGATCTCGATCGGCGTCCCGACCGGGACGAGATCGCGCAGGCGCAAGATCGCCTCGTTCGCGACGCGCACGCACCCGTGCGAAACCGCCTGGCCGAGCAGCCACGGCATGTTCGTCCCGTGGATGCCGACGATGCCCCCGCCGGGCCACTCGCTCAGCTTCGAATAGGCGCTCGTCTCGAACCCGAACGCGCCCAGGATCGGCGCCGTGGGGCGAAACTTCGCCTGCACGTAGAAGCGGCCGAGCGGGGTCTCCATTCCCGGCGCGCCGACGGCCACCCGGGTGCGGAAGAGAACGCGGGCGCCACGGCGGAGCTCGAGCGTTCGCTCGCTGCGATCGATCACGATCCGCTTCGTGACGGGCTTGACGCTGAGGCTCGCGGCCGGGACCCAGCCGGTGCGGCCGTTGGGCCGACCCGGCAGGCTGATCCGGTACCAGGCGGCCCGACCTGCTGCGTCGCGCCGAACGGCGAGGGCGAGCACGACGCGAGGCCGGAAATCGTCCCGGAACTGGGACAGGACCGTGACCCGACGCGCCTCGCGGCTCGGCTTCGCCCGCACCGCGACCTGCGCCCACTCGATGTGGCCCGCAGCGGTGACGCGCTCGGCCGCCGCCTCCGCCCGCGCTTCTCCCGTGGAGGAGAGAAGCGCGAGCGCGAGACAGGCGACGAGGCTAGCCCGTGACGGGCGGCGGCTGGAAGACGCCGACGACACCGATCCTCCGGGCTCCGCACCGGGCGGGCTGGTTGGTCATGCGGATCTCGACGATGCCCGTCCGGGGCGGCCGCACCGAGATCGCGACGCGGCCGCGTCCATCCGTCTTGGCCGCCTTGTACAGGCCCGGGCCCTTGACGAGGATCCGGACGCCGCGGACGCCGCCGTTCTTGTCGGTGACGACGACCCTGACGAGCCCGCGCTTGCCCACCGAGAGCGAGCGCGGCTGCACCGTCATCACCGGGCACGTGGCGACCGGCGGCTGGAACGGGCCCCTGACGAGGGTCGGCGTGCTCGAGCGGTTGTTGGTCGTGTTCGGCTCGGGCTGATCGCCGACCACCGTGCCGGTGTTGATCAGCGCGCCCGGCGAGGTCGGCCGGACGACGATCGTCACGACCGCGCGTCCGCCGCTCGCGAGCGTGCCCAGGCTGCAGCGCACGACGCGCCCACCCGTGCACGTTCCCTGCGACGACGCCACCGAGACGAAGTCGGTCGCTGACGGCAGTGCATCGGCCACGCGGACGTTCGTCGCCGTGTCCGGCCCGGCGTTCCGCACGGTCAGCGTGTACGTGAGCCGCGAGCCGACGAACACCGGGTCGGGACGATCGGTCTTGACGATCGAGAGATCGATCACCGGGGTCGACTCGACCACGGGCGGGACCGGCGTCGGCGGAGGCGGCGGGGGCGGAGGCGGAGGCGGCGGGCCGGCCGTGATCGTCACGGTCGCGTCGTCGCTGCCCGAGAGCTCGCCCCCGTCGTCGTCGGTGCCCGAGGCGGTGACGACGTCGCGGTGCGTGCTCCCCGCAGTCCCGGCGACCGCTCCCGTGAAGGAGCAGTCGTAGCTCGCGCCGGGCGCCAGCGTCTGCGGCACGTCGCAGGTGCCCTTGCCGTCGAGGTTGCCGTAGACGTCGTCGGTGAGGCTCGAGATCGTCACGGTGTCGACCGCCGAGGTGTTCTTGACCGAGACGGCGAAGGTCGCCGTGCCGCCCGGCTCCTGGAGCGAGGTCGGCGTCGCGGTCTTCGTCACCGTGATCGAGCTCGGGACGTTCGTGATCGTCACGACCGCGTCGTCGTCGTCGGAGACCGGGTTGCCGTCGTCGTCGGTGCCCGACGCCGTCACGACATCCTTGTGCGAGCTGCCCGCGTTGCCGCTGACCGCACCCGAGAACGAGCAGCTGTAGCTCGCGCCCGGAGCCAGCGTCTGCGGCACATCGCAGGTGCCCTTGCCGTCCAGGTTGCCGTAGACGTCGTCCGTCAGCGAGCTCGAGATCGTGACCGAGTCGACCGCAGAGGTGTTCTGCACCGACACCGAGAAGGTGGCGTTGCCGCCCGGCTCCGGCAGCGAGGTCGGGCTCGCCGACTTCGTCACCACGATCGTCGCCGCGACATCCGTGATCGTCACGACCGCGTCGTCGTCGTCGGAGACCGGGTTGCCGTCGTCGTCGGTGCCCGACGCCGTCACGACATCCTTGTGCGAGCTGCCGGCGTTGCCGCTGACCGCACCCGTGAACGAGCAGCTGTAGCTCGCGCCCGGAGCCAGCGTCTGCGGCACGTCGCAGGTGCCCTTGCCGTCCAGGTTGCCGTAGACGTCGTCCGTCAGCGAGCTGATCGTGACCGAGTCGACCGCAGAGGTGTTCTGCACCGACACCGAGAAGGTGGCGTTGCCGCCCGGCTCCGGCAGCGAGGTCGGGCTCGCCGACTTCGTCACCACGATCGTCGCCGCGACATCCGTGATCGTCACCACCGCGTCGTCGTCGTCGGAGACCGGGTTGCCGTCGTCGTCGGTGCCCGACGCCGTCACGACGTCGTTGTGCGAGCTGCCCGCGTTGCCGCTGACCGCACCGGTGAACGAGCAGCTGTAGCTCGCGCCCGGAGCCAGCGTCTGCGGCACGTCGCAGGTGCCCTTGCCGTCCAGGTTGCCGTAGACGTCGTCCGTCAGCGAGCTCGAGATCGTGACCGCGTCGACCGCCGAGGTGTTCTGCACCGACACCGAGAAGGTGGCGTTGCCGCCCGGCTCCGGCAGCGAGGTCGGGCTCGCCGACTTCGTCACCACGATCGAGCTGGGCACGTCGTTGTCGGTGTTCGTGACGGTGCACGTCTTGGTCTCGCCGAGTGCGATCGAGCCGGCGCAGTCGCTCGAGAACGAGCCGGTGTAGCCGGCGACCGCGGCCTCGGAGACGCTGTAGGCGCCGGGCCGGATCGACACCTGCGTGCCGGGCGACCCTGCGCCGGCGAAGCTCGCCCGGGCTGGGCGAGCTGCCGGTGACCGACAGCGTGAAGTCGGCAGCCGTCTTGGTGCCCGCCTCGTCGTTGACGACGTTCTTGATCACGATCAGCTTCGCCGAGACGTCGTCGTTCGTGATCGTGCAGGTCTTCTGCATCCCGCCGACGACGGTGACGGCGCCGTTGGCGCGCGCAGTCGCCGCTGATCCCCGTCTGGGCGTAGCCGGCCGGAGGAGCGTCCTCGCTGACGGTGTAGCTGCCCGCGGCGAGCGTGTAGACGGTGCCCGTGGCCGAGCCGGCAGCGGGGCTGCCGGCGACGTCGGTGCCGCCGCTCTTGACGTGGAGGGTGAAGTCCGCCGCGCCCTTCGAGCCGCCGTTGTCGTTGACGACCTGCTTGATCACGCGGAGGGTGCCCAGCGGCTGGACGGCGTCGAAGCACTCCGTCGTCAGGTTCGTGTGGTTGCCGGGCGAGTACTGGGCGAAGAGGTCCGGGCTGTACTGCGCCCGGAAGCAGTACTTGCCGGGCAGCGTCGGCGTGAACGCCGCCGAGGTGGCCGAGCCGCCCGCCAGGACGACCGCCGAGCCGACGGCGGTGCCGCCGGTCGTGCAGTCCGGGTTCGAGACGAGGCTCGGGCCGCAGACGAAGAACGCGACGTGCCGCTGACCGTCCCGTTCGGGCCTGCGAGCGTCGCGAGGTCGGTGACGGTCTGGCCGAGCGCGATCGACGCCGCGCTCGCCTGCGTCGTGAACGTCGCGGGCACCGGGCGCGACGGCCGCCGCGGCCAGCGAGCGGTCCATGTTGCCGAGCCCGTCGTTGTCGAGGTCGAGCAGGCGCATGTGGTACGGCGAGCCCGAGATCGCGCCGGCGCTGTTGCCGGCGCCCCAGTCGATCTGCGAGGCGATGTGGCCGCCCCAGGCGAGGAGGACCGTCGAGTTCGTCGCCGTGAAGGTGACGATCACCGTCCGCTTGCCGGCCGGATCGCTCGCGCCGTACGCGATGCCGGTGATCGTCCCGTTCCAGATCGAGATCGAGCCGGCGACCTGTGTCGAGCTCGCGTTCGCGAACACGAGCGCCGGATCCGCCGGAATCGGGAACGAGGAGCCGCCCGCGCACGGAGAGATGCCCGAGCACGGAGCTGCGGTCGTTTCGGTCCGGTTGTACGAGGTCAGGTAGTCGTAGGCGTGCTTGCCGCTGTCGATCGTGTCGTAGCCGATCACGAGCGTGTGGCTGCCCGAGGTCGACAGGTTGATCAGCTTGGCGCGGAACGGCACCGAGTCGCCCTCGCGGTAGTGCGAGTTGCTCGCCCCGGCGTTGCCGGTCTGCCACGCGGTGCCGGTGCACTGCTGCGGGGACGCGAACGTCCCGTTGCGGCACTGCTCGATGTCCGCACCGGGGTTCGCCGCGCCCGCGGGCGCAGCCGCAAAGGCCGCCCAGAGCACGCAGGCGGCAACCGCAAGCAGTGCTGTGAGCCGTGTGCGCGAGCGGGTCGTCCCGCTCACGTCGTTCCTGACAAGCCGCAGATCGTTCAACGTCGACACTCCTTCTCGAGCCGTGCGGCGCGCACGGCGGGCGCAAAGATCACTCGTCACATCGTGGGGACAAGCTCCTGCACGCCCCCCACCCATTCGTGCTGATCGGGTGGTCCTTTCGGGTGGGCGGCGCGGGCCTACCCGGGTGGTCACCGGAAGCCGCCCGGATGGCGGAAGCGGCGCCACGCGCGCCAGCGGGATGCTCGGAACATGCCGAGCTGGAGCCCATCCGACCCGGATGAAGCCGAGCAGGGGCCGACGACGGCGCCCGCTTCGCCGACCGAGGTCGAAGCGGCCCGCCGGCTCCTCGAGGAGCTCTTCGAGGACGCTTCGTCGGACGACGAGCCGCCCCGCCGGCCCCCGCCGTAGAGGAACCCGGGCGTGGGGTCGGACCGACGATGAAGCTCCTGATCAGTCATCCCGAGCTGGCATCCGAGCTCGTCTGCGCACTGAACGAGACGGACTGCCTCGCCGCCCGGACGGGCTCTCACACGGTCGAGGTGTTCGCGCCGTGGCTGAACGACGGCGGCGACACGGCGCGGCGAAGACGGAGGTGCTCTTCTTCGTCCGCGCCTGGGCGACCGGCCACCCGGGCTTCCGGGCATCCCTGCTCGGCCCCTCCTAGCCTCGTCGCGTTACAGCTGACGTCGTCAGCGGCCGATAAGCGCGTTAGGGTCACGTGACGGGCACATCGACGCGACAGGGAGAGAGATGACGACGGCGCAGCTGCTGATGGCATTCACGGTCGGAACGGCCGCGCTCGCGCTCTGGTCGTACCTGCGCTGGCCCGGCGCCGCGCCCCGCACGATGACGGGCGCGCTCGTGCGAGCCGCCGTGGCGTTCCTCCTGCTCCAGATCGGCGCAGCAGCGCTCGGCTACGGCGTCGAGGCGGCGCCGGGGGTCGCTTTCGCCGTCGGCGTCGTCGTCCTCGTCGTCGTGCCCGTGCTGACGTACGCCTTCCTCGCCTCGATCTGGTTCCTGAAGGTCTGCGCGGATCAGATCCGCGGCAGCGCCTAGCCGTCCTCAGACCGAGCCCAGGAAGTCCAGCGCCTCCATCACGACCGGGCCGAGCGTGACGATGAACATCGCCGGCAGGATCAGCGCGATCAGCGGGAAGAGGATCTTCGTCGGCGTCTTCTGAGCGCGCTCCTCGGCCGACTGCCGACGGCGCTTGCGCATGTCGGTCGCCAGGTCGCGGAGGATGGTGCCGATCGAGACGCCGAGCGACTCGCCCTGGACGAGCGCCTGCGTGAACGCCCGCGTCGCGGGGCTGTCGACCCGGAGCGAGAGGTTGCGCAGCGCCTCCTCCGGCGTCAGGCCGAGGCTCTGCTCCCGCAGGGCGAGCCGGAGCTCCTGCCCGAGTGGGCCCTCGAGGCTGCGCGACGCGAGCTGCAGGCCGGCGCCGAAGCCGACGCCGCCCTCCACGGTCGTCACGAGCAGGTCGACGAGCTCCGGCACCTCGCGGTCGATCCGGTCGAGCCGCAGGCGCGCCCGCCGCTGGACACGGACGTAGGGCAGGTACCAGCCCATCACCGTCATCAGGCTGCCGCCGAGGAGCGTCCGCGCGTCGAGCCCGCCCGTGAGCGCGAGCAGGAAGAGCAGCGCCGGAGCCGCCGACGCGGCCAGGACGCGCTTGCCCACGAAGAGGGCGACCGACGTCTGGTACATGCCCGGCCGAGTTGAGCAGCTCGCGCAAGCCCCTCTCGCGCGCCTTCATCCGCTCGAAGCGGGCGAGCGCCCGCTCGCCCGTCGCCGTCGCGAGTTGCTCGCAGCACGCTCTGCGAAGTCGCCCGCGCGCTCGGCGGCCGGCGCCGCGGCGCGGAAGCCGTAGACGGCGATCTGGTCGAGGGTCCGCCGCCGGTCGCGCGCGCGCGAGGCCGAACGACCGCAGCACGAGCACGGCCGAGGCGGCGACGAGGGACAGTCCGATGATGAGCATGAGGGTCATGTGCGACTCCTAGACGTCGATGTCGACGATTTGCTGGATCAGGACCGAGCCGGCGGCGACCATCAGCGTCGCGACGAGGAGCGCGATCTGGCCGCCGCTGCTCGTGAAGAAGTTCGCCATCACGTCGGGGTGCACCAGCCAGAGGAACCCCGTGAGCACGACCGGCAGGCCGGTCAGGATCCAGCGCGCCATCCGGCCCTGCGCGGTGAGCGTGCGGACGAGCCGGCGGATCTCGCCCCGCTCGCGGATCGTGCTCACGACGGTGTCGAGGATCTCGGCCGAGTTGCCGCCGGACGTGCGCTGCAGCTCGGCCAGCAGCGCCACCTGCTCGATGTCGCGATTCGCCATCCGCCGCGCCAGCTTCCTGATCGCGTCCTCCGGGAGGACGCCGAGCCGGTCGTCCTGCAGCACCCGGGCGAGCTCGCCGCGGGCGGGCTCGCGCGCGTGGTCGACGACGACGCCGAGCGCGCCGTTGAAGCTGTGGCCGGCGCGCAGCGCCGAGGCGAGCACCTGCAGGCTGCCGGGGAACTGGTCCGCGAACTCCTCGCGCAGGGCCTTCACCTTCCGCCGCACGACGGCGCGGGCGATCAGCGGCGTCGTCAGCCCGAACAGCGCCGAGCAGCGGCGCCGAGACGAGCAGGGCGACCAGGAAGATCGCGAAGGTGCCGGAGAGGGCGATCCCGACGACCTGACGCGGCGTGGCCGTCATCCGCGCCAGCTCCAGGTCGCGCTCGAGCTGCGCCCACCACCCGCGACGCGTACCGGTTCCTGCTCGCCGCCCGCAGCGCCAGGGTCGCGGCCCCTTCGACGCTCGCTCGCGACGAGCCGGAGAAGCGCTCGACGCGGGCGACGATCGTCGTCTTGGGCCGGCGGGCGAGCATGAGCAGCAGGGCGCAGACGAGGAGCCCGAAGAAGAGGCTGAGCACGAGCGGCGACCGGCTCGAGAGCAGGAACCTCGAGATCGGCGACCGGTGGTACGGCGCCAGCAGGGACGGCGTCGGCGCCACGTAGGCCGTCGCGACGTCGCCGGCGCCCGCGACCTCGATCCGGACGTCCACCTGCGACATCGGCCGAGCCGCCGAGCGGTAGCGGACGAGGTACTCCCCGGCGAGCTGCGCGCCGAGCTCCTCGTAGATCGCCGACAGCTCCTCGGCCGAGCGCGCCTCCGCGTACGAGCCGCCGGTCCGCTCGGCGATCGCGCGGAGCGGGCCCGGGTCGAACGCGCCCGAGCGGAGGCCGACCGTGAAGACGCGAACCTGCTGCCGCTTGGCCGACGCGACCGCCTCGTCGAGCGTGCGGAGGCTGCCGATGTCGGCGCCGTCGGAGAGCAGGACGATCGAGCCGGACGAGAGCCTCGCGTCCCGGAGCAGACCGAGCGACGCGCGCGACGGCGTCGTAAACGCGCGTCCCGTAGGACAGCGGCGGTTGCGCCGCCAGGGTCCGTCGCAGGCTGCTGCCGTCCCGCGTCAGGTCGCTGAGGACGGAGACGTCGCCGTTGAACGCGACGATGCCGATCTGCTCCGTCGCCGGTGCGGTGCGCGACGAACGTGCGGGCGGCCTCGAGCGCAGCGGTGGCGGGACCGCCGGTCATGCTCTCGCTCGCGTCCAGCGCCAGCACGACGCCGAACCTGAGGCCGCTGCCGGCAAGCGGATCGACGCGGACGCCCGTGACCCGAAGGCCGTTCTCACGCACGACCACGCTGCGCGCGTCCAGCGCCGAGGCCTTCGGGACGCTGACGACGTACCCCCGCTCGGGGAACGGGAGGCGTGCGACCGGGGCGACCCGCACCTTCGCCCCGATCGCCGGCGCCGCAGTGGCCGCGCCTGCGGCGCCGACGACGGTGAGGGCGGCCGCGACGGCCGCCAGGACGATGCGAACGCGGCTCACCGCTCGTCGCCTCCCCGCACCCACTCGGGCAGCGCCGACGGGTTCGCGCCGTAGATGGCGCTGGCGGTGCCGCCGAAGAGGCTCAGGGGCAGCTCGATCCCGTGCCGCTCGAACTTGCCCAGGAACCCCGGGCGCAGGCCGGTCGGCTGCAGCCGGCCGACGATCCGCCGCTCCTCGTCGAAGCGGTCGATCTTGAACTCGAACAGCTTCTGGAGCGTGATCATCTCGCCCTCCATCCGCTGCACCTCCGAGATCTCGACGACGCGGCGGGAGCCGTCGTCGAGCCGGTCGAGCTGGATCACGAGGTCGAGTGCGGACGAGACGTGGCTCCGGATCGCCCGCAGCGGCAGCTCGTAGCCGGCCATCAGGACCATCGTCTCGAGGCGGTTGAGGGCGTCGCGGGGTGCGTTCGCGTGCACGGTCGAGAGCGAGCCCTCGTGACCCGTGTTCATCGCCTGGAGCATGTCGAGCGCCTCGGCGCCGCGCACCTCGCCGATGATGATCCGGTCGGGGCGCATGCGGAGGGCGTTCCGGACGAGGTCGCGGATCGTGATCTCGCCCTCGCCCTCGATGTTCTTCGGCCGCGACTCGAGCCGGAGCACGTGCCGCTGGTTGAGCTGGAGCTCGGCCGCGTCCTCGATCGTGACGATCCGGTCGCTGTCGGGCACCGCCTCGGAGAGGGCGTTCAGGAACGTCGTCTTGCCCGAGCCGGTGCCGCCCGAGATCAGGATGTTCAGCTGCGCCTTGATGCAGCTCTCGAGGAACGAGGACGCATCCTCGGAGATCGTCCCGATCTCGATCAGCTCCGCCATGTGGAACCGGTTCTGGGCGAACTTCCGGATCGTCAGCAGCGGGCCCGAGAGCGACAGCGGCGGGATGATCGCGTTCACGCGCGAGCCGTCGGGAAGGCGCGCGTCGACGAGCGGCGACGACTCGTCGATCCGCCGGCCGATCTGGCCGACCATCTTCGTGATGATCCGGCGCAGGTGCGACGAGTCGTTGAACGTCAGCGGCGTCGGCGAGAGCCGGCCGCTGCGCTCGATCCAGATGTCGCGCGGGCCGTTGACCATGATCTCGGAGATGGTCGGGTCGGAGAGGAGCCGCTCGAGCGGCCCGTAGCCGAAGATGTCGTCCGCGATCTCGGTCGCCAGGCGGGCGCGGTCGTCGCGCGACAGCCCCGCCTCCTGTGCGAGCTGCTCGGCGATCTCCGACTCGACGCGGGTGCGAACGGCACCGCTGTCCTCGACGTCGAAGAGGCGCGGGCCGAGCTCGCTGACGAGCGCCAGGTGGATCCGGTTCTTCAGCTCGGCGAAGGGATCGGTCGCGCTCCCGTTGCCGTTCGACGCGTGCAGGGCCGGGATCACCGTCCCGCTCGCGATGCGCTCGTGCAGCTCCATGTCAGCTCGCCTTCCGCAGCAGCAGCCGCCGCCGCCCGTTGTCGTTGGATCCGGCCACCGGGAGCGCCGCGACCGCTCAGATAGCGCTCGGCCAGGGCGGCGTACGAGCGGGCCGCCTTCGACTTCGGCTCGGCCACCGTGATCGGCTGGCCGCCCGTGAGCGCGCGGGGGATCGCCCGGTCGCTGCCGACGAGCACGTCGGGTGCCCGGCCGAGCAGCTGCTCGACGTCGAGCTGGGTGATCCCGACGTTCGAGTCGGCCCGGTTGAGCACGAGCGTGATCGCCCGCGGGTCGTAGCCCATCTCGCTCAGCGTCTCGAGGCCGATCTTCGTGTCCTTGAGCGAGAGCGCGTCCAGCATCCCGACCATGCAGAGGTGCGACGAGGCGTCGACCGCGGTGATCACCTCGGGGGTGAACGCCGGCGGCGTGTCGACGATGACGAAGTCGTACCGCGCGCGCAGGGTCTCGAAGACCTCGCGCAGGAACGCGGTGCCGATCGCAGCCGCCTGGTCCGGGCGGAGCGGGGCGAGGAGCGCCCGCGCGCCGGAGGCGTGCTGGGCGAGGAAGCCGTCGATCTTCTCCCCGTCCAGCGTCCCGCCCGAGGTGGCGAGGTCGTAGATCGTCTTCGTCGGCTGCAGGCCGAGCGCCAGGCCGATGTCGCCGAACTGGAGGTCGAGGTCGACGAGCACCGACGACTTCCCCTCCAGCGCGAGCGCCACGGCGAGGTTCGAGGACGTCACCGTCTTGCCGGTGCCGCCCTTCGGTCCGAGCACCGTGATCATCGCACCCGTCCGAGGACGCGACCGCACCCGCGGCTGCGCGCGAGCGCCTTCTCGAACGCGAAGCCGAGCTGGCCCGCCGACTGCGGCAGCGCGACGAGGTCGTCGGCGCCCGCCTCGAAGGCCCGCTCGAGGAAGCCGTTCGGCGAGCCGTGGTAGAGGACGACGACCGGCCGGTCGGCCCGCTGCGCGCTCGCGGCGGAGATCACCTCGAGCGCCTGCTCGTGCGCCTCGGCGCAGCCGACGATGACGAGGTCGGCGCCGGGCTGGATCTCGCTGCCGGCGCTGCCCGGCCTCTGCGAGCGACACGGCCCGGAGGGGCGTGCCGGCCGGCAGGGCCGCCCGGATCGCCTCCAGGCCGAGGCTGCCTTCGAGTGCCGCGTAGACGTGAAAGCCGCGGCTGTTCATCGACGGCCACCGAGCGAGTGCAGGATCTCAACCGGCGGGACGCCGAGCATCAGGGTCTCGATCGTGACGATGTCCGGGCCGAGACGGCCTTCGCCCCGGCGCTCGGGCGCAGGGCGAGCCAGATCGTGCCGTTACTCGGAGCCGAAGGCGGCCCTCGCGGCGCCGTCGTTCGTCGACGCGGAGGCTGACGTTCGTCGTTCCGCTGCCGCGCGCCCTTCTCGCCGATCGCGAGCACCGGCACGTCCGAGAGGATCTTGCGCAGCATCGGCCGCGCCGGTGGACCCGTCGATCGGCGACCCGGTGGGCCCGACCCTGCTGCACGTTGAAGCCGGCGTAGACGTCGACGTGGTTGCCCAGCTCGACCGCCCCGATCAGGCCGTGCGCCGCGTCCAGGGGAAGCGTGATCACCCGCTGCCGCTCGGTCACCTGCGGGGCGAGCGAGTCGCCGGCCGCGCCGAAGTCGGTCGCGGTCAGCTGCGCGCCCTCGAAGATCTCGCGGGTCGCGACCTTGCCGCGCAGCGTCGCCGGGTCGCTCATCGCGCCCTCGAGCAGCTGGCTCTCGCGGATCGTCGTGACCGTGTAGAGATCCTTGGACGCGATGACGCTCCCGGCGGTGCCCTTCGGGATCGTCTGCTTCGCGACGAGGACGGTGACGAGCGCCCCCTGCGCCTTGAGGCTGTCGCGGTAGCTGTTCAGGTAGAGCAGGATCGACGCGCCGGCGAGCAGGGCGATGAGCAGCGCCGCGATCAGCGTCCCCCTCCGCGTCGACACGAGCTTGGTTGCGAGTTGCTGCATCGTTCTCTCTCCTTCGTTCTCTAGCGCGTCAGGACGGGGACGCAGGGGCTGATCAGGTCGGGGTTGCAGACGTTCTTGCCGGCGCCCTTCGGATTCGGCTCGGCGTACTTGATGAAGTGGCCGGCGATGTAGCCCTTCGGCACCGGGTGCGCGCCGGGGCAGGGGTCGCTGTTCCAGCCGACGACGTAGAAGGCGGCGAAGTCGATCACGGGGACGATGTCGTTGCCCGAGCCGCTGAACGTGCCGAACGGCGTGATGATCAGCGGCACGATCCGCGGGTCCTCGGTGTCGTAGTTGGGCCAGTTGATCGGGGCCGTGCAGGAGTTGGAGCCGCCGAGGATGCGGTCCTTCATCCCGTGCTCGACCTGGCCGACGGCGCCGCCCGTCTGCGTCTTCACGCACTCCCAGGGCTCCGGCAGCGACCAGAGCTGGTTGTAGTCGGGGCAGGCGAGCGTCTTGTTGATCTTGTACGCCGGCCCGCAGCCCTGGTTGATCTCGTCCCGCAGGTTCGCGATCGCCGGATCGCAGTCGATCGACTGGTTCTGGCTGCCGGTGACCCGGAGCTCGACGATCGGGTCGGTCGCGAGCGACTGCACCTTGAGGCTGCCGGTGACGGCGAGGGTGACGCCGAGCGTGTGGGCCGTCCCCGTCTGGAACGAGTTGCTGCCCGACGTGCTGACGCCGCTCTCGAACACCTGGACGCTGCGGAGCGGGCCGGAGCGGCCGCCCGCGATGAAGGAGCGCTGGACGGGGCCGAAGGTTCCCTCCGCCTTGCACGGGTTGTTCTTCTTGTCCGTGCAGGTATTGCCGTTCCACGTCCCCGTGGTCTGCTCCCAGTTCCAGTTCAGCTCGACGGTGTGCGGGCCCCCGACCGCGATCGGCAGGCCGTTGTTCGCCGTCCACGTGACGAGCCCCGAGGTGCCGCCCGGGGTGAGCGAGTAGTGCCCGGCGCCGTCGACGCTCGCCCACACGTCGGCGGTGACGCTGGCGCCCGTGAGCGGGTGGAGCGCGCCGAGGTCGACCTCCGCCTGAAGCCCGGCGCTGCAGTCGGCCGTCGCGAAGTAGGCGTCGGGCAGGCACGTGCCCGGCAGCAGCCAGGCGTTGCGCGCGGCGGGAGCCGTTGCGGTGCTCCAACCGCGGATGTGGACGACGCCGTTCGCCGAGTCGGTGTCGTAGCACTCGGTGTAGAGCGCGCCGCAGGCGGCGTTCGCGTCCGTGCCGCCGACGAGGCGGACGCGGACGCCGACGTGCGCGGAGGGGATCGTCACCGAGATCGGCGTCGCCGTCGTCCAGAGCTGGTCGGCTCCGCTCGTGCCCGACTTCGAGAGCTGCACGGTTCCGAGCGCGGTGCCGCTGACCTCGTCGACGAACGTGGCGAAGACGTACGTGAAGCGGAGGTCGGGGACCGCCACCGGCAGCATCCCCTCCTGGATCTCGATCTGCTTCAGCTGGACGCGGGCGTGCGCGTTGATCGCGTCGACGTCCGGGAGCCCCGGGATTTGGAAGATCAGTGGCACCCCCGCCTCGCTCGCCTTGACGTCGAACATCAGGCTGGGCGTCTCGCAGGGATCCTGCGTCTCCGTGTCGTCGGCGGCGACCGTGCCCGCCGGATAGGTCTTGCTGTTGTAGGCGAGCGTCACGGAGCCCGTCTTCTGGCCGATCTGTGCGTTGTAGCTCGATCCGGCGCCGCCGCCGAAGCGGGTCGCCTCGGCCTTCATCGCCGCATTCGGCGCCGACCGGATCGGTGAAGCAATCGCCGAACAGCGCGCCCGCGGCGAGGGCCGCCGCGTCGACCTGCGTCTGGAG
>CAWGZI010000020.1:0-14987 GCA_963827015.1 uncultured Gaiellaceae bacterium | reverse complement strand
AGTCCGGCCCGGGAGCCGGCCGGAGGGCCGGTTCCCCGGTCGTTCGGCATGTCGATCGACGATGAGAAGCTGCACGTGCAGACTCCACTCTGGGAGGCCACGCGTGCGACACGAAAAGCAGATCGAGATCCGGTGGCGCGACCTCGACTCCTACGGCCACGTCAACCAGGCCGTCTACCTCACGTTCGCCGAGGAGGTCCTTGACGACTGGTTCCAGGCGAAGCTCGGCCGCCGGCCCGGGACGACCTGGGACTACGTCGCCCGCCGGACGACGATCGACTACCGCGGCGAGCTGCGGCTCGAGGACCGCGTGGCCGTCGGCTCGGCGGAGCTCGTCAAGCTCGGCACGACGAGCGTGACGACACGCGTGACGCTGAGCGCGCCGGACGGACGGGTCGCCACGGAGCTGGAGCTCGTCGTGGTCGTCATCGACGGCAAAGGCGGCGCCGCACGGCCGCTCAACGACCCCGAGCGGTCCGCCCTGTCCTCCTAGCGGGCAGGAATCCCGGCGGCGGAGCGTTACAACGTCCCATGAACGATCCCGCCCGCCGGATCCAGCGCACCTATCTGACGCTGCTGCTGGGGAACACGCTGGCGGCGTCGTTCATCTGGGGCATCAACACCCTCTTCCTGCTCGACGCCGGGCTGTCGAACCTGGAGGCGTTCGCGGCGAACGCGTTCTTCACCGGCGGGATGATGCTGTTCGAGATCCCGACCGGGATCGTCGCGGACACGTGGGGTCGCCGCACTTCGTACCTGCTCGGGACGATCACGCTCGCCGCCTCCACCTTCATCTACTACCTGCTCTGGGTGATGGACGCGCCGTTCTGGCAGTGGGCGGTCGTGTCGATGCTGCTCGGCCTCGGCTTCACCTTCTTCTCCGGCGCGGTCGAGGCGTGGCTCGTCGACGCGCTCCACCACGCCCGCTACGACGGCGGCCTCGAGGCCGTGCTGGGACGCGGCCAGATGATCGGCGGGATCGCGATGCTCGGCGGCTCCGTCGCGGGCGGCGTGATCGCGCAGGCGACCTCACTCGGCGTCCCCTTCCTGCTCCGCGTCGGCGTCCTGCTCGTCATGTTCGTCGTCGCGTGGCGGCTGATGCACGACCTCGGCTTCACGCCGGTGCCGTCGGAGAACCCGGTGAAGGCGACGAAGGCGGTCTTCGACGCCTCGCTCGAGTACGGGCTGAAGAGCCCGCCCGTCCGCTGGATGATGCTGGCGGCACCGTTCACGTCCGGCGTCGGCATCTACACGTTCTACGCCCTGCAGCCCTACCTGCTCGAGCTCTACGGCGACCCGAACGCCTATTCCGTGGCGGGGCTCGCGGCGGCGATCGTCGCCGGCTCGCAGATCCTCGGCGGCTACGCCGCACCGAAGATCCGCGCGCTGTTCGAGAAGCGGACGACCTCGCTGATCCTCGGCGCGCTCACGAGCGCCGCCATGCTCGGACTGCTCGCCCTGGTCGACTCGTTCTGGGTCGCGCTCGCGCTCCTCGTCGTCTGGGGCCTCGTCTTCGCCGCGAACATGCCGATCCGCCAGGCCTACCTCAACGACATGATCCCCTCGCAGCAGCGGGCGACGGTGCTGTCGTTCGACTCGCTGATGGGCTCGAGCGGCGGCGTCGTGATCCAACCGGTCCTGGGCAAGACGGCGGACGCGACGAGCTACGGCAGCTCGTTGGCATTCGGCGCGCTCTTCCAGCTGCTCGCCGTGCCGTTCCTCTTCCGCAGCCGGCGCGAGGGTGCGGCCGCCGACCGTGCGGTCCACCTCGACGAGCCGACGGAGCCGTCCGCAACGGCCGCAGTCCCGTAGCTACTCGACGGCGAGCAGGTCGACGACGAAGACGAGCGGCTCGTGCGGCGCGATCACGCCGCCCGCCCCTCGGGCTCCATAGGCCATCGCCGACGGGATCGTCAGCTTGCGGCGGCCGCCCACCCGCATCCCCTGCACGCCCGCGTCCCAGCCGGGGATCACCTGCCCCTTGCCGAGCTTGAACTCGAACGGCTGACCGCGGTTCCACGAGGCGTCGAACTCCTCGCCCGACCTGAACGCGATACCGACGTAGTGGACGGACACCTTCTTCCCTGCGGTCGCCTCGTCGCCCTCACCGACCGTGAGATCGTCGACACCGAGCTCGAAGGGGATGTCCCCGTCGGGCTTCTCGATCGTCGGGCGCTCGAGCTCCATCCCCAGAACCTACCGGTCTCCCGGAAGCGGGCGGCGCCCCGTGGCGCCGCCCGCTTCACCACCCACCTACGTCGTCGCCGGCGCCGGCTCGGGAAGCGCGTCGCGCGTGACGGGCGACGGCTCGACCCGCAGGAGGCGAGCCGCCCAGACCGGGAGCCACCAGTTCCAGCGGCCGAACAGCGCAACGGCCGCAGGGGCGAGGACGCCGCGGATGATCGTGGCGTCGATCAGGATCCCGCCGCCGAGCGCGGTCGCGAAGATCTTCGCCTCGGTGCCCGGCTGCAGCGCGAACGCGACGAAGGCCAGGCCGAGGATCAGCGCGGCGCTCGTCACCAGCCGCCCGGTGCGACCGATCCCCTCGACGACCGCCGTCTCGGTCGAGCCGGTGCGGTCGTAGGCCTCGCGCATCCGGCTGATGATGAACACCTGATAGTCCATCGAGACCCCGAAGAGGAAGGCGAAGATCACGATCGGCAGCTCGACGTTGATCGCCTGCGTCGCCTCGATCCCCCAGATCTCGTCCGAGCCGAACCCGTGCTGATAGACGAGCACGATCAGCCCCCAGGCCGCGGCCACGGAGAGCAGGTTGAGGAGCACGGCCTTCAGCGGCAGCAGCAGCGAGCGGAAGGCGCGTGCGAGCAGGATGAACGTGAGCAGCGAGATCAGCCCGAGCACCAGCGGGAAGTTGCCGTAGACCACCTCGAGGAAGTCGGCGCTCTGAGCCGCTTCGCCGCCGACGATCACGTCGCCCGGGAGGGCCGTCTCCCGGATGCGGTCGAGGATCTCCCGGCCGGCGGGCGAGTTCCCGTCCGCGGTGGGGATGGCCGTGACGAGAGCTGTCCCGTCTCGGCGCCACTCGGCGGGGGCGACGGCGCTGCGGATGCCCTCGACCCGGGCGAGGGCGCTCGCGACGGCGTTCGGATCGCCCGAGTGGACGAGCGCGTCGAAGGGCGAGAGCGGGCCGGTCCCGATGCCGGAGTCCTCCAGGTTCTCGAGACCGGAGCGTGCGGGCCCGTCCTTCGACAGCGAGTCGGCGCGGGGATTGCCGAGCTGGATCGACGACGCGGCGACGACGAGCGCGACCAGCGCGGCGGACGACATGACGGCGGCGGCCCAGCGATGGCGGACGACAAGGTGCGCCCACGCCGACCAGCCTCGGCCGGGCCGCGTGTCGCGTCCCGCCCGCGGGCGGTCGAGCTTCGGGCCGACCGTCGCCAGGACGACCGGCAGGAGCGTCGTCGCGACGGCGACGCTGACGAGTGCGATCAGCAGGCCGGCGATGCCGATGCTGCGGAGGAACGGGACCGGCAGGGCGACGAGCGCCAGCAGCGAGATGGCGACGGTCGTGCCGCTGAAGACGACGGCCGTGCCCGCATGCTGCATCGCATTCCGGACCGCCCTCTCGTTCGTGACGTCCGGCTGCTGCCGTTCCTCGCGCCAGCGCACGACGACGAGCAGGGCGTAGTCGATCGCAATCCCCAGGCCGATCAGCGCGACGAGGAATTGGACGATCACCGAGACCTCGGTGACCGCCGCGACCGGCCAGACCAGGAGAAAGGTGGTCGGGATCGCGACCAGCGCCATCAGCAGCGGCACGAACGCGGTGAACGAGCGGAAGACGAAGGCCAGCACGAGGAGCGCGCCCAGCGCCGCCAGCAGGGTGCCGAGCAGCACGCCGGTCCCGTCGCCCTCGTTCTCGCCGGCCGACGCGCGGAGCGCGTCGAGACCCGTCACCTCGACCGGAGCTCCGCCGACGGTGACCCCGGCGAGCGCGGCCTGCGCGAGCCTGGCCTCTTCCTGGCCGGGATCGACGCCGCCCTTGGCCGGGATATAGACCAGCGCGAAGGTCGTGCGGCCGTCGTCGGAGACGAAGGCGCGGTCGTCCGTCGAGGCGTAGGAGGCCGACCGGGAGTCCGGGAGAGCGGCCTCGACGTTGGCGAGCGCGGCGGCGAGCTCGCGGGTGACGCCGGGCGAGTCGACCGTCGTTCCCTGCGGGAGCGTCACGACCGGGACGAGCGGAGCGGTGTCGCCGCCGTTGCCGTAGATCTCGGCGAGCTCCCTGTTCGTCTCGTAGCCCTCGCGGCCAGGCAGGCCGAACTCCTGCGAGAGGGATTTGCCGGCCGGCCCGATCGCCGCGAAGGCGGCAAGCGTGACCACCAGCCAGAAGCCGAGGACGAGCCGCTTGTGGTCGAGGACGAATCGGGTCAGACGGGTCATTGCGGGTCTCCTTCCGAGAGATTCGTACGTTGTACGAGAACGTACTCGTACGCTGTACGAGGCGGAAGGGGGGTGAACCGTACTTCTGCGAGCTACGGCGTCCGGACGACGACGAGCTTGTCGACGCCCGACTCCGCGCCCCAGACTTCGCCGGGGCGGCCGAGGATCTGCCGGACGTTCGCAGGCGAGCTCGGGAGCCTGACGCGCGTGAACCTCTCGTTCTTCGGGTCGAAACGGACCAGCGCGTTCGCGCCGAAGTCGCTCAGCCAGACGATGTCCCTGTCGTCGACGTAGACGGCGTAGGGCATCGGCGTAGCGCCGGGAAGACGCCACTCCCGCCAGCGGCCCGTCCCCGGGACGTACATCGCCACCTTGCCGGCGTTCCACTCGCTCACCCAGATCCGCCCCTTCGAGTCCGACCACGCCCGGCGGGCTCCCTGGTTGCGCGTCGGCGGCTGGAGCACGCGCGCGGTGAAGCGCGTGACGTCGATCCGGCCGAGGTAGCTGCCCGCAAGCGACACGTAGTAGACCGCGCCCGACGGGGTCGTGGTGATCCCGTACGGCCCTGGCCCCTTCGGCGCCGAAAAGACCCGCACCTTCCCGACCCGCGGGTCGAGCCGCCCGTAGATTCCGCTCTGCCCGGTGAACCAGAGGATGCCGCGCCGGTCGAAGACGGCCGTGTTCAGGTTGGCGTAGCCCGTCGACGCGGGCAGCGGGTAGCGGCGGACGCGCCGCGTCTTCGGGTCGACCGTGACGATGGCGTTGAGCCCGCCATCGGTGATCCACGGGGCTCCGTCCGGACCGACGATGACGCCGTGCGGAGCCGAGCCACCACCGAGCGCGACGTGCCGGGTCCTGCCCGTCTTCGGGTCGAGCCAGCCGAGCTCGCCCGACCCCTGCGCGGTGTACCAGACGCCTCCGTCGCGGGCCGGTGCCACGTCGTGAGGGCGGCTTCCGGCGGGGACGGGATACTCACGGACGCTGAGCAGGGGCGACCCCGTTCCAGCGCCCGCGGAACCTGCGAGCGTCGCGACCACCGCGAGTGCGGCGGCACCGAGCTGCGCCGTCGGCCTAGGCGCTCGCAACGTGCGTACCGAACCAGCTGATCATCCGGCGATAGGCGGCCGCCGCCGCGGCCGGGTCGTGTCGTGCGCCGGTGGGATTGAAGAATGCGTGGTCGACTCCCGGGTAGGTGACGATCTGGTGCTTGAGCCCGGCCCGGCGAAGAGCCGCCCGCGCCGCGGCCCGGCTGGCGTTGACCCGCGAGTCGAGCTCCGCGTAGATCCCGAGCACCGCCGCCTTCGACCCGGAGAGGCTCCCGCCGTCGGGGAAGGGACCGTAGAACGGCACCGCCGCCGCCAGGCGCGGCTCCCTGGAAGCGAGGAGGAGCCAGGTCATCCCGCCACCGAAGCAGAAGCCGGTCGCCGCGACCTTCTTTCCGGGCAGTCGCCTACGGATCTCCGTCACCCCCGCCTTCATGTCCGCCACGAACCGCGACGACGGCGCGGCTCCGAGCGCCGCCATCGCCTCGAACTCGTCCTCGAACGATCCCGTCCCGCCCTCTTCGGACAGGAGGTCGATCGCCAGCGCGGAGTAGCCGCTCGCCGCGAGGCGGCCCGCCACGGTCCGGATCGAGCTGGTGAGCCCTCGGTTCTCGTGGATCACGAGCACGCCGCCACGAGGGCGGGTCGCCGCGGCCCACGCACCCATCAGCTTCCGGCCGCCGGGCCCGCGGAAGACGATCTCCCGCGTCGGCCTCGCGGCGACGTCGACCGCAGCCGCGTTGGGCGACGGCACGCGGATCCTCGCCCGCGCCTCGTCCGTGAGGAACGATGCGAGCATCGAGGCCGCCGCCGCGCCACCGAGCCCCAGCAGCCCCAGCCGACGCAATGCCTCGCGCCGCGAGACGAGCCCGTCCGCATGATCCTCGGCGATCTCCTCGGCGAGATACCGCTGCAGCTCAGTCATGACCCGACCTCCCTCGTTTCATGGAGCTACGGCACGTTGCGGGCGCCGGATTGGTTCGCCAGCAGCTGCTCCGTGGCCTCGTCGGCCACCCCACCGTAATAGCGCTCGAGCACCTCCTGGAAGAGCGGGCTGTCGGGTGCCGCGAGAGCGAAGAGCGTCATCGACGAACGGAGCTTCATCGCATCGACCGGGCCGAGGAGCTCGCGCGCGCTTGGCCCGTTCAGCTCGAGCAGGGCGCGGGCGCACTCCTCGAGCCGCTGTCCGAGGATCGGGTGCGCGAGGTACCGGCGCGCCTCCTCCAGCGACGCGATGGCATAGCGCTGCGAGACCGAGCTGAGCCCGAGCCCGGCGAGCTGCGGGAAGACGAACCACATCCAGTGGCCGACCTTGCGGCCGGCACGCAGCTCGGCGAGGGCCGACGCGTACGTGCCGCCTGCGTCCTGCGCGTACACGAACCGCTCCAGATCGGCCGTCACGGCGGCAGCACGAGCGTCATGAACGCATTGTTCGGTGCCAGGCCCCGGACGTCCTCGCGGCGCGGGTCGTCGGCGTCGATCCCGAAGCCCGTCAGCGGCGCGCGGCGTGGGGCGTCGCGCCCGGTCAGGCCGCGATCCTCGCCAGCACCGCGTCGACGCGGGCGAAGCCCGACTTCGCGCCCTCCTCGACGCCGTACTGCATCGTCGTGTCCCGCTGCTCGGTCGTCTCGAAGCGCATCGTCTGCGTCAGCTTCGTCTGCGAGCCGAGATCCTCGAACTCGAGCGTCTGCAGGTGGTTCTGGAACGTCTGCACGAGACGCTCCGGCGGCTCGACCTCGCGGAACTCGCCCTCGACGACGCCGTAGGCGGTTCGGAACCGGTAGGCGCCGCCGGGACGGACGTCCATCTCCTCGACGACGGTGTTGTCGCCCCACCACTCCGGGATCAGCTCCGGATCCGTCCAGACCGAGAAGACGTGCGTTCGCGGGGCGTCGAAGACCCGCTCGACGCGGATCTCGAGCTCGTTCGGGGTGGTGACGGTGGTCTCGCCCACTCAGCTCACCGCCTGCTTGACCAGCTTCTCGATCCTGGCCTCGTCGGCCTTGGTCAGCTTCGTGAGGGCGAACGCGACCGGCCACAGCGAGCCCTCGTCGAGCTTCGCGCTGTCGTTGAAGCCGAACATCGCGTACCGCTCCTTGAACTTCGCCGCGTCCCGGAAGAAGCAGACGACCTTGCCTTCCTTGTTGGCGTACGCGGGCATCCCGTACCACGTCTTCGGCACGAGCTCCGGGGCCGCCTTGCCGACGATCGCGTGAATCCGCTCGCCGAGGGCCCGATCGCCCGGCGTCATACCGGCGAGCGCCTCCCGCACCGCGCTCTCCCCGTCCGCAGCCGCCTTCAGCTCCTTCGCCCGCGCCCGCATCGCCGCCTTTTCCTCGGCGGAGAATCCTTCCTTCTTCTTGGTCGGGCTCATCGGTCTCCTTTCGTGCGTTCGACGACCTGGGCGAAACGGTCGAGCCGCTGCAGCCACGTGCTGATCCCCTCGAAGGCGTACGGCACGAGCATGCACCTGCGGACGCGGCCGATCTTCTCCGTCGTGACGAGCTGCGCCTCCTCGAGCAGCCGGATGTGCTTGCTCATCCCCGTCAGCGACATCGAGAAGGGATCGGCGAGCTCGGTGATCGTCGCGCCGCCGGTGCCGAGCCGCTCGAGCACAGCCCGGCGGGTCGGGTCGGCGAGGGCGGCGAAGGTGCGGTCGACGGTCGTAGGATACTGAACCATTCAGTTCACTATAGCAGGCCGCACAGGCGCTGCGACGATCGAGCGCATGGCAAAGCTCATCTACGCGACGCTGGCGTCGCTCGACGGCTACATCGAGGACGAGCAGGGCAGATTCGACTGGGCCAAGCCGGACGACGAGGTGCATGCCTTCGTCAACCGGCTCCAGCGGCCGGTCGCGACCTATCTCTACGGCCGCCGCCTGTACGAGACGATGGCGGCCTGGGAGACGCTGGGCGTCGCCGGGGACGCGCCCGTCCTGCGCGAGTTCGGCGAGATCTGGCGAGCTGCGGACAAGATCGTCTACTCGGCAGGGCTCGAGTCCGTGTCGACTGCGAGGACGCGGATCGAGCGGCAGTTCGATCCGAGCGCCGTCGAGGAGCTGAAGGAAGCAACTGCCGGAGATCTCGCCGTGGGCGGGGCGGCTCTCGCAGCCACCGCCATCGCGGCGGGCCTCGTCGACGAGCTGCACCTGTTCCTCTTTCCCGTGCTGGTCGGCGGCGGCAAGCACGCGCTCCCAGACGGTGTCCGCGTCCAGCTCGAGCAAAAGGACGAGCGCTCGTTCTCGAGCGGCGTGGTCTACGTGAGCTACCGGACCAGCCCGGCTGCAGCCGCCGCTACTTGATCAGCGTCAGCAGCTTGAACATCGGCAGGTACATGCTGATGATCACGACGCCGACCATGATCCCGACGCCGAGCATCATGATCGGCTCGACGATCGAGGTCAGCGACTGGATCGAGGCGTCGACCTCGTCCTCGTAGAAGTCGGCGATCTTGCCGAGCATCTTCTCGAGCTCTCCGGTCTCCTCGCCGATCTTGACCATCTGGCTGACCATCGCCGGGAAGACGGAGTTCTCGATCAGCGGCTGCGCGATCGGCACACCTTCTCCCACCTTCTGCCGGACCCCGGCGAGCGCGTCCTCGACGACCCAGTTGCCGGCGGTCTGGCCGGTGATCTCGAGCGCCTTGATGATGTCGACGCCCGCGGCGACGAGCGTCGAGAGCGTGCGCGAGAAGCGCGCCATCGTCACCTTGCGGACGACGTCGCCGATCTTCATCGGCAGGCGCAGCTTCAGGCGGTCCCAGCGGCGGCGGCCCATCTCGGTCTTCAGGAACCGCTTGATGCCGAAGACACTGGCGATCGCGCCCGGAAAGAGGACGAACCAGGTCGCCTTGATGAAGTTCGAGCAGGCGAGCACGCCCTTCGTCAGCGTCGGCAGGTCGCCGCCGAGCTGGGCGAAGATGTTGACGAAGACCGGGACGAGGAAGAGCAGCATCCCGACGAGGACGAGGGTGGCGAAGATCAGCACCATCGTCGGGTAGATCATCGCGCCCTTGACGCGACGCTTGATCTTCGTCTCCTTCTCGATCTGGTACGCGACGCGGTCCAGGACCGTGTCGAGGATGCCGGCCGCCTCGCCTGCCTCGACCATCGAGACGTACAGGCGGTTGAAGACCTTCGGGTGCCGGGCCATCGCCTGCGAGAGCAGCATGCCGCCCTCGACGTCGGCGCGGAGCTCGCGGATGACGGCGCCGAGGTACTTGTCGTCGGTCTGGTGCTCGAGGATCACGAGCGCGCTGACGACGTTCAGGCCGGCCTCGATCATCGTCGCGAACTGGCGCGAGAAGATCTGAAGCGACTTCGGCTTGATCTTCTTGAACGCTGTCCGCGCCGACTCCTCGCCGGCGGACGGGAGCTCGCGCAGCTCGGTCGCGAGCAGGCCGCGGACGCGCAGCTGCTCGCGCGCCGACGACGGGTCGGGCGCGTGAACCTCGCCGAGGGACTCGACGCCGAGCGAATTGATCGCGTTGTACGCGTAGGCCGCCATACCTCACGTCGTATCGGCAGAGGGATGCGCCCGCTTGAGGTTCAGGGCCGACCTGCCGATGAACGGGGAGTGGAGAAACTGCGGTCCGAGGAGGGCTTCGGCCTGATCGAGCTTCTGGTCTCGATGATGATGCTGAACATCGGCATCCTCGCGATCGTGGCGGCGTTCAACTCCGGCGCGATCGCGCTCAGGAGCGCCGGGGAGGTCTCGACCGCCTCCGTGCTCGGCGACAAGCAGATGGAGCTCTACCGGGCGCTGAAGTACACCGAGATCGCCCTCGACACAACCGCGGTCGGGACGGCGAACGGCGATACGACCTACCAGTGCGACATCGCGAACAAGGTCGATCCGGCCGGTTCGTGCGGCGGTGCGAACCAGCAGACGCAGCAGCAGAAGACGTGCGGCACGATGACGCCGCAGTGCAACCCGCGCCAGACGGTGACGGGGCCCGACCAGCGCTCCTACCGCGTCGACACCTACGTCGTCTCGCAGACGCCGCCGACGGGACGCACGGTCAAGCTCGTCACGATCGTCGTTCGCCGGACGTCCGACCTGCGCGTGCTCGCGCGCGTGTCGTCCTCGTTCGACGAGTCCAGCGGCGTCTAGGCAGGCCCTCCGGGCCGCCTGACCCCTACCCGTTCGAGCCGGAAATCGACCCTTTCGGCCAATTGGCGCCCGCCCCGCGCGGACCTACGGTGAGGCACTTACTTGCGGCCTTTAGGGGGAAAAGTGAACACAGCGAAGCGCGCCCCGAAGCGAGGGCGTCTCAGCCTGTTGCTCGGAACGGCTTTCGCGTCCGTCATGTTCGTCGCGGCCGCGCAGGCCGATCAGCTCGCGAACGACCTCGACGCGAGCGTGGACGCGACCTTCGAGGTGCTCGCGCTCGACCACGGCGGAACCGGGTCGGTCGGGCTGTACGTGAACGCCGCCAACGGCGACGGCGCCAACGGCTGCAACCTGAACGGCAACAACGAGAACGACAACGTGACCTTCCGGGTCGCCTCCGGCGACACCGGCGTGGCGACGGTGACGCCGACGACGACCCTGACGAGCGGCCCAAATCGGACCACCATCAGCGGCAGCGACTTCACGGTCCGCCAGTGCTCGAGTCCCAACCAGCCGTCGGTGACACTGCAGGTCGCCGCGGAGGGCTCGGGCCCCTCGACGCGGTCCGCCGACATCACCGTCACCGTGGTCGCGGACAACGCGCCCGGCACCTTCGTCGCCGACACCGCGCGCTTCCGCGTCAGCGTCGCGCCGCCGGCGAACACGGCGCCGACCGTCACCGTGACGGGCGTCATCCCGTCCGCCTCGTACCCGAAGGGCTCCGTCCCATCGGCAGGCTGCACCGTCAGCGACACGGAGGACGGCCTCTCGGGCTCGACCACGGCTGCCACGCCGCAGGTCGGCTCCGTCACGGGCCCGTACGCCGCGGACGCGATCGGGCTGCAGACGGTCATGTGCTCCTACACCGACGGCAGCGGCCTGAACGCCGTCGCCTCGGCCACCTACGGCATCGTCGACCCGTCTGCGCCCGGCGTCTCGCCCTCCGTGAGCGGCACACTCGGCTCCAACGGCTGGTACACGAGCGACGTCGGCCTCTCGTGGAGCGTCGGCGAGCCGCAGTCGCCGACGTCGCTGCTGCTGACGGGCTGCGTGCCCCAGAGCATCGTCGCCGACCAGGACGAGACGCAGTACTCGTGCACCGCGTCCAGCGCGGGCGGGACGACCGGGCCGGTCACGCAGTCGATCAAGCGCGACGCGAGCCCGCCGACCTACGACTGCGGCGCGCTCCCGGCCGGCTGGCAGGGCGAGAACGTCGTCCTGTCGTGCACCGCCCAGGACGCTGGCCCGTCCGGGCTCGCGAGCAGCCCGACCTTCGAGCTCCTGACTGCACTCCCGGACGGGGCAGAGTCGGCGGCCGTCGCCACGAACACCGAGAGCCTGACGGACAACGCGGGCAACAGCGCGTCGGCTCGGTTCTCGTTCATGGTCGACCGGAAGGCGCCCGCACTCGCGTGCGCGTCGGCGCCTTCGGCGTGGTCGGCCGTCGACGTCGCGATCGGCTGCACCGCCGCCGACGGCGGCTCCGGTCTCCACAACCCGGCAGACGCGACGTTCCAGCTGACGACCAGCGTCCCGGACGGCACGGAGAACGACGACGCCGCAACCGACTCGAAGTCGGTGGCGGATGCGGTCGGCAACTCGGCGACGGCGGCGCCGATCGCCGGGATCCGCGTCGACAAGAAGGCACCCGTGGTCGCGCTCGACCCGGGCGCGAACAGCTGCTCGCTTCCGGGGAGCAACGACTGGTGCCGCGGCGAGCAGACAGCGGCCTTTACGGTCGGTGACGGCGGCTCGGGCCTCGCCGACGACGGCGCCTCCTCGCGCAGCGTCACACGCTCGACCAGGGTCAACGGCGCGGCCGTCGCGATCGCATCAGGCGCGTTCGAGGACCTGGTTGGCAACGCGACGCCTGGACTGAGCGCTGCGTTCAAGATCGACTCGGTGGCGCCGGCCTACGGCTGCGGCACAGTGCCCACGGGCTGGCTGGCGGACAACGTGACGCTCTCGTGCACGGCGGAGGACGCGACGTCAGGCCTGGCCGGCGTGGCGAGCTTCCAGCTCTCGACCGCGCTTCCCGCCGGGCAGGAGTCGGACGACGTCTCCACCGGCTCGCATCTCGTCGCCGACCTCGCCGGCAACGAGACGACGGCCGGCGTCGCGCCGTTCATGATCGACCGCAAGGCACCCGTCGTCGCGTGCGCTGCGGCGCCCACGGCGTGGTCGCCGGCCGACGTCTCGGTCGGCTGCACCGCCGCCGACGGCGGCTCCGGTCTCCACGACCCCGAAGACGCGACGTTCCAGCTGACGACGAGCGTCCCAGACGGCACCGAGACCGACGACGCTTCCACCGGCACCCACTCGGTCCTCGACGGAGTCGGCAACGCCGCTCAGGCCGGTCCGGTCTTTGGAGCCCGCGTCGACAAGAAGGCTCCCGCGGTCGCCCGGAACATGACGAGCGACAGCTGCTCGCTGCCGGGCCTGAACGGTTGGTGCCGAGGCACACAGACGGCCGCCTTCACCGCGACCGACGGGGGCTCGGGCCTCGCCAGCGACGGCGCCGCCGTCCGCGGCGTCGTCCGCTCGACCGGCGACAACGGCGCCGCGGTCTCGATCGCCTCCGGTCCCTTCGGCGACATCGTCGGCAACTCGACGGCCGGAATCTCGGCGACGTTCAAGATCGACTCCGTGGCGCCGGTTGTGACCTGCGCCTCGACGCCGACGTTCCTCGCGCGGCAGCTTCCCGGCACGGTGAAGGCCACCGTCAGCGACGCCACGTCGGGCGCGCTCGCAGCAACGGTGACCGGCTTGGCGACGAGCTCGAGCGGCGGCTCGGTCGCGCTGACCGGCCACGACAACGCCGGCAACTCCACGACCGTGCTGTGCGCCTATCGCGTCGGCAGCTTCACGTTCGAGCAGCCGATCGACGGGCACTCGTTGAACATCGCCAAGCTCGGGCGTGTCGTTCCGGTCAAGGGCGTCGCCCGGGTCGACGGCGCGGCTGTCACCGACGGGCCACTGTCGATCGGTGCCGCGAGCCGCGTGGACTGCGCGACCGGCATCGGCAGCGACGAGATCGAGGTCTACGCGGCCGCGGGCTCGTCGAACAACGGCAACCTCTTCCGCTGGGATGCGACCGGGCAGAAGTGGGTCTACAACTTCGACACCTCGGTGCTCGGCGCCGGGAACTGCTACCGGCTCAACGTCTACTACGGCGGGACCGTCGCCGGCGGCGTCGCGACCGGTGGCGCCCTGATCGACTACTTCCTGCTGCGGGCCAACAAGTAGCGAGGTGCGGCTCGAGGGGAGCGCCCATCCGGCGCTTCCCTCGACTCGGCGCTGCGAGACTGCCTCGGTGGCAGTGAGCGACATCGAGATCCGGCGACTGGACGCGGTTCAGGCACGGACGCAGCTGGACGACCTCGCCGCCGTGCTCTTCGACTGCGTCGACGGGGGCGCCTCGGTCAGCTACATGGCGCCGTTCTCGCAGGCGGACGCGCGCGACGCCTTCGGCGGCTTCGTCGACGAGGTCGAGCAGGGGCGGCGGTTGCTGCTCGCCGCGTACGACGGCGGCCGGCTCGTCGGCACGGTGCAGGTGATCCTGGCGCTGCCGCCGAACCAACCGCATCGGGGCGAGATCGCGAAGCTGCTCGTCCACCGCGCCGCCCGCAAGCGGGGGATCGCGGCGCGGCTGATGGACGCAGCCGAGGCGGAGGCGCGCGTCGAGGGCAAGACGTTGCTCGTGCTGGACACCGTCACCGGTGACGCCGCCGAGCGCCTCTACGAGCGGCTCGGCTGGACGAGGGTGGGCGTCATCCCGGGCTACGCGCTCTACCCGGACGGGCGGCCATGCGCGACGACCGTGTTCTGGAAGGAGCTCTAGCCGAGCCAGTCGTCGCGGTAGCGCGCCGGCCGCCGCCGCGTCAGCTGCGCGTACGCCTCGGTGGCCACGGTCGTCTCCTCGCTGACGGAGGCGCCGTAGCGGCCCGCCGTCTCGTCGACCGTGTAGCCGCCCCAGTCGGGGCTGTCGACTGAGCGGTCGCGCGCGCCGACCGCGACGACCACGCACGGCCCGCTGCCCGCGCCGACGATCGTGTGCTTCGCGTTCGGCGGGCAGTGCACGAAGTCCCACTGCCGCAACGGCCGCTCCTCTCCCTCCACGATCAGCACCGCCTCGCCGGCGACGACGAGGAAATCCTCCTGGTCGGCCTCCCAGTGGTACATCGCCATCGGCTGGCCCGGGCCGAGCACGCTGATGTTCATCCCGAGCTGCCGGAAGTCGATGTCGCCCTCGAAGTCGCAGAAGGCCGACCGCCCCTCGACGTGGTACCACCGCGCGTCACGGGCGTTCAGGACGTACCAGCCGTCCGTCTTCGCGACGAGACCCTCCGCGGTCTGCTCGAGGTGCGCTTCCGGAGCCACGCGGAGAGCGTAGCGCCCGCCCCCGCAGCAGCCCTACGTCTTCTTC
>CAWGZI010000019.1:0-18976 GCA_963827015.1 uncultured Gaiellaceae bacterium | reverse complement strand
CGACGAGGCTGGCGACGGCGGTCAGCTTGGCTTCGCCGGCGGCCACAGTGAGATCGGGCGCGCACCTTCACGATGTGCACCGGGCCGAGCGAGCGGCGGGGCCGTTCGCGCAGCCCCTCGCTCTGGCGATGACGCATGCGGCCGGCGCCCTCCTCGATCGGATCGCGAGTCGCCACCCGTGTCAGCCCGACCCGGCGCTCCTGGAGGCCGAACCCGACGACATCCACCTCGTTCATCTGCTCTGAACCCCGGTAGATTCGTGCGGTGGGATCACGCGAAGCCGCCTGCCACTGCGGCCAACTTCGTCTGCAGGTCGAGGGCGACCCGTTCTCCGTCTCGATCTGCAACTGCCTCGCCTGTCAGCGGCGAACGGGAAGCGCATTCGGCATGCAGGCCGGGTTCAAGAGCGACCAGGTGCAGGTGACCGGGCGCTTCGGCGACTTCACGCGCGTCTCGGACGAGGCCGATCGGAAGGAAGGCGTATTCCACTTCTGCCCGGACTGCGGCTCGACCGTCTTCATCACCGAGCCGGCGGATCCGGACCTGCTCGTCGTCTCGGTGGGTTCGTTCGCCGACCCGGCCTTTCCGGCGCCGACGGAGTCGGGGTACGACTCCCGGCGTCACCCTTGGGTGAATCTCCCCGAGTCGATTCGCCGGTTCGCACCCGAGTTGTGGTGGGATTCGGCACGGCCGCTCTACGAGGCCGGCAGGTACGCCGAAGCGGCGGCGAGGGGGCGCGAGCTGATCGAGGAGCGTCCCGACCAGCCGTACCTCTTTTTCAACACAGCGTGCTGCGAGAGTCTCGCGGGCGAGACAGCCGAAGCCGTCGAACACCTCCGCCGAGCGATCGAGATGTGGGAGGGCTGCCGCGAGCTGGCCGAGCACGACTCGGACTTCGACCCGATCCGCGACGACCCAGCCTTTCGAGCTCTGCTCGGCTGAGCCCGCGGGGATGGACGTCTACGTCTTCGCCTGGGGGAACAACCCGCGCCGCGCAGAGCTGAAGGGTCGGCTCTGCGTCGTCGAGGCACGCGGCGCGATGAGCACCGTGCTCGTGCGTTTCCTCGACACCGGCGAGCGTGTCACCACGAGCCGTCGCGCCCTGAGGCACGAAGCGCCGGATGACGTCGGCCCGAGTCCCGCCGGCTAGATGTTCGTCTTCGGACGCTCTCTGAACCGATCGAGATCGGCGCCCTCGATGATGAGCGCGGTCAGTCCGACGGCTGACCTCGTCTCGTGCTGCTCACCCTCGCGCCAGAAGACCGCTTCGCCCGCTTCGATCGGTTCGTCGACGCCGTCCGCCCCGCTCACTGCTCCCGCGCCCTCGAGCACGGCCAGGATCTGCGGGAAGGTCGCAGGATGCCGACGGAGCCGCCCGCCTGGCCCGACGCGGAAGATCGCCGCCTGGAGGAGCGAACCCTCGCCGATCGACGGCGTCAAGGGCGCGACCGTCACGCGATCGAGTAGGTCTCCGCGGGGCACGAACGCCACGTCGGGGGTGAAGCTGAACCGCTCCACGTCAGGACCCGGGCGCCAGCTGCTCGGGCAGGAGCCGCTCCGGGCCCTTGTAGCGATGCTCCTCGATGAAGCTGGAGAACGCGTCCTCGTCGAATGCCGCGCAGCGAGCAAGCCAGCCGCGTCCGATGTCGGTCGTCCCGGTCGCGGCGTCGGGTGCCGTCCACGCACTGAGCGTGATCTTGTCGCCGTTCGATGGCAGTGCCGCGACGAGAATGCCGTTCGGATCCTCGTCGTAGAACGCCCGGAGTTCTTCCAACTCCGACTCCGGCACCTGCGGCCCGTGGTGGATGACGACGCCGCCGTGCTCGAGGTTGTGCACGCTCTTCACGAGCGGCACCTCCTCCTCGTAGAAGCCCCAGACGGCCCACTCCTGGTAATGCGGCCCGCTCGTCGGCGGGTTCGAGTTCCACTCCGGCTTCGTCGTCAGTGACGGAACGTCGGAGTGGTCGGGCACGTTCGGCACTGCGGGGAAGCTCTCGAGCGTGCAGCCCCCGCTCTGCACCGCGGCCTGCTCGTCGCCGCCGGTGAGGACGACGACCGCGAGCACGATCGCGAGCGCTGCGATCCCGAGCGCGCCGAACAGGTAGAGGAAAGTGCGGTTCCTGGTCATCCGAGAAGCACACCTTAGTCCGCCGTCGGGCGGCAGACCTGCGCTCGGTGTGAGCGGATCTACTCGGCGGCCGGCGCGTGCTCGAGCACGCGGAGGCAGACGTCGACGACGCGCGGGTCGAACTGGGTGCCGGCGGCCTGCTCGAGCCGGCGGAGGGCTTCCTCCCGGTCGAGCGCGTCCCGGTACGGGCGATCGGTGGTCATCGCGTGGAAGGCGTCGCAGGCGAAGATGATCCGCGCCTCGAGCGGGATCTCCTCGCCGACCTTCCGGTCGGGGTAGCCGCCGCCGTCCCAGCGCTCGTGGCAAGCGCGCACGATCCCGCACACGTCCTGGAGCTGGTCGATCGGGGCGATGATCCTCGCGCCCAGCTCGGGATGCGTCTCGATCAGCCGGCGCTCGTCCTCGGTGAGGGGGCCGGGCTTCAGGAGGATCGAGTTCGGGATCCCGATCTTGCCGATGTCGTGGAAGAGGGCGCCGAGCTCGAGCCGCTTCAGGGTCTCGCCGTCGAGGCCGAGCTCCTGCCCGACGAGCAGTGAGGTGTCGGTGATCCACCGTGCGTGCGACGACGTGTACTCGTCGCGTGCCTCGAGCGCGTTCGCGAGCGCCTCGACCGTCGAGAGGAACGTCCGCTCGAGCCCCTCGAAGCTCGACGCGTTCGCGATCGCGAGCTTCGCCTGGTGCGCGAGGCCGCCGAGCAGCTCGAGCTCTCGATCGGAGACGTCCTCCGCGTTCTCGGGCCCGATCGCGATCGCGCCCCAGCGCCCCTCGACGGAGAAGGGGGCGAGGACGGCGAACGTCCCGTGCAGGGTCGTGTCGACCAGGGGCTCGGTCTTGCCGACGAGCGAGCGCAGGCTGCGGGCGGGCTGCGGTGCCGGCGGCTCCGAATCGTCACCGACCGACGCGCAGACGGCGGCGTCCCCGCCCTCCTGGTCCTGCAGCCAGAGCCACGCGCGACGGGAGTCCGTGAGCCGTGCCGCGCCCTCGACGATGCGCTGGAGCACGTGCTCGAGCCCCTCGGCCGCGGCGAGGTCGCGCCCGAACTCGAGCAGCGACTTGGCGACCTCCGCCTCGCGCCGCTGTGCCTCGTAGAGGCGCGCGTTCTCGAGCGAGACGGCCGCGTGGCCCGCCAGCACCTCGAGCAGGCGCAGGTCGTCCTCGTCGAACTGGTCGAGTCCGAGACTGGAGACGACGATCGCCCCCGTGACCACCGTGCCGTACTTCAGCGGCACCGCGATGATCGACTCCTCGATCGCCTCGGTGCCCTCGATCGTGATCGCGAACTCGCACTTGGAGGCGTCGTGCAGGAGCAGGGACTCGCCCGTCTCGACGACGCGGCCGGTGAAGCCCTCGCCGACCCGGGTGCGGAACACCTCGGCCGCGGTGCGGTCGGCGGCCGTCAGCTCGCCCTGGAACGCGATCGGCAGCAGCTCGTCCTCGTCGCGGACGAAGACGCGGCAGTTGTGGTAGTCGATCAGCTGCCGGAGCTCGTTCGCGATCGCCATCCCGATCTCGCGGACGTCGTTCGAGCGGTTGAGCTTGCCGGCGAGCGACTGGAGCATCTTCAGGTGCGCGATCGAGCGGATGTCCTCGCCGCGGCGCTCGCCGACGGCCGGCCGCTCGGTGTCCGAGTCGTCGAAGAAGACGACGCGGTTCTTGCCACGCGCCTTGGCGGTCATCATCGCCGCCTCGGCGCAGGCCACGAGCTCGCGCGGGTTGGCCGCGTGCTCCGGCCCCTGGGCGATGCCGATCGAGACCGCGATCTTCCCGGCGAGGTCGAGCTCGACCTCGTCCAGCCGTGCGGCGAGCCGGCCCGCGAGCGCGACCGTGTGGGCCTCCTCGCTCTCCGGCACGATCACGGCGAACTCCTCGCCGCCGATGCGGCAGACGACGTCGCCGGAGCGAACGGCCGCGCGCAGGTGGTCGGCGAGCTCCGCGAGCACCTCGTCGCCGACGGCGTGCCCGTAGACGTCGTTGACCTTCTTGAAGTCGTCGATGTCGACCATCACGACCGCGACGCTCTCGTGCTCGGCGGACGCGCGCGTCAGTTCGCGGCGCAGCCGCTCGTGGAAGTAGCGGTGGTTGTAGAGGCCGGTGAGCGAGTCCGTCTGTGCCTCGCGTTCGAGCCGGGCGCGGATGTGCGCGTTGTCGAGCGCCAGCGCGGCCGCGTCGCCGAGGCGCTGCGCCAGCTCGAACTCGGCCTCGCTGAACGATGCGTGCTCGCCGATCCGGTAGACGTTCAGCGTCCCCTTCAGCGCGCCGCGCGCGATCAGCGGCACGACGATCAGCGCCTCCGGCTCCGTCGGTGTCCCCGGCACGAACGCGACGCGCGGATCGAGGTGCGCCTGGTTCGAGAGCACCGGCTCACGGTGCTCGACCGCCCACCCGGTGATCCCGACGCCGAAGGGGAACGTGTCGTCGAGGATCTCCTCGGCGTACTCGCTGCGGACGAGCGCAGGGATCAGCTGCCGCTTCGGCTCGTCGGCCTCGTAGATGTGGAGCGCCTCGTAGGGGACGATCTCGTCGAGGGTGTCCGCGATCCGCACGAGCAGCGAGTCGAGGCTCTGCTCCGAGAGGAGGTCGTGGAAGACGTCCGCGAGGCGCTGGTACGAGTCGGCGGACGGCGTCGTGCCGGGTTCACCGGCAGCCCTCACCAGCCGCATCCGCGGCGTGCCCAGGTCGAGGTCGTTACGTGCCGGTTCGTCCATGTCCCGTGAAGGGGCCGCCGCGGGGTGCCGCAGGGAACCCACCGGACGGATCATCGCGAGAATCTCGCTTGCTTCTCTCCCTCTTTCGGGTGACACGAACAGTGCTTGACACCACCGGTGCCTTCTCGTTGTATGGCCCTTGCGAGTGGCGACGACGGCGGAGAGCGCGGTCCCTGCGGCAACGACCGAACCGGTCGTACGACTCGAGGGCGTCCACAAGAGCTTCGGCGACAACGAGGTGCTGCGCGGGATCGACCTCGAGGTCCGGGCCGGCGAGGTGCTGACCGTGATCGGCCCCAGCGGCAGCGGCAAGAGCACCCTCCTGCGCTGTGTCAACCTGCTCGAGCCGCTGAACGCCGGGCGGATCTTCCTGGAGGGCGAGGAGATCACGCGCAAGGGGGCCGACGTCTCGGCGGTGCGCCAGCGGATCGGGATGGTCTTCCAGCAGTTCAACCTCTTCCCGCACCTGACCGTGATGGACAACCTGACGCTCGCCGCGCGCCGGATCCGCAAGCGGCCGCGCAGCGACGCCGAGTCGCGCGCGCGGAAGCTGCTCGAACGAGTGGGGCTCGAGGAGAAGGCGGGGCAGCACCCGCACCAGCTCTCGGGCGGTCAGCAGCAGCGGGTCGCGATCGCGCGCGCGCTGATGATGGAGCCGCACGTGATGCTCTTCGACGAGGTCACGTCGGCCCTCGACCCAGAGCTCGTGGGCGAGGTGCTCATCGTCATGCGCGACCTGGCGCGGGACCTGGGGATGACCATGCTGGTCGTCACGCACGAGATGCAGTTCGCCCGCGAGGTCGGCGACCGCGTCGTCTTCATGGACGAGGGCCGGATCGTCGAGGAGGGCGTGCCGGCCGAGGTGCTCGACCGCCCGCAGGAGGAGCGGACGCGGCGTTTCCTGCGCCGCTCCCTGCAGCTCGCGCACTCGCTCGAGGAGTTGTCAATGGCAGAAGCAGTAACCGAGGAAGGAGCACACGAATGAAGAGGATTCTCCTGGCGACGGTGGGGGTGGCCATCCTGGCGGTGGTAACCGCCACGGTGGGCGTCGCGAAGACAGCTGAGACGAGCGGGTCCGCACGGGCGGAGGCGGCGCTGCCGAAGCTCCCTGCGGAGATCGCCAACCGGAAGCGGTTCATCGTCGGGGTCAAGTGCGACACGCCGCCGTTCGGCTACCTCGACGTGCGCGGCAAGAACGCCGGCGTCGACGTGGAGATCGCGAAGTGGTTCGCCCGCTACGCGTTCGGGCGCGAGCAGCGCCTGACGTTCGTCTGCGCCCCGACCGCGCTCCGCGAGCCGCTGCTCACGAACGGGCGGGTCGACCTCGTCATCTCCACGTTCACGTACACGGCCGACCGCGACACACGGATCGACTTCTCGCGGGCCTACTACAAGGCCAGCGGCCGGCTGCTCGTGAAGAACACCTCATCGATCTCGACGCTCGCGGACATCCGCGGCAAGAAGGTCGCCACCACGAGCGGCTCGGTCTACGACCGCTGGATGAAGCGCTGCTTCACCAACACCGAGGTCGTGGTCACCGACAGCGTCACGAACGCCGTCATCGCCTTCAACCAGGGCCGGGCGGACGCGGTCATGTTCGACGACACGTCGCTGGCGCTGATCGCGGCCACGGATCCGTCCGCGAAGCTGACGAACGACATCTTCCTCGAGGGGCCGTACGGGATCGGCATCCGACAGGGCAACGTTCAGCTCAAGCGCTGGGTCGACTCGCGGCTCGCGATCATGAAGCAGAAGGACGTCTTCCAGCAGATCATCAAGAACAACATCGCTCCGCGGTTCGTTGCGGCGTTCTCGAAGAACATCCTGCGGCCGAACAACACGTTCGGCTACCGCGCCGCGAACCTTCCCAGCCTCGACACGGTGTGCCCGTAGTCAGGGCCCGCTGAACCGGGTGGCGGCCGCCTCGACGGAGCCGCCACCCAACCTCCTCCCGATGATCCTCGCCGTCACCTACGACCTCTGGAGCTTCCTGTCCGTGAACTGGCGCGAGCTCCTCGACGGCTTCTGGGGCACCCTCAAGGTCTCCGTGATCGCGATCGCCGGCTCCTTCGTGATCGGGCTCGTGCTCGGAGCCGCGCGTGCGCACCGGATCCCAGTGCTGAGCCAGCTGACGGCGATCTACGTCGAGATCATCCGCAACACGCCCATCCTGCTCCAGATCTTCATGATCTTCTACGGGCTGCCGCAGTTCGGGATCACGTGGAACCAGTTCACCGTCGCCTGGGTCTCCGTGATGATCTGGGGCGGCGCCTTCAACAGCGAGAACTTCCGCGCCGGGTTCGAGGCGGTCTCGTACCGGTACCGCGAGGCCGCGTCGGCGCTCGGTTTCACGCCGCTGAAGACGTTCCTCAACGTGACGCTGCCGATCGGCGGCCGGATCGCGCTGCCGTCGTCGATCAACACGTACATCTCCGTGGTCAAGAACACGTCCCTGATGATCGTGATCGGCTATGCGGAGCTGACGACGACGGCGATCAACATCGCCAACCTGACCCTCGAGACCCTCGAAGCGCTCACGGTCATCGCCGTCGTCTACCTGCTGCTGGTCTGGACGCTCTCCGCCGCGATTCGCCGGCTGGAGTCGCGGCTGGCGCTCCCGGAGGCACGCTGATGACGCCGGCCCGGCGGCGCCTGCTCGTCTGGCTCGCGCTCGGTGCGGCTGCCCTGCTAGCGCTCTACGTCGTCGTCGCGCGGGTCGTCGACTGGCCGCCGTGGGCCGAGCCCGTCGCGCGGTACATCCTCACCGAGGGCCTGCCGAACACGCTCTGGGTGTCGGCGGTGGCCGTCGTCGGCAGCGTCGTCATCGGCGTCACGCTCGGGACGCTGCTGACGATCGAGTTCGCTCCGTCGCGGGCGCTGATCCGCGGCTACATCGAAGTCTTCCGCGGCCTGCCGATCCTGGTCACCGTCTTCATCGTCTTCCTCGGCCTCCCCGCGCTGACGCAGGCGCTCAAGTTCAGCCAGCTGATGGGGGCGGCGATCGCTCTCGTCCTCTGGGGGAGCGCCCAGGTGGCGGAGGCGACGCGCGGCGCGGTGCAGTCGATCCCGCGCGAGCAGCACGAGGCCGCCTCGGCGCTCGGCTTCGGCTGGGTCGGGACGCACGGCTTCGTGATCCTGCCGCAGGCGCTTCGCCGCTTGCTGCCGCCGCTCGTGGGCCTGCTCGTCAACATCGTCCAGAACTCGACCCTCGCACAGGCGATCGGCGGGATCGAGCTGCTGCAGACGTCGAAGTCCCAGGTCGAGCGGCTCACGTTCTTCCCGCCCGCGGGGATCGGCGAGATCCACGCCGTCGAGATCTTCGGCGGCGTGATGATCCTCTTCTTCCTCATCTCCTTCCCGCTGACGCGGCTGGCGGCCGTGCTCGAGAAGCGCCTCGTTTGAGGGATTGGCGCCGCACCTAACAGGATCCTTACCTGGAGCACGCCAGTTGCACCCACGTTTGACGTCCTCTGAGTGACACCACCGATGCACGCTCAGGAGGAATGGTCATGAAGCTCAAGGCACTCATCGCAGCACTCGCGGTCGCGGCTGTGCTGCCGGTCGCCGCCTCCGCCGACTCGGCGTCGGCGGCGGACAAGGCCAACGGCGCCCGCGCCTGTCAGGCCCTCAAGGCCTCGCTCGGCGCGGCGTTCGCGTCGACGTACGGCACGAACGCCGACAAGTCGAACGCGTTCGGGAAGTGCGTCTCGAAGTGGACGCAGACCGAGCACCAGAATCGGCATGCGTCCGAGCAGGCGTGTGCGGCCGAGCAGGCCGACGCCGGCTTCGCCGCGTCGCACGGCGGCAAGACGTTCGCGCAGTTCTACGGCACCGGCAAGAAGGGCGCCAACGCCATGAACCGCTGCACCCAGGCGAAGCAGGCCGCGTCCCGGGCCACGGCGAAGGCCGCCGTCGTCAAGGCCGCCCGCGCGTGCAAGGCGGAGCGCACGTCGATGGGCGCGGCCCCGTTCAAGGCGAAGTACGGCACGAACGCGGACAAGTCGAACGCGTTCGGCAAGTGCGTGTCGAAGCTCGCTGCGGCCAAGCAGTAGGGCTCACGCATCGAACGGGCGGGGCGCTGCGGCGCTCCGCCCGATCGCTCTCCCAGTTCACTCGATCGAGTGACCCTTCCGGGGGATGCCCCGTACACGAACGGGGGAGGGGGGCTTGCGCGCTTCTGGCGATCCTGTCCAAGACGGTTCCCTTGCGGCAGGAGCGGCAATTTGGCGGCAGTGAAGGATGCGGTGAAGACGCGGACCCCGCGTGGTCGGCTTCGCCGTGCTCTCCCGCTCGCCGCACAGGCCGTCGGCGCCCTCGTCGCATGTGGGCTCTGGACGGGAGTCGCGTCGCCGAGCCTGAAGCTGCTCCCCGGCCTGGACGGGCTCGCCGACGACAGCATCGCGATCTCGCTCCAGAGCGCCGTGCTCGGGATCGACGACGGCAGCGGCCGCCCCGCCGAGGAGCGGGCGCGCGACGCGGCCGCCGTCCTCGGTCTCACCTACGGCGAGACGCTGCTGTCCCCGGCCGCGGTCCGCGCCGGGACCGTCGCGCGTCAGGACGGTATGTCGTTCCCGGCGGTCGTCCAAGTCGAACCGCTCGCGGCGGCTGCGGTCACGCCGGCCCCGAGCCCGCCCTCGGCGTTCCCCGTGCCCGCCGCTCTGCCCCCCGCCGAGCCTGAGCCTGTCGTTCCCGTGGCCGTCGCCGTGGAGCCGTTCCAGCCGGCGCAGCCCGCGCCTCCGGTCGCGCCGCGCCAGTCCGTGCCCGCCGCCGCCCCGGTCGCCGCAGCGATGCCTCCGACCGCACCGGCAGCCACGCCGGCGCCGCTCCTCGCCTCGCAGGCGATCGAGTTCGTCTCCGTCGCCCCGGCGCATGCGCTCGTCGGGGGCTCGTACACCGTCGTTGCGACCGCCAGCTCGGGCCTGCCGGTGAAGCTCGCGATCACGGGCAAGAAGAGCGTCTGCAAGCTCGCCGGCTCGGTCATCTCCTTCCGCGAGGCCGGGATCTGCACCGTCGAGGCGCATCAGCCGGGCAACGCGCGCTACCGCGAGGCGCGCGCGCTGCAGTCGTTTTCCGTCGCGCGGGCGCCACAGGCGATCACGTTCGCGTCGACTCCGCCGTCGCCGGCAGTCGCGGGCGGTCCGGCCTACATCGTCTCCGCGGCGAGCAGCTCGGGGCTGCCGGTCGCGCTCTCGGCGGGCAAGGGAAGCGGCGGGGTCTGCAAGGTGTCCGGCGCGACCGTGTCGCTGACGGGCGCCGGGACCTGCACCGTCGAGGCGGAGCAGGCGGGCAACGAGAGCTACGAGCCGGCGCCGCGGGTGCAGCAGTCCTTCACGGTCGCGGCGGCGCCGAAGGGTGTCAGCGCCCAGTCGATCACGTTCACGTCCACTGCCCCGGCGGCCGGGATCGTCGGCGGCACGGTCTACTCGGTCTCGGCCGTCGCGAGCTCCGGATTGCCGGTCGGCTTCTCCGCGGCCCCCGCCAGCGCCGGCGTGTGCACCGTCACCGGCTCCGCCGTCAACTTCGTCGGCGAGGGGACGTGCGTGGTCAGCGCGCACCAGGCCGGGAACGGCGACTACCTCGCCGCGCCGACTGCCAGCCAGGCGTTCCCGGTCGATCGTGCGCCCCAGGCGCTCAGCTTCATCTCCGCGGCTCCCGCGACCGCGGTCGCGGGCGCGACGAGCTACACGGTCGCGGCGGCCGCGACGTCGGGCCTGCCGGTGGAGCTCTCCGTCCTCCAGTCCAGCGCCGCCGTCTGCGCGATGGCCGGGGCGACCGTCACCGCTCTCGCGACGGGCACCTGCACGATCGAGGCCAACCAGTCCGGCGACGGCACCTTCCATCCGGCGCCGCCGGCGCTGCAGTCGTTCAGCGTCGGCAGCCCGGCGCCGTCGCTGAGCGACCAGTCGATCAACTTCACCTCGACGCCGCCGGCCGCGGCGACCATCGGCGGCCCCGCCTACGCCGTCGCGGCGACGGCGAGCTCGGGCCTGGCCGTCTCCTTCTCGGCGACGGCCGGGAGCGCCGGCATCTGCTCGGTCTCCGGGTCGACCGTCTCGCTGCTCGGAGCAGGGCTCTGCACGATCGCCGCCGACCAGGCGGGCTCCGCCGGCTACCACGCGGCTCCGCAGGCGCAGCAGTCGTTCACGATCGGCCGCGCGCCGCAGGCGATCAGCTTCGGCTCGATGCCGCCCGTCCCGGCCGCGGTCGGCGGCCCCGACTACGCGGTCGCGGCGTCGGCGAGCTCCGGGCTCGCGGTCGCCTTCTCGGTCGCTCCCGCCAGCGCGGGCGTCTGCACGGTCTCAGGCTCCTCCGTCGCGCTGGTGGGCGCCGGGACGTGCACGGTCGTCGCCACGCAGGGGGGCAACGCGGCCTATGACCCCGCCGCCCCGGTGCAGCAGGCCTTCACGGTCGGCCCCGGCGCGCCGACGCTGAGCCCCCAGACGATCGGCTTCACCTCGACGCCGCCGGGCTCGGCGGTCGTCGGCGGTGCCTCCTACACCGTGGCTGCCTCGGCCAGCTCCGGCCTCGCCGTGGTCTTCACGGTCGCTTCCGGCAGCGCCGGTGTCTGCACGATCTCCGGCGCGACCGTCTCGCTCGTCGGCCCCGGCACCTGCACGATCGACGCGAATCAGCCCGGCAATGCGAGCTACCTGGCCGCGCCGCAGGTGCAGCAGTCGCTCACTGTGGCCACGCCGCCGCCGGCGTCGCAGACGATCAGCTTCACCTCGAGCGCTCCCGGCGCAGCGGTCTACGGCGGGCCGTCCTACACGGTGTCGGCCGTGGCGACCTCGGGCCTGCCGGTGACCTTCTCGGCGGCGCCGGGTAGCGCCGGCATCTGCACCGTCTCCGGCTCGACCGTGAGCATCGTCGGCGCCGGTACCTGCACCGTCTCGGCGAACCAGGGCGGCAACGGCTCCTACCTCGCCGCGCCGCAGGTGCAGCAGTCGTTCACGGTCGCGCGGGCGCCGCAGACGATCACGATCACGTCGGCCCCGCCGCCGGTCGACAAGCACAGCCCGCCGTACACGATCACCGCGACGGCGACGTCTGGCCTCTCCGTCACGTTCGGCATCGCGCCGGCGAGCGCGGGGATCTGCACGATCTCGGGGGCGTCGGTCAGCTTCCTGAAGAAGGGCGACTGCATCGTGCGCGCCAACCAGGCGGGCAACGCGAACTACCTGCCGGCGCCGCAGGTGCGGCAGACGATCGACGTCCTGGCGCATGTCTGACAAATGACCGAGCTCTACCGTCACCCGACCGGGGGAGACCCGCGCCTTCTCATCGGTCGATGTCAGATCACGCTTCGCCGTTCGACGGAGAAAGGACCCGATGTGGCCGGGCAACCGCGTGCCAGGCAGCTAGCTGCAACTCCCGTTGCCCGCTATGCGGTGCTCGTCTTCCTGCTCGCGGCCGCGCTCGTCGTCACCGTCGCGGTCGCGCTCGACCGCAACGCCCGCCGCAGCAGCTGGCAGGAGCACACGACCGCGCTCGCCGGCGGCGCCCGGGTCGGCGCCTCGTCGTTCGAGTCGCTGCGGGCGAACCTGCGCGTCCAGGCGACACAGCTCGCGACCTCGCTCCCGCTTCAGCGCGCGGTGGTCACGGGCAACGAGGCCGAGCTGCGGCGGATCGCGGAGACGCGGCACGCCCGCATCGACCTCGGCGGCCGTACGATCGGCCGGCTCCCGGCGGCGCCGCGGATCGCGTCCTCGGCCAAGATCACGGACGGCGTGCGCGTGCTCGCGAACGTGACGATCGCCCTGCCGCTCGGCGACGACGTCCTCGCCGTGCTGCGCCAGGCGACGCCGCTGCCGAGACATGCGGGGTTGCTCCTCGTGCGCGACGGACGCGTCATCGCCGGTGGCCCGCAGGGCGCTGCCGTGCACGTCCGCGGCGGCCGCGTCACGCTCGGCGACACCCCGTTCGCGGCGCAGGCCGCGCCGCTGAAGGCTGCGGGCACGTCGCTCGTCGCGGTCGAGCCCGTGTCTGCGATCGACGCGCTGTCGGAGCGCTACCGGCGCTTCGTCTTCCTCGCGGCCGCGATCACCCTCGCTCTGGCCGCGGTGCTGGCGAACCGCCTCGCCCGTCCGCTCGCCCAGGTCGTCGGCGACGTGGCACGGCTGCGGCGCCAGGCGCACACGGACGCGCTCACCGGACTTGCGAACCGGCGCGAGCTGACGGTACGGCTCGGCGACGAGCTGGAGCGCGCCGCCAGGAACGCCACCAGCCTCTCCTTCGTCATCTGCGACATCGACGACTTCAAGGCGATCAACGACGTCCACGGCCACCAGGTCGGAGACGAGGCGATCAGGGCGGTCGCGTCGGTGCTCGCGAGCTCGGTGCGCGAGACCGATCTCGCGGTCCGCTTCGGCGGCGAGGAGTTCGTGATCGTGCTCCCGGGCGCGCGCCTGGCGAACTCGAGGCGGACGGCCGACGCGATCCGCAAGGCAGTGGAGGAGCTCGAGATCCCTGTCTCCCGCGGGGCGCCGATCCGCCTCACGGCGAGCTTCGGTGTGGCGGAGTTCCCGACGTACGTCGACGCCGGAGTCGCTGCTGGCGGCGGCCGACGCAGCGCTCTACCAGGCGAAGCGCGCCGGCAAGAACCGGGTCGCGACCTCGACCGTGCAGGGCGAGGCCGATGGGCCGGACGCCGCCGGCGAGCCCGCGCCCGTCGTCTAGCGCCTAACCGCCGGTCGTCGTCGTGGCCGGCGGCGGCTCGGTCGTCGTCGCAGCCGTCGTCGTCTCGTCGGTCGTAGTCGCCACCGCGGCCGTCGTCGTCGGCTCCGTCGTGGTCGTCCCGGTGCTCGTCGTCGTGGCAGCAGCGGGCGTGGTCGACCCGGACGTGGTCGTCGTCGTCGTGGTGCCCGTCCCGGTCGTGGATCCGGCGGTCGAGGTGGCCGTGCCGGGAGCCGCAGGCGGCGCCGGTCGCGCGACGATCCCACTGGCCTCCAGCTCCTCGCGGATGTGCTGCTCGACCTCGGCGATCTCGGCGACGACGGCCGTCAGGTCGCGGCCGTGCGACGGCAGCGTGTCGAGCTCCTGGAGCGCCGCAGCGAGCCGCGCCTGCAGCTCCGCGGACGGCTCCTCGGTCACCGTGATCACGAGCTGCTTGGCGATTGCGACGGTCACGCACGCGGGGCAGTTGACGTTCAGCGCGCCGGCGGCGTTGATCGGGACGATCACGTTGCTCGTCCCAACGACGAGCACGAGCTGGACGGAGACTGCGACGGTGGTGCACGCGTTGCAGCTCGCGAGTGCGAGAGCGCTGTTCGTGTTCGTCACCGGGGCGCCGTCCCTGACCGTGACGACCGCGTAGGCGACCTTGTAGGTGACGGCTCCGTCCTGCGTGCCGACCGCGACGGCCTGCGTCCCGCCCGGGCGGGGGGCGCCGGGGAGCCGGAACGGGAGCGCGACGGCGCGCGTCGGGGCCGATGCCGCCGCAGGCGCCTCGGGCTGTCCGGCTTCGGCGACAGTGGGCTCTTCGGCGTCGAGCGTGTCGGTGAGCAGAACGACCGGGTCGTCGCCGTCGTCCCCGCGGAGCACGAGCAGCGCCGGGTGCTCCTCGGTGGCGCCGTCGACCGGGATCATCGCGACGGCGAGATGCCTGCCAGGTTCGAGGCGCGCGGCGGCGAGGCCCGTGGGCCGCGCTGCCGTCTGCGGCGCCGTGACCGCGCGAGCGAGCGAGATCAGCGTCCCCTGCTCTCGCGCCTGGATCGGCTCGTACTGTCCGGCCGGCCACCACGCCCACGCCATCGTCGTCGCGGCGGCCGTCGCCGCCGCCGCCAGCACGCCCTGCCGGATCGGCCGGCCGCTGCTCCAGGTCTTGGCAGCGCCCCATGCGGTGCGGGCAATCGAGTGTGTCAGCACGACCGCCCCGAGCGCCGGAAGCGCGAGCCCGAGCAGCTGAATCCCGGAGGTGACGGCGCCGACGACGTCCCCGTCTCCGGCCTGATCGGGTATGGCCGGTGCGATGGTGCGAGCGCTGGCCCAAGCCGTCGCGAGCAGCCGCGGCAGCAGCAGGATCGCGGCAAGGGCGAGCGCGAGCAGCACGGGAACGACGACGAGCACCCACAGGGTGACGATCAGGCGCGCGCGTCCCGTCAGAGCCGACGGCTCGTGACGGTTCCAGGGCAGCAGTCGCCGCAGCGTGGGTCCGATGTGGGCGTAGAGGTCCGGGACGCCCGTGAGGTCGGAGAGGATGTGGTAGCCGTCCGCCCGGATCACGGGCGAGAGCTGCTTCACCATCTGGATCAGCTGCAGCGCGACCAGCAAGAGCAGCGCATCCCGGCGCCAGACGAGCCACAGGCCGACCGTGGCGACCGAGACGATCGCGTTGAAGTAGAGGCCGCCGAGGTCGACGCGGAGTCGGTCGCGCCGGGCGAGGCGGTACGCGTCGGTGACGTCGGTGTAGAAGGCGGGCCAGACCATGTAGAGGCCCATGCCCATGCCGCCCGGACGGCCGCCGCTGTAACGGCAGGCTGCCGCGTGCCCGATCTCGTGGAAGCCCGCCGAGCCGACGGCGAGCAGGAAGACCAGCAGCAGGAGCTCGGGGTTGCCGAAGGCGTGACGCGTCGCCGACGCGACACCCTTCTCGACCAGCACGAACCAGAGCACCGCGGCGAAGAGCGCCAGCATCGGCCAGACGATCCAGGGCCGGAACAGGGGGGTGAACGGCGCCGTCAGCCGCTCGGTGATCCGGCGATTCGTGACGAGCACCTTGCAGCGAAGGCCGAGCAGCGGGTTGCGTCGCTCCGGCGCGTTCGCCTCGGTCCCCGCCAGGAGGCCTTGCGCGGCGAGCTTCTCGGCCAGCCGGACGACGTGCTCCTCGTCCAGCTGACGGTCGAGCCGCTCCGAAAGGCAGGCGGCGAGCTCGCCGAGGCCGCGTCGGCCGTCGACGCAGTCGAGGAGCGCGTACAGGAGCGGCCCGAGCTGGACCATCTGCCCGTCCGCGCGCCGGACGAGTGCGGCGCCGCGCTCGTACCCAGCGCCGTCGACGTCCCCGAGCAGCTCGACGCCGCGCGCCAGGTCGAGCGCGCCCTGCGTGGGCGGCTCGACCTCTGCGCGTGGCTCGGCGGTCGCGGTCATGCGGCCACCTCCGCCCTGGTTACTGGTCGACGTCCGCGTCCTGCTCGGCCGTCGCGTTCGCCTCGACGTCCTCCAGGGTCTGGGAGATCTCGAGGTTCTGGACGGCCGCGGCCTGTGCAACCGCGCCCGGCGAGGCGATGTTCGCCGAGACGGCGGCGTCGATCGGCGCGGCGACGTTCGCGTTGGCCGCGACGGCGCCGGCGATCGGTGCGGTCAGGTTCGCGTCGGCGTCGACGTTCACGTTCGCGGACAGCAGGCTGCCGCCGTCCAGGAACGAGTTGACGCCGCCGACCACGGCACCCGCCGTGTCGTCGACTGCGTCGGTGCTTGCCTCAGGCGCGTCCGTCGTCGTGCCACCGTCACCGGCAGCAGGGACGGCGTCGGCAGCGCTGCCGCCGCCGTCGGTCACCGGCTCCGTGCCCGTCGCGTCCGCAACCGGGGCGGCGGTGCCGGCGTCCGGCGCGCCCTCGCCGGCATCGGCGCTCTGCGAGATCGACGCCGCCTGCTCGGCGACGGCGTCCGCGCTGCCGCTGATCGACTGCGTGAGCGAGCCCGACTGCTGTGCCACGGCGACGGCCTGCGCGTCGGGGCTGAGCAGGTTCGCACCGGCCGCCGCCTCGATCGGCGCTGCCACGTTCAGGTTCGCCGCAGCGGCCAGGTCGATCGGCGCGGCGAGATCCAGCCCGAGATCGACGTCTGCGTTGACGTCGAGGAGCGAGAGCACCTCCTTGTTCGGAAGTGCGACGGCGTCCTCCGCCTCGATCTCGTCCATCGAAACGCGCTCGCGGTCCTGTTCCTTCACGGTCAATCCCTCCTCATCCCCGTTGTCGAAACTCGTACGAGTTACGAACGAGACAACGGCCGGAACGGTTATGGCCTCAGGGCTACCGGTACAGCCTGTAGCCCTCGCGGGCGATGCGGAAGCCGATGCGGCGGCCGTCCACGCGACGGCAGGTGACACCGTTCCTCGCCGAGGCGCAGCGCACCTTGCCGAGGCTGATCGAGCGCCCGTAGGCGAGCGTCCGGCAACCCGAGCCCGCGTAACAGAGCGGGCCGACGTCGCCCCGGCAGGCGCCGACGAAGACGCGCGTCGCGGAGACGCCGAGGCTGTTCGGCACCCAGTCGAGATCGCAGGACGCCGGGCGCGCGCGAAGCCGTGGCCACGAGTGCTCCTTGACGACGCACTCGGCGCCTCCGCCCACCATGACGCAGTTGATGTTCCCGGACGGGCTGCGGAAGTGGACGAGGCTTTGAGCCGACAGCGACGGCGCAGCGGCGCCGGCGAGCACGAGGGCGAGGAGGGCACAGCGCACCACCGGGCGACGATATCGCGCGGGTCGCGTGCCGCACCGCCCGTGGAACGAGCGACCTGAGGGACGGCTAGCGGGCGTCCGGGCCGTAGACGACGTGCTTCGGGTGGAGCGCGCGAAAGGTGGTCCGCGTCGGTGCGCCGGCGGCGGCGTGCTCGAGCTGCGTCTCGAATCGCTGCCAGTCGGCCTCGCTCTCCCAGACGCCGATGATCCTGAAGCCCTCGTCGGTGGGGCCGGCCACATGGATGACGAGACCCTCCGGTCGGGCCGCGATCGCGGCGGCGAGGTGCTCGTACTGCTCCCACGTGGCCGCAATGTCCTGAACGAAGGCGTACGACATGCCGGAAGGCTCGCGAAGGTCGCCTTAGTCTCGGTATAGCCTTCGCGTGCCGTCGTTCGCGCTCGGCCAGAATGCAGGCGAGATCGCCATGGAGCTACGCATTCTTGGGCCGCTCGAGGTCGCCGGTGAGAACGGGCCGGTCGACCTGCGTGCTGCCAAGCACCGGCGGCTGCTCGCGGCATTGACGCTCGCTCGTGGTCAGTCGTGCACCGCGGACGCGCTCGTCGACGCGGTCTGGGGCGCGAGCCCGCCTGCGTCGGCCCGAAAGCTCCTGCAGGTGTACGTGTCGCAGGTCCGCAAGGCGCTGCCGAGCCGAGAGGCGCTCGTGACGACGCCGAGCGGGTACGCGCTCCGCTCCGACAGCGTTTCCCTCGACGCCGACCGGTTCGAGCGGCTTCTGGACGACGCCGTCGAGGCGCTGGCGCAGCGGAATCCCTCGCTCGCCCTCACGCAACTCGATCGCGCACTCGCGCTCTGGCGAGGGTCCGCGTATGCCGACGTGATGTACGAGGACTTCGCCCGGGCGGAGGCCGAGCGGCTCGAAGAGCTTCGGCTCGGGGCGCTCGAGGCGCGGCTCGAGGCCTTGGCCCAGCTCGGCCGGAACGAGGAGGTGCTCGGCGAGGCGCTGGCGATGGCACGAGAGCACCCTCTCCGGGATCGCGTGCAGGCAGTCGCGATGCTGGCGCTCTACCGGGCCGGGCGCCAGGCGGAGGCGCTCGACCGCTACCGCGAGCACCGGCGCCGCCTGGACGAGGAGCTCGGGCTCGAGCCGAGCGTGGAGCTTCGCACGCTGCAGCTGCGCATCCTCCGGCAGGATCCCGAGCTCGCGTCGAGCGTCTCGCCCGCCCACGCCTCGAGCGTGCTCCCGGTGCCGCCGAACCCGCTTGTCGGACGCGAAGGCGACCTGGGAGACCTTTCCGCGCTCCTCTCGCGGCGCGACGTGCGGCTGCTCGTCCTCACCGGCGCAGGAGGAAGCGGCAAGACGCGCCTCGCGCTCGCTGCCGCTCGACAGGCCGAGTCGAGCTTCGCCAACGGCGCCGTGATCGTCGAGCTCGCACCGCTCCGCGATCCCGGGCTGCTCCTGCCGACGATCGCGAGCGCGGTCGGCGTGGCGGAGGTGCCCGGCCAGCCGCCGCTCGACACGCTCGCGGCGGCCATGAGCAACCGCGAGCTCCTCCTCGTCCTCGACAACGTGGAGCACCTGAGCTCGGCAACGCCGTCTCTCGTCGAGCTGCTCGCCCGCGCGCCGCGGCTGGTGCTCCTCGTGACCAGCCGCGCCGTCCTGCACCTCACCGGCGAGCACGTCTTCCCGGTCTCTCCGCTCGACGACGCCGCCGCCGTCGAGCTCTTCGAGCAGCGGGCTCGGGCGCTGCAACCCGACTTCGAGGTCACGGCCGAGAACGAGACCATT
>CAWGZI010000018.1:0-13047 GCA_963827015.1 uncultured Gaiellaceae bacterium | reverse complement strand
CGAAGACGTAGTAGGCGAGACCGCGACGCTCGCGCACCTCGGTGAAGAGGCGCGAGGACATGCCGCCGCCGAGCACGGTCGCGAGCAGCTGCAGCACGTAGCGGTCGGGGTCGACCAGCGGCCGGCTGCGGACGCCGAGCACGAGGTGCGCCTGGTCGGACTGCTTCGTGTGCACCTTGACGCGGCCGTTCGCGACGGGCTGCCACGGGTCCGGGCGAGCCGGTGCCGGCCGGCTCGAGGTCGCCGAGGAGGTCCTCGAGCCTCTCGTGCAGGCCGTCGCCGAGCCGTCCGCCGACGCCGACGACCATCCGGTCGGGCCGGTACCAGGTGCTCGTGTAGTCGAGGAACGTCTGCTGCGTGGCGCCGCGGACGGTCTCCTTGCGGCCGATGATGTCCCACCCGAGCGGCTGGTCGCCGTAGAGGAGCGTCTCGTAGACCCCGCCGATGAAGTCGCGCGGCGTGTCGAAGTACATGTTCATCTCCTCGATGATCACGCCCTTCTCGCGCTCGATCTCGTCGGCGTCGAAGCGGGAGTTGCGGAGCATGTCGACGAGGACGTCGAGGGCCGTGTCGCGCGTCTCGGCCGCGCAACGGACGTAGTAGCCCGTGTACTCCTTGCCGGTGAAGGCGTTGAACTCGCCCCCGATCGAGTCGATCTCGCCCGCGATGTCGCGCGCGGTCGGCCGGCGCTCGGTGCCCTTGAAGAACATGTGCTCGGCGAAGTGCGCGATCCCGTTCGTCTCGGGCGTCTCGTAGCGCGAGCCTGCGGCGAGCATGACGAAGCACGAGACCGACTGGGCCTGCGGCATCGGCGCGGTCAGCACCCGCAGGCCGTTCGACAGCGACTGACGCTCGAAGACCCCCATCGCGGGCCATGGTATAGAGGCACCCGTGGCGGGCGAGAAGATGGCGCGGGCGGTGGCGGCGCAGCCGGAGTGGCTGGCGCAGGTGCCGACCGACCGCCGGCTCCCGAACGGACGGATCGCCGTCGTCGGCTGCGGCACCTCGTTCCACGCTGCGCAGACCAGCGGCAACGGGTTCGACGCGCTCGAGGCTGTGCTGTCGCCGCCGGAGGCCGACGTGCTCGTGCTCGTCAGCCACGAGGGCGGGACACCGCTGACGCTCGAGGCCGCGCAGGCCTTCGCGGGGCCGACGTGGCTGCTCACCGGCAAGCCCGAGAGCGCAATCGCGGAAATCGCCGACGAAGTGCTCGTGGTCACGCCCGAGGTGGAGGAGAGCTACTGCCACACCGCGTCGTACACCTGCGCCGTCGCCGCGCTCGCGGCGCTCCGCGGCGAGGACGTCTCGTGGCTGGCGGACGCGGTCGCCGAGCGGCTCGCCGGCGAGCGTCTGCCCGTCTCCGACCACCAGCGCTTCGTGGTCACGGGCGCGGGCCGCGACTGGCCGACGGCGCAGGAAGCCGCGTTGAAGCTGCGCGAGGGCGTCTACGCGGCCGCCGAGGCACACCTCCTCGAAGAGCTCCTCCACGGCCACCTCGCGGCGATCGACGAGTCCGTTCGCTGCTTCGTGCTCGAGGGCGAGGGGCGGGCTGCAGCGCGAGCGGCCCAGGCGGTGGCGGCGCTGCAGGCAATCGGCTGCGACGTCACGCTCGTTTCGACGCGCCATCCCGTCGTCGACATCGTCCCGTTCCAGCTGCTGACGCTCGACCTCGCCACGGCCCGCGGCGTCGACCCGGATCTGATCCGCTGGGACGACCCGCGCTGGAAGGCGGCGCGGGACGCCTACGCCTGAGGACGATCCGCGAGGCGGTAGACGAAGCGCAGCGCCTGCCAGCGCTCGTCGATCGAGCAGCTCTTGTTGTCGACGAGCCCGTGCGCGAGCCCGGTCTGCTGGACGATGCCGAAGTCGAGGTCGGTTTCGAGCCTGGACGCCTTCTTCGGCCACGCGATCCAGAGGCCGTCGGCCGGGTCGAGCGTCGCCTTCATCGCCTCGAAGCGCCGTTCCAGCTCGTCGCGGCTCGTCGTGAACCAGACGACGACGTTGGCACCCGGCTTGGCCCCGAGCTTCTCCGAGAGCTCCCTCATGCCGGATAGGAGCCGAAGACGGTGAAGCGCTGCGCCTGCCGCCGGACCTCGGCGAGCGTCTCGCAGACCACCGGGTCGAGCGGGTGGCCGTTGAGGACGGCGTCGAAGCGGTAGCGCCACGGCGTCTGCGGGATCGGCCGCGAGGTCAGCTGCACGAGGTCGAGTGCGTGCCGCGCGAACGGCTCGATCGCCCGGTGGAGGGCGCCCGGGCGGTGGTCGGTCTGGAAGGAGAACGCGATCCGCCAGTCGGCTCCTTCGCCGAGCTGCGTCCGGTTCGAGATCGAGACGAAGCGGGTGAAGGCCTCCGGATGATCGCCGACGTCGGCTGCGAGGACGACGAGCCCGTGCAGCGCGGCGGCACGCTCGCTCGCGATCGCGACCTCGGTCGGCTCGGCGTCGCGCGCGACCTGGGCGGCGGCGTCGGCGGTCGTTCCGGCCGCGATCGCCTGGGCCTCCGGCAGCGAGGCCAACAGGCGCCGGCACTGGTCGAGCGCGACCGGGTGCGAGCGCACGATCCTGATCTCCGTCAGCGGCACGTCGGCGACGCCGACGAGGAAGTGTCGGATCGGCAGGATCACCTGGGCGTTGATCGACGTCGCCGAGCCGACCAGCAGGTCGTGTGTCTCGGAGACCGGCCCGGAGATCGAGCTCTCGATCGGCAGCACACCGGCCTCGACGCGGCCCGACGCAACGGCAGCGACCACGTCCGAGAAGGACGGCAGCGCGTGCGATTCCTCCTCGGGGAAGAGGAGCCCGCAGGCGGCGGCGCTGTGCGCCCCTTCGCGACCCGGGTACGCGACGATCATCGCGCGCGCCACGCGTCGAGCAGCTCCGCTTCGCGCTCGGCCGTCAGGCCGACTCCGTCCTCGGCCGGCGCCGTGGCGGCGCCACGCAGCGTCTCGTCGAGGGGGCGCGAGCGCAGCCCCGCGGCGACCGCTCTGCTGACGTCCGTCGCGTGCATCCCGGCCCACTCGGGGTCGGGCAGCCAGAGCGGCAGCTCCAGCCACGGGCCGACCTCGTGCTCCTGCAGGAACTCGTCGGAGACCCAGGTGACGTCCCCGCCGGCGAGCAGCTCACTCAGTGGCACGCCTTCGTTCGTCGCGTTGAACGTCCCGCCGAGGCCTTGCTCGAGTGCGTCCAGGATCCAGGTGGCCAGATCCCGCACGTCCACGAACTGCACCGTGCGCTCGGGCGGCCCGGGAGCGAGGATCTCGCCGCCGCGCTCGAGCCGTCGCGCCCAGTAGGTGAACCGGCCTGTGGGGTCGTGCGGGCCGACGATCAGCCCCGGCCGGACGATCAGCGCCCTGCCGCCGAAGACCCGCTCGACCTCGGCCTCCGAGAGCGCCTTCAGCGGGCCGTAGTTCGAGTAGTCGGGGGCGAGCTCGTCGACCGGCATGTCACCGAGCTCGGCGGTCGCGCTCTCCTCGGTGGGCCCGCTCGAGAAGTCGGCGTAGACGGACACGCTCGAGACGAAGACGTAGCGGCCCGAGTCGCGGAGCAGCTCGGCCGACGCGCGCACGTCCGCCGGCACGTAGCCGGACGTGTCGACCACGGCGTCCCACGTTCGCCCTTCGAGCGCGGAGAGATCGGTCTTGCGGTCGCCGCGGAGATGCTCCACCTCGGGGAACAGGTCGGGGTCGGTGCGGCCGCGGGTGAAGAGCGTCAGCTCGTGACCGCGCTCGAGTGCGTCCTCGACGAGCGCCCGGCCGAGGAACTTCGTCCCGCCGATGACGAGGATCCTCACTGGAACCTCTGGATCGCGCGCCAGACCGCCTCTGCGCCGAACTCGAGCGCCTCGACCGGGATCCGCTCGTCGGCGGCGTGGATCAGCTTCTCGAACCTGAAGTCCTCGGGCAGCCGCATCGGCAGGAAGCCGTACGTCTGCACGCCGACGCGGGAGAAGAAGCGGCCGTCGGTGACGCCGATCTGGAGCAGCGGCACCGGGATCCCGTCCGGGTCGAGCTCGCGGATCACCCCTGCCAGCGTCTCGAAGAGGCCCATGTCGGGCGCGGCCGGGCCCGGGTCGTGGCGGACGAGCTCGAGCTCGACGTCGTCGCCGACGAGTGCCTGCACCTCGGCGATCAGCTCGTCGGGGCCGAAGCCGGGCAGCGCGCGTCCGTCCAGCTCGAGCTCGATCTCGCTCGGGACGACGTTGATCTTGGCGCCGCCGCGGACGATCGTGGCGTTGACCGTGTTGCGGAGCATCGGCTCGAGCGTTGCGCCGCGCTCGCCGAGCAGCCGCAGGGCGGTGTCCGTGAACCGCGGCTTCAGCAGCGAGCGGAGCACGAGCGCCTCCTTCCGCGGCAGCTCGGCCGCGACCCGATCGACGAAGTCGCGGACGACGGGCGTCACGTGCACGGGCAGGCGCTTGCGGTCGAGGTCCGAGAGCAGCCGGCCGAGTCGCGCGAGGGTGCCGCCGCGCTGCACCATCGCGCCGTGGCCGCCGGGCCCGCGGACGGTCGCCTTCAGCCAGCAGATCTGCTTCTCCGCGACCTGGATCGGGTAGAAGCGCCTGCCACCGAGGTGCAGCGAGGCGCCGCCGAACTCGCCGAGCGCGTAGCGCACCCCCTCGAACAGCTCTGGATGCTCCTCGGCGAGAAAACGCGCGCCGAGGTCGCCGCCCGCCTCCTCGTCGGAGAGGACGACGAGGACGAGATCGCCGGGCAGCTCGACGTGCTCGCGCTGCGCCCGCAGGAACGCGTTCACGAGCATCGCGACGCCGCCCTTCATGTCCAGGGCACCGCGTCCCCAGAGGTAGCCGTCTTCGAGCAGCCCCTCGAAGGGCGGCTGCGTCCAGCTCTGGCCGCCGGTCGTGACGACGTCGACGTGGCCCTGCAGCAGCAGCGGCGGCGCCGGCCCGCCGGCGATGCGGCTGACCAGGTTCGGGCGCTCCGGATCCCTCGCGTACACCTGTGTCTCGCAGCCCGCGTCCTCCAGCTGGGCACGGATGAACTCGATGCACGCGCGCTCGTTGCCGGGCGGGTTCGTGGTGTCGAAACGGATCAGCTCCTGCAGGAGCTCGACGACGGTCAAGCGAGCTCCGCGAGTGCCGTCAGGAGCCGGTCGACCTCCTCGGGTGTGTTGTAGTGGACGAAGCCGGCGCGCACGGCGCCCGTCCCCTCCAGCCCCAGCAGCTTCATGATCTCGACCGCGTAGTAGTCGCCGTGCCAGACGGCGATCTCGCGGGCCGCCAGCTCGACCGCGACCTGCTCGGAGGTGCGTCCGGGCAGGTTGAACGCAAACGTCGGCACGCGGCCCTCCATCGTCCGGAGGCCGTAGAGCTCGACGGCGTCGGGCAGGCCGTCGAGGAAGCGCCGGCCGAGCTGCGTCTCGTAGCCGACGATCGCGTCCCACCCGAGCGACTCGACGTACTCGACCGCGGCGACGAAGCCGGCGAGGAGCTCGTGCTGCGCCGTCCCGTGCTGGAAGCGGTTCCCGACCGGGTTGTTCTCGGACGGGCGCACCTTGTACGGCCGCAGGCTCTCGAGGAGCTCTCGTTTGCCGAACGCCAGTCCCATGTGCGGCCCGAAGAACTTGTACGGGGAGCAGAGAAGGACGTCGACGTCCCAGCCGGTGACGTCGATCGGGCCGTGCGGGCCGTAGTGGACGGCGTCGCCCCAGGCGAGCGCACCGGCGCCGTGGGCGAGCTCGACGACGCGCGCGACGTCCGGCTTCGTCCCGACGGCGTTCGAGGCGATCGGGAACGCGACCACGCGCGTCCGCTCCGAGAGCTGCGACTCGAGGTCGTCGAGGTCGAGCGAGAGGTCGTCGTGGACGCCCGCGAAGCGGACGACGACGCCGAGGTCCTCTTCGAGCGCGAGCCAGGGCGAGACGTTCGCGTCGTGGTCCAGGCGGGTGCAGACGATCTCGTCTCCCTCCCGCAGAGTGCGCCCGAGCGCGCGCGTGAGCAGGAAGTTGAGCGAGGTCATGCTCTGCCCGAACGCGACCTCGTCGGGATGGCAGGAGAGGAAGCGACCGGCGGCCGCGCGGGCGTGCTCGATCAGCTCCATCGTCCGGATGCTCGTCGCGTACGGCGCGCCGATGTTCGCGTTGTCCTCGCGCAAGTAACGCGCGATCGCGTCGATCACCTCGTCCGGGCACTGCGTCCCGCCGGGGCCGTCGAAGAACGCCAGTCCCCGGTCGAGCGCGGTGAAGCGCGCGCGGACGGCCTCGACGTCGAGCAGGGTCGTGCTCATGCCACTTCCTCTCCGTTGACGATCCAGCGATAGCGGGGCTTGGCGGTCAGCGAGGCGCCCACGAAGCAGTCGCGCTCCGCCTTCGAGAGCAGCTCGCGGACGTTCGGCGGCCTCGGCTCGAGCGTGACGTCGAGTGCGACCTTCACCCGGATGAACGCGTAGCGACCGTCCGTCGTGCGCTGCGTCACCTCGCCGGTCGCGCTGGCGGAGCCGCCGCTGGCGACGCCGACCCGCTTCGCGTGGTAATCCAGGCTCGTAAGCGTGCAGCGGGCGAGGCCCGCCAGCACGAGGTGCTCCGGTGACCAGGCTTCCTCGACCGGGAGCGCGGAGCCGCCGTCGTCGCTGCGCGCCGCTCCCTCCCGGTCGAGCGAGACGGCGTACGAGAACGTTTTCGCCTGCATGGCCACGGCCGCAACCTACACTCGCACCATGGTGCTCGCGATCCTCGGCGTCACCGGCTACACCGGGCGATTGGTCCTCGAGGAGACGCGGCGTGCGGGACTCGACGTGCGGCTCGTGGGCCGGCGCCGCGACGCACTCGAGGCGCTCGCCGCTCCGGGCGAAGAGGTGCGCATCGCGGACGCGCGCGACCGGGACGCTCTGGTGGTGGCCTTCGACGGAGCCTCGGTGGTCGCGTCGCTCGCCGGGCCGTTCCTCGAGCTCGGCGTCCAGCCCGTCTGGGCCGCGATCGGCGCGGGCGCGCACTATCTCGACACGACCGGCGAGCAGGAGTTCGTTCGGCTGCTCCACGAGCTGGTCGACCAGGAGTACGACGTCGCGCTGCTGCCCGCGTTCGGCTTCGACTATGTCCCGGGAGATCTCGCCGCCCGCCTGGCGGCCGAGCAGGTCGACGGCCCGCTGGACGAGGTCGTCGTCGCGTACTCCGTCAAGGGCGTCGGCACCAGCCGCGGGACGCGCCGCACGATCGGTCACGTCATGGGCCAAGGCCAGGTGGCGTGGGAGGACGGCCGCCTGGTGGACTCGCGCTTCGGAGCGACGACGCGCACGGTGCGGTTCCCGTTCGGCGAGCGCACCGTCGTCGAGTGGGGAGGGACGGAGCCGCTGACGGTGCCGCGGCACACCGACGTCCGCAACGTCCGCTCCTACATCCGGGCACCGGCCGTCGCCGCCAGGGCGGGCGGGCTCGGCCGGCTGGCCGCTCCGTTCGTCCGGCGCGGCGCGCGTTTCGGTCCCGCCGGGCCCTCCGCGGGGTCGCGGCGGAAGAGCCGGTTCACCGTCGTTGCCGAGGCGCGCGGCCCGGGCGGGGAAGGCCGGGCGGTGCTCACCGGCAGCGACGTCTACGGCCTCACCGCGCGTCTTCTCCTCGTCGGCGCGCAGGCGTTGGCGGCGGGCGAAGCGCGAGGGACGGGCGTACTGGCGCCGGCCGAGGCGTTCGACGCGCGCACGCTCGCCGGCAGGCTCGCGCCGTTCCTCACGATCGTGGAGTGATGTCGTCCGGTCCCGCGCTTACGGTGCGGGCAATGCAACGGCTGCGAACGCTGAGCGAGGCCGAGTGCTACGCCCGGTGCTACGGGTGGCGTGGAGAGGACGGCGTGAAGGTGATCAGCGTCGTCTCGCGGATCCCGCGCTACGAGACCCCGGTGTCCGGCGAGCTGCTGCGTGCCTTGTTCGAAGACAAGCTGGACTCCCGGGAACCTGAAGCCGCATAGCCTCGTGGCGGACTCGGACGTCCCGGACGTCCTCGCGCCTGACCTGAACGCGGTCTTCTGCGGGATCAACCCGGGTCGCGTCTCCGCCGCCGCGAACGCCCACTTCGCCAACCCGCGCAACGACTTCTGGCGCCTCCTGCATGCGGCCGGGTTCACGCCGCGGCTCTACGACCCGTCCGAGCAGTTCCTGCTGCCGCGACTGGGGATCGGGATCACGAACGCCGCCTACCGGACGACCCCCGGCTCCGGTGACCTGCGCAAGGCCGACTTCGCCGGCTCCGCCGAGCGCCTGGAGCGCATCGCAGTGGAGCTGCGGCCGCACGCGATCGGCTTCGTCGGCAAGGAGGCCTACCGCGGCGCGTTCCGCGAGCGCCCCCAGCTGGGGCCGCAGGAGCGCCGCCTCGGTGAGACGGCGCTCTTCGTGCTGCCCTCGACCTCGCCCGCCAACGCAGCGGTGCCGTGGGAAGAGCGGCTGCGCTGGTTTCAGGCCTTCTTCGTGGCCGTCTCGACGAAGGGCGCGAGCACGACGTCCCAGCCGGCGTCGTAGCTGCTGCGGCTCTCGCCGGGCTCGAAGCCGCGGTGCTCGAGGACGACGCGGCTGCCCGGTCCCTCGGGGGCAAACGTCACCTCGACCTCAGTGCCACCGTCTCCGATCAGCCAGTCGATGACGAAGCGATGCGGCGGCTCCCACTCGCGGACGCGCGCCCAGTCGCGTTCGCCCGCTGGTGTCACCTCGTAGACGCGGCCGCCGAGCATGCCCTCGAAGACGACGTCCGTGACCTCGTCGCCGCCGTAGGAGTGGCTGCTCGCCGGCCACCACTTGGCGATCCGGGCCGTGAAGAGGTCGAACGCCTCTTCCGGGGTGAAGTCGACGAGGACGGTCTTGCGGATCGCCTCGGCCATGGTCGTGCTCATTCTCTCTCCTCTCTCGCCGCCGCGGCGAAGCGCTCGAGCGCCTCGTCCCAGAAGCTGTCGAAGTACGCGCGGATCCCGGCGAGCCCCTGCGGGTCGACGCTGTAGATGCGGCGCGTGCCGTCCCTGCGATCGAGGACGAGCCCGGCGTCCTTCAGCACCCGCAGGTGCTGCGAGACGGCGGGGCGGCTGACCGGGAGATCACCGGCGAGATCGCCCACCGACCGCGGCCCGCGGCGCAGCGCCTCGAAGATCTGCCTCCGAGTCCAGTCGCCGAGCGCGTCGAGGACAAGTCCGTTCGTACTCACTTACCGTAAGCATGAACTTACGGAAAGCTGCTGTCAACCCGTCCAGCGGTTCGTGATCGGCGTCCGCCGGTCGCGCCCGAATGCCTTGGGCCGCAGCTTCACGCCCGGGGGCGCCTGGCGGCGCTTGTACTCGGCCCGGTCGATCAGTGCGAGCGCCCGCTCGACCGTGTCCGGGTCGTGGCCCTCGGCGAGCAGCTCCTCGCGCGAACGGTCGAGCTCGACGTAGGCCTCGAGAACGCGGTCGAGCTCGGCGTAGGGCGGCAGCGAGTCCTGGTCGCGCTGGTCGTCGCGCAGCTCGGCCGAGGGTGGGCGCTCGATGATCGAGACCGGGATCAGCTCCCGGCCGGCGCGCTCGTTCAGGTACCGCGCCAGCCGGAAGACGTCCGTCTTGTACACGTCCTTGATCAGGGCGAAGCCGCCCGCGAGGTCGCCGTAGAGGGTCGAATAGCCGACCGAGAGCTCGGACTTGTTCCCGGTCGCGAGCACGAGCCAGCCGTGCTCGTTCGAGAGCGACATCAGCGTCATCCCACGCACGCGCGCCTGCAGGTTCTCCGCCGCCAGGCCGGTCGTGCCGACACCGGCGGCGTGGAAGGAGGCGACCATCTCCTCGATCGGGAGCTCGCGGAAGTCGCAGCCGAGGCTCCCTGCGAGCCGCTGCGCGTCGGTCTGCGTCCCCTCGGAGGAGTAGCGCGACGGCATCGAGACGCAGTGGACGCGGTCGGGGCCGAGCGCGTCGACGGCCAACGTCGCGACCAGCGCCGAGTCGATCCCGCCGGAGAGGCCGAGCACGACGTCGCCGAACCCGTTCTTGCCGACGTAGTCGCGGAGCGCCAGCACGAGCGCGCGCCGCATCTGCTCGAGCTCCGGCTCGAAGGGGACGATCTCGCCGCCGACCGGACTTTGTGTTGAAGCAACACTTGCAACGAGATCGACAACGAGTGGCTCCCGCTCCTCCTCACGCTCCCGCGCCAGCGCGCGGCGACGGACGTCGCGGAGGCGCCGGCCGATCGCCTCGCTCGGGTCGAGATCGACGACGAGCAGCGCTTCCTCGAAGCCGGGGGCGCGCGCGAGCACCTCGCCCTCGTCGTCCAGGACGACCGAGTGGCCGTCGAAGAGCAGCTCGTCCTGCCCGCCGACGAGGTTGCAGAAGGCGAGGTAGGCGGAGTTGTCGCGGGCGCGCGTGACGAGCATCTCCTCGCGGTCCTCCGCCTTGCCGACGAAGTAGGGCGATGCCGAGAGGTTGACGAGCAGCTCCGCGCCGGCCAGTGCGAGGTCGGTGGCGGGAGGGCCGGGCTGCCAGATGTCCTCGCAGATGGTCGGTCCGACGAGGATCTCGCCGTGCCGGAGCAGGATCAGGTCGCGGCCCGGAGCGAAGTAGCGGTCCTCGTCGAAGACGCCGTAGTTGGGCAGGAAGCGCTTGCGGTAGAGGGCCTTCACCTCGCCGTCCGAGCAGACCGCGCAGGCGTTGAAGAGGTCGCGGTCGAACCACGGGGTCCCGACGAGCGCCGTCAGTCCGCGCGTCTCGGCGGCGATCGACTGCAGCGACTCCTCGGCGGCGCGGACGAACCCCGGACGGAGCAGCAGATCCTCGGGCGGGTAGCCGGTGACCGCGAGCTCGGGGAGCAGGACGATCTCGGCGTTCGCGGTGCGGGCTTCGGCCAGAGCGGCGAGAATGCGCTCGCGGTTTCCGTCCAGGTCGCCGACGACAGCGTTGATCTGGGCGAGGGCGAGCCGCATACGACACCGATCCTACCGGTTTGCGACTCTCAGGCGAAAACATGATCACGATCGAGCGGCGCTACCGCGGCCCGCTCCATTCGGCGAACGGCGGCTATGCCGCCGGGCGCCTCGCTGCCTTGGTCGACGGCCCGGCGGAGGTGACGCTGCGGCTGCCGCCGCCGCTCGACCGGCCGCTGACGGTCGCAGCCGCCGACGAGCGGCTGCTCCTGCTCGACGGGGAGGCCCTCGTCGCCGAGGCGCGGCCGGCGACGGTCGACGTCGAGCCGCCGGCGCCCGTCGCTCCCGCCGCGGCGGCCGAGGCCGCGAAGGGTCACGTCCGCTTCGGCGGGGAGGAGTTCTCCGAGTGCTTCTCCTGCGGCGTCCGGCCCGACGACGGCCTCTGCATCCACGTCGGCCCGGTCGCAGGCCGTGAGGTCCACGCCGCGCCGTGGACGGCTCGCGAGGTCTCGCCCGAGGTCGTGTGGGCGGCGATCGACTGCGCCGGTGCCTACGCCGTCGGCGGCCCTGGCCGGGGCGAGGTCGTGCTCGGCCGGATGACGGCCGAGATCCGCCGGCTGCCGGAGGAGGGCGAGGAATGCGTCGTCGTCGCGTGGCCGCTCGGCGAGGACGGCCGCAAGCTCCACGCCGGCACCGCGCTGCTCGCGGCCGACGGCGAGCCGCTGGCCGTCGCGCGCCAGACCTGGATTCAGCCCAGAAACGGATAGCGGTAGCAGGCGTCGAGGCAGTCGGACGCGAAGACGGCGGCACCGGTCGCGCCGAGCCAGAGCGAGTAGATCGGTGACTCCCGCTCCGCCTGAGCGAGTGCCTGCACCGCGAAGCGGCGAGCACGCCGCAGCCACAACTCGTCGCCGGTCCGCTCGAAGGTGGCGAGGAGTGCGTAGCCGTTGCCCGCCGTTCCGTGGCAGATGCCCGCGCCCTTGCCCGCTCGGTGCGCACCGGCGACCCACGTCAGCTCCGCCCCGGCGACCAGGAGCTCCTCGTCCAGATACGGCGCCGCCGTGGCGATGATCCCGGGCGCGCCGTGGCACCACTGAAGCCGGATCTCGCCGGTGCGGGGGTGCACCAGATCCTCTCCTGCGGACGGTGGCCAATTGGCGAGATCACCCTCGCGGACGGCGAGTCGCGCGAGCGCCTCCGCCGTCTCGGCGGCGAGCCGTTCCGACTGCTCCCCGTCGAGCGCCCTCAGGAGCGCATGCACGTTCCCGACCAGCCCGTGCACGGGCCCGAGGTACCGCGTGCCCTTGAAGCGACGCTGCGTCCAGAGTCCGTCGGCCCTGCGGCGAGCGAGGAGCGCGGCGGCGCTGTCGGCGCACGCTCGGCGCCAGCGCTCCTCCTGCGTGGCGTCGAGCGCCTCGCTGGCCGCGACGAGCGTTCCGGCCGTTCCCCACATCAGCTCGTCGATCTCGTCGGCGTCGATGTTGGCGCGCACGAGCGCGAGCAGGTCGTCGGCGTAGCGCGGTGAGCGGGTCAGCAGCCACGCGACGAGCACGACGCCGGCTTCCCCGGCGAGGAGCGACGACTCGCGGTGCGGCAGGTCGGCGTAGTCGGGGAAGAACAACGGGCGCTCCCGCCAGGCCTCGAGCGCCTGGACGGCGAGCGCGGCCAGGTCGAGCTCCGTCTGCGCATGCTCGCGTCGCGCGAGAGCGTCGAGCGCCCACAGGAGGCCGGGTGCGCCTGCGTACAGCGACGGCTCGGGCTGACCCGGGCCGGCAGGAGAGTCGTCCGGCGGCGGCCACAGCGCCTGCCGCCGATGCGCGGCGTCCACGTCGGCCACGATCCGCCCGATCGCGGCGCGGACCTGCGACTCCTCCCACGGCTCGTCGGTGAGCGGCTCGAAGTCCTCCCACCGGTAGAGCACTACTGCTCGCGGCGGAGGCGGATCGCGTTCAGATCCTCGGCGATGATGCGGTCGATCCGCTGCTCGAGCTCGTCCGGCGGGTCGTGCTCGGCGTGGATGTAGCGGCCGGCGAGGGCGTCGAAGCGGCCGGAGCCGAGCTCGCGGACGAGTTGCGGGGCCAGCTCGGGCGGCGTCCAGGGTGCGTCGTCTCCGAACTGGTCGGTCATCTCGGTGCGCACCAGCCCCGGGCTGATCACGAACACCTTGACCCCGTGTGGCTCGACCTGCTTCGCGAGCACCTCGCCACAACTAGAAGTCATTCGAACGGCCCCCGAAACG
>CAWGZI010000017.1:0-72703 GCA_963827015.1 uncultured Gaiellaceae bacterium | reverse complement strand
AGGAACGGGACTCCGAGGAAGAGCACCCGCACGATGGCTACGGACGGACCGTAGGACTCGCCCCAAACAACGGGAACGAGAATGGGGGCGAGCGAGATCACCCCGATGCTCAGGACCGTACCCACGCCGGCGGTACCGATCAAGAGCTTCCGCACGACCAAGCGAAAGCCTCCCCAGTCGCCCAATGCCACCATCTGAGCGCAAAGGGAAAGAACACCATGCCCGCCGAGCGGACGGCGAAGCGGGAGATCTCGAAGAACTTGTACCCAGCCTCGTAGAGGGCCACTTCCTCGGCGGACCTGATGAAGAAGATCATCATCGTGTCCACCTTCAGGAACCCGAAGCTGAGAACCAGGAGCACGAAGAAGGGAAAGGACTCGGTCGCGACGCCCTGCAGCCGGGGGCGGTCCAGGACGAGTCCGTAGCGCCCGAACCGCCACCGCACGACCACCGCGGTCACCACGACCAGAGTCACACTCGAGACCACGTAGCAGAGGAGGACCCCGCTCAGGCTCCAGCCGAGCCGGACGGCGAGCAGGACCAGGACCACCAGGAGGTGCGACGTCGATGAGCCCCGTGACGAAGCGGTGGCCGAGACGCCTCAGTCCGAGGAACATCGAGCCGAAGCTGTAGTAGAGGTCGCCGACGAGAACGAACACGCTGACCGGAGCAGGATGTGCGCGCGTTCTCGCATGAAGAGAAAGGCGATGGCGTTCAGGAGCAGGAACGCGATGACCACGGCTGGAAGCCGCAGCGAGAGCACCTCGGAGAGGTAGACGAGCGCGCGCTCCTGGTCCTGCGCCACCTTGCGCGTCAGGTAGCGGCCCGTGCCGAGGTCGGTGAGCGTACGCGAAGACCGTCGCGAACGTGATCGCGAAGAACAGCTCGCCATGTCGGCGTTGCTGAGGGTGCGGGCGAGCGTCGCGAGCACCACGTAGCCGAGCAGCTTCCTCACGACGTCCGAGGAGGTCGGCCAGCGCGAGGTCGACTTCCAGCTTCTGCTCATCGGTCTCCGGCCGCGAAGGCGAGTGCCGAGCCTCTCCATTCTGGCGCGGAGGAATGCCGAGCAGACGGAAAGCCGTAGGAGCCAGGTCTACGATGTGCCGCCCTCGATCGAGGTTATGGCCTCGATTCCGTCACCCGTCGCGAGCAGAGAGCCCTTCCCGAGATGAGATTGCCGCTTCGGCCGTCGGGATGGCCGCACCCCACCCGGCCAGCGATCGATCCATAGGATGGCGAGGCCACGGTTCGGTGCTCGCTCGCGGGAGTGCACTCCACCGCACAATCAGATCGGGGAGATCGGCGGGAGTGTGCTCCCGCCCGACATAGACGGTCGCCGCCTCGCGCGATTTCCGCCACGACCGGCTCACCGGTATCGCCGTCCACGAATGAGTCGGAGCCCCCCGTCGATGCGCTCGCCCAGTCGTCATATTCGGCTCCCGGGAGACGACTCCCTCAGCCTCGCGGCCCCGGACGTTGATGCGGATGTAGCCCTGGAGGTCGGCGATCAGCGGAACGATGGGGGACGAGCCCAGCCGCACATCTCCGACTCGCCAGAAGACGGTCAGTCGGTCCTGCACCGACGTGGGGAGGAGGCTCTTCACGTGGGACCGCCACTCGTTCGGGATCGCCGCGCGCAGTCGCTCGAGAGTGCCGATGCGTGGCGTTCCCTCCGTCCGTCCGGTCAGAATCCTCTCGAGCATTTGGGGCAAGATCGCGATGCGGGACGTGTTCGGTCCCATGCCATGCAGCGAGAACACGAGCACGGTAGCGGCATGCGCCCCTTCGACGAGCCGCCCGATGGCCCGTTATCGGCCAGATAGACCCGCTCGAGTGCTCCATCCAGGTTGCCTTTGTCCCCGCGCCGGACCCCTCGCGTCGTGTACCTGCAGTGTGCCAGAGCTTGCGCCCGCCCCGGTGCGTCGCGGACAAGTTCACGATGCACAGGTCCCACTTCTCACGCTCCATCAGCGCGAGGGAGAGATCGGTGGTCCGGCTCGTCCAACGCACAAGGTCGTCGCGTAGGCGGCTCAGCGACTCCGGGCGCTGCGTCGAGTAGACCTCGGGGCCCATCTCCGCCGAGCCCAACGCGCTCCGCGCCTGCTCGAGGAACTCCCGTGGATACGAGCCTGCCGGAGCCAGCAGGTCCGTGTTGCACCAGCCCGACACCTCGACGCCGTTGAAGGGCACAGGCCCGTAATACGAGGGCAGGTCGACCGCGATCACCCGCCGCCCAGCGGCTGCCGCCTCTCGCCAGAAGAGGTTCTGCGGCAGCCAGTCGCTCGTCGGGCGCAGGAATGCCCCCCGCTCCGCGTGCCATTGGATGAAGTGATAGTGACCGTGGTCACCTGGAAAGCGTGCCGGTGTGGAAAGTCGGCCAGATCGAGCCTGCTAGCCAAAAACCGCTGGACTTGAGCCGGCCGTATCCCCCGCGAGCCCGGAGCCCGGCGAGGTTGGGAAGGGTCCCGTCCTCAGTCCAACGTTCGATCAGTGCTGGCTCCCCGGCGTCGAGCGCGATCATCAGAACGCGGTTCGCCGCAGGTGGGGTGCTCATGCCGGACCGTCGCTCCGCGAATCGGATCGTGTCCCACTTAGGGGGGCCGGGCTCCGTTAGTCGGGTAAATTATTCGAGGTAAGGTAGCTACAAGGTGCATGCCAGCGGGCCACCGATGCACCCGCGGCGCCACACCAGACGTGCGCGCGGAGAGCGTTTTGTCCGCGCCCAAATCGGTACGCCCCTTGCTAATCCGTACCGTGAGGCAATCCAACGCCGTCGCGAGGAACTCGATCCAGGGGGTGCAGTGGGCATCTCGGGACCAGCCAGCTCAAACGGTACGGTGAGGTCGCGCAGCTGTTCGTGAAGTATTGGCGCGCTGATCTCCTACGTACTTCCGAGCAGGTGGGTGACGTCGCTGTACCCGGAGAGGAAAGGGGGGACCGGGCGCGCAGAAGACCTAGCGCGCGATCTCGAGAACTTGGGCCCAGGATTGATCAAGCTTGGACAGATGCTTTCGACCGGGCGGACCTGCTTCTGCCAAGACCCGGAGGCGTTGGCGCGCCTCCAGGACGACGTCCAGCCCTTCGATGGTGAGCAAGCCGCTGCGATCGTCGAAGAAGAGCTGAAGGTCCGCCTTTCGAAAGGCTTTGCCCGGTTCGATCACGAGCCCTTGGCCGCGGCATCGCTTGGGCAAGTTCACTACGCGGATGCGAGATGGTCGGCCCGTGGCCGTAAAGGTCCAGCGGCCCGAAGTGTCTGAACAGGTCGCGGCCGATCTCCAATCGCTCTTCAAGGTTGCGCGTCTCTTAGACCGCCGTTCCGACATTGGGAGCGCTCGACCCCACGAAGGGATGGTCGGGGAATTCGAGAAGAGTCTGAGCGAAGAAGTCCGACTATCGGAAGGAGGCGGACAACCTGCTCAGGCTCGGTGACGCGCTGTCCCGTCTTCTCCAACGACTGATGGTGCCGCGTCCGATCGAGGGATACACGACCCGACGCGTGCTGACCATGGAGCACGTAACAGGCCGAAAAGCTCAGCGCCCTTAACCCGCTAGCCCGCACGGAAATGAACGTCCCGAAAGGCCTGCTGAGCAGATCTTCGAGCTGATCCGCACCAAATACTTGTGGACGGCTTCTTCCACGCGGACCCTCACCCGGGGAACCTCTTCCTGACTCAGGACGGGCGGGTGGCTTTCGCTGACTTGGGGATGGTACGAGCGCTCGATGTGCAGCTCCTGGACGACACCCTGCTGCATGAGCGCGACGCGCGTCTCCTGCGGCGAGATGTTGACCAGGATGTCTTCGCTCATGGCTAGTGCTCCGACCCACAAATTTCGAAGCAACGCTGGCGAGAATCGCCGCCATGCATTGTCGCCGTGCTCGCCTGGTTCCCAACCAGGCTGCGCGCGGCTTCGCGCCTGACGACGATTTCGCCAGCCTTGCGATACCTCTTGTTATGCTGGTTTTGCATCGTTTCAAAACCTGTGGGTCGGAGCACTAGGCAAGCTCCATGGATTTGAGCAGCTCGGCGGTTTCGTACAGCGGCAGGCCCATGATACCGGTATAGCTGCCGCTCATTCGCCGCACGAATGCGGCCGCGCGCCCCTGGATCGCGTAGGCGCCGGCCTTGTCGAGGGGCTCGCCGGTCGCGACGTACGCGCGGATCTGCGATTCGCTCAAGGGCGCGAAAGCGACCTCGGAGAGCGAGAGGCGCGTGCTGACGGTGTCCTGCCGGCAGATCGCGACCGCGGTCATCACCTCGTGCGTGCGCCCGGAGAGCGCGTGCAGCATCGCGATCGCCTCTTCTTCCCCGGAAGGCTTGCCGAGGATGTATCCGTCGAGCGTGACGGTCGTGTCGGCGCCGAGCACCGGATAGACGGGAAGCTTGCGCTGCGCCATGTACAACGTGCCCGCCTGCGCTTTCGCCTGCGCGAGCCGCTGCACGTAGTCCTCCGCACGCTCGTCGGCCTGCGGCGTTTCGTCCACGTCGGCGCCGCGGCGCTCGGCCTCGCGCACCAGCAGCACCTCGAAGGTCACGCCGAGCTGCTTCAGAAGCTCGCGCCTGCGGGGGCTGCGCGAGGCGAGATAGATGCGCCGGACGGGATCGCTCATCCTAGTCTCGATGGTAGGGATGGCCGCTCTTGATCGCATGCGCCCGATACAGCTGTTCGACCAGCAGGACGCGCGCGAGCGCGTGCGGCAATCGCATCGGCGACAACGAAAGCTGCGCGCTAGCGCTCGCCTTGAGGGCCGCGTCGAGTCCTTCGGCGCCGCCGATGACGAATGCGATGTCCTTGCCGCGCGCGCGCCAGCGGGCCAACTGCTCGGCAAGCTGGGCGCTTGTCATCGTGCGGCCCCGTTCATCGAGGATCACGCGCGTGCATCCTTGCGGCAGCGCCGCCTCGATGCGCCTCGCCTCCCGTGCCAGCACCGCTCGGCGCTCATGTGCGGCGCGCGCTTTTCGGGCTTCACCTCGATCAGCTCGACGCGCTCCTGGTGAGGCATGCGGCGCGCATATTCGTCGAAGCCCGCGGCGACCCACTGCGGCATGCGCGTGCCCACGGCGACGATCAGAGTGCGCATGTCGGTTCGCGGCGCTCACTTCGATCGGGCGGCGGAGGCCGTGCGCTTGCGCGCGGCGCTTCGCCTCGCAGGCCTCACGGTCCACAGCTCCTCCAGGTTGTAGTGCGCGCGAATCGCGGGCTGCATGATGTGCACGACGACGCCGCCGAGATCGACCAGTACCCATTCGGCGGCCTGCTCGCCTTCGACGCCGTAGACCCTCCCGCCCGCGGCTTGACCTTTTCCTGCACGTTGTTGGCGAGCGCCTTGGCCTGGCGCGTCGAATCGGCGCTCGCGATGACGATCCTGTCGAACAGCGACGTCAGCTTCACGACATTCAGGACGGTGAAGTCGCGCGCCTTGATGTCGTCCAGCGCATCAACCGCTGTCTTGACGATCCGATCGACTCTCATCAACCTCGTACAGGTGTTCGGCGCCAATATAGTCGAGAACGGGATCGGGTAGCAAATAACGCACGCTCGCCGCGCCTGCGATGCGCGCGCGGATGTCGGTCGCCGAAATGTCGAGCAGCGGAATCTACACCGCTGACGATCAGGCCGCCCGCGCGCCGCGAGCTGCGACCGCGCGCTTGTCAGCGCGCGCGCCACTCCTGCGCGAGCGGCTCTGGATGCGCGCTGCCGCAGGTCGAAGCCCGGCCGGTAGGCGACGACGATGTGCGCGAGATCGAAGAGCGGCGCCAGCGGCGCCACGCGGGCAGGCGGAGAAACGCATCCGCGCCGAGGATCAGACAAAGCGGCTGCGCCGTCCGAGCTCGGCGCGCAGTTCCGCGAGCGTGTCGAACGTATAGCCGGGCCTCGCGGCGCAGCTCCCGGTCATCGACGCGAAGCGCGGGCATTGCCCGCGCCGCCAGCTGCGCCATCGCCACGCGATGATGCGCGGCCGTGCGCGGCGCGGCGCGCAGATTGGGCAGGGCCGCCGGGATCAGCGCACCTCGGCGAGCTCGCACGCGTCGGCGAGCTCCTCCGCGAGGCGCAGGTGCCCGTGGTGGATCGGATCGAACGTGCCGCCGAAAATGCCGATAGGGCGACGGTCCTGGCATCGAGCGGCTAGAGAACGAGCTTGCGGATGTCGCCGAGCACGCCGGCGAGGAAGGCGATGAAGCGCGCGCCGTGCGCGCCGTCGATCACGCGGTGATCGTAGGACAGCGACAGCGGCAGCATCAGCCGCGGCGCGAACTCGCCGTCGCCGTTCCACACCGGCCGCATCACGCGCTCGCGACGACGCCGAGGATCGCGACTTCGGGCGCATTGATGATCGGCGTGAAGTGCGTGCCGCCGATGCCGCCGAGGCTCGAGATCGAGAAGCAGCCGCCCTGCATGTCGGTCGGGCGCGAGCTTGCCGTCGCGCGCTTGCGCGCTCACTTCGCCGAGCTCGCGCGCGAGCTGCAGCGAGCCCTTTCTTGTCGACGTCGCGGATCACCGGCACGACGAGACCGTTCGGCGTGTCGACCGCGACGCCGATGTGGAAGTACTGCTTCAGGATCGAGGCTTTCGCCATCGGGCGACGAGCGAAGCGTTGAACTCCGGGAACTGCTTGCAGCGCGGCGACCGACGGCCTTCATCAGGAAAGCGAGCAGGTGAAGCGGACGCCCTGCTTCTTCGCCTCCTCGGCCTGCGACTTGCGGAAGTCCTCGAGCTCGGTGATGTCGGCCTCGTCGTTCTGCGTGACGTGCGGGATCGATCACCCAGTTGCGGTGCAGGAAGGCGCCCGAGAGCTTCTTGATGCGCGACAGCGGCTGCGTCTCGACCGGCCCGAACTTGGCGAAATCGACCGGCGGCAGCGGCGGCAGGTTGAAGCCCGAGCCCGCCGCCGGCGGCAGCGGCCGCGCGGCCGCGCGAGCGCCGGCTTGACGAACGCCTGCACGTCCTCCTTGAGGATGCGGCCTTCGGGACCGCTGCCCTTCACCTTGCCGAGATCGACGCCGAGCTCGCGCGCGAAGCGGCGCACGACGGGCTCGCGTGCGCGCTGGCGAACGCGCGCTTCGTCGACCGGCGCGGCTGGCGCGGCGGCGCCGGCGCTGGGCGCGTGCTGTGCGCGGCGTCGCGGTGCGGTCGGTGCGGCGCCGGCGCAGGCGCGGCTGGCGCAGGCGGCGCTGCGGCGCCGGTGCAGCCGCTGGCGCGGGCGCGGCGGCGCGCTTGGGCGCGAGGCTGCTTGCGCGCGGCGCGCGTCTGCCGCCTCAGCGGATTCGAGCACCAGCACCAGCGAGCCTTCGGAGACCTTGTCGCCGACCTTGACCTTGATCTCTTTCACCGACGCCGCCGCGCGGGCGACGGCACTTCCATCGTCGCCTTGTCGCGACTCCAGCGTGACGAGCGAGTCCTCGGCTTTGACGCTGTCGCCGGGCTTCACCAACACCTCGATGACCGGCACGTCCTTGAAGTCGCCGATGTCGGGCACTTTGACTTCGATGGTTCGCCAGATGCGCTTCGCTCGATGCCTACGTGCGCCCTACACCGTCGCCGGATTGGGTTTCTCGGGATCGATGCCGTATTTCTTGATCGCTTCGGCTCACCTTCGTCGCGCGGCAGCGCCTCCTCGTCCGCGAGCGCTTTCAGCGCGGCGACCGCGACGTAGCGGCGGTCGACTTCGAAGAACCGGCGCAGCTGCTTGCGCGTGTCGCGAGCGGCCGAAGCCGTCGGTGCCGAGCACGACGATAGTTGCGCGTCGGCATGAACGGGCGGATCTGATCGGCGAACGACCTTCATGTAATCGGTCGCCGCGATCACCGGGCCCTGGCGGTCCTTCAGGCACTGCTCGACGTAGGACGCGCGCGGCTCGGCTTCCGGATGCAGCATGTTCCAGCGCTCGGCCTCGAGCCCGTCGCGGCGCAGCTCGTTGAAGCTCGGTCACGCTCCAGATGTCGGCCGCGACGCCGAAGTCCTTCTCCAGCAGCTCGGCGCCGGCGATCACTTCGCGCAGGATCGTGCCGCTGCCGAGCAGCTGCACCTTGCGGCTGCGCCTTTCTTCGCCTTGCCCTCGCGACAGCAGATACATGCCCTTGCAGGATGCCCTCCTCGACGCCTTCGGGCATCGCCGGATGCGCGTAGTTCTCGTTCATCACGGTGATGTAGTAGAAGACGTCCTCCTGCTCCTGCGTACATGCGGCGCATGCCGTCCTGGATGATCACCGCGAGCTCGTAGGCGAACGTCGGATCGTACGAGATGCAGTTCGGCATCGTGGAGGCGAGCAGGTGGCTGTGGCCGTCCTCGTGCTGCAGGCCTTCGCCGTTCAGCGTCGTGCGGCCGGCCGTGCCGCCCAGCAGGAAGCCGCGCGCGCGCATGTCGCCGGCGGCCCAGCGCGAGATCGCCGACGCGCTGGAAGCCGAACATCGAGTAGAAGATGTAGAACGGGATCATCGGCTGCGCCGTGCGTGCTGTACGAGGTGCGCCGCGGCGATCCACGACGACATCGCGCCCGGCCTCGTTGATGCCTTCCTCCAGGATCTGGCCGTTCTTGTCTTCCTTGTAGTACATCGAGCTGCTCGGCGTCCTGCGGCGTGTAGAGCTGGCCGACGTGCGAATAGATGCCGAGCTGGCGGAACATGCCTTCCATGCCGAAGGTGCGCGATTCGTCGGGCACGATCGGCACGACGAGCTTGCCGATCTTCTTGTCGCGGATGATCGTGTTGAGGATGCGCACGAACGCCATCGTGGTGGAGATCTCGCGGCTCCTCGGTGCCCTTCAGCTGCGCCTCGAACGCCGAGAGCGCGCGGCACTTCGAGCGGCGCGCGCCTTGCGCCGGCGCGCCGGCAGCGAGCCGCCCATCGCCTGCGATGCGGCTCCTGCAGGTACTGCATCTCGGGCGCAGTCTTCGGCGGGCTTGTAGAACGGCACTTCGTCGAGCTTCTCGTCGGGAATCGGCATGCTGAAGCGATCGCGGAACGCGCTTGATCGACGACGTGCCCATCTTCTTCTGCTGGTGCGTGATGTTCTGGCCCTCGCCGGACTCGCCCATGCCGTAGCCCTTGATGGTCTTGGCGAGGATCACCGTCGGCTGGCCCTGTGTGCTTCACCGCCGCGGCATACGCGGCATAGACCTTGTGCGGATCGTGGCCGCCGCGGTTCAAGCGCCAGATGTCGTCGTCCGACATGTTGGCGACCATGTCGAGCGAGCTCGGGATACTTGCCGAAGAAATGCTTGCGCACGTACGCGCCGTCGTTCGCCTTGAACGCCTGGTACTCGCCGTCGACGCACTCCTCCATGCGCTTCAGCAGCAGCCCGTTCGTGTCGCGCGCGATGAGCGGATCCCAGTACGAGCCCCAGATCACCTTGATCACGTTCCAGCCGGCGCCGCGGAAATCCGCCTCGAGCTCCTGGATGATCTTGCCGTTGCCGCGCACCGGGCCGTCGAGGCGCTGCAGGTTGCAGTTGACGACGAAGATCAGGTTGTCGAGCTGCTCGCGCGCGGCGAGCGAGATCGCGCCGAGCGATTCGGGCTCGTCCATCTCGCCGTCGCCCATGAACGCCCACACCTTGCGGCCCTGCGGTCTTGACGATGCCGCGGTCGCTGCAGGTACCGCATGAAGCGCGCCTGGTAGATCGCCATGAGCGGGCCGAGGCCCATCGACACCGTCGGGAACTGCCAGAAATCCGGCATCAGCCACGGATGCGGATACGACGACAGCCCGTTGCCGTCGACTTCCTGGCGGAAGTGGTCGAGCTGCTCTTCGGTGATGCGGCCTTCGAGGATAGGCGCGCGCGTAGACGCCCGGCGCGGAATGGCCCTGGAAGTAGACGAGGTCGCCGCCGAAGTCTGTCGCTCGCCGCGCGGAAGAAATGATTGAAGCCGACGTCGTACAGCGTCGCCGCGGAGGCGAAGCTCGCGATGTGGCCGCCGAGCTCGGACGATTCCTTGTTCGCGCGCACCACCATCGCCATCGCGTTCCAGCGCACGTAGCGAGCGGATGCTGGTGCTCGAGCTCGGATCGCCCGGCGAGCGCTCCTCGCGGCGCCGGCGGGATCGTGTTGATGTAGGCGGTGGTCGCGCTGTACGGGATGTACGCGCCGCGAGCGGCGCGCCTTGTCGACCAGCCGCTCGAGCAGGATAATGCGCGCGCTCGGGACCCTCGTATCTCGAGCACCGCATTCGAGCGCGTCGAGCCACTCCCGGGTTTCCTGCGGATCGACGTCGGGAGGATGTCCTTCATGTCCATGGCGGCACCTGCGAAGAGTCGAAGCAAGGGCAGCGGATCGCCAGTTCCTGACGCCTCGAACGATTATCCTCGATTACGGGTGAAGCGGGAAAGATGGCGGCCCGCGGCCGCCGGCGATCTCTTCGATTCACGCGGCGCGCACGGCGCGCCCTCATGCGGCCTGCTCAAGCCGCCACGAGCCGCGCGGCGCGTTCGCGAGCCGCTTGCGCAGCGGCTGCGTCGCCAAGGCCAGCATGCGCCTGCGCCGAGGCCCGCCATCCCCACAGATTGTCCGGGCGCAGCGCGAGGCGCTCGGCGAGCAAGGCGCGGGCGCGCGAATACTGTCCGCTGCGCAGCAGCGCATCGATCAGCAGTTGCATGAACAGATCGCGCTGGGCGTGGCTGCCGCCGAGCGCGACCAGACGGCGGCGCACGGGATACAAGCGCTCGACGCAGGCGCCATAGTCGCCGGCCCGGTACGCAATGAGCGCATCGGCGAGCGGCAGTCCGATCGCAGCGGTCACGCGCGCCGTCGTCGAGTGCCCGCCGGATGCATAGTCGCTCATCTGCGCGGCCAGCGCGCGCGCCGCGCCTTCGCCCTGGGCGGCGGCGGTGGCAATTACGTAATGCGCATCGATGAAGGCGAAGATCCGGCCCGAGCGCTGGCGCCCGACCTTGTCGATCAGCATGTCCCAGCGGCCGCCGACGTCGACGCCGGCCATCTCGAGCCGGGCCAGCAGCGCGATGTCGTTGCAGAGATCCAGGTACTCCTCTGACTGCGGGTCGTACAGCGACTGATCGTACAGCGCCAGCGCTTCGTCGTGGCGCTCGAGCGCGACATAGGCGAGGGCGAGATGCCACCAGAGGTGATAGCGAAAGTTGTTGCACGCGTCCCAATGCGCTTTCAGACTGCCGATCCAGGCGATGCCCTCGCGCCGTCGATCCTGCATCTCCAGGACGTGCGCGACCGCGTGCACGGCCCACGGATCGGCCGGATTCATCTCCACGGCGCTGCGGCCCTCGCGCTCCGCGCCCGCATAGTCGCCGCATTCCTCCAGACCGAACGCGTGCATCCCGAGCAAGGTTGAGTACGCGGGCAGCGCGGGGCTCCATGCGGGCAGCACGCGCGCGACACAATCGCGCATACCCGCCGCGTCGCCCAGGTAGAAGTTCAGATACGCGGCGAGCTTGAGCGCGAGGACATCGCGAGGATGGTCGACGAGTATCGCCTCAAAGGCTGCAACCGCTTCCTCGAGCGCGCCGTCGCACCAGTGAGCGAGCGCGGCGATATGCTGTCGCTCGCGCGCGTTCGCTTGCGCTTGCCGGGCGCGGGCAACACACTCCTTCGCTTTGGGGGCCAACGCAGGCATGCCCATCAGGTTGAAGAATGCGCCGCGCAGCACATGTGCCATCGGCATATCGGGATCCGCGGTCAGCGTATCCTTGAGCCGCGATCCGGTGTCGCGCGCGAATGCGAGATAGGCATCCAGCGTACGCGCGTAGGCGTCCACCGCCGTCTGGCTGTTTGCAGTCTGCTCCAACCCCCAGGGGTCTTGTGGCAACGCGCGCTCCTGACCGGCATTGACGTACCGCCGGGATCCGGATCGATGATAGACTGCCGCGGCGAAACACGATAGCGAGCGAATGTCTGCCGCGTTCGCGCGCGTTGCGTTCCAGCCCATTGTTTTCCGATCGCGCCATCATGTCACTCTCTCATTGCCTCCGATGCTTCGGCATCGCACTTGCGCTGATCGCTCCGTGCGCGGCAGCGCAAGTCACCGTGCGAGACGCGTGGGTGCGCGCCACCGTGCCTCAGCAGCAGGGCACCGGCGCTTACATGCAGATCACGTCGGCAGTCGACGCGCGCCTCGTCGAAGTGCAGTCGCCGGCGGCGAAGGTCGCCGAGGTTCACGAAACCACGATGGTCGAAAACAAGATGCGCATGCGGCCGGTGAAAGCCCTCGAGCTGCCGGCCGGGAAAACCGTCGAGTTCAAGCCGAACGGCTACCACGTCATGCTGACCGGATTGAAAGAGCAGATCAAGGACGGCGACAGGATCACGATCACCCTTACGGTCGAGGACAAGGACAAAAAGCGCCAGAGCATCGAGGTCTTCGCGCCGGCCCGCCCGCTGACCTATGTTCCGGGCGGAGGGCACAAGCACCACTAGTAGGGGTCAGTTCTTGCATCAAGGTATGGGGTCAGGTCTTGCACCAGTCATCGGGAAGCCGTGAATCCCCATGCCTGACCTTGAGATGCAAGACGCAAGACCTGCCCCATCGCGATGACTCGATGACTGATGCAAGACCTGACCCCATTCCCCATGCGCTCACTCGTACTTGCGCTGGTCGTCGATCACCTTGCCGTCGTTCGGCAGCGTCCCGGGCGGCACCAGGCGCACTTCCGCCGCGTAGACTGCATACGTCCCTAATAGTCGCGCCGATCGCTTGCGCGATTTGGGCATCGCTGCCGGCGCGCAGCTCGCAGTGCAGCGTCATGCGATCGGCATTGCGATCGTCGGCATCGACGACCAGCCGCGAGCGCGCGATCTGCGGATGCACGCGCTCGATCGCCGCGACCTGCGAAGGGTGCACGAACATGCCCTTTACCTTGGTCGTCTGGTCGGCGCGGCCCATCCATCCCTTGATGCGCATGTTGGTGCGCCCGCACGGGCTCGGGCCGGGCAGCACCGCCGACAGATCGCCGGTGGCGAAGCGGATAAGCGGATAGTCGCGTGTCAGCGTCGTGACGACGACTTCGCCGACCTCGCCGTCAGCGACCGGATCGCCCGTGCCCGGACGCACGACCTCGACGATCACGCCTTCGTCGACGATCATGCCTTCGCGCGGCTTCCGATTCGTAGGCGATCACGCCCAGATCGGCGGTCGCATAGCATTGCAGCGTGCGAATGCCGCGCTGGTCGAATTGCGCGCGCAGTGCCGGCGGCAGCGCCTCCGCGGCGACCAAAGCCCGCGCGAGACTCGAGAGATCCGCGCCCGTCTCGTCGGCCTTCTCGAGGATGATGCGCAGGAAGCTCGGCGTTCCGACATACCCCTGCGGTCTGAGGTCGCGCATGGCTGCCACCTGCTGCTCGGTGTTGCCGGTGCCGCCCGGGAACACGGTGCAGCCGAGCGCCTGCGCGCCCAGATCGGCCATGAACCCCGCCGGCGTGAGGTGATAGGCGAAGCAGTTGTGGACCAGATCGCCCGCGCGAAATCCCGCCGCGAACAATGCGCGCGCGAATCGCCAGAAATCGTCGCCGCGCCCTTCCGGGTCGTAGACAGGCCCCGGCGACGCATAGATGCGTCCGAGCTGCGACCGTTGGCTGTCGCATTCAATCCGGCGAACGGCAACTGCGTGCGCTGCAGGTCTTTCAGCTCGGACTTGCGCAGTAGCGGAAGCTCGCCAACGCAGCGCGGCTGGCAACGGCCTTCGCATCGACCGCGCTGCAGTCGGGCTGCGAAGCCCGGGCGCATGCGCCTTGGCATGCGCGATCTGTGCGGGCAACGCTGCGAACAATGCGCGCTCGCGCGCCTCGCGGATCGCGGGTCTCGAGGCTGTCGAAGTAATCCATGCGATCTCCAGACGGGGTCAGGTCTTGCCTTTTGCCTCTTGCGAGGCAAAAGGCAAGACCTGACCCCATGCCCGAGGCAAAAGGCAAGACCTGACCTCCATCATGCGAGCCACCGCTTGCGCCGGCGGTAATGCTTGGTATCGCGGTAGTCTTGCGCCGCCCGCTCGCGGATAGACCGAGGTAGAACTCCTTCACGTCTTCGTTCGCGGCGAGCTGCGCCGCGGCGCCATCCATCACGACGCGGCCGTTCTCGAGGATGTAGCCGTAGTTCGCGTAGCGTAGCGCCATCGTCGTATTCTGCTCGGCGAGGAGAAAGCTCACGCGCTCGCTGGATTCAGGCTCTTGACGATCTCGAAGATCTCCTCGACCAGCTGCGGCGCGAGCCCCATCGAGGGCTCGTCGAGCAGATCATCGAAGGCCGCGCCATCAGGCGCGCCCGATCGCCGTCATCTGCTGCTCTCCGCCCGAGGTGTAACCGGCTTGCGCGCGGCGGCGCTCCTTCAGCGCGGAAAATAGTGATAGACCTTCTCCAGATCGGCGCGGAGATCGATCCGCCCGCGCGTGTACGCACCGGTGAGCAGATTCTCCTCGACACTCAGATGCTGGAAGCAGTGCCGGCCTTCCATCACCTGCACCACGCCCATGCGGACGAGCTCGGTCGGCGTCATGTAGCTGGACAGTGCTGCGCGTGCACGAGCGTCACCTTGAGGCCGGCGACCTGACGGCGCCGCCCTTGTTCGGGTCGTGCGCGCCGTCGGCCTCGCAGCCGAGCATGGAGAGGTAGTCGCGGAGCTCCACCGGCGCGACGACCGGGCAGTTGAACTTCTTCGCCAGCTCGAGCGTGTCGCCGACGTGGTCGTTGTGGCCGTGGGTGATGAAGATCCCGTCGACGCGCTCCGGCTCCTTCTCGTTCTTGGGCACTTCGGGTTGCCGTTCAGGAACGGGTCGACGTAGATGCGCTTGCCGCCGGGGGTGTCCACGCGGAACGCCGCGTGCCCGAGCCAGGTGAGTGTCGTAGGCATGCACGGGAGCCTAGCAGGACGTCCGGTCCTGGGTCGAACATCAACCCATGACAACGCGTCTCGCCTCCGTTTGCCTCGTCCTCGGCGCCGCGCTCGCGGACGCCGCCGGTGAGCACTCGCTCGCCTCTACGCCCTCGTCGCCGCCGTGCCCGTCGTCGCTCTGGCCGGGCTCTCGGGCCTCGGAGACGTCCTCGACGGCTCGGCCGCCGAGCCGCACGACCGCGGAATCGCGCTGCTCTCCGCCGTTGCGCTCCCGTTCGTGCTCCTCGCGACGGCCGTTCGCGCGCCGCTGCTCGACGATGGACCGCCACCCGTGATCGCGATCACCGCCGTGGTCGCGGCCCTGGCGATCTTCGCCGTGCAGGCGCTCGTCGCCGCCCGGCAGTCGCTCCGCGGGAGCGCCTTCGCGCCGCGCGCGCCGACGCGCTAGAACGGAAGCGAGGCAGCCGCGTCGCGGGCGAGGTCGATCAGCGGCTGGACGAAGAAGAACGAGCCGATGGTCACGGCGACCGAGAGGAAGACCGTGGTCTGCAGCATCGGGTCGAGCGGCGGCGAGCCGCCTGCGACGGCCGGGCGCAACTCGGCGGCCGGGCGCAGGTAGAGCGCCCGCACGACGCCGAGGTAGTAGTAGAGCGAGATCGCCGTCGCGATCACGCCCGCGACGATCAGCCACCACCAGCCCGCCTCGTACGCGGCGGAGAAGACGTAGAACTTGCCGATCAGGCCGCCGGTGAGGGGCATGCCCATGAAGCCGAGCATGAAGACCCACATCGCGGCGCCGAGGAACGGCCGCTCCCAGCCGAGGCCGCCGAGGTTGTCGAGCGTCACGGGCGCCTGCAGCTCCCGCTCGCGGGCGGCGACGACGGCGAACGAGCCGATCGACATCGCGCCGTAGGGAATCAGGTAGTAGAGGAGCGCCCGGCCGCCGAGCTCGCTGTTCGCTGCGACCGCGATCAGCATGAAGCCGGCGTGAGAGACGGAGGAGTACGCGAGCAGCCGCTTCACGTCGCGCTGGACGAGGGCCGCGAAATTCCCGATCGCGAGCGACGCGATCGCGATCACGGCGATCGCCACCGTCCAGAGATGCTCCTGCTCGGGGAAGGCCACGACGAGCAGGCGCAGCGTCAGCACGAGCGCCGCCACCTTCGTCGCGGCCGCCATGAACGCGGTCACCGATGTCGGCGCTCCCTGGTAGACGTCGGGTGTCCACATGTGGAACGGCGCCGCCGAGGCCTTGAACCCGAGGCCCGCGATCAGCATCGCGAGTCCGGCGACGAGGAGCGCGTCGTCCGCCCCCGTCGCGCCTGCGATCTCGGAGAAGCCGATCTCGCCGGTGGCGCCGTAGACAAGCGCCGAGCCGAAGAGCAGGATCGAGGAGCCGAACGCGCCCACGATCAGGTACTTGAGCCCGGACTCGAGCGAGGCCTCGCGGTGGGTGTCCATCGCGCAGAGGATGTAGAGCGCGATCGAGAACCACTCGAGCCCGAGGAAGAGCGTCATCAGATTCGACGAAGTGACGAAGAAGACCATGCCCGCGCCGGCCGCGGCCAGAAGGGCGTAGTACTCGCCCGCGTGGTCGCGTCGCCGCTCGCCCCAGGACAGGAGGACGGTGAGCGCCCCGGCGCCGGCGACGATCAGTGCGGCCAGCGCGCCGAGGCGGTCGCGCGTGAACGACTCGGCGATCAGCGAGCGGGCCTCCGCGCTCCGGTCGAAGACGATCGCGGCGAAGACCCCGGCCGTGACGAAGCCCGCGAACGCGACGAAGGCCGTGAAGAAACGCCGCATCCACCAGGGGACGAGCACGCTGCCGAGGAGGGCCGCGCCGGAGCCGCCGAGCAGCGACAACGTCGGCGCCAGCGCGAGCCAGTCGACCTTCGGGGTCGGGATCACGGCGTCCCCTCCGCAGCCTGCGTTCCCAGCTGGCTCGGGAACGACCGGTCGGAGATCGACGCGGGCCAGGCCGAGAGCACGAGCAGCAGGGCGACGAGCGGGACGACGATCGCGAGCTCGAACGGGCGCACGTCGGGAGCGTCCTCGCGGACGTCGGCGCCCCGGGCGGCGTGCAGGACCGCCGAGATCAGCCGCAGCATGTACATCGCGGCGAGGACGATCGCGGCAGCGCCGACGACGGACCAGCCCCAGCCGACGCCGTAGATCCCCGCCAGGATCAGGAACTCGCCCGCGAACGCCACCGACCCGGGCACGGCAAGCGCGATGATCCCCGTCGTCATCAACACGGTGGCCAGCACCGGCCGCCCCCGCGCCATCCCGCCCAGGCCGGCGAACGCGCTCGTGCCGGTGCGCAGCTCGACCATCCCGGCGAGGAGGAAGAGGATCGCCGAGATCAGCCCGTGCGCGACTGACTGGAGGATCGCCCCGTCCACCCCGAGCTCGTTCAGCGAGAAGAGCCCGATCGTGATCAGGCCCATCTGCGCCATCGAGGAGTACGCGGTCACGGTGCGGATGTCAGGGGCGCGGAAGGCGAGCACCGACGCGTAGATGAGCCCGATCGTCGCAAAGGTGAGGATCGCCCATTGGAACTGCTCGACCGGCTCGGGGAACTTCGCGATCACGATCCGCAGCAGCCCGTACACGGCCGCCTTCGAGACGACCCCGGAGAGGATCGCCGCCAGCTCCGGCGGCGACTCCCGGTACGCGTCCACGAGCCAGCCGTGGAAGGGGAAGATCGGCGCCTTGACGGCGAAGGCGACGAGGAAGCCGAGGAAGACCCAGTCGTTCGACGAGACGCCGGAGTCGACCAGTGAAAACGTGTCCTGCGAGAGCCCGTAGGCGACGATCGCGGCGAGCATCAGCAGCGAGCCGGCCATCGTGTAGATGACGAAGGTGGCGGTCGCACGCAGGCGGCGCGGCCCGCCCCAGACCCCGATCAGGACGTAGATCGGGATCAGCATCGCCTCGAAGAAGACGTAGAAGAGGAGCAGGTCCTGAGCGGTGAAGACGCCGACGATCGAGCCCATCAGGAAGAGCAGCAGGCCGTGGTAGGCGCGGCTTCGGTCGCCTCCCGCCCAGATCGCGTACGCGATCGAGATCGCGGAGACGACGATCGTCAACCCGGCGAGGAACAGCGAGAACCCGAAGAAGCCGACGTGGTAGGAGACGCCGAGGTCGCTGAACCAGCTCTGGCGATTCTCGAGCTGGAGTCCCTGGTCGAAGTCGAATCGGCCGACCGCGACGGCCCAGAGCACGACGTCGGCCAGCGCCGCCAGCAACGCCAGCATCCCGGCCGCCCGGCCCGGCAACGGCAGCAGCCACACCACGAGCGCGGCGGCGAGCGGGACGACGATCAGCGCGGTCGTCACTGGACGCTGATGAAGACGACGACGAGGATCGCGACCCCGAGGGCGATCGCGAGGGCGTAGCTGCGCAGGTAGCCGGTCTGGGCGTCGCCCACGGCGCCGGCGGTCTCGCGGGCGCCGAGCGTGACTCCGGAGATCGAGCCGCCGATCAGGGGCTCCTCGACGCCGCGCCGAAAGCCGCGCGTCGAGCAGCACGGCGGGCTTGTAGAAGATCAGGTCGTAGAGCTCGTCGAACCAGAACTTGTGCTCGAGCGTGTCCTGGAGGGCGGCGTTGCGCGGCACGGGCCGCGAGCGGGCGCCGTAGAGCAGCCACGCCACGTAGGCGCCGACGAGGCCGAGGCCGACGGCGAGCGCGCTCGTGACGTAGTCCTCCGTCACGGTCGGCTCGACGAGCGCGAGGTGCTCACGGCCGATCGCGATCGGGTCGAGCCACTCGCCGAAGGGATGCCAGACCCCCGCGATCTGGATCCAGCCGCCGACCACGGCGAGCACGGTCAGCACCGCGACGGGCCAGGTCATCGTCCACGGGCCCTCGCCGTGACCGTGGTCGTGCGCGTGCTCCTGCACGAGCGGAGACGGCTCGCCCAGGAAGACGACGAAGAAGAGGCGGAAGGTGTAGAGGCCCGTCAGCAGGGTCCCGATCAGCCCGGCGACGAAGAGCAGCTGGCCGTAACCGCCGCTCGCGAGCGCCGACGCGAGGATCGCGTCCTTGGAGAAGAAGCCCGAGAGCGGCGGGATCCCGACGAGCGCGAGTGAGCCGACGAGGAACGCGATGTAGGTCTTCGGCATCACCCGCCTGAGGCCGCCCATCCTGCGGATGTCCTGCTCTCCGGCGAGGTGGTGGATGACGAGGCCCGCCGCCATGAAGAGCAGCGCCTTGAAGAAGGCGTGCGTCATCAGGTGGAACATCGAGTTCCCGTAGGCCCCCAGCCCGGCTCCCAGGAACATGTAGCCGATCTGCGACATCGTCGAGTACGCGATCACGCGCTTGATGTCCGTCTGCACGAGCGCGACGAGACCGGCGACGAGCAGGGTCAGGGCGCCGAGGCCGGCGGCGAGATCGTGGATCGTCGGCGCCAGCTCGAAGATCGGATGCGCGCGGACGATCAGATAGACGCCGGCGGTGACCATCGTCGCCGCGTGGATGAGCGCCGAAACCGGCGTCGGGCCCTCCATCGCGTCCGGAAGCCAAGTGTGGAGCGGGATCTGCGCCGATTTGGCCACGGCGCCGCCGAGCAGGCCGAGCGCGACCAGGTTGACCGCGGTCTGCGACAGCGTCCCCGCCCCCTCGAACGAGGCCTGGAAGTCGAGCGTGCCCGTCTGCCACATCAGCACGAAGAACGCGAGCGCCATCGTCGCGTCGCCGAAGGCGTTCATCACGAACGCCTTCTTCGCGGCGGCGACCGCCTCCCGCTTCTCGTGCCAGAAGCCGATCAGCAGGTAGGAGGCGAGCCCGACGAGGCCCCAGCCGACGAGCAGGAGGAGGAAGTTCCCCGCCTGCACGAGCAGCAGCATCGAGAAGACGAAGAGCGACATGTAGGCGAAGTAGCGCCGCTCCTCCGGATCGCCGTCCATGTAGCCGATCGAGTAGAGGACGATCAGGCCGCCGACGCCGGAGACGATCAGCATCATCGTCACCGAGAGCGGGTCGACGAGCAGCGAGAGGTCGACCTTGAAGTTCGGGGTCGCCAGCCACGTCCACGCGGACGTGACCACCTCGCGCTCCTCGTGCTCGCGGTCGAGGAGGCCGACGAACGCGACGACGGCGCCGCCGAAGGCGACGAAGACGGACCCGGTCGAGATCCAGGCCGCGGCGCGCCGCGAGATCGTCGTCCCGAACAGGGTGATGGTGAGGGCGCCCGCGAGCGGAGCCAGCAGGCAGATCCAGGCGCCGGTGGTCATCCCCTCAGCACCCGCAGCCGGTCGACGTCGAGGTCGAGGCGCCGCCGCGCGATCGCGACGATCAGGCCGAGCCCGACGACGACCTCCGACGCGGCGACCGCCATCACAGCGAGTGCGAAGATCTGGCCCGCGTGGTCGCCGTGGAGGCGCGCGAACGCGATCAGGGCGAGGTTCGCGGCGTTGAGCATGATCTCGAGCGACAGCAGCACGATCAGCGGGCTGCGGCGCAGGAGCACGCCGGCGGTCCCGATCGAGAAGAGCAGGGCCGCGACGATCAGGTACCAGGCGACGTCAGGCCCTTGCACGCGCCGCCTCCGCCTCGTCGAGCTCGTCCTCCGCCCGCGAGCGCGAGCCGAGCACCACGCCGCCCACCGCCGCGATCAGAAGCACGATCGACGTGATCTCGAACGCGAGCAGGTGGTCGGTCAGGAACAGCCGGCCGATCTCCTCCGGGCTGCCGAACGAGCGCCGTACCTCGGCCGGGTCGGAGAGCCGGTCGCCGGCGGCCATCCCGATCACGACGACCACCTCGACCAGCAACGCGGTCGCGGCGACGACCGCCCCGATCCGCACCCACGGCGGCCCGCCCGAGAGGCGCACGCCCTCGCTGCGATCGCCGAGGTAGGCGATCACGAAGAGGAACATCACCATCACCGCGCCCGCGTAGACCAGCACCTGCGCCGCGGCGAGGAACTCGGCCGACGCGAGCAGGAAGAGGACGGCGAGCGAGCCGAGGTTCCCGATCAGCGCGAGGGCCGAGTAGAACGGGTTCGTGAAGGTGATCACGGCCAGCCCCGAGCCGAGGCAGCCCGCGGCGGCGAGGAACCAGATCACCCAGACGAGGAAGTCGCCCACGGCTAACTCTCCGACTTGTAGGCCGGGATCGGGGTGTCGTAGAGGTCGCGGTCGGCGACGGGGACGCGCTTCATCGGCTCGGCGAGGAGCATGTCCTTCGTGTAGATCAGGTCGTCGCGCGAGTACTCCGAGAGCTCGTACTCGTTCCCGAGCGTGATCGCATCGAAGGGGCAGGCGAGCTCGCAGTAGCCGCAGAAGATGCAACGGCTCATGTTGATCTCGTAGATGCGCGCGTAGCGCTCGCCCGCCGAGACGCGGTTCGTGGGCGTGTTCTCGTCCGCGACGACGCGGATGCAGTCGGCCGGGCAGGCTGCGGCGCAGAGCGAGCAGCCGACGCACTTCTCGAGCCCGTTCTCGTGCGTGTGCAGCTTGTGCCGGCCGCGGAAGCGCGGGTAGACCGGCCGCTTGTACTCCGGGTACTCCTGCGTGATCGGCTTCTTGAAGATCTGCCGGAAGGTGACGCCGAAGCCCCTGGCCGTCCCAAGAGCCATTACAGCCACACCACCAGGATCGCGGTCACGACGGCGTTGATCGTCGCCACCGGCAGCAGCACCTTCCAGCCGAAGCGCATCAGCTGGTCGTAGCGCAGGCGCGGCAGCGTCGTCCGCATCCAGATGAAGACGAACAGGAGCACGAGCAGCTTCAGCACGAACCAGAGCGGGCCGAGCCCCTCGAGCACCGGGAAGTGCCAGCCACCGAGGAAGAGCGTGACGGCCAGGCCCGAGAGCGTGATCAGGTTGATGTACTCGCTCATCGTGAAGAGCCCGAAGCGCATGCCGCCGTACTCGGTGTGGTAGCCGGCGACGAGCTCCTGCTCGGCCTCGGGCAGGTCGAACGGCGCGCGCGCGGTCTCGGCGGTGCCGGCGAACATGAAGACGACGAAGCCGACGAACTGCGGGACGATGTACCACCAGTCGTCCTGTGCGGCCACGACCTCCGTCAACGAGAGCGACTGCGCCATCAGCACGACGCCGAGGACGGAGAGCGCCAGCGAGACCTCGTAGCTGACGAGCTGCGCGCAGGTCCTCATCGCGCCGAGGAGGGCGTACTTCGAGTCCGAGGCCCAGCCACCGACGATGAACCCGTAGATGCCGACGGAGCCGACGGCGAAGATCAGGATCAGCGCGATCGGGACGTCGGCGACCTGGCCCTCGACGTCGGTGCCGAAGATCTCCCAGCCCGGGCCGAACGGGATCACCGAGAACGTCGTCAGCGCGGTGAAAGCGGCGACGAACGGCGAGAGGATGTAGAGCACGTCGACGGCCGAGGCGGGAAAGAAGCTCTCCTTCCGGATCAGCTTCATCAGGTCGGCGATCGGCTGCAGCAGGCCGAAGGGACCGGCGCGGTTGGGCCCGTAGCGCAGCTGCATCCGCCCCATCACCTTCCGCTCCGCCAGCGTCAGGTACGCGAACGCGGCCATGACGAGGTTGATGATGATCACCGACTTGATGATCGAGACCCACCAGGGCTCGCTCACGGCGTCTTCACCACCTCGACGTCGCGATGGAGCTCGCCGGCGTGCTCGTCGGCGATCCTGGCGGTTCCGGCCGTCGAGCGCGCGGCTGACGCGCGCGCGCAGCGCGACGGACGTCCCGTTCGAGCGGACGTCGACGACGTCGCCGCTCGCGATCTGGCGCCGCGCCGCGTCGTCCCGGGAGAGCTCGATCTCGGCGGGAGGCCGCTGGAACTGGAGCTCCGGCACGCGCTCGACGGCGGGGCCGGAGAAGAGCGGCCGGTAGCGCTGGAGCCGGAGCGTGCCGAGGAAGTGCTCCTCCGGCTCGGGGCCGGTGGGCGGGATCGGCGCCGAGGAGGCGGGCTCGGGCGCGACGTAGGCCGTGCGCTCGGGGAGCGGCGCCAGCTCGCCGACGGCGCCGAAGGGGATCCCGCCGAAGCAGCGCTCCGAGACCTCCTCGAAGACGAGCGACGCGTACGGCGAGACGTCGACGTCGAAGCGCTCGGCGAGCTTCGAGATCCAGGCGAGCTCGTCCGGGACGGGCGGGATCACCGTCCGCCGGAGGCGCTGCACGCGGCCCTCGAGGTTGACGTACGAGCCGTCGCGCTCGAGGTAGCTCGTTCCCGGGAGGACGAGGTCGGCCCAGCCGACGGCGAGCCCCTGGAACATCGTGATCGCGATCACCTTCTCGGCCTGCTCGGCAAGCGCCCGCACGGCGGGATCCGCCGCGGCCTCGTCGCCCGAGACGATCAGAAGGCCGATCGGCTCCGGGTTCTCCTCCTCGGCGTCGGAGCAGGCGGCCCAGGCGTCGGCGACGCCGCGTCCGTTCGGGGTCGACGGGAGGTGGAAGGCGGCGCAGCCGGGCTTCGCCGTCGAGCCCGAGCCGGTGGCCGAGCTCGGCGAGGCGGGCGCCGCCTCCGCCGCCGCGGCCGGACCAGATCAGGACGGCGCGGTCGGAGGCGGACACCTGCTCCTCGAGCTTCGTGCCGAGCTTCGTCTCGGCCGCTGCGGACGACCTCGGCGCCGTTGCGGCGCGCGAGCCTGATCCAGAGGTCGACGATCGGCGCGCGGTCGGCCACCTCCTCGTCGCCGACGACGACGACGATCTCGGCCCGCCCGATCGTCGACAGGGGCGCCCGGAACGCGTCGAGCCCGTGCGAGACGGCCTCGGGCAGCACCGCGGAGTGCGCGTTGAGGCCCAGACGCAGCAGCTTTCCGAGCGCGTAGGCCTGCTCGACGGTCTCGGAGCCGGAGAGCGCCGTGACGATCCGGCCGCCGCGCGCCGCGCAGGAGCGCCTCGGCGCGGTCGAGCGCGTCGTCCCAGGAGAGGTCGGTGAAGCCGCGCCGCGGCACGCGCTCGAGCGGGTCGACGATCCGGTCGCCGGCGTAGAGGTGCGGGTAGGCGAAGCGGCCCTTGTCGCAGAGCCAGCCCTCGTCGACCTCGGGGTGGTTGCGCGAGACGATCCGCTTGACCTTGCCCTCGCGCGTCGTCGCGGAGATGTTGCAGCCGACCGGGCAGAGGCCGCAGACGGTGGGCACGTTCTGGATCTCCCACGGCCGGCCCTCGAAGCGGTACTGGGTCGAGGTGAGCGCGCCGACCGGGCAGAGCTCGATCACGTTGCCGCTGAACGGCGCCCGGTAGGCCTCGTCCTCGAACGTCGCGATCATCGACTGCGCGCCGCGGTTCTTCGCGACGAGCTGGCCGTCCTCGGCGACGTCGGAGGAGAAGCGGGTGCAGCGGTAGCAGAGGATGCAGCGCTCGCGGTCGAGCGCGATCGTCGGCGAGATCGGGATCGGCTTGTCGAACGTGCGCTTCGGGAAGGTCATCCGCGTCTGGCCGGGGCCGTAGCGGAAGGTCAGGTCCTGCAGCGGGCACTCGCCGCCCTTGTCGCAGACCGGGCAGTCGAGCGGGTGGTTGACGAGGATGAACTCGAGCGTTGCGTTCTGGCCCTCGGCGGCCTTGGCCGAGGAGCCGGCGGTGCGGACGACCATCCCGTCCTGCGCGGTCAGCGTGCAGCCGGCCTGCAGCTTCGGCACGCCCTCGACCTCGACGAGGCACATGCGGCAGGCGCCCACGGGCGGCCCGAGCCGCGGCTCGTAGCAGAACACCGGGATCTCGATTCCCGCCGCGGCCGCCGCCTCGACGAGGCCCATCCCCTTCGCGACCTCGACCTCGCGGCCGTCGACCGTGACCTTGACCTGCTCGACCGTGCTCACGCGGGCGCTCTCATGCCGGAACCTGGGCGACGGGGTCGTGGGTGTGCTGGTCGACCGGCGCCAGGATCCCCTCCAGCGACGACGACCCGCTCATCGGGCAGCCGCTGTCGAGGTGCTCCTGGAACTCGGCGCGGAACTTGTCGACGTAGCTCGCGACCGGCATCGCGGCCGCGTCACCGAGCGGGCAGAGGCACTTGCCGAGGATCCGGTCGCAGACGTCGAGCAGCAGGTCGAGCTCGTCCTGCGACGCCGTCCCCTCCTCGATCGCGTTCAGGATCTGCACCATCCAGCGCGTCCCCTCGCGGCACGGCGTGCACTTGCCGCAGCTCTCGTGCATGTAGAACTGCGCGACCCGGAGGCCGAGCTGCACCATGCAGCAGCGGTCGTCGATGACGATGATCGCGCCGGAGCCGAGCATCGAGCCGGCCTCGGCCATCGCGTTCGCCTCGAGCGGCGTGTCGAGCTGGTCGGCGGTGAGCACCGGGACGGAGGAGCCGCCCGGGATCACGGCCTTCAGCTGGCGGCCGTTCGGGATCCCGCCGCCGAGCTCCGCGTCGAAGATCAGCTCGCGCAGCGTCACGCCCATCGGCAGCTCGAAGTTGCCGCCGTTGACGACGTTGCCGGAGAGCGAGAAGACGCGCGTGCCGGACGAGTCCGGCGGCAGACCCAGCTTCGCGTACTCCTTGCCGCCCATCTGGATGATCGGCGGCACCGTCGCGATCGTCTCGACGTTGTTGATCAGGCTCGGCGAGGCGTAGAGGCCCGCGACCGCGGGGAACGGCGGCTTCGTGCGCGGCTGCCCGCGCTTGCCCTCGAGCGACTCGAGCAGCGCCGTCTCCTCGCCGCAGATGTAGGCGCCGGCGCCGCGGTGGAGCACGATCGTGACGCCGCCGAGCAGCTTCGCCTTGTGCACCTGCTCGAGCGCGTCGCGCAGCACCTCGAACTCGTGCAGGTACTCGCCGCGGATGTAGATGAAGACGCGCTCCGACTCGATCGCGTGCGCCGTGATCAGGCACCCCTCGATCAGCCGGAACGGGACGGTGAACATGATCTCGCGGTCCTTGAACGTGCCCGGCTCCGACTCGTCCGCGTTGACGACGAGGTAGGTCGCCTTGCCGGTGCCCTTCGCGAGGAAGCTCGCCTTGCGGCCGGTGGGGAAGAAGGCGCCGCCGCGGCCGCGGAGGCCCGAGTCGAGGATCTCCTGGACGACCGCCGCCGGCTCCATCAGCCGCGCCCGCTCGAGCGCGTCGAACCCACCCGCCTCGCGGTAGTCGGCGAGCTTCAGGAGCGGCGCCTCCTCGGCGCCGGCGAGGACGACGAACTGCTCAGCCGCCATTGCGGATCTCCTCGACGATCCCCGGCACGTCCGCGGCGGTGATCCGCTCGCGGTAGCGGTGGTTCAACGCCACGACCGTCCCCCAGCCGCAGCCGCCGGCACACTCGATCGTCCGCAGCGTCACCTCGCCGTCCTCGCTCGTCTCGCCGGCGTGCACCCCGAGCTCGGACTCGAAGGCCTCGAGCACCTGCTGCGCGCCGACGAGCGCGCAGGAGACGTTCGTGCAGACCTCGACGAGGTGCCGGCCGACCGGCTCCAGGTGGTACATGTCGTAGAAGGACGCGACCGCCATGCAGTACGCGGGCGTCTCCTCGAGCGCCTCGGCGACCTCGCGGAACGCGTCCGGCGAGAGCCAGCCGTAGCGCTCCTGGGCGAGGCGCAGCGCCGGCAGCGTCGCCGAGCGCGAGACGGGGTAGCGCGACCGGATCTCCTGGATCTCGTCGTACAGCGTCTTCTCCCGTGTACTCATGACTCGGCGCTCATCGGTCGACGTCCCCCATGACGGCGTCGAGCGAGCCGACGACGGCGATCAGGTCGGCGACGGCGACGTCCTGGCAGCAGGCGGCGGTCGCGTGCAGGGCGGCGAACGACGGCGCGCGGAACTTGACGCGCCAGGGCTTCGCCATCCCCTCGGAGACGATCGTGCAGCCCGACTCGCCGCGCGGCGACTCGACGCCGACGTAGACCTCGCCCTCGGGGACGCGGAAGCCCTCGGTGACGATCTTGAAGTGGTGGATCAGCGACTCCATCGAGGTGTGCAGCTCCTCGCGCGGCGGCAGCACGACCTTGCGGTCGTCCGCGATCCACGGCTCGCCCTGCATCTCTTCGAGCCGGTCGATGCACTGCTCGATGATCCGCACCGACTCGCGCATCTCGTCGACGCGCACCTTGTAGCGGTCGAAGACGTCGCCCCCCTGGTAGACCGGCACGTCGAAGTCGACCTCGTCGTAGGCCAGGTACGGCTCCCGCTTGCGCAGGTCCCAGTCGACCCCGGAGGCGCGGAGGTTCGGGCCGGTCTGCCCGAGCGCGATCGCGTCCTCGCCGGAGAGCTGCCCGACCCCGACCGTCCGCTCGAGCCAGATCTTGTTCGAGTTGAGAATCGCCTCGTAGTCGTCGACCGCCTTCGGCATGTGCTCGCAGAACTTCCGGGCCTCGTCGTAGAAGCCGACAGGGATGTCCTCGGCGAGCCCGCCGACCTGGAAGTAGCGCGTGTGCATGCGCGTCCCGGCGACCATCTCGAAGAGGTCGAGCACGAGGTCGCGCTCGCGGAAGCAGTACCAGAACATCGAGATCGCCCCGATCTCGAGTGCCGAGGTGCCGAGATAGACGAGATGTGAGTGGATCCGCACCAGCTCGCCGAGCGCCATCCGCATCCAGGTGGCCTTCCGCGGCACCTTCAGCTCGAGCAGCTTCTCGACCGCGAGCACGTAGACGAGCTCGTTGTACTGGAAGGAGACGTAGTCGACGCGTGCCGGGTAGGTGACGCCCTTCCACCACGTCTTCTGCTCCATCGTCTTCTCGAAGCCGGTGTGCAGGTAGCCGATCACGGCCGCGATCCCGACGACGTGCTCGCCGTGCAGGTCGACGACCAGTCGCAGGACCCCGTGCGTGGACGGGTGGTTCGGGCCGAAGTTGACGGTGAGGACGTCCTCGAGGTGCGGGTCCGACGTCAAGATCGTCGGGACCGGCTGCGGGATCCGCGAGCCCGCGTACGGCCGGGCGCCCAGGAGCGGCGTCTTTCGCTCCACGGTGGCCACTACTCGGCCTCCGAGAAGCGGACCGGCTCGCCGCCGATCGGGTAGTCCTTGCGCAGCGGGTGCCCCTCCCAGTCGTCGTCCATCAGGATCCGGACGAGGTTCGGGTGCCCGTCGAAGCGGATGCCCATCATGTCGAAGGCCTCGCGCTCGTACCAGTCGGCCGTCGGCCAGACCGGGACGACCGTCGCCACCGACTCGCCCTCGTCGAGCCAGACCTGCACGCGCACGCGTGCGGACTCGTCCGCGATCCGGAGCAGGAGATACGAGAGGCTGAAGCGCTTCGGCTTCGGCTCCGGCGTGCGCGAGTAGCCCTGCGCCGCGGGGTCGTTCAGGTCACGGCCGTTCCGCGCGGCGTAGTAGCCGGCGACGCCCTCCTCGCCCCAGCCGAGGTAGTCGGTGGCGACGACGTCGACGAGCAGGTTGAAGCTCTCCTCGTCACGCAGATGGAGGCAGGCCTCCTCCAGGCGTGCCGGGTCGACGACGAGCGTCGTCTCGCCGTGCGCCTCGCGCGTCTCGACGAGGCCGGGGACGCCGTCGTAGCTCACGAGGCGACGCCGCGGATCTGGTACGCCGGCGGCACGCCCGCCATCACCTTCTCGTGCAGCCGCACGATCCCCTCCATCAGCGCCTCCGGCCGCGGCGGGCAGCCGGGCACGTGGATGTCGACGGGGACGACCTTGTCCACGCCCTGGAGGATCGTGTAGTTGTTGAACATCCCGCCGGAGCTCGCGCACGCGCCCATCGCGATCACCCACTTCGGCTCGAGCATCTGGTCGTAGACCTGGCGCAGCGGGGCGGCCATCTTGTGGGCGACCCTGCCGGAGACGATCATCAGGTCGGCCTGGCGCGGCGAGGACGAGAACTTCTCCATCCCGAAGCGCGCGATGTCGTAGCGCGAGGAGACGATCGACATCATCTCGATCGCGCAGCAGGCGAGCCCGAAGGTCGCGGGCCACATCGACTTCGTCTGCGACCAGGCGACCGCCTTCTCCAGCGTCGTCAGCCCGAGCGCGTCCTCCATCGACTCGACCTCGTCCTCGAAGACGCCCTGCTTCGTCGGCCAGAGCAGCCGCTCGGACTGGAGCCCGGCCTTCGCGAGCGGGCGCTTCGAGGCACGGGAGCGGTCGACGCTCGGATCTAGCGCCATTCGAGCGCTCCTTTCCGCCAGATGTAGATGTACGCGACCGCGAGGATCGCGACGAAGACGAGGAACTCGGTCAGCCCGAACCAGCCGAGCCGCTCGAGCACGATCGCGAGCGGGTAGAGAAAGACGATCTCGATGTCGAAGAGGATGAAGAGCATCGCCGTCATGTAGAAGCTGACGGTGAAGCGCTGCTGCTTCGGCGGGCCGGCCGAGACGCCCGACTCGAAGGGCAGGAAGCGAGCGTTGAATCGGCTCTGGGGACGCGTCGCGAAGATGAAGGAGAACGCGATCATCGAGGCCGGAATCGCGGCGGCGAGGAACGCGTAGACCAGAAGCGGGAAGTAGTCGCCAAGCATCCGAGTCGGGCCTACGCTACCAAGGTTGCACCGGACGCACGAAGAGAGGTGCAACCGGTGGAGCCAAGCCCGGCTGACGTGTCACAAAGTCACCACCCAGGTGAGGGATGACACCCCTGCTACGATCAGTCCATGGAGATCGTCGAGCGCCCTGATACCACCCTCGTCTCGCTGACGCCGACCGCGGCCGAGAAGATCCGCGAGCTGATGGCCGAGGATCCGGCCGGCGAGTCGTCGGTCCTCCGTGTCGCGATCCAGGGCGGCGGGTGCTCGGGCTTCCAGTACGGGCTCGGCTTCGACTCGGGGCCGGTCGACGACGACCAGACGCTCGAGCAGCACGGCGTCACGATCGTGATCGACCCGTACAGCGCCCCGTATCTCAAGGGCGCCACGATCGATTTCCTCTCGGGGCTCGAGGAGTCCGGGTTCAAGATCGACAACCCGAACGCCCAGGCCTCCTGCGGCTGCGGCCACTCGTTCACCGTCGAGGAGGGCTCGGCCGAGACGGCTGAGGCTCACGGCGGCGGCTGCGGTTCCGGCTGCTCGCACTAGCTAGCTCTCGCGAAGCCGCACCACCAGGTCGTCGGCCTGTGCCGCGTCGGCCGTGTCGAGCTGGAGCGAGGGCGCGTTCGGGATCCCGTTCGGATAGACGTCGAAGTCGATCTCGGGGAAGGCCACGATCTCGTCGCCGACGACGACCGCGACGTGATGCCAGCCCTGGTCGCGGCCGCCGACCCTCGCCACCTCCTTCGTCAGCCGCGCGAAGGCCTCCGTCCCCGCCGCCGTCAGCGGGATCGAGACGGCGCTACCGGCCGCGCGCACGCCGGCACGGTCGATCGCGTCGTCCTCGACTCCGGGTTGCCCACGCAGCTCGTAGCGCACTTCGCGCCGCGGCGGCTGGCGCAGGACGCCGGGGCAGACGAGCCGCGGCGGCCCGCAGCGAAGGTCGCCCTGCTTGCCGGGCGGGCCGATCGCGGTCTCCAGGTGGTAGAGCGCGAACCGCTCGCCGTCGCGGTCGTCCCGCCGCAGGCGCCGCCCGCGAACAGCAGGAGCAGTCCGCCGAGCAGGAGGCTCCTATCCCTCGCGCGCACCGTCCAGCTCGTGCAGGCGCCCGAACGTCCGGTCGAGCTCGTCGTCGTCCGGCAGCTCGCCGGCCGGTGTCGCCTGGTCGACCACGTCCGGGAGCACCTGCGCCACGGCTTCCGCCGCCTCGTCCTCGCTGACGCCGAGCTGCTGCGCGATCCGCGCCAGCTCCTCGTCGTCGAGCGCCTCCCTGATCGCGGCCGCGTCGACAGGCTCGTTCGGCCCCGCCGAGACCCATGACTGCCCCGTCGAGCCCTTGCCGCCCTGCTGCAGCCGGCCGAGGAGCTTCTGCAGGCCGCCGTTCATCAGCAGCGACGCGACGAGCGGCAGCAGCATCCGCAGCATCGGATTGCCGCCGAGACCGCCGGACTGGAGGCTTCCTCCCCGCGCGCCGCCGCCGAGGATGCCGCCCAGCAGATCGCCGAGCCCGCCACCGCTGCCACCTCCCGCGCCTTTCAAGAGATCACCGAGACCGCCCATGCCGAGCTCCCTTCGTCGTGATGTGAGCTCACCCTAGACTCTCGCGCGTGCCTTCTCTCCGCGTCGCCGTCGTCGGCTCCGGGCCGGCAGGGTTCTACGCCGCCTCGGCGCTGCTCGCGAGCGACCTCGACGTCGAGGTCGACCTGATCGAGCGCCTGCCGACGCCGTGGGGGCTCGTCCGGCTCGGCGTCGCGCCCGACCACCCGAACATCAAGGCGGTCTCGCGCGCGTTCGAGCGGACCGCAGCACAGCCGGGCTTCCGCTTCTTCGGCAACGTCGAGGTCGGCCGCGACGTGACCCACGAGGAGCTGCGTGCGCTCTACGACGCCGTCGTCTACTCCGTCGGCGCCCAGACCGACCGTCAGCTCGGAATCCCGGGCGAGGACCTGCCCGGCTCGTGGGCGGCGACCGAGTTCGTCGCCTGGTACAACGGCCACCCCGACTTCCAGGAGCTCGAGTTCGACCTCTCGCACGAGCGCGCGGTCGTGATCGGGAACGGGAACGTCGCGCTCGACGTCGCGCGGATGCTCGCGCTGACGCCCGAGGAGCTGGCCCCGACCGACACGACCGACGCGGCGATCGAGGCGATCAACGGCGCCGGAGTCGAGGAGATCCTCGTCGTCGGCAGGCGCGGGCCCGTCCAGGCCGCCTGGACGCCGGTGGAGGTCGGCGAGCTCGGCGAGCTCGCAGGCGCGGACATCGTCGTCGATCCGGCCGACCTCGAGCTGGACGCTGCGAGCGCGGCCGAGCTGGAGTCGTCGCCTCCGACCGTCAAGCGCAACGTCGAGCACCTCCGCGACTACGCGGGCCGCGCCCCCTCCGGGAAGCCACGGCGCATCCGCCTCCGCTTCCTCTCGTCGCCCGCCGCGATCCTCGGCGACGGGAAGGTCGAGGCGATCGAGCTCGTCCGCAACGAGCTCGTCGACGGCCGGGCAGTGGCGACGGACGAGCGCGAGACGATCCCGTGCGGGATCGTCTTCCGCAGCGTCGGCTACCGGGGCGTCGCACTCCCGGGCGTGCCCTTCGACGAGGGCTCCGGCACGATCCCGAACGAGGGCGGCCGCGTCGAGCCCGGCCTCTATGCGGCCGGCTGGATCAAGCGCGGCCCGAGCGGCGTCATCGGCACGAACAAGAAGGACGCCACCGAGACGATCGAGCTGCTGCTCGAGGACGCGAGGGCGGGGAGGCTGCCACCTCGCGGAACGGGATCGCTGGAGGAGCTGCTCGCCGAGCGAGGCGTCGGCGCGGTCCTCTACGCCGGCTGGGAGGCGATCGACGAGGCCGAGCGCGGCGCCGGCGAGCCGCACGGCCGGCCGCGCATCAAGCTTTCGACCTGGGCCGAGCTGCTCGACGCCGCCCGGGCCGCCAGGCCCTCGTAGTCACTCGCGCGAGGGAACGCCCTCGGCGACGGAACGCCGATGAGACGTGCGTGGAGTCGCTCACCGTCGAGTGCCTTCGCTGCGGCCACGAGCGACCGTTCACGCCCGGGCCGCGGCGTCAGGAGGAGTCCGGCAGCTGCCCCCGCTGCCAGTACGTCGGCTGGGCGTTCTCGAGCGATCTGAGCGAGCGGACGCGGAAGCTCTTCCGCGAGCTGCCGTTCGAGCGCCGGCTCCGCTTCCGCGCGGGCTAGCTTCTGTCCAGCGCGGCGGACGAATCCGTCCGCCCGACCGCTCAAAGTCACCCTCGCAGGGTCAATCGCGAGGTCAAGGAGACGGTCATGTCAGACACTGCGGCTCGCCTCGACGGCGGCGGCGGCTTCCTCGAACGCTACTTCCGCTTTTCGCAGAACGGGACGACGCTCGGCCGCGACACGATGGCCGGCGTGACGACGTTCATCGTCATGTCCTACATCATCTTCGTGAACCCCCAGATCCTCAGCTTCGCCGGCGTCGAGGGTCTCTCCGACATCGGTCTCCCGTTCGACCAGGTGCTCGCCGCCACGTGCCTCGTCGCAGGCGTGATGACGATCCTGATGGGCCTCTACACGAACAAGGCCTATGCGCTCGCGCCCGGTCTCGGCCTCAACGCCGTCGTCGCGTTCAGCCTCGTCGCCGGCGAAGGGCTGTCCTTCCCGGCCGCGATGGGCCTGATCGTCGTCGAGGGCATCGCGGTGACGCTGCTCGTCCTCACCGGGATGCGGGAGCGGATCATGGATGCGATCCCGCTCGACCTGAAGAAGGCGATCGCGATCGGCATCGGCCTCTTCATCGCGTTCATCGGCCTCGAGTCGGCCGGCATCGTCGTCTCGCCGCCGGGCGACGCGCCGATCGTCACGCTCGGGCACCTGACGACGTGGCCGATCTTCGTCACCTTCTTCGGGCTCCTGCTCACGATCGCGCTCCGGGCGCGCGGCGTCCGCGGCGACCTGCTGATCGGAATCGTGACGACGACGATCCTCGCCACGATCATCAACGAGATCGACGACGAGAAGGCCGGCTTCACCGCCGGCGCCAGCTGGCCCAACGACGTCTACGAGACACCCGACCTCTCGCTGCTCGGGAACTTCAACTTCGACGCGTTCACCGAGCTCGCCTTCATCTCGGCGGTCGTCTGGGCGTTCTCGCTCTTCCTCGCCGACTTCTTCGACACGATGGGCACGCTCGTCGGCGTCGGCAAGCAGGCGGGGTATCTGGACGAAGAGGGCCGGATGGAGGAGATCCGCAAGCCGCTCCTCGTCGACTCGCTCGCCGCCGTGGCGGGCGGCGCGGCCTCGACGTCGTCGGCCACGACCTACATCGAGTCGGCGTCCGGCGTGGGCGTCGGCGGCCGCACCGGCTGGGTCGCGGTCGTGTGCGGCGCGCTCTTCCTTCCGTTCATGTTCATCGCGCCGATCATCGGGATGGTGCCGCCGGAGGCGACGGCGCCCGCACTGATCCTCGTCGGCTTCCTGATGATGACCGCCCTCACCGAGGCGGAGGAGGACGCCGAAGGACGGCAGGACGGCCGCAAGCTTGCCGGGATCGACTTCACCGATCTGGCGATCGGGCTCGGCGCGGCGCTGACGATCATGTTCATGCCGTTCACGTTCTCGATCACGAACGGCATCGGCATCGGCTTCCTCGCCTTTGTCGTCGCCAGAGCGGCTCAGGGCCGGGCGCGGGACGTGCACCCCTTCATGTGGCTCGCGTCGGCCGCGTTCCTCCTCTACTTCCTCGTCCCGTTCCTCCAGGACACGTTCGACTGGATCTAGAAGCCTGCTGATACGGTCGCCGGGATGGAGCTCGCGTTCCTCCCGGCGACCGAGCAGGCTCGCCTCGTCCGGGAGCGCGACGTCTCGCCGGTCGAGCTCGTCGAGCTCTACCTGGAGCGAATCGAGCGGCTCGATCCCGAGCTCGGCGCCTTCGTGACCGTCTGCGCCGAGGCGGCGCTCGAGGACGCGCGGAGGAAGGCGGACGCGCCCGCGGACGGGCCGTTCCACGGCGTGCCGATCGCGCTCAAGGATCTCGACACGACAGCCGGGATCCGCACGACCTTCTCCTGCACGGCTTTCGCCGAGAACGTCCCCGACTTCGACCTCGCCCACGTCGCCAGGACGCGCGCTGCAGGCTTCGTCGTGATCGGCAAGACCAATACGCCCGAGTTCGGCACCACGGCGTTCACCGACTCACCGCTGAACGGGCCGTGCCGGACGCCCTGGGACCTCGGTCGGAACGCCGGCGGCTCCAGTGGCGGCGCGGGGGCCGCCGTGGCTGCCGGGCTCGTCGGGATCGCGCAGGGCTCCGACGGCGGCGGCTCGGTCCGGATCCCGGCCTCGTGCAACGGGCTCTTCGGGATCAAGCCCTCGCGCGGCCGCGTCTCGAACGCCCCGTTCGTCCCCGGGATCGGGCTCGGCACGACCGGCCCGCTCGCCCGCACGGTGGCCGACGCGGCCGCCTATCTGGACGTCGTCACGGGCTACGAGTGGGGCGACCCGTTTCCCGCCCCCGCGCCGGAGCGACCGTTCGCCGAGGAGGTCGGAGCGAATCCGGGCCGCCTGCGGATCGCAGTGACGACCACGTCGCCGATCGAGACGGAGGTCGATCCGGCGTGCGTTGCGGCAGCCCGGGACGCGGCGGAGCTGCTGGCGTCGATCGGCCACGAGGTCGAGGAAGCCGCGCCCGACTGGGGCGGTGCAGAGCTGATGGAGGACTTCCTGCCGGTGTGGCAGGCGATCCCGGCGCTCTATCCGGTCCCTGACCCGAGCGGGCTCACGGCCCTGAACCGGTGGTACCTCGACGGCGCGTGCGCGACGACGAGCCCGGCCTACGCCGGTGCGATCGGCCGGCTGCAGCTCCGTGCGCGGCGGATCACGGCGCTCTGGGCGGACTACGACCTGCTGCTGACGCCGACGCTGGCGCTGCCTCCCGTCCCGCTCGGCTGGGACACGGAGCCGGTCGATCCGCGCGAGCAGTTCGACCGCGCCGCGCGGTTCACACCCTTCACGGCCGCCTTCAACGTCACCGGCCAGCCTGCCGTCTCACTCCCGCTCCACTGGACGGACGACGGCCTGCCGATCGGCGTCCAGCTGGTCGGGCCGCCACTGGGCGAGGCGCTCCTCTTCCGCATCTCCGCACAGCTCGAAGCGGCGCGGCCCTGGCTCGGCCGCCGCCCGCCGCACTCGTGACGCCGACTTCCTCACTCCCGCAAGAAAGAAGGACGTCCGGGACGGAATGACCGCTCCGCGAACGTCCTTGTGCGGCGGAGAGTTACAGACCCGTGACGCGGCTGCAACTCACAACCGACCGACGTTGATCCTGAGCGGCTGGCCGGCCCGCGCGTGCAGCATCTCGGCGGCGTTGCCGCCGCTGATCGCGACCGACATGTTCCGGTAGCTGTCCTCGTAGAGCATGATGTCGCCCGGCCGGGCGTCCGCGAACGTGCGCGCCACGATCGCGTAGACACGCTCGCCCGCGAGGTCGAGCTCGACCTGCGTCCCCGGCACGATCCCCGCCTCGTTCACGTGCTCCCGGGTGACGTTGAGCGCGATGTTCCCGAAGGCATCGACGTAGAGGATCGTCCCGATGATCCGGTCGGGCCGGAGCTCGGCTTGCGGCAGGTCGAGGCGCACGAGTGCATCCGGGTCGACGGGCGGGCCGAGCTCGCCGATGTCGACGCCGGCCGCGAGATGCGCCGCGGCCGGTGCGAAGAGGTCGCGGCCGTGGAACGTCCGCGAGATCGAGTCGAGCGCGTAGTCCGGGTTTGCCAGCTCGTGGGCGGCCTCGATCCCTGCCCGGTCCGCGGCCGGGATCAGCAGCCCGTTGTCCGGGCCGACGAAGCACCGGCCCTCCTTGTCGCGCAGCGCGAGCGGTCGCCGCGCCCCGCCGACGCCGGGGTCCACGACCGCGAGGTGCGAGCCGACGGGCATGTACGGGATCGTGTTCGCGAGGACGAGCGCTCCCTGGAGGATCTGCTGCGGCGGGATCCCGTGCGTGATGTCGATGATCTGCGACTCGGGCGCGATCCGCTTGATCACGCCGTGGCAGGTGCCGACGAAGTCGTCCTGGAGTCCGAAGTCGCTCAGGAAGGTGACGAACACGCGGCGGAGCCTATCGCCGCGAGAAGGCCGGCGACGTCGTGCGTCTCCGCCTCGCGAAGGACCTCGATCCCGGCCGCCCGTGCCGCCTCGGTCGTCAGCGGGCCGATCGTGACGGCTGGGATGTCGGCTCCGAGCCGGCCGAACGCGCGTGCCGCCGAGGCCGATGCGAGCACGACCAGGTCGCCTTCGGGCGGAGCCGCCGGCACCAGCTCGCGCGTGCGGTAGAGCGGCACGAACTCGGCGTCGAGCTCGTCGACCAGCAGCCGACGCGCTCCCTCGGCGCCGGCGAAGAGGACGCGCCCCGCCGGCCGCGGCAGCTCGGCGAGGAGACCCTCCTGCGTCGAGACCGACGGCACGAGGTCGGCAGCCCCGAACGCGTCGGCGGTCGCCTGGCCGACGGCGGCCACGCGCTTCGGCTCTCCCGTCAGCCGCCGTCGCAGCTCGCGGGCGCCGTTCACGCTCGTCACGACCACCCAGTCGTAGCCGGAGACGTCGATCGGCTCGTCGCCGAGCGGCTCGATCTCGAGCAGCGGGCAGTGGACGACGTCGTGCCGGAGCGCGACGAGGCCGCGAACGAGCTCTTCCTCCTGGCCGCGCGGGCGGGTGACGACGACCTTCACGGCACGAGCGCGAGCAGCTCGCGGGCGACGGCCTCCGGATCGTCCCCGCTCCGCCGCTCGATCCAGGCGCCGTCCTCGTCCGCGACCAGGCCGGTGAGCAAGACGCCGTCGTGGTACGCGGCCACCGGCGCGAGACAGCCTCCGCCGACGAGCGCGACGCAGCGGCGCTCCGCCTCGACGCGACGCCTCGTCTCCGCGTGGTCGGCCACGGCCACGAGCGCCTCTTCGCCGGCGCGCACCTGCAGCGCGAGCGCTCCCTGGCCGGCCTCGGGCAGCAGCTGGTCGGGCTCGAAGCGGCGGCCGATCTCCCGCTCGAGGCCGAGGCGGTCGAGCCCGCATGCTGCCAGCACGACTGCATCGAGCCCGCGCTCGCCGCGCTTGCGCAGGCGCGTGTCGATGTTGCCTCGGAGCGGCTCGATCGAAAGCGTCGGCTCCAGCGCCAGCAGCTGCGCGCGCCGGCGCACGGATGCCGTCCCGACCCGCATGCCGGGACGGAGCTCGGACGCGCCGCAGAGCGCGTCGCGCGGGTCCTCGCGCGGGGGGTACGCGCCGACTGCCAGCCCGTCCGTGTCCGTCGAGGTCATGTCCTTGGCGGAGTGCACGGCCACGTCGATGCGGCCGGCGAGCAGCGCCTCCTCGAGCTCCTTGACGAAGACGCCGCGCGCGCCGATCTCGCCGAACGGCTTCGTCCGGTCGCGGTCGCCCGCGGTCGTGATCGGGACGAGCGCGATCTCGATCCCAGGTCCGCGCAGGCGGTCGGCCGCCTGCTCCGCCTGGGTGAGCGCGAGCCTACTGCCGCGGGAGCCGACGCGGATGAGCACAGCTTCGCCGCGAGGCGGGCTTCGACTCGCCGCAGCCGCGCAGCCCGGTCGCACTGGTCGGCCGGATCCGCACGAAGGCGGTCGGCACCTGCAGCGGCAGCGGGCGTCCGGTCAGAAACCGCGTGTTCATCGCCGCCGCTCCTCCTCTCCGAGTCCGAACAGGTGCCTCACGACGTCAGCATAGACCACGCCATCGGCTGCCGCGGCTGCCTCTTTCATGCGAATCGTGGGCAGATGCAGGAGCTTCGCGAGGATCTGTGTCGTCACCGACTCGACGTGTCTTCGCTCGCTCTCGGAAAGGCGGCCGCCGGCGCGCGCGAGCTCGCTGTCGCGGATCTCCTCGGCCAGGGCGCGCAGCGATGCGATCGTCGGGACGACGTCCAGCGCGGCCTGCCACTCGCGGAAGCGGTCCGCCTCCTCGGCGACGAGCCGCTCGGCCTGCGCGGCCTCGCTCCGCCTGCCCGAGAGCGTTTCCTTCACCACCGCCTCGAGGTCGTCGACGTCGTAGAGGAAGCAGCCGTCGAGTTCGTTGATCGCCGGATCGAGGTCGCGCGGGACGGCGAGATCGAGCAGGAGCAACGGCCGTCCCTTGCGCGCGCGCAGCGCTGCTGCGACGGCCTCGCGCTCCAGCACGTGGTCGGCCGCGCTCGTCGCCGAGACGACGACGTCCGCATGCTCGAGCTCCGCGCCGACGGCGTCGAGCGGGAGCGCCCGAGCGCCCAGGCTGCGGGCGAGGTCCTCGCCGTGCGCCAGCGTCCGGTTGGCGACGACCGCGATGTCGGCCCCGCGCGAAAGGAGGTTCCGCGCCGTCGCCTCGCTGGTCTTCCCGGCCCCGAGGACGAGGACGCGCCTGCCGGAGAGGTCGTCGAAGACCTGTTGGGCGAGCGCGGCCGCAGCCGACGGGACCGAGGCGGGGCTCTCGTTGATCGCCGTCTCGAGACGCACGCGGCGCCCCGCGTGCAGCGCCTGCCGGAAGAGCTTGTCGAGGAACGGCCCCGCCGAGCCGGCCTCGAACGCCGATCGGACCTGGCCGAGGATCTCCCCCTCCCCGGGGACGAGCGAGTCGAGGCCGGCCGCGACCCGGAACAGGTGCAGCGCCGCCGCCTCGTCCCGCAGTCGATAGAGCGCAGCGCCGAGGTCGGCGCCGCGGTCGCCGGCGAGCTCGGTCAGCGTCCCGACCGCAACCTCCTCGGCGTGCTCCTCCCGGGCGAGGTAGAGCTCCGTCCGGTTGCACGTCGAGAGCACGACCGCCTCGCCGCCGAGCCGTGCGGCGAGCTCGCGGCAGGCGTCGGGGTCGAGCGCGACCCGCTCGCGCAGCTCGATCGGCGCCTTGTGGTGCGACACGCCTGCGAGGGTCAGCTTCATGCGAAGTGGGTGATCGGGAGGACGACGGCGACGAGCGCGAACCCGGCGAGGTTGAGCAGCGCCGCGCGCCGGCCGCGCCAGCCCTCGTAGCGGAGCACGAGCAGGGCTGCGTAGGCGCCGAGGATCAGGAACGTGACCGCCATCGCGGCGTCGAAGTCGCCGCGCTCGAAGCTGGCCGCACCGACGCCGATCCCGATGGTGAGCACGACCAGCGAGCCCAGCACCGTGCGGGCAGCGATCCGGTCGAGGGCATCCAGTGCCGGCATCCTGACCCGCAGGACGCGACGCTCGTGCCGCTTCAGCCGCCGCTCCTGCCAGAGGTAGAGCGCCGCCATCGCGGCGGCGAGCGTCAGCCCGGCGAAGCCGGCCAGCATCAGGATCGCGTGCGCCGCGAGCGCGGCGCCCGAGCGGTCGCCCTCGTCGAAGGCGGTGCCGCCGCCGGCCCACGCGAGCGCGAGCAGCGCCGCCGCGACGGGCATCACCGTCAGCCCGAGCAGCCGGTAGCGGGGCGTGCAACCCCAGATCAGGTACGCGCCGACGACGAGCCAGACGAAGAGGTTGAGCGCGCCCGCCCACGTGCCCCAGGGAAAGCCGTCCGCGGAGAGACCCTGGCCGACGAGCAACGCCGACTGCGCGAGCCACCCCAGCCGAACGCCCCAGGTCGCGAGCCGGCCGGCAAGGCCGGGCCCGCGCAGCTCGCCCGCGTACGCGAACGCCGCCTCGCCGTACGCGAGCAGCGCGGGGACGACGAGGAACTCAGCCATCGGACCGGCGCCGCCGGGCCAGCTCCGCGAGGTCGGCCGTATCGCGCTCGAGCCGCGAGAGCTTCGCCGCGATGATCGCGACGTAGACGAGGAGCGTCACGAAGACGACCGCGTAGGCCGCGACGACGTAGTCGCTCTGGCTCACGACAGTGCCTCGCGCAGCTCGCGCAGGTTCGCGTCCAGCCGCTTGCCGAGCAGCTCGACCCGGTAGAGCGTGTACGCGACGAGCGTGATCGCGACCCACGAGACGCAGAACGCGAAGAACATCGTCCCCGTCATCTGCGGCCCGTCGCGCGTGAAGGTCGTCGGATGGACGATGTCGTCGGCGAGCCGGATCGCCATGAAGCTGACCGGGATCAACGCCACGCCGAAGAGCGCGTAGACGGCCGAGACGTTCGCGCGCCTAGGCCCTTCCTCGATCGAGAAGCGGAGCATGAAGTAGGCCGAGTAGAAGAGGAAGAGGACGAGGAAGAGCACGAGCTGATCCGAGTCCCAGACCCACCAGTGGCCCCACGAGGCCTTCGCCCAGATCGACCCGGTCGCGAGCGTCAGGGCGCCGAAGATCGTGCCCTGGTGGATCGCGACGTAGCTCTCGAGGTCGTAGCGGTCGCCACGCGTCCGCAGCAGCTGCAGCGCCTTCCACGCGCCCCAGCCGAAGCAGGCGTAGGCGGTCAGCGCGATCGGGACGTGGAAGTAGAAGATCCGCTGCGAGATTCCCTGGTCCGCGTCCTCGGGGGCGACCCAGAACGCGAGCACGATCGCCACCCCGACCAGCGCTGCGGCGAGAGCCGCGAGCACCGGAACCGAGACGAGAGAGACCCTGCTATTCGGAGACGACGTACTCAAAGGACGCCCAGCACAGTATCGCGAAGACCGCGTCGTACAGCCCGAGAAACAGGAGGTACCTGCCGGGGTCGGTCGACGCGCTGGCACCGACGCCGCCGACGACGAGGGGGATCGCGAGCGGCAGGAAGAGCAGCGGTAGGATCAGCTCGCGCGTCCGGCTCGCCGCCGCCATCGCGGCGAGCAGCGTGCCGACGGCGCAGATGCCGATGTTCGCGAGCAGGACGCCCAGGACGCCTTCCACGTGCAGCGGCGAGAAGAAGATCGCGAACGCCGGCAGCGCGACGATCTCGATCAGCGAGAGAAAGACGAAGACGGCCGCGGACTTGCCGAGCCAGATCGCGCTCCGGTCGGACGGCGCGAGGACGAGCCCCTCGAGTGCGCCGCCGTCGCGCTCGGGCGCCCAGGCGCGCGCCAGCCCGAGCAGCGCCGTGAAGACGAGAGCGACCCAGAGCAGACCTTGGGCCGCCACCTCGTCTGCGCCGGTCGGCAGTGCGAAGTGGAAGACGACGAGGGTCGAGAGGACGAAGAGCAGCATCGCCGGCAGCGTGTCGCGCGCGCGCAGCTCGAGCCGGAGATCCTTCCGCGCGAGCGCGGCGACGTCGCCGATGTAGTTCACTGAATTTCCGCTCCAGCGCCGGCAACGCCGGCGCTTCCGCTCATGCGCGGCTCCGTCGAGCCTACGCCGCGGAGCGCGAGCCTCCCGCTCGCGAGCGTGTCCACGCGTGCTGGGTCGTGGGTCGTCAGCAGGACGGTAGCCGATCCCCCCAGCTCTCCCAGCTGCCGGTCGAGCAGCTCCGCGCCCTCGGCGTCGAGCGCGGTGTACGGCTCGTCGAGCACGAGCAGCTCCGGCTCGTGCAGGAGCGCGCGGCAGATGGCGAGCCGCTGGGTCATCCCGCGCGAGTAGGACGCCACTCGCTCGGAGCGGACGTCCCAGAGGCCGTAGCGCTCGAGCAGCATCCCGATCCGCTCGCGACGCTCCGGCACGCGGTAGAGCCGGCCGTAGAGATCGAGGTTCTCGAGCGCCGTCAGGTCGCGGTAGAGGAGCGGCTCGTGGCCGAGGAAGCCGAGCGATCCTCGATCCGCGTCGACGTCGAGCCGGCCGGCGCTCGGGGCGGCGAGCCCGGCGACGAGGCGCAGCAGGGTCGTCTTGCCGGAGCCGTTGGCCCCGGTGACGACGAGGAAGCCGCCGCGCTCCAGCACGAAGTCGAGCGGCCGCAGCGCCCGGCGCCGTCCGTAGCGCTTCTCGACGGCGCGGGCGCGGATCACAGGACGACGTCGGCGAAAACGAAGCAGAGGAAGACGATGCTGATGACGCCGTTGACCGTGAAGAACGCCGCGTCGAGCCGCCGCAGGTCCCCGGGGCGGACGAGTGAGTGCTCGTACCCGAGGAGGGCCGCCACGGCCGCGACGCCCAGCCAGTAGCCGATCCCCACGTCGAGCCCGAGACCGGCACCCGCGAGGAGCGCGACCGTGCCCAGATGGAAGAGCCTTGCGCCGGCGAACACGCCCCGCTCGCCGAAACGGGTCGCCCACGAGTGCAGGCCCTGCTCGCGGTCGTGCTCGAGGTCGAAGAGCGAGTAGAAGAGGTCGAAGCCCGCCACCCAGAGCATGACGGCTCCGCCGAGGGCCCACGCCTGCCACGGCAGCTCACCCGTGACCGCCGCCCAGGCGCCCACCGGCGCCAGGCCGAGGGCCGCCCCGAGCCACAGGTGGCAGAGCCAGGTGAACCGCTTGAGGTAGGGATAGACGACGAACAGCAGCACCGGCACCGGCCAGAGCCAGCGCACGAGCGGATCGAGCTGGAAGACCGCGATCAGGAACAGCGCCAGGGCGCCGGCGCAGAGCGCGAGCACGTGCAGGCGCGACAGCGTTCCGGCGGGCAGCTCCCTCGAGGCGGTCCGGGGGTTGCGCGCGTCGAGCTCGGCGTCGATCAGGCGGTTCAGCCCCATCGCCAGCGTCCGCGCACCGACCATCGCCACCGTGACCCACAGCCAGTCGGCGGCGGCTGGCACCTCGCCGACGGCGAGCAGCATCCCGACGAATGCGAACGGCAGCGCGAAGACGGTGTGCTCGAGCTTGACGAGCGACGCGAAGCGGCGCGGCAGCGAGACGGCCGTCGTCGTCACGTCTGCTCGTGTGCCGTCTCGGCCTCGGCGAGCAGGCCGAGCGCGTGTGAGAGCGCAGGCTGCAGCACTGCATAGCCGTCACGGCAGCCGCCGGGAGAGCCGGGAAGATTGACGACGAGCGTGCGGACGTGAATGCCGGCCACCCCGCGCGAGAGCAGCGCATGCGGCGTCCTTGCGATCGAGTCGGTGCGAATCGCCTCGGCGATGCCGGGCGCCTCGCGGTCGATCACGGAGCGCGTCGCCTCGGGCGTGACGTCGCGGGGCGCGACCCCGGTACCGCCTGTCGTGAGCACGACCGCCGCGTCCTCGGCCAGCTCCGTGATCGCGGCTGCGATCTCGCCGGCCTCGTCGGACACGACGCGGCGCTCGACCTGATACCCGTCCGCGGCAAGGAGGTCGGCGAGGACGTCGCCGCTCTTGTCCTCCCTCGTTCCGGCGACGACGCCGTCCGAGACGGTGAGCACGGCGGCCTTCACAGAGACTCCTTCGTCTTCTCGACGAGCGCCACCTCGGAAATGACCATGCCCTTGTCGATCGCCTTGGCCATGTCGTAGACCGTCAGGGCGGCCACCGACGCCGCCGTCAGCGCCTCCATCTCGACGCCCGTCTGCGCCGTCGTCTCAGCGGCCGCCGTGATCTCGACCCCGTCGCCGACGACCTCGAGCGTGACGTCGACCAGCGAGAGCGGCAACGGATGGCAGAGCGGGATCAGGTCGCTCGTCCGCTTGGCCGCCATGATCCCCGCCAGCTGCGCGGTCGTCAGCGCGTCGCCCTTCGGCAGGTCGCCGAGGCGCCGCGCCGTCTCCGGCGCCATCCGCACGGACGCGCGCGCCACCGCCCGCCGCCGCGACAGCGGCTTGCCGCCGACGTCGACCATGCGAACCGCACCGGACTCGTCCACATGGGAGAGGTCGCTCATGGGCGGCGAATGCTACTCGCACGGTCGAGGTCGGCCAGCTGCGCCGCGATCCAGTGCTCGAGATCGTGCGCGCCCACGTGCGCGCCGATCGCCTCCCGGCAGGCGCTGCGGACGTCCTCGCCGAGCTCGAGGGCCTGCTCGAGCGCGTCGGCCGTGGCGTCGACGTCGAGCGGGTCCACCGGCACGACCCACTCCCCGAGCTCCTCGAACGCGCCTGCGTTGACAGATAAGGCAACAACACCGCTGCGTTCGTTCACGAGCGGCGCCTCCTTGGCGACGAGGTTGAGCCCGTCCATGACGGCATTCACGAGCAGGACGTCGAACTGCTTGTAGGCAGCGATCGAGCCGGCGAAGTCGTCGGCGACGCGGAGCTTCAGCGCGCCCGGGAAGCGAGCCTCGACGTTCGCCGCGGCGGCCTCGATCCGTCGCAGCTCCTCGACGTACTCGGGGATCTCCTGGCGCGACGGATCGAGCAGGGCGAGCATGCCGACCCTGCCGTGGAGCTCGGGCCGGCGCTCCAGCAGGAGCGCGAAGGCCTCGAGCCCGCGCGGGACGTTCTTCGACGGGTCGGTGCGGTCGACCCGCAGGATCAGGCGCTCCGGCCGGTCGGAGACGAGCTGACGCTCGCTCGCGAGTACGCGCTCGCTCGCGGCGAGGCCGGTGAACTCGTCCGGATCGATCGAGATCGGGTGGGCGGTCACGCAGTCGCCGTCGGGATCGAGCCCGAGAGCGCGGCACGACTCGAGGAAGGCGGCGCGCCAGCGTTCGGTGTGGAAGCCGGCGACGTCGGTCGCGAGCAGCCCCTCGTGGACGTCCCGCACGATCGGCTCGGGCAGGACGGCCCAGTGCTCGGGCCCGACCCAGGGGATGTGCGTGAAGTGCGAGATCGGAGCCGCGGGGCACTCGTCGCGAACGCGGCGCGGGGCGAGGTAGAGGTGGTAGTCGTGGAACATCACCGCCGCGGGCCCGTGGTCGAGCTCCTCGACGACCGCGTCGGCGAAGGCCTGGTTGACCCGCACGTAGCCCTCCTCCCAGGCCCGGTCGAGGTCGCGCCCGCGTTCCTGGAGCAGGTCCCAGAGGTCGTGCTGGACGAACCAGAGCACCGGGTTCGCGATCACGTTGTAGTAGAGGTCGTAGGCCGCCGGGTCGTGAGCGATCAGGCGCAGCCGGTAGCGCGAGCCGTCGCGAGCCGTCTCCTCGATCGTCCCCTCGGCGGCGACCGCGCGGTCCTCGGCCGAGATCGCGCTCGCGATCCAGGTCACGTCGTGATGGGAGACGAGCGGGGCCAGCGCCGTCACGAGGCCGCCCGCGCCGCGCCGCGCGATCCTGGAGCCGTCCTCGCGGCCGTACGAGATCGGACCGCGGTTCGACACGACGATCAGCCTTCTTCGCCGTTCGCTCATCGGGTGCGGAGCCTAGAGCAGCTTGACGAAGCGGAGGCGCGAACCCTTGCCGTCTGGCCCTCCGGCGATCTCGACCTCGTCGGCGATCGAGCGGATGATCGCGATCCCGAGGCCGCCCTCGCTCAGCTCCTCGTCGGCGCCGTCCGTGGCGCCGTCGTCGGGCTCGAAGCCGGTGCCGCCGTCGGCGACCTCGACGATCAGCCGGTCCTCGCGGAGCTCGAAGCTGATGTCGACGTGCCCCTCACCGTCGTCGTAGGCGTGCCGGACGGAGTTGGAGCAGGCCTCGGTGAGCGCGAGCTTGAGGTCGGCGAGCGTCTCCTCCGGGAGCGCGCGCACGCGCGAGAGGCCCGCAAGCGCCAGTCGCGACAGGCTGATGTACTCGGCCTTCGCGGGGATCGTCAGGCGCACGACCCGTCCGAGGCCGAGGTCGTCTGCAGTCATCGTTGCCTGGTCGCTCACATGCCACCGATCCCTCGATTTGTCTACCGAAAACTTCTGAAATCCGCGTAACTCCTACCCGAGCCTTCCCGCAACCCGCGTGCTCCAAACCCTCAGCGGGTCGGGTTCAACGGACGCTCGGTCAGGCGGACGCGCACCGTCTCACGTTTGCCCTTGCCGCGGCGGAGCACGACCACCGAGACCGTCTGGCCAGGCAGGAGGCTGTCGGTGACGATGCGCGCGATGTCGGCTGCGCGCTCGACCTTGCGGCCTGCGAAGCCGACGATCAGGTCGCCGCCGAGCGCGATCGGGACGCCGTTGAAGACCTGCTCGTCGGAGGAGCCGCGCAGCCCCGCGCGCGCGGCCGGAGCGTCCTCGACGACTGCCTGGATCAGGGCCCCGCGCGGTGCCCCGAGCCCGTAGCGCCGGGAGAGCGCGGGCGTCACGTCCTGTGTCGTCACGCCGACGTAGGCGTAGGCCACGTGCCCGGTCGAGAGCAGCTGCTCCATCGACCGGCGCGCCGAGTTGATCGGGATCGCGAAGCCGACGCCGTCTGCGTTTCCGGAGTCGGAGCGGATCTGGGCGTTGATCCCGATCACGCGACCGCGCGCGTCCAGGAGGGGCCCGCCGGAGTTGCCATGGTTGATCGGCGCATCGATCTGGATCGCGTCGGAGACGTCGTACGCGGACGTGAGCGAGTCGATCGAGCGCTCGGTCGCGGAGACGACGCCGACCGCGAGCGAGCTCTCCTGCCCGAACGGGCTCCCGATCGCCGCGACCGGCTCGCCGACGACGACGGTGCTCGAGTCGCCGAGCGGCACCGGCACGACCGCGTGATCCTCGGGGTCGACCTTGACGAGACCGGTGTCGTTGAAGAGATCCCAGCCGACGATCCTGCCGGGGATGCGGTCGCCGTCGTGGAAGGAGACGTAGATCCGCTCCGCGCCCTTCACCGAGCTCGCGCCGGCCGCCGACGTGGTGACCACGTGCGAGTTCGTCAGGATGTGGCCCTCCGCGGAGACGACGAAGCCCGATCCCTGCGCGCGCTGGCCGTTCGGGAAGAAGGCGTAGATCGTGACCACGCCCTCGGAGCGGTTCGCGTAGATCCGCGCCGGGTCGAAGCCGTTGCCGAGCAAGGGCGCCGCGGTCGGGGCCGGAGCACCGCCCGACGCGGCGGGAACCGTCGGCACGACGACGGTCGTGACGCCGCTCTCGTCGCCGACCCAGCCGGCCGCCGAGCCGATCAGCAGCACGGCCGCAGCGCCGAGGCAGGCGGCGACGATCGACACGGCTGCGAGGGCGCCGGCACGCATGCGGCTCACTGTAGCGACGGCCGTGCCGTTTTCACGTGAAAACGGAGGAGTGCGGATCGGCGGTCGCGACCGACGTGGGCGCGGCGCCGAGGACGACCCGTACGACGGTGCGGCCGGGCCGGGAATCGAGCTCGACCCTGCCGCCCATCATCTGCACGAGCTCGCGCGCGATCGCGAGGCCGAGGCCGCTGCCGGATGCGAGCGAGCCGTCGGCGCGATAGAAGCGATCGAAGACGTGCGGCGTGTGCTCGGGCGCGATCCCGGGCCCGTCGTCCTCCACCTCCAGCAGCGCGTGCTCGCGGTCGGCCCAGGCGCGCAGGCTCACGCGCGTGCCCGTCGGCGTGTGCGTGAGCGCGTTGTCGAGCAGGGTGCGAACGACCTGGAGGACCCGGAGCTCGTCCCCGCGCGCGACCGGATGCCCCTCGACGACGGCCACAACACTGTGTTGCGTCCGCTCTGCGAGCGGGCTGAACTCGGCGCAGACCGCCCGCGCGACCTCGCCGAGGTCGACAGGCTCGTGCTCGACGCGCATCCCGCCGGCGTCGAGCCGCGAGAGATCGAGCAGATCGGTCGCGAGCTTCGCCAGCCGCTCGACCTGCTCCCGCATGGTCTCGAGGAACTCCTGCCGTGTCGCCTCGTCCAGCTCCTCGTCCGCCATCAGCTCGAGGAAGCCGCCGAGCGAGAAGAGCGGCGTCCGCAGCTCGTGCGAGGCGTTCGCGATGAACTCGCTGCGGGCGCGGTCGAGCTTTTCGACCCGCTGCCGCATCCGCTCGAACGCCGTCGCGAGGTCGCCGAGCTCGTCGTTGCCGTGGTCGGTGACGGGCTCGTCGAAGCGGCCGCTGGCGATCCGCTCGGCGCCGCGCTCGAGCCGCCTGATCCGACGGGCGTGCAGGGACGCGGCGCCGTAGCCGACGACCACCGCGAACAGCAGCCCCAGGAGGCCGGCGAAGAGAAGGCGCCGTTCGATCAGGTTCAGGCTCGAGATCGGATCGTTGAGCGAGTCGCTGAGCAGGATCACGACGCCGTCGTCCTCGAGCGGCACGGCCACCTCGGCGAACTTCCGGTTGCGCCGCTCCACCGTCCCACGCTCGAGCTGGCGCGTCCGGGTCGCCTGCAGGGCGTAGGGATCTCGGGCGACGTCGAGCGAGGACGTCGTGTTCGAGTCGCCGAAGATGAACGGCTGGTTCTGCAGGATCGAGTAGACGACGACCCGGGCCTGGAACAGGGCCGCGGCCCCTTCGGCGAACTCCTGCTCGCTGCCGATCTGGTCCCTGTAGTTGCGGGCGACGGTCTGTGCGTCCTCCTCGAGCTGGTCGAGCTTCGCGTTGACGAGCTCCGTCTCGAGCGAGGGGACGACGATCAGGTAGACGACGCCGAGCGAGCCGGCGACGACGACGAGCAGCGCCAGGGCGAGACGGAGCCGGATGCCGCGGAGGGAAAGGCGGCCCACGGCGCTCAGCGTTCCCGGAAGCGGTAGCCGACCCCGCGCACGGTCAGGATCAGCTTCGGCTCGTGCGGGTCCTGCTCGATCTTCTCGCGCAGATGGCGGACGTGGACGTCGATCGTGCGCGGCTCGCGATAGTCGGCGCCTCCGCGCAGCCGCTCCAGCAGCTGCCGCCGTGAGAACACCCGCCCCGGCGCGGCCGCGAGCACGCGCAGGAGCTCGAACTCGACGAAGGTCAGCTGCACCTCGCCGCCACGAACCTCGACCGTTCGCCGCGGGACGTCGATCGTCAGCTCGCCGGCCTCGATCACCTCGTCGTCCCGCCGTTCGCCCGGCCTGGGAGCGGCCGCCCGCCGCAGCAGGGCGCGCACGCGGCTGCGGAACTCCCGGATCGAGAACGGCTTCGTGATGTAGTCGTCGGCGCCGAGCTCGAGGCCGAGGACCTTGTCGAGCTCGTCGTCGCGGGCGGTCAGCATGATGATCGGGACGCTGCTCTCCGCACGCAGCCGCTTGCAGACCTCGAGGCCGTCGAGCTTCGGCAGCATCAGGTCGAGGACGACCAGGTCGATGTCCTCCTCCGCGAAGCGCTGCAGCGCCTCCTCGCCGTCGCGCGCGTGCACGACGCGGAAGCCGTCGCGCTCGAGCGGGTAGCTGAGCAGCTTCTGCACGGAGTCCTCGTCGTCGACGAGAAGAATGGTCGACGCGTCGGCCATGCCGGAATGCTAGAGACGGCCGCGGTCTTCCCTACACTGGCCGTGCAATGACGCCGCCCAGACGAGCGCCCGTCGCGCCTCGCGGGCGCCCCCGCCGCGGCTCGATCGAGCGGCCGGTGAACGCCCGGCTCGTCCGCGGCACGTGGCTGCTCGTCGCCCTGCCGCTCCTGCTGGCCGCCTTCAGCGTCGCCCGGCCCACGCCGCTGCCGCCGCCGACGCTGCCGCCCACCTTCGACGGCGCGATCGCCGAGCAGCTCGCCCGCGAGCTCGCGCGCCAGTATCCCGATCGCTCACCCGGGTCCTCCGCCGGGCTCGGCGCGGCCGGCTGGGTCTCCGACCAGTTCGCGCTCTACGGCCCCCGACCGCAGGTCGACCGCTTCCGTGCCCGGATTCCCGGCCGGGGCGAGGTCGAGCTCCAGAACCTCGTGCGGGTCGTCCAGGGGGCGTCGCCGCGGGCGATCGTCATCACCGCCCACCGCGACAACAGCGGCAGCAGCGCCGGCCCGAACGACAACGCGTCGGGCACGGCCGCGCTGATCGAGCTCGCCCGGGCGTACGCCTCGGTCGGCGGCACCACGCCGATCCAGACGCAGCCGAGCCACACGCTCGTCTTCGTCTCCACCGACGGCGGCGCGTTCGGCGCCCTCGGCGCCGCCCATTTCGCCGAGAGCTCGCCGTACCGCGAGCGAGCACTGGCCGTGATCAGCCTCGATGCGATCGCAGGCGCGGGGCGGCCGCGCCTCCTCATCGCCGGCGACACGGCGCGCTCGCCGTCCGCCTCGCTCGTGCACACCGCGGCGCTCCGCGTGCTCGAGCAGACCGGCGCGGACCCGGAGCGCGACCCGGCGCTCCGCCAGCTGCTCGATCTCGGCTTCCCGTTCACGCTCGGAGAGCAAGGCCCCTTCGTCGCGCGCGGCATCCCCGCCGTGACCCTGACGACGCTGCCCGATGCGGCCGCGCAGGGCGCCGGCGACGGAGGCTTCGACGTGCAGCGACTGGCCTCGCTGGGACGGGCGTCGCAGAACCTGATCGGCTCCCTCGACGCGGGCCTCGAGCTGACGCAGGGCACGACGAGCTACGTCGACTTCGGTACCCGGATCGTCCGCGGCTGGGCGCTCGAGCTGGTGCTGCTGACCGCGCTGCTCCCCTTCGTGATCGGGGCGATCGACCTCTTCGCGCACTGCCGCCGGCGTCGGATCGCGCTCGCACCGGCTGCGCGGAGCCTCCGCGCCCGCCTGCTCTTCTGGGGGTTTGCCGCGGTCCTCGCCTTCGCAGCCGCCCTGCTCGGCGCCTTCCCGAGGGGCGAGGCACGCCCCCTGCCGCCCGACCCGTCCCTCTACGAGCCCTCGCCCGTCGTGCTCGGCATCCTCGGAGCGGTGCTCTTCGTCGGCTGGCTGATCTCCCGCGAGCGTCTGATCCCGCGCCGGCCGATCCGCGCCGACGAAACGCTCGCCGGGCACACGGTCGCATTGCTGGCGCTGGGGTTGATCGCGCTCGTCGTCGTCGCGACGAACCCGTTCTCGCTCGTCTACCTCCTCCCCTCGCTCTACGCGTGGCTCTGGCTGCCGCAGGCGCAGGCGTCGGGGCCGCTCGCACGGGCCGGATTGCTCGTGCTCGGCTTCACCGGCCCCCTGATCCTCCTGCTCTCCTTCTCGACTCGGCTGGAGCTCGGCCTGCAAACGCCGTGGTACCTGCTCTCACTCGTCTCGGTCGGCTACGTCCCCTGGATCGTGGTCGCAATCTGCTGCGCGTGGTTGGCGGTCGCCGCACAGCTGACGACGCTGGCCGTCGGCCGCTACGCGCCCTATTCGGAAACCCGGGAGCGGCGACCGCCCCGGCGACTCCGGCTGCTCGGAACCCACCAGGAGCGAGACGCGTTGGAAGGGTGATGAGACGGCTCACGCGGATCGCCGGGACGCTGCTGATCGTCGCCGGGATCGGCTCGCTCGCGTGGGCGCTGACCGTCTGGCAGTGGCAGGACCCGTTCACGGCCGCACTCAACCGGCTCGACCAGCGAGACCTCGCGCACGATTTCGACCGGCGGCTGGAGGAGGGCGGTTCAGGTCCCGCAACCGCCGGATCCGCCCACCGGCTGCTGGCGTCGCTTTCCCGCGACGCGGCCGACTGGCGGCGCGTTGCCAAACGAGGCGACGCGATCGCCCGCATCCGCATCCCGGCACTCGGATTGACCAAGATCGTCGTCGACGGCACCGACCACGACTCGCTCAAGCGCGGGCCCGGCCGCTACACCGGGTCGGCGATGCCCGGTGAGGGAGAGCTCGTCTACATCGCCGGCCATCGGACGACGTACGGCGCGCCCTTCTCCCGCATCGACCGGCTGCGCCGGGGCGACCGTGTCTCACTCGAGCTTCCCTACGCCACCTTCGAGTACGAGGTCACCGGCAGCAGGATCGTCGCCGCGTCGCAGACGTCGGTGCTGCAGTCGAAGGGGCACGAGCAGCTCGTCCTGCAGGCGTGCCACCCGCGCTTCTTCGCGACGCAGCGCTACCTCGTCTACGCGAAACCGGTCGACGTCACCCCGCGGGGCAGCGACCACGCGACGTCGTTCAGGTCGTAGCTCAGGCCAGACGGAGCACGCGGACGGTCGCTCCGACCGGCAGCTCGCCCTCGCCCGCGGGCACGTACACGAGCGCGTCCGCCCCGGCGGCGCGGGCGATCATGTGCGACTCCTGGCCGCTGAGCGGCTCGACGGACGTTCCCTCGGCCGTCGCGCGGCTCCGCGCCCGGGCGAGCTCGTCGCGCGCGGGACTCCGCCGGAGGGGGGAGGCGAGCGTTGCCGACTCGTACCGCGGCCCCGGTTCGGCCGCGCCCTGGAGCGCGAGCAGCGCCGGCCGAACGAAGAGCTCGACGGCGACGAGCGACGAGACCGGGTTTCCGGGGAGCCCGAAGACGAGCGTCTCGCCCCGGGTCCCGAAGGCAAGCGGCTTGCCGGGACGGACGGCGACCCCCCAGAAGTCCTCCTCGACGCCGAGGTCGGCCAGGATCCGGCGAACGAGGTCGTGCGGACCGACCGAGACGCCGCCGGAGCTGACGAGCACGTCGGCCTCCAGCCCCCGCTCGAGCGCACGCCGGTGCTCGGCCTCGTCGTCCGCAACCGGCCCGAGGCGCTCCACGGTCGCGCCGGCGGCCTCGAAGGCGGCGGCGAGCATCGGGCCGTTCGATTCGTAGATCTGCCCGGCGCCGAGCGTGTCGCCGGGCGCGCGGAGCTCCGTCCCGGTGCTGAGGACGACCACGTGCGGGCGTCGCGCGACCGGCACCTCGGCGAGCCCCGCGGCGGCCAGTGCGCCGATCTGCGCCGCGCCGATGCGGGCGCCCTTCGCCAGCACGACGTCGCCGGCGCGGACGTCCCCGCCCGCCGGCCGGACGTTCGCGCCACGCTCGACCGGGTCGGCGACATCGAGTCTGTTGTCCTCTTTCGACAACACGCTCGATCTGGATCACGGCATCCGCGCCGTCCGGGACGGCGCCGCCGGTGGAGATCGCCATCGCCTCACCCGCCGCGAGCGCGCGGTCGGAGGGGGCACCCGCGGGGATCCTGAAGACGACCGGCAGTCGCCCCGGCGTGTCCGCCGCGCGCAGCGCGTAGCCGTCCATGGCCGAGCTGGCGAAGGGCGGCAGATCGACCCGCGCCGTCGCGTCCTCGGCGAGGACCCGCCCCGCGGCCGCAGCGGTCGGCACGGTCTCGGCGGGCAACGGCTGCGCTCGCGAGAGCACACGTCGCAGCGCCTCCTCGGTCGAGAGCAGCTCGGGCATCGGCGACATACGCTAACGCCGTGATCTCGGTGGTCGTCCCGGTGCACGACGAAGAGCGGAGCGTCGCGCTCCTGCACGAGGAGCTCGCGGCTGCCCTCGACCCGCTCGGCCGGCCGTGGGAGGTGGTCTTCGTCGACGACGGCTCGAGCGACGGAACGTTCGCCGCACTCACCCGCCTCCATGCGCGGCACGACGAGGTCCGCGTCGTCCGCCTGCGCCGCAACTTCGGCAAGGCGGCGGCGCTCCAGGCCGGTTTCGAGGAAGCGCAGGGCGACGTCGTCGTCACCATCGACGGCGACCTTCAGGACGACCCGGCCGAGATCCCGCGGCTGCTGGCCAAGCTCGAGGAAGGCTTCGACCTCGTCTCCGGCTGGAAGACGAAGCGCCGCGACCCGCTGACGCGGCGGATCCCGTCCCGCATCTTCAACCGCGTCACCGGGCGGCTCTCGGGCCTCCGCCTGCACGATCTCAACTGCGGTCTCAAGGCGTATCGGTCCGAGGTCGTCAAAGGACTGCGGATCTATGGCGAGTTGCACCGGTTCATCCCCGTGCTCGCCCACTACCGCGGCTTCCGCGTCGCCGAGCTCCCCGTGAACCACCGTCCGCGCGAGCACGGCCGCTCGCGCTACGGCATGGAGCGGTACGTCCGTGGGTTCCTCGACCTGCTGACCGTGACCTTCATGGGCCGGTACCGGCACCGGCCGCTGCATCTCTTCGGCGGCGTCGGCCTGCTGCTCGGAGCCGCCGGTACGGCGGTGCTCGTCTACCTGACCGTCCTGAAGGCGACCGGCGAGGCGATCGGGCACCGGCCGCTGCTGACGCTGGGCGTCCTGCTCGTCGTCGTCGGCGTGCAGCTCGTGTCGCTCGGCCTCGTCAGCGAGCTCGTCGCGAGCCACCACGAGGAGCGGTCGGGCGGGCGGACGATCGAGCAGCACGTGGACGAGATCCTGCGCTGAGCCTGCGCGTCCTCTACTTCGGCACGTACGAGCGCGATTATCCCCGCAACGCGCAGGTCATCTCGTGTCTGCGCGGAGCCGGGGTCGACGTGATCGAGCGACACGCGAGCGTATGGGAGCGGCAGCGGCACAAGTGGTCGCTCGGGCTCGGCGCGGCGATGCGGGTCGGCCTCGCGGAGACCCGCCTCCTCTTCGGAGGCCGCCGCGAGCAATTCGACGCGGTCGTCGTCGGCTACCCGGGGCACTTCGACGTCCCGGCCGCTCGGCGCATCGCCCGCGGCAGGCCGGTCGTCTTCAACCCGCTGATCTCGCTGCACGAGACCCTGGTCGAAGATCGCGGCCGCTTCGGTGCCGGGTCTCCGGCGGCGGGCGTGCTGAGGCAGCTCGATCGGCTCGCGTTACGCCGGGCCGATCTCGTCGTCGCCGACACGGCGCAGAACGCGAGCCATCTGGCCGAACTCGCCGACCTGCCCGACGAGCGGCTGGCCGTCTGCTTCGTCGGTGCCGAGGAACGGCTGTTTCAGCCCGGGTGGCAGCCCGCGCAGGAGTTCCACGCGCTCTTCGTCGGCAAGCTGATCCCGCTCCACGGCCTCGAGACGATCCTCGCCGCGGCGAGCGCTCGCCCCGGAGATCCCGTTCCGCGTCGTCGGCAGCGGCCAGCTCGACGCGCTGATGACCGCGCGGCCGCCGAACGTGGAGTGGGTCGACTGGGTCGACTACGAGCGCCTGCCGGAGGAGAACCAGCGGGCCGGCTGCGCCCTCGGCGTCTTCGGCACGTCAGCGAAAACCGGCCGGGTGATCCCGAACAAGGCTTTTCAGGCGCTCGCCTGCGGAACACCGCTCGTCACCGCCGACACGCCCGCAGCCCGCGAGTTGCTCGTGGACGGCGAGAGCGCACTGCTCGTCCCGCCGGGCGCCGCGGAGGCGCTCGCGGAGGCAGTGCGTCGACTGGCCTCCGACCCCGGGCTCGCGGCCCGAGTCGGTGCCGCCGGCCTCGCCGCCTACCGCGCGCAGGCGAGCGAGGAGGTCCTCGGCGCCCGCTGGCGGCTGCTGATCGAACGCCTCGTCGCGCCATGAGGCCCGTGCGGCTCGTCTGGCTCGCGACGGCGGCGTTCGCGGCGGTGTTCGCGGCCCTTGCGGTGCTCCGGCACCGCGCCTTCGCCAGCGGCCGCTTCGACCTGGGGAACATGACGCAGGCGGTCTGGTCGACGGCGCACGGCGACGTCCTTTCCGTGACGGACGTCCACGGCGAGCAGATCTCGCGTCTCGGCTCGCACTTCGACCCGATCCTCGGCGCGCTCGCGCCGCTCTGGTGGCTCTGGCCGAGCCCGGAGCTCCTGCTCGTCGTGCAGGCCGCGGCGGTCGCGCTCGGAGCACTGCCGGTGTTCTGGCTCGCGCGTGCCCACCTCGACGCGGAGCGGCCGGCGGCGGCGCTCGCTCTCGCCTACCTGCTCTACCCGCCCGTCCAGTGGCTGCCGGCGAGCGACTTCCACCCGGTCGCGCTTCGCCTGCCCGCTGCTGCTCTTCGCGTGGTGGTTCCTCGACGAGCGGCGGCTGCTGCCGTTCGCGCTGTTCGCCGCCGCGGCACTCGCGACGAAGGAGCACGTCGGCCTGACCGTCGCGGCGATGGGCGTCTGGTACGCGCTCCGGTACCGCTCGCCGAGACCCGGGCTGACGATCGCGGCGGTGTCCGGGCTGGCCGCACTGGTGGCCGCGCTCGTCGTCGTGCCCCACTTCGCGGCGGCAGGCGTATCGGCCTTCGAGAGCCGCTACGACGACCCGAGCCTCGATTGGCGCGACCTCCGCTACCTCGTCTCGCTGCTCCTCCCGCTCGGCCTGATCCCGCTCGCTGCCCCACTGCCCCTGCTCGCCGCGCTGCCCGAGCTGGGCTTGAACGTGCTCTCGAGCACGGTCACGCAGACGTCCGTGAAGACCCACTACGCCGCAACGGCGATCCCGGCGCTGCTCGTCGCGGCCGTCTACGGGACGGCGCGTCTCGGCGAGCGGACGGCCTATGTCGCGGCGGCGGCCGCGCTCGCCGGGACGATCGCGCTCGGGCCCGTCGGCCGGATCGACGTCGACGCCGGGCCGCACGATGCGGCGGCGCGCCGGGCCTTGGCGCTCGTCCCGGGGGCTGCGCCCGTCAGTGCGACGAACGCGCTCGGCGCCCACCTCTCCGCACGCCGCCGCATCTTCAGCTTCCCGGTGCTGCGCGAGGCGACCTGGGTCGCGGTCGACAGCACGCGCCTGACCTATCTCGACAGCCTTGCCGGCGAGCGGTCGCGAGAGCCGCTCGCAGAGCTCCGCCGGGACCCGCGCTGGCAGGTCGTCTTCGACGAGGACGGAATCGTCGTCCTCCGCAAGCGCTAGAGCGGGATCGCCTGGGGGAGCAGGTAGGCGCAGAAGGCGAGCGAGAACAGCTGCGCGCGGCGGTCGTCCTCGGCGGCGGCGAGCGGAAGCGCCCAGATCGCGTACCAGGGCGTCAGCCAGGGCGTCGTCGCGAGCAGCAGGCAGCCCGCCAGCCCGAGCCGCACGCGGCCGCGCCACGCCTCGCGCGCAAGCCAGAGCAGCCCCGCCACCAGCGCCGCGCCGGCGAGCGCGAGCGTGAGCCAGTGCGGCAGGCCGAGCTGCTCGAGCCGATGCGGCAGCGCGTAGCTCGACTGCTCCTCCGCGTTGCGGGCGAGCGGGCCGACCGAGCGCAGCCAGTCGGCGCCGTAGCGCCAAGTCGCGAGCGCGACGATCGCCACTGCCGTCGCTGCGAAGCCGACGTGGCCGACGCGGCGCTTCGTCGCCCGAGCGGCGATCGCGCGTAGGGCGAAGAAGACGAGCGGGACCCACTTGACGAGGACGGCCAGCGCCCAGGCGGCGCCTGCGGGCTGCCGCCGGCCGGCCGCTGCCAGGGCGAGTGCTGCCAGCGTGGCGCCGATCAGCAGCGAGTCGTTGTGGCCCCCGCCCGCGAAGTGGATCGCGAAGAGCGGGTTCCACCCCACGAGCGCGGCCGCATACGGCTTGTCGCGAGCCAGTCGCGCCGCCAGCAGCGTGCAGGCCAGCACTCCGAGCGCGGCGAGCACCTTGAAGATCCAGGCGGCCGCCGCGGAGGAGGAGCCGGCGACGAGGGCGACCGCCTCCGAGAGGAGCGTGAAGGCAGGCCCGTACACCGAGGTCGTGTCCCGCCAATCGGCGCCCGCCTTGTCGTACGCGGGGTCGTTCGGGAACTCGCTCGGCGTGTCGACATACGGGTCGCCGTCGTGGACGGCCGCGATGCGCCCGTACTCCCAGTACGTCCAGGCGTCGGTCGAGACGAGCAGCGGCCCTGCGAGCGGCACGAGCTGGATCACGAACGCGACGACCAGGACGGCCCGCAACGGGTGCGCAGCCCGGCGCAGCGCGACGAGCGCGCCGACGTACACCGCGAAGGCGAGCGCGAGCAGCGTCAGGAAGAGGCCGCCGAGCGAGCCGCCGTCCGCGCGGCCGCCGTCCGCCGGCACGAGCGGCGCGCCCTCGATCCAGGCGCAGGCGACACACCCCGCGACGAGCAGCGCGACCGCGCCGGCGGCGGGCAGCGCGATGCGGCTCAGGGCACCTGGGGATCGGTCGGCGTCGGCGGCGGCGGCTCCTCGGGCGGAGCGGTCGTCGGCGGCGGAGCCGGAGGCGCGGTCGTCGGCGGCGGAGCCGGAGGCGCCGGCTTCGGCTTGGGCTTCGGCGCCGGCCGCGACGCCGGTGGCGCGTCGGGGACGGACTCGGTCGGCGCCGTCGTCGTGGCCTCGTCCTCGGTCGTGGCGGGAGGCGTGTAGTCGTAGTCGTTGTCGTCGTAGTAGCCGAACGAGCGCGCGTACTGGCCGCGCTCGAAGTCGACCCACTCCGGCCAGTCCTTCGGCTCGGGGAAGTCGACCGGGTCGAGCTGGCCGATCGCGGAGCTCATGAAGAGGCGCCAGATCTGCGCCGGGAAGGTGCCGCCCGCGACCGAGATCCCGTGCACGCTCGTCATCGGGATCTTCCCGCGCGGGTAGCCGACCCAGACGGTCGTCCCGAGCCTCGGGGTGTAGCCGCAGAACCACGCGTCCGAGTGCTCCTCGGTCGTGCCCGTCTTGCCTGCGGCCGGCGCGCCGTAGTTGGCCCCGACTCCGGTGCCGTACTGGACGTTCTCCTCCAGGATCTTCGTGACGGTGTAGGCGACACCGTCCGAGATCACGCGCTTGCGCTTCGGCTTTCCCCAGCCGGCGCTCTTGTCCTCACCGGTCGGGAGGATGACCTTGCGGATCGCCATCGGCTCGGAGTAGATGCCGCCCGCTGCGAGCGTCGCGTACGCCGACGCCATGTCGAGCGGCGAGACGTCCATGGCACCGAGGCCGATCGACGGGACGAACGCGCCGTCGACCGAGAGCGGCGAGCGGACCCCGAGCTTGGTCGCCATCTTCGCGACCGCCTCGGGCGTGACGTCCAGCGTCAGCTGCGCGTAGACGGTGTTGTCCGAACGGAGCGTGGCCCGTTCGATCGTCGTCCAGCCGGTGTAGCTGTGGTCGTAGGTCTCGGGGCACCACCAGCTGCCGTCCTCGCAGTTGCCGTTCGGATCCGGGCGGTAGAAGAAGGGCGCCGAGAGGTAGGTCGTCGTCTCCGGATTGATCCCCTTCTCGACCGCGGCCGCGAGCACGAACGTCTTGAACGTCGAGCCCGACTGGCGGCGCGCCTGGGAGAGCAGGTTGAACTGGTTCTTCTTGTTCCCGGGGATCACGGCCGTCATCGCGCGGATCGCGCCGTTCTTCGGGTTGATCGAGATCACGCCCGCGGCCGGGTCGTCGCGCAGGTAGAGCGTGTCGCGGATCGCCTTCTGCGCGGCGCGCTGGAAGCGCGGGTCGATCGTGGTGTAGACCTTGAGCCCGCCGGAGCGGACGGTGCCGGCGCCGTACTCGGCGATCAGCTGGTCGCGGACGTACCCGAAGAAGTCGGGCTCGCGGATCTCCTTGTAGAGCTTGCCCGCCTTCAGCCCGAGCCCGCGGCTGATCGCCCACTCGAACTGCTCTCGGTCGATGTCCCCCTCGTTCAGCAGCGCGCGCAGCACCTGATTCCGACGTGCCTTCGCCACCTGCTCCTTCTGGAACGGGTTGTAGTCGCTCGGCGCCTGCGGCAGGCCGGCGAGCAGCGCGGCCTCGGGGAGGTTCAGCTCGCTCGCGTGCTTGGAGAAGTAGGTCTGCGCGGCCGCCTCGATCCCGTACGCGAGGTTGCCGTAGTAGACCTGGTTCATGTACGTGGCGAGGATCCGATTCTTCTCCCAGGCCCGGTCGAGCTTGAGCGCCAGGCACGCCTCCTTGAGCTTCCGCTCGACGGTGCGCTCGCGGCCGATGTAGAGGTTGCGGACGAGCTGCTGCGTGATCGTCGAGCCGCCCTCGACGACCTGGCCGGCGCTGACGTTCTTCCAGAGCGCCCGCGCGATGCCCTCGACGTCGACGCCGTCGTGCTGGTAGAAGCGCCGGTCCTCGATCGCCACCGTCGCCTTCGGCATCCACGCGCTGATTCGCTTGAACGACACCGGCTGGCGGTTGCGCTCGGCGGGGATGACGCCGAGCCGCGAGTTGTCGGCCGCGTAGATGAACGTGTTGGAGCCGATCTCGACCTGCTGAAGCGAGTTCAGGTCGCACGAGGAGCCGAACGTCGCGACGCTCGTGACCGCGGCCCCGGCGACGACGAAGAGGAGCCCGAGCACCGCCGCGATCGCGAGCACGGCCGCGCGGCGGCGCGTGCTCTTGCGCTCCATCCGCTTGCGCTTGCGTCGTCGGCGAGCGTAGATCTCGTCGTCCAGGCCCCGGCTGCCCCGTGGCGGCGTCATGCGTAGATCCCGCGCTCGCGCAGCCGTCCGTGCGCGCGCAGGCGAAGGTCGTGCTCGAGACGCTCGGCGGCGGCCTCGTTCTCGGTCCACGCCCGCATCGTCAGGGTCGGCGACCCCTCGAGGGACGAGACGAAGACCTCATCCCGCTCACCCGGAACCTCCGCGCGGAGGGCCTCGACGAGCTGGTTGAGGTCTGACGTGGCTGGAACCTGCACGGTGACCTCGGCGTACTTCGCGGCGCTGCGAATCGTGGAGTTCGTGATGGTATCCGAGGCCAACTTCTCGTTCGGGATCACGAGCCGGGCGTTGTCGTCGGTGCGGATGAACGTGTACATCAGCCCGATCTCCTCGACCGTGCCCGCGACGCCCCCGACCTCGACACGGTCGCCGAGCCGGAGCGGCTGCGTCATGGCGATCATCAGGCCGGCGACGAAGTTCCCGAGCGTTCGCTGCGAGGCGAAGCCGATGATCAGGCCGAGGATCGCCGAGGAGGCGAGCAGGCCGCCCGCGACCGCGCGCACCTGCGGGATCACGAGCAGGGCCGAGAGCAGCCCGATCGTGACGATCGCGGCCGAGATCGTCCTTCGGAGCACCCGGTAGCGCGTCATCGTCTCCGGAGAGCGGCTCGCGCCCATCAGCCGCCGGTCGATCAGCCGCGCGGCGAGGATCGTCAGCCCGAGGACGATCCCGATCACGAGCAGGCGCTGCCACAGCTCCATGCCCGCCAGTTCGACAGCGGCTCCCCGGTTCCTCAACAGCGCGGCGCGGCCCCTCTGCTCCAATGGCGCAATGAGGCTCGCGCTCTGGTTTCTCTTCGTCGGCTCCTTCGCGGCGATCAACCTCTACGGCCGCGCCGAGGGGCCGCCGCCCGACGACGACATCGTCTACCAGTACGACTTCGCGATCGGGAGCGTCGCGAGCTACGCGGTGCTGCTCTCGCTCGTCCTCGCGCTGACGATCGGGCTGCCGCGCCGCGACGTGCTGGCGCTGCGTCGACCCGCCTCGTGGGGCAGCGCGCTCGGGCTCGCGTTCGGCTCGCTCGTTCTCATCTACGTCGGCGCGACGATCGCGCTGTCGCTGACCGATGCCGGTGACGAGCAGAACCTGACGCCCGAAGGCTGGGACAGCAGCCGCGCCGGCCCCTACGCGATCAGCTTTCTCGCCGTCGTCGTCCTCGCCCCGGTCACGGAGGAGCTGCTCTACCGCGGGGTGGGCGTGTCACTGCTGCTCACCCGGGTCGGCGTCCCCCTGGCGGTCCTCGTCACGGCCGTGTTCTTCGGGTTGGGGCACGGGCTGGTGCTCTCCCTGGCGGCCTTCGTCTGGTTCGGGATCGTCATCGCTGCCCTCCGACTCCGCACGGACAGCATCTACCCGGCCTTCCTCGTGCACGCGACGTTCAACGCAATCGGGATGATCGTGCCACTGTTTCTCTGAGTCATTGTCCCTCTGGCCGTCACGCTATTGTCGATGTTGTGCGCGGCGCGATCGTCCTGCTCGCCGGTCTCGCCTTCGCGGCGCCAGCGACGGCTGCGCCCCCGACCGTCACCGCCACGGCCGCGCCGGCCGCCGGCATCGCCCCGCTGCGGGTCACGCTGACCGCGAGCGGCGACGCCGCCGCGTATGCCTGGGATCTCGGCGACGGATCGTCCGCTGCCGGCCCCGTCGTCTCGCACGTCTACCGCGCCGGCCGCTTCACGGCGAGGGTCACCGCGACAGGCGCGGCAGGCGAGGTCGCGGAGGCACAGGTCGAGGTCGTCGCGACCGCCCGGACGCTGACGCTGTCGGCACCGAGAGCCGGTGACTACGGCGGCACGGCGACGCTCACGGGCAGGCTCCAGCCCTCCGCGCGCGGAGCGCGCGTTCAGCTCTACCGCGGCGACACGTACGTGACGTCGGCGCGCGTCGCTGCGTCAGGCCGCTTCCGCGCCCGGATCCTGCTCCGCGCGCCCGGCCCCTACCACGTCCGCCTCGGCGCGCTCCGGTCCGCGGGCCGCGTGATCGTGGTGCGGCCGTCGCTCCAGGCCGCGGTGCCGGCGGTCGCTCCGGTCGGCGGCACGCTGACCGTCCGACCGACGCTCGTCCCCTCGCGCGCCGGCTCGGTGCGGGTCCGCGTCTTCCACAACGGCCGGCTCGTGCGCCGCGGCGCGGGGCGGATCCCCACGAACACTCCCGGCGCAGTCCGGATCGAGCTGACCACGGCCCCGCGCAAAGGCTATGCACCGGCGCGGAAGATCCTGGTCGCGCAGGTCGTCCAGCCCTCGCTCGGCCCCGGGTCCCGCGGGCCGAGCGTGCTCGCACTCGAGCGCCGGCTCTCGGAGCTCCACTACGCGCTCCGGGGCGTCGACGGCGCCTACGGCCAGGACACCTACGAGGCTGTGCTCGCCTTCCAGAAGGTGAACGGCCTGCCTCGTACCGGCCGCGTCGAGAGCTGGCTCTGGCGCCGCCTCGGCCGTGCCGGTGTGCCGCGCGCCCTCCGCGGCGGCGACTACATCGAGGTCGACAAGACCCGCCAGGTGCTCTTCGTCGTCGACGACGGCCGGGTGGAAACGGTCGTCCACGTCTCGACCGGCGCCACCGGCAACACCCCGCTGGGCAGCTGGACCGTCTACCGGACGGTTCCGGGCTGGGACTGGGTGCTCTGGTACCCGATGTACTTCAAGGGTGGCTTCGCGATCCACGGCTATCCGTCCGTCCCCGCCTACCCGGCGTCACACGGATGCGTCAGGATCCCGATGTGGATCGCACCGTCCCTCTACGGAGCACACGGCCGCGGCACGACCGTGGTCGTACATCTCTGACATGGCCGGAGCAGAGTCGGACGACCCGCTGATCCGGCAGCTGCGCGAGCAGCTCTCGGACAACGACGTCGCGATCGTCCAGGCGATCAACGCGCGGCTGAAGCTCGTCGCGCGGCTGAAGCGCGTGAAGGAGGAGCGCGGGATCGGCTTTCTCGATCCGGCACGCGAGGAGTGGATGCTCCAGTACCTGACGCGGGCGAACCGCGGCCCGCTGTCAGCCGACGGCCTACGGGAGATCTACACCGAGCTGCTCGACCTGACGAAGCGCGAGGTCGCGCGCGGCGACGAGCCCTAGCTGTCGTCCGGGTCGGCGGCGAACTCGTCCGGGGAGACCTCGTCGAGGAACTTGCGGAACTCGTCCGGATCGAGGTCGGCGAGTGGCCGCACACCGGCCGGATTGCTCTCGTTGCCGGGGTCGTCGCCCTCGAACTCGACGCCCGACTCCTCGATCACGTCGTCCGCGACGAAGATCTTGGCCCCGGAGCGAACTGCGAGCGCGATCGCGTCCGAGGGGCGGGAGTCGACCTCGATCTCGGAGCCGTTCTGCTGCAGCGTGATCCGCGCGTAGTACGTGTTCTCGCGCATCTCCGTCACCGCGATCGACACGACCTCGGCGTCGAGCTGGCCGACGACGTCGTTGAGCAGGTCGTGGGTCATCGGGCGGGCCGGCGCGGCGTTCTGGAGCTTGACGAGGATCGCCGCCGCCTCGGGATGGCCGATCCAGATCGGCAGGAACCGGTTGCCGTCGGCCGTCTTCAGCAGCACGATCGGCTGCTTGCCGACCATGTCGAAGCTGACGCCGTAGATGACCATCTCTCGCATCGACAGGGCCTCTCGCTCAGTGTAGCCACCGCTTACGAGGACGAATCCGGCGCCGCCGCCAGCGCAGCGATGGGGACGCGCAGCGTCTCGCCGGTCTCGACGTCCTCCAGGTCCGCGCGCCGCTCTGGCACGCCCATTGGGTCGAGCCCGCGCACGACGTACTGCCTACCGGCGTAGGCGACAAGGTCTCCGATTCGCATGTCCGCAAGTGGCGCCGGCCCCGTAGCGCTGCTCTTCTCGTCGGCAGCACAGCCGCCCGGCCGAATCCCTGAGTCGGGTGGCCGTATCCCTCGCGCCGCCGCACACGTTCTCTGACCATGGTCGACCTCTGGCTTCACGACATCGAGTCCCTCGAGGCGGTGACGCAGGACGAGCACACCAAGCGGCTCTGCCTCCGCATGGCCGCGATGTCCCAGGCGGGCACGCTCGCGCCCTTCATCGCCAACCTGCGCCACGACGACGAGCTCGACGACCGGACGAAGGGAACGATCGCCGAGATCGCGGGCGACGCGAACTTCCTGCTCGCGGTCGAGGACTACGTCCGCCGCACGCAGCTCGTCCACTGAGTGCTGGCTACAATCGCCTCGCAGTACCCGCTGGACTGTGGGGGCGATTAGCTCAGCTGGTTAGAGCGCCGCTCTGATAAGGCGGAGGTCCCTGGTTCGAATCCAGGATCGCCCACTCTTTCGGCGGCTACAGGCTCTCGAGCACTTCGACGAGCTCTTCGAGCCGCAGCTCCTCGCCGAAGTGAATCTCGAGCTTGCCGGCACTGACGCGTGCCGGGAGCCCGGTGAGCCGCTCCGCCGCCCCGCGGGCACGCTCGGCCAAGGCGGGGTCGACCGACGGGGTGGAGCGAGGCCGGCGAGCGGCGCCTCCGTCCTGTGCCGCCTTCTCCGCGGCGCGGACCGACATGCCGTCGCGGACGATCCTCTTTGCGAGCTTCTTGCGCGCGTCGTGGTCGGGGAGCGCGAGCACTGCTCGCGCATGGCCCTCGGTCAGCTCGCCGCGGGCCACCATCCAGAGCACCTCCTCCGGCAGCTCGAGTAGGCGGAGGCGGTTCGAGACCGACGACTTCGACCGCCCGACCCGCTCGGCGACGTCGCCGAGCGAGAGCTCGAACTCGTCCACGAGCGACGCATACGCGCGTGCTTCCTCGACCGGCGAGAGCTGCTCGCGGGCGACGTTCTCGACGAGTGCGAGCAGCAGCGTGTCGCGGTCGTCCGCCTCGCGCACGAGCGCCGGCAGCGTCTCGATCCCCGCCTCGCGCGCGGCGCGCCAGCGGCGCTCGCCCGCGATCAGCTCGTAGCCGCCGGCCTGGCGCGGGCGCACGACGACCGGCTGGAGCAGTCCCTGCTGCTTGATCGAGCTGGCGAGCCCCGTCGTCGCCTCGGGCTCGAAGCGGCGTCGCGGCTGCCGCGGATTCGCGTGGATCGCGTCGACGGGCAGGTGCGCAAGCTGCGTACCCCCGGTCTCGCCACCGCCGATCAGGACCTCGAGGCCGCGGCCGAGACCGCGCCTAGGAGCGCTCGACAAGCTCCATCGCCACCTTCCAGTACGCCTCCGCCCCTGAGGAGCGGCGGTCGTACGCGATCGCAGGGAGGCCGTGGCTCGGTGCCTCGGCGAGGCGAACCGAGCGCGGCACGGTCTGAGTGAAGACGAGATCGCCGAAGTGACGGCGCACTTCGACCTCGACCTCGGCGGCGAGCCGCGTGCGCCCGTCGACCATGGTCAGGAGGATCCCGGCCAGGCCGAGGCGCGGGTTGAGGCGCGCCTTGACGAGCTCGATCGAGCCGAGCAGCTGCGAGAGGCCCTCGAGCGCGTAGTACTCGGCCTGCACCGGCACGATCACGCGGTCGGCGGCGGCAAGTGCGTTCACGGTCAGCGGCCCGAACGAGGGCGGGCAGTCGAGGAAGACGAAGCCGTAGCGGTCACGGGCTGCGGCGAGCGAGCCCTGGAGGTAGCGCTCTCCTTCGGCGTGGTGCGAGAGCTCGACCGCCGCGCCTGCGAGATCGGGCTTCGCCGGCACGAGCTCGAGGTTCCCGAACCGGGTCGGCTTCGCGATCTCGGCGACGGGCGCGCCGTCGAGCAGGTCGTAGCTGGAGGTGCCGTTCGGCTTCTCGCCGAGCCCGGACGTCGCGTTCGCCTGCGGGTCGAGGTCGACGAGCAGCGAGCGCTCGCCCGCTTCGGCGAGGCAGGCCGCGAGATTGACGGCCGTCGTCGTCTTGCCGACGCCGCCCTTCTGATTGGCGATCGCGTAGATGGTGCCGGGCACGCACCGAGTCTAGAGAGGGGGTCGGACTATTCTCCCGCCGTGCGCGACGCCGCTCCGCCCTATGCGAACGAGGGCCCGCACGCCCTCTGGCACGTGAGCGAGAACCCCTCATTGGAGCGATTCGAGCCCCATGTCAGCGCCACTGCCGAGGAGCGCGAGCCGCTCGTGTGGGCTGTCGACACGCGCCACTTGCCGCTCTACTGGTTCCCGCGCGACTGCCCGCGCGGGACCTTCTGGGCGCACGCGTCGACCGAGCCGGCTGACGCGAATCGGCTGCTCGGCGGCGCCGGGCGCGTCCATATCGCCGAGGAGCGCTGGCAGGAGCGGCTGCGGACGACGCCGGTCTACGCCTACCGGCTGCCCGAGCCGGCGTTCGAGCGGCACCCCGGCGTCGGCGGCTACTGGATCTCGCGCACTCCGGTCGAGCCGCTCGAGCTGGTCGCGCTCGGCGACCTCGTCGACCTGCACGAGCACGCCGGGATCGACCTGCGCTTCCTGCCCAACCTGTGGCCGGTCTGGGACGACGTCGTCGCCTCGACGCTCGAGTTCAGCGGCATGCGCCTGCGGAACGCGCTCCCGCGACCCTAGGCGAGCGGGCGCTTCTTCGCCATCCCGGGCCGGCGCGGAAATCCGGGCGGCGTCGGGCCGGTCTTGCGCAGGACCGCGAAGCCGGCCGGCGATTCCGCGAGCTCGCCGCCGATCCTTCCCGCGACGGACGCCACCGCGGCCAGATCGGCCGACGGCCCGACCCAGAGGATCACCGCGCCGCCTTCTGCCACGAGCGGGAGGCACCACTCGGCCGCGACCGGCGGGTGCGCCAGCGCCTTCGCGACGGCAACCCCGTACACGTCGCCCGGCTGCTCCTCTGCCCGCCCCCAGACGACACGGAGGTTCGGCAGCTCGGTGGTCCAGCGCTCGAGGAACTCGGTCTTGCGCCGCTCGGCCTCGAGCAGCGTCACCTCACGCTCGGGGAGCGAGGCCGCGAGCGGGATCCCGGGCGTGCCGCCGCCGCTGCCGACGTCCACGATCGGGCCGTCGTTGCTGCGGACGAGCTCGAGGCCGGCGAGCGCGTCGTCGAGCAGGACACGCCGAGCCTCGGCCGGATCCTCGAGCGCGGTCAGCCCGGGCGTCGCCAGCACGCCCGCCAGCCAGCGGTCGAGGACGTCAGACAGCGACGTTGCGCGGGTAGATGACGACGAAGCGGTTGGGCTCGGTGCCCTCGCTCGCCGTCTCCACCTCGGGATCGTCCTTGAGCTTCTCGTGGACGATCTTCCGCTCGACGGCGGTCATCGCCTCGAGCTCGACCCGCTGGCCCGTGGCCGCGGCCTGCTCGGCCATCCGGACCGCGAGCGCGTCGAGCGTCGCCTGACGGCGGTCGCGATAGCCGGCCGCGTCGACGATGAGCGGCTTGCGCTCGTCGTAGCGGCCGCGGAACACGATCGCGTTCGCGAGATACTGGATCGCATCGATCGTCTGCCCGTGGCGGCCGATCAGCATGCCGAGGTCGTCGCCGTCGCAGACGACCCGGATCTCGTCGTCCGTCTCCTCGATCTCGACCGTGCAGCGGACGCCGATCTCGTATGCGATCCGCTCGACGACCTCGCGGAGAAGCGCCGCGTCCGGGCTCTCCCCGTCGCGGGGGGTCGTGGCGATCGGTTCGCGGGCCGGTGCCGCGGCCTCGTCGACGCTGGCGATCACCCGCGCCGGCTCGTAGCCGACGCCGAGGAGCCCGCGCTCGCCCTCGCTGACGACCTGGAAGCGAACGGCTTCCTTGTCGAGCCCCGGACGCATCCGCTCGAGCTCGCGCAGCGCGGCCCACTTCGCTTCGCCGACCGTCTCGCCGGTCATCTCGACGGCGATCTCGCTCACCGCCGCGAGCCCTTCTTCCGCTTGACCTTGCGCACGCGCGGCGGCGTCGAGGCGGCCTTCTTCTCCGGCGGCGGCTTCGCCGCCCCGTCCGCGGTGGCGGCAGCCGTCTCCTGCTTCGGTGGCGTCCGGGAGCTCTTCTTCGGCGGCGGCTGCGGCTTCGGCGTCAGACGCCTCGTGATCAGGCCCTGGCCGGTCGTCCACAGGTTCGTGGTCAGCCAGTAGAGCATCAAGCCGGAGGGGAAGTTGAGCACGAAGGGGATGAAGGCGATCGGGAGGATCAGCAGCATCACCCGCTGCGCCGGCTGCATGTTCTGCGACATCAGGTACGACGAGGTCAGCTGGCTGATCCCGTAGAGGACGATCAAGAGCGGGCCCCAACCGACCTTCGTGTCCTCGGTGATCGTGACCAGCCCGAGCCAGTCGAGGCCCTCGTTGCCGTGCTGGGCGATCAGCTCCGCCTCGGCGTCGCGGAGGACGAAGAAGAGCGAGATGAAGACCGGGAACTGCGCCAGGATCGGGAGGCACGAAGAGGCCGGGTTGATCTGGTTCTCCCGGTAGAACGCCATCATCTCCTGGTTCATCCGCTGCTTGTCGTGCTTGTACTTCTGCTGGATCGCCTTCATCTCCGGCGCGTGCGCCTGCAGGTTCTGCATCGAGTGGATCTGCCTGACCGTCAGCGGCACGAGCAGCATCCGGACGATGATCGTCAGCGCGACGATCGACCACGACCACGATCCGGTGAGGTCGTGGAGGTGGATCAGCGCCCAGGACATCAGGTCCTCGAGCGGCTGCAGGATGCTGGCGACGATCACGCCGGGTCGACTCCGCCGTGGCTCCACGGGTTGCAGCGCAGCAGCCGCCAGCCGGCTTTCGCCGAGCCCTTGACGAGCCCGTGGGCGTGCAGCGCGTCGAGTGCGTACTGCGAGCAGGTCGGGTGGTACTTGCAGGTGTTCGGCGGCGTCAGCAGGCCCAACGTGTAGCGCCAGGCGTAGACGAGCCCGATCCCGATGTACCTCACGCGGCCGCCTTGTCCAACACCTCGGTCACGCGCTCCGCGAGCCAGTCGTGGCCGCGCGAGTCCGCAGGCTCGGCCAGCCCGGGCCGGGCAACGAGCACGTAGTCGTGACCGGGGCGAACACGGTCCGAGAGCTCGGTCCAGGTCTCACGCAGCTGGCGCTTCACCCGGTTGCGGACGACCGCGTTGCCCACCGACTTCGGCACGGCGAGGCCGAGCCGCGGCTCGGTCGAGCCGTCGTCCTCGCTGCGGGGAAACCAGTAGAGCACGAGGAAGCGCGTCGAGGCCGAGCGGCCGCTGCGATAGACGGCGTCGAAGTCCCGCGAGCGGGACAGGCGGTGGCGGCGTTGCACGGTGCGAGGATAGACCGGTTGGCTCAGGCGGAGAGCCGCTTGCGGCCCTTTGCCCGGCGGCGCTTGAGGATCGCCTGCCCGGCTCGCGTCGCCATGCGCGCACGAAAACCGTGCTTGCGCTTGCGGCGGCGGACGTTCGGCTGATAGGTGCGCTTCAAAGCTCGTGTCTCCGGATCGGAAGGGTCGTCGCCGCCGGAAGGCGGGGAGCGGCAGTATAGACGAAGGTCGTTCGAATCCGGTTTTCCACAGCCTGCGTGGGTCCGGGAAAAGACCCGCAAACGGGCACCGGCGGCAGTCATCTTTCACAGGTTCTCCACAGCTGTGGATTGTGGTGTGGACGCGAGAAAATCCCTGCAAATCCGGCATCTTTTCCTCTTGCGGGCGTGTGTTGAGAGCGCTCGGGGACGCTGCTATGCTCGCCGCTTCCTGACCCCCGAAGTGAAGGAGCCGGCCGCCGCGTGGAGCACCAAATCGAGCTGACCGCAGGGACCCTGTGGGAGGAGGTGTCGAGTCGGCTCAGAGGGGCGCTCAACGAGGCCACGTTCACCAGCTGGTTCGGCAGCGTCGACGGATCCGCGCTCACGGACGACGCCTTCACCCTCTCCGTCCCCAACGACTTCGCCCGCGAGTGGATCGAAGGCCACTTCCTCGGGCTGATCCGCGCCGCCGTCAAGGACGCCACCGGCCACGAGCGGCGGATCCACCTCAGCGTCCGCGACGAGGTCGCAGCCGACCAGGGCGTCGACGGGCAGGCGTTCGAGCAGCCCGTCCGCCAGCGTGCACCGGAGCCCGCCGCGAGCGGGTCGATGAGCCTGAAGTACACCTTCGACCTCTTCGTCATCGGCTCCTCGAACCGCTTCGCGCACGCGGCGGCGCTCGCAGTCGCAGAGGCGCCGGCGCAGGCCTACAACCCGCTCTTCATCTACGGCGGCACCGGTCTCGGCAAGACGCACCTGCTCCAGGCCGTCGGCCAGTACGTCGGCGAGCACGGGAACGGGCTGACCGCGCGCTACGTCACCAGCGAGACGTTCATGAACGACTTCATCAACTCGCTGCGGGACAAGCGGATCGAGGGCTTCAAGCAGCGCTACCGCACCTACGACGTCCTGCTCGTCGACGACGTCCAGTTCTTCGAGGGCAAGGAGCGGATCCAGGAGGAGTTCTTCCACACCTTCAACTCGCTCTACGAGGCCGGCCGGCAGATCGTGATCTCGTCCGACCGGCCGCCGAAGGAGATCGCGACCCTCGAGGAGCGGCTGCGCTCGCGCTTCGAGTGGGGGCTGATCACCGACATCCAGCCGCCCGACCTCGAGACGCGGATCGCGATCCTGCGCAAGAAGGAGAAGACGGATCGGATCCACGTGCCCGACCCGGACGTGCTCACCTACGTCGCCGAGCGGGTGACGACGAACATCCGCGAGCTCGAAGGCGCGCTGACGCGCGTCGTCGCCTTCTCCTCGCTCACCGGCCGGCCGATGACGGTCGAGCTCGCCGAGGACGTGCTCAAGGACGTCTTCCCGCAGGGCCAGTCGGTCGAGATCTCGATCCGCCGGATCCAGGAGACGGTCTCGGAGCGCTTCGGCATGACCGTGGGCGAGCTGTGCAGCGCCAAGCGCTCGCAGTCGATCGCGTATCCCCGCCAGGTCGCGATGTACCTCTCGCGCGCGCTCACCGACTCGTCGCTGCCGAAGATCGGCAAGGAGTTCGGCGGCCGCGACCACACCACGGTCATGCACGCGAACGCGAAGATCGAGGGGATGATCCGCGAGGATCGCTCTGTGTACAACCTTGTGCAGGAACTGACGGCACGGATCAAGCAGGCCGGCTGATTCTGTGGGAACCTGCCGAAACGCTCGTGAGGCTGTTGAGACATGTCAGTTCTCCACCGCCGCCGTCCACCGCCCAACCCCGCTCGGGAAGCCGATTCGCTCCGTCTTCCCCTTCGTCCACACTCCCTATGACTTCTACGAGAGGATCTAAAGACTTATGGAGATAGAGACAGCGGGGCCCGAGCTCCGCGACGATCCGGCGGGAGATGAGACGATGGCGGCGATGGCGACCGGCACAGGCCTGAAGATCAGCGTTGCCCGCGACGAGCTCGTCGCGAAGCTGGGCATCGTCTCCCGCGCCGTCTCGACGCGGGGCACCGTCCAGGTCCTCTCCGGGATCCTGCTCAGCGCCGACGGCGAGACGCTGACGCTCGCCGCCACCGACATGGAGCTGTCGCTGCGGACGACGCTCGACGCCCAGGTCGAGGGCGACGGCGCGGTCGTCATCCCCGGCAAGCCGCTGGTCGAGCTCGCGCGCCTGCTCCCGGAGCCCGAGGTCACGATCGAGTACCGGCCCGAGGAGGGCACGGTGCAGATCCTCTCCGGGTCGTACAACTCGCGCCTGCACGTCTTCAACGCCGAGGACTTTCCGCGCCTGCCGTCCGTCGACGCCCAGCTGCACTCGATCGATCGCGAGGCGCTGCTCGAGACCGTCGACCGTGTCGCCCGCTCGGCCTCGCGTGACGAGTCGCGTCCGGTCCTCACCGGGATCCTCGTCCGGCTCGAGGCCGGCAAGCTCGTCATGGTCGCCACCGACTCCTACCGGCTCTCGGTCAAGGAGACCGAGCTGGGCGAGACGGCGCCGGAGCTCGAGGCGATCATCCCGGCGCGCGCGCTGACCGAGCTGTCCCGCCTCGCGGGCGGCGACACGGTGGAGCTCGGCGTGCACGAGAACCACGTCGTCTTCGGCACCAGCGCCGGCGACACGGCCGACGCGTGGCTGACGACGAGGCGGATCGACGGCCAGTTCCCGAACTACAAGCAGCTCCTGCCCGAGACGTTCGAGGTCGAGCTGACGCTGCCGAAGTCGGAGCTCGCCGACGTCGTCCGGCGTGCCTCCGTGCTGGCGCTGCGGAACTCGCCGCTGCGGCTGCGCCTGGCCGAGGGCGAGCTGACCGTGTCGGCACAGACACAGGACGTCGGCGAGACGCAGGAGACGATGCCGGCGGCCTACTCCGGGGAGGAGTTCGTGATCGGCTTCAACGCCGAGTTCCTCCGCGACGGCGTCGATTCGATCGTCGGCGACGACGTTCGCGTGAAGCTGATCAACCCGCTCCGGCCCGCGATCCTGGAGGACGCGGCGGGCGACTTCACCTACCTGATCATGCCGATCAGGCTGGCCGGGTAAGAGACCGGCGAGCCTGATCGTCAGCGGCGTCACGCTCCGGAACTTCCGCAGCTACGAACGACTCGAGCTCGGGCTGGAGCCCGGGCTCGTCCTCGTCACCGGCGCGAACGGAGCCGGCAAGACGAACCTGCTCGAGGCGCTCCACGTGGGTACGCAGGGCTTCTCACCCCGGACGCGTGCCGACCAGCAGCTCGTGCGGCTCGGCACCGACGGTGCCCGCGTCGCGCTCGTCGGCGAGCAGGGGAGCCGGCGGCTCGAGCTCGAGGTGACACTGCAGCACCAGGCCGGGAAGCGCGCCAAGCTGAACGGGGGCGCGCTCCGCTCCGCAGAGCAGCTCCGCTCCGAGGTCTCGACCCTCGTCTTCACTCCCGACCGGCTCGCGGTCGTCAAGGGCGGACCGGCCGCCCGCCGCGCCTACTTCGACCGCACGCTCGGCCGGCTCCAGCCCGGCCGCGCGTCGCTGCCGATCGAGTACGCCGCCGCCGTCGGGCAGAGGAACGCCGCACTGCGCCGCGTCCAGGTGGGCGCGTCGACGCGCGAGGCCGTCGCGCCGTGGACCGAGCAGGTCGCGGCGCTCGGGGCGCAGCTGGTCGCGTACCGCCGCGAGGCTCTGGCGGTGCTTCGCCGGCCTTCGCCGCGCGGGCCGACGAGCTCGGCCTCCCCGAAGCGGGGCTCGACTACGCCGGCGAGGAGCCGACCGTCGGCGCGCTGGAAGGGCGGCTCGACCGCGACCTCGAGCGCGGTGTCACCGGGCTCGGCCCACATCTGGACGACGTCACGATCCGCTCCCGAGAGCGCGACCTGCGCACGTTCGGCTCGCAGGGCGAGCAGCGGCTGGCGGTGCTC
>CAWGZI010000016.1:0-92370 GCA_963827015.1 uncultured Gaiellaceae bacterium | reverse complement strand
GGAACGCGTCCCGCCGCGAGGGCGCAGCGCGCTACGCGGAGCTCGGGCTCGGCGACGCGGTCGAGCTGCCGGCCGACGCGCCGGGCCACGTCTACCACATGTTCGTCGTCCGCTCGGCCGAGCGCGACCGGATCGCCGCCGCCCTCGCGGAGCGCGAGATCGCCTCCGCCGCGTACTACGTGACGCCGCTCCACCTCCAGCCGGCGCTCCGCCATCTCGGCTGGGAGCGCGGCTCGTTGCCGGAGACCGAGAAGGCCGCCGCCGAGAACCTGGCCCTGCCGCTCTGGGGCGGGATCGACGCCGAGGTGCAGGAGCGAGTCGTCGCGACCGTCCTGGACGCTGTCGGCGTCGCGTCCGCCCGGTGAGGAGCCCTTTCAATCGGCATCGGCCTGCCGCAGCTCGCGGCCGACCTGCTGATCGTCGTCGCGGCCTGGTTCTTCGCCTTCCGGCTCCGCTTCGACACCGACCTCCCCGTCTACTACGAGAAGTACGTCTCCTGGGAGCTGCTCGGCCTCGTCGCCGCGATCAAGCTCGGCGTCTTCGCCCTCTTCGGCTTCTACAACCGCTGGTGGCGCTACGTCTCGACGCGCGACATGTGGGGCGCGGCGCGCGGCGTCGCTCGCGGCGAGCCTCGTCACGTTCCTCGTCTTCAGCTTCTTCGACGTCCACGCGGCAGAGGTGCCGCGGACGGTCTGGGCGATCGACTGCCTGCTGACGCTGGCGCTCGTCGCCGGCTCGCGCATGCTCGCGCGGACGATCATCGAGCGGCCGCAGAGCCGGTCGATCGTCGCGCGCGGCAAGGAGGTGATCGTCGTCGGCGCCGGCGACGCGGCGCAGCTGATGCTGAAGGAGATCCTGCGCACGCCCGACCTCGGCTACACGCCGATCGGACTGATCGACGACGACCCGCGCAAGAAGAACATGCGCCTGCACGGGATCCGCGTGCTCGGCACGAGCGACGAGCTGCCGCACCTGCTCCGCGACCGCCGCCCCGACGAGCTCCTGATCGCGATCCCGTCCGCCTCCGGTGAGCAGCGCGCCGCGGATCGTCGAGATCGCGCGGGCCGAGAACGTCGCCGTGAAGACGCTGCCGGGCCTGAACGAGCTGATCGCCGGCGACCTCGACCTGGCGAAGCAGGTGCGGCCCGTCGAGGTGGAGGACCTGCTCGGCCGCGAGCCCGTCGAGGTCGACGTCGACGCGATCGCCGTCGTACGTGAAGGACAAGATCGTGCTCGTCACCGGCGCGGGCGGCTCGATCGGCTCCGAGCTCTGCCGCCAGCTCGCCCGCACGGGCCCGACCCGGATCGTGATGGTCGACCAGGCCGAGAGCGCGCTCTACGAGATCGAGCGCGAGCTCGTCGACGAGCGCCGCTTCAGCGCCTGCGTCCCCGTGCTCGCCGACGTGCGCAACCGCAAGCGGCTGCAGCAGGTCTTCGAGCGCTACCGCCCCGACGTCGTCTTCCACGCGGCCGCGTACAAGCACGTGCCGCTGATGGAGGCGAACCCGCTCGAGTCGGTCGCGAACAACGTCCTCGGCACGCGCATCGTCGCCGACGCCGCGATCGCACATGGCGTCGAGCGCTTCGTGCTGATCTCGACCGACAAGGCGCTCAACCCGTACAGCGTCTACGGCCAGTCGAAGACGCTCTGCGAGTGGATCGTCGGCTCGCACGGGGAGCGCGACGACGTGCCGACGAAGTTCGTCGCCGTCCGCTTCGGCAACGTGCTCAACTCCGCCGGCAGCGTGATCCCGCTCTTCCGCCGCCAGATCGAGCGCGGCGGGCCCGTCACCGTCACCGACGCCGAGATGACGCGCTTCTTCATGACGATTCCCGAGGCGGTCGCGCTCGTGATCCAGGCCGGCGCGATCGGCGGCCGCGGCCGGATCCTCGTCCTCGACATGGGCGAGCCGATCCGGATCGTCGACCTGGCGCGGAACATGATCCGCCTCTCCGGCAAGGAGCCGGATCGGGACGTCCAGATCAGCTTCATCGGCGCGCGCCCCGGCGAGAAGATCCACGAGGAGCTCTTCGCCGAGGGGGAGACCTGGAAGCCGACGACGCACCCGAAGATCGTCGCCCTCGACGCCTCGCCCGGTCGAGCGGGCGTGGCTCGAGGGCAAGCTCGACGAGCTGGAGCGGCTCGTCGAGACGGGCGACACGCTCGAGCTCGTCGGCCGCCTGGCCGCGATCGTTCGCGAGCCGAACGGCGCCGCCAGGCTCGACGAGGCGGGCGCCGCAACCGTTGCGACGCCCGCCCCCGAGTCGGTCTAGCCCTCCTTACGCACCGGGGATGCGCAACAGGCCGAGCTGGCCGCCGTCGCGCTGGTACGTGAGGGTGTCGGGCCCCTCCACGCGGGTCTCCTCGTCGATCACGAAGGTGCCCGCCTGGACGTCGATCAGGAACGCCCCCGGCCCGAAGACGCTGGAGACGTCGACGATGCCGCTCGACTCCCAGGCTCCGAGCAGGCCTCGGTTCGGGTTGGCGTCCCTGTCCAGCGGCCCCTCGTCGGCCGACTGGTTCACCTTCGCCGCGACCCGATTCGCCCCGGTCGCGAGGTCGTGCTGCCAGAGCCGCGCCGTCGTGGCGTTGGCCTCGGTCGGCGTGAACTGCTGGCTCGAGCCGGGATCCTCCGTGATCAGGAGGCTGTTCGGCGTCGACTCGATGTTGTCCGGCTGGTGGATCTCGTTCGGCGCCTTCACCGGGGCGTCGTCGCCCTCGATCAGAATCGAGAAGCTCGTCACCTTCGTCGGGTCGGTCTTGTCGAGCACGAGCTTCCAGACGCGGCCGTTCGACGACGTGAACGGATTCCCGCCCGCGCTCGTGGCGCCGCGGCCGCTGTCGACGACGTAGACCACGTTCTGCATCCCGGGCCGCCTGTCGTAGGCGATGTCCTCGACGCGGACGAACTGGAAGACGGGCTTCGCCTGCGTGTCGCCCCAATGCTCGAGCACCCACTGCGGGCCGTCGATGCCCTGAGCCGGTCCGGGCGTCGCGCTGCCACGTGCCGTCGTTCGGCGGCGCCGGGTAGCCCTTGTCGGCGGCCATCAGGTCGGTGCCGTTCGGGCGGCGGCCCGTGGCGATGTCCTTCGGGACCTGGACGAACCGCGCCGTGACGCTCATCGTCGAGCCGATCGGGAAATCGTAGTAGTCGTCGATTCCCGGCGCGTCGGCCACGAAGGCCCACAGGTCGCCGGTGTCGTTCCAGACCGCGTCGGCGTTCGGCGCGATGTACGAGTAGAGCTGCGCCTGCGCCGGGTTGCTGACGAACGAGTCGTCGCCGGACAGCACCACCGGCTTGCCGTAGCCGGGGATGGCGACGCTGTTCTCGTGGTTGTGCCGGCCCATCCCCCAGATCGTCTGGACGGCGTTCGTGGCCGCGTCGACGGCGACGACGGCGCCGATCTGCCGGGCCTCGGGCGCGCCGATCGTCGCCGGCCACGCCTTGCCGGTGCGGTTCACCCAGTCGATTCCCTCCTCGTTCGTGAGCAGCATCGGACGGCTGAAGCCCTGCTCGGCGGACGGCGACGAAGTTCGAGCAGAAGCGCTGGAAGTTCATGTCCGACGTGATCGCGTACGAGGCGCCTCTCACCCCGGCGGTCCTCGAGTCCAGCCGCAACCTGCTCACCAGCGCGTTCGTGAAGTCGTTGAATCCCGTTCCGGTCCCGGTCGCCTGGTTGAAGGTGTACGGGAACGGCACGGTCGACGTCTCGTGATTGACGAAGATGTCCACGGTCCCGCGGCCCGTCGAGGCGATCGAGATCCCGTCCGGGATCGACTCGAACTTGTAGCCGCCGAAGAACGTGTCGCCGACCGAGATGATCGGCTCGTACGTCGCGCCCGGGGCGACGGGGTCGATCATCGGGCCCTGGTCGGTCTTGAAGCCCCCGGGCCCGGTCGCCGCGGCCGCGGCGGCGACGGTGACGAGTCCTGCCGCGAGTACGCCGAGCAGGATCCTTCGTGAGCCAGCCTTCATCCGCATTTCCCCCTTCTCTCACCTCGAATGGATGAGTGTCGCCAGGGTCCTGACCATCTGCTGCCGAAGCTGTGCGAGGGACCTTTACCCGCGGGCAGGGTCGGGGGTAGCATCCCCCCGCGTGGCGGGTTCAAGGGGGGCCCGACCACCCGACGGGATTCCTTTCCGGATCCCGTACCGACGAGCTCCAAGACCTGGGGAGGTACGGAGTGACATCACCTGTTCGATTCCGATCCATCGCGCTCCTGTGCGCGATTGCGGCGCTGCTCGTCCTGGTAGCCGCTGCCGGCGGCCGGACCACGGCGACGGCGTCGACGGCGGCGCAGAAGGCGCCGACCGACACGGCCGTCTTCTTCGCTGCAGACGGCCTGCGGCAGGACATCGTGGCGCGGTACGCGGCGAAGGGGCTGCTGCCGACGATGTCCTCGTTCCTGCGCAAGGGAACGCTCGGCGCAGCGCAACGGCCTGCTGACCCAGGCGCCGCCGAACACCGGCGCCGGCTGGTACAGCCTCGCCACGGGCGCCTGGCCGGGCGTCCACGGCTCGACGAACAACACGTTCCACATCAACGGCCAGCCGTTCGCGAACCGCACGGCGGCGTTCGACCCGAACGTGCTCCAGGCCGAGTCGATCGCGCAGTCGGCCGAGCGCGGCGGCCTCAAGGTCGCCCAGGTCGAGTGGGCCGGCGGCCGCAACGCCACGATTCCAGGGGCCGACGATCGACTTCCAGACGTTCCTCTCCGGCCGCGGCGTGGCGACGAACTTCATCGGCAAGGCCGGCGAGCCGCTCTTCGACGACGCCCCGTTCATCGCGGCCTTCGGGCTCCAGTTCGACCATCCGGCCGGCTATGCCGGCCAGCCGCCCTTCCCGGCGGCCGCCCCGACGGACGCGACCGGCTGGACCGGCGCGCTGCCGGCGACGTTCAGCCCGGCGAAGGAGATGCGCCTGCGCGTGCTCGACTTCGGCGTCGACAAGTACGGCCTGAACGCCTGGATCTTCGACAGCACGAACGACGGCGTGACCAACTACGACAAGGTGCTGTTCTCGCGGACGAAGAGCGCCGCCGACACCGTCGCGATCCTGCGCGAGGGCGAGTTGGCCGACGTCAAGGTGACGATCGTCGGGCGGCGCCCTCGCCGGCAAGACGGCCGGCATGCTGGTCAGGGTCGAGGAGCTGACGCCGAACCTCTCGCGCGTGCGGCTCTTCCACACCTCGGTCACCCGCGCGATCGCGAGCTGGCCGACGTGGCCGGGCGAGCCCGGCTTCACCGGCGACTTCGCCGAGTACCTCGCGCAGAAGTTCCCGACCTCGACGGCGGCCGACTTCGCCGTCCTCGAGGCGGGCGTCGTCTCCGAGGAGACGTACGTCGAGCAGGGCCTGTACTGGACGACCGGCCACGTGCCGATGCTCGAGTACGTCGTCGAGAAGTACGACCCGGACCTGCTCCTCGCCGGCATGCCGACGACGGACGAGTTCCAGCACCAGTTCCTCGGGCTCGTCTCGCCGAAGCTGCCGGACGGCGCTCCGAACCCGGCGTACGACGACGTCGACCTGAACGGCGTCAAGGACGGCCGCGTCGCAGCCCGCGAGGCGTTCATCCGCACCGCGTACCAGGAGGCCGACGAGATCCTCACCCGCGCCCGCGAGCTGATGGGCAAGGATCCGACGACTTCGTCGCCTCCGACCACGGCTTCGCGCCGCAGTTCCTCGCGATCGACGCGAGCAAGCCGCTCGTCGACATGGGCCTGCTCTCGCGGCCGCAGACGTCGAACTGCCGCCCGGCCACGGGCGAGACGATCGGCAAGGCCAAGGCCTGCTGGGCCGGCGGCGCGCTCCAGATCTACCTCAACGTCGCCGGCCGCGACCCGGCCGGCGGCGGCTTCCAGCAGATCGCCGGCGGACCAGGTCGACGCGACCGTCGCGGCGATCAAGGCGAAGTACCTCGGCCTGGTCGACCCGAACGACTGGACGCACGACGGGCAGCCCGAGGGCTGGAAGATGATCGACCGCGCCTTCACGAAGGCGGAGGCGCGCTACATCCCGAACGGGCCCGGCACGACGGCCGACATGGCGCATCCGACCCGGACGGGCGACCTGGTCGTCGTTCTCGTACCCGCCGTACCAGTTCGACGCGGAGACGCCCGGGCACGCTCGTCGCCCCGTCGCACTTCTTCGGGCAGCACGGCTACGTGCCGGACGTCCAGGACCTCGACAGCCAACATCAACATGCGGGCGACGTTCCTCGCCGGCGGCGAGGGCATCGCGCAGGTCGCAGGTGGCCGCGAAGACGATCGACCTGGCGCCGACGCTCGCGTTCCTGCTCGGCATCCCCGAGCCGCAGCACAGCCAGGGCAGCGTCCTGCTCGAGTCGTCAAGGGCGGCAACGCGTATCGGCCGCTCTCGATCATCGGGCTGAACGACTTCCACGGCCAGCTCGACCCGACGACGCTGCCGTTCGACGGCATCAACGTCGACCGTCGGCGGCGCCGCGTACCTCGCGACGATGTTCGACGAGGAGACTTCGCCGGCTTCGGCCAGGCAGGCGGGGCCTGCTCCTCGCGGCGGGCGACAACGTCGGTGCGTCGCCGCCGAACTCGGCGCTGCTGGAGGACATGCCGGCGATCGACGTCGAGAACGCCTGGGGTCTCGACGCGACCTCGTACGGCAACCACGAGTTCGACTACGGCGTCGCAGCGGCTGCTCCGGCACCAGGCGCGGGCGAACTTCCCGTTCCTGGCGACGAACATCGTCGAGGCGGCGACGGGGCAGGCGCCGCCGTGGGTGACGCCGTCGGTGGTCTTCACGGTCAACGGCGTCAAGGTCGGCGTCATCGGCGCCGAGCTCGAGAGCACGCCCGAGCTGGTCTCGGCGGGTGCGACCGCGGGCCTGAAGTTCCTCGACGAGGCGCCGCGGATCAAGGCCGAGTCCGAGCGGCTGCGCGCAGCGCGGCGTCCGGGTGCAGATCGTCGTCATCCACGAGGGCACGTCACGTGGCCAGAACCCGATCGGCAACGCGCCCGGGATCGCCGTGGGAAGGCCCGATCCTGGGCATCGCCGACGCGCTCCAGGACACGACGGTGGACGCGATGATCGTCGGCCACACGCACCGCGTCTCGAACCTGATGCGCGGCAACATCCTGATCACCGAGGGCATCAACGCCGGCGCGAGCTACTCCGTGCTCCAGCTGCTGCTCCAGGGCGGCGACGTCGCGTGGGCCGGCGGGGCGACCCGCGTCGCGAAGAACCTCGGCGTCGCGCCGAGGGCCGACGTGAAGGCGATCGTCGACGACGCGAACGCCCAGACGGCGGTGCTCCGCAACCAGGTGATCGGGCGCAGTCGATCGACATCCGGCGCGACCCCGACCCGGCTCAACGAGTCGGCGATGGGCAACATGGTCGCCGACGCGATGCGGGAGAAGTACCCCGGCGTCGAGGCCGCCTACACGAACTCCGGCGGGCTCCGGCAGGACCTCCTCGTGACCCCGCCGAGCGCGGGCGAGCAGCCGGGCGAGATCACCTGGGGCGAGATGTTCGCCGTCCTGCCGTTCGGCAACCGGACGACGATCTTCACGCTCACCGGCGGCTCAGCTGCAGACGGCGTTCGTCAACGGCTTCTCGCCCGTTCTGCAACCTCGCAGGTGAACACGGGCCGCTTCCCGCAGATCTCCGGGCCTGAAGGTGACGTTCCACTGCACCGGCACGACGCCCGTCGTCGACGGCATGTGGAAGACGCCGACCGGGCCGAGCGGGACGCAGACCCCGATCGGCCCGACCGACACCGTCCGCATCGTGACGAACGACTTCATGTACACGGGCGGCGACGGCTACACGGTCTTCGCCGCAGGCGACGAACGTCCTGCAGCCCGGCGACGACCTGCTCCAGGTCGCGATCGACTACGTGGCGAAGCACTCGCCCGTGGCGCCGGTGGTCGACGGCCGCTTGATCCAGCAGTAACGCTGGACTCGGCGACGGAGGGCCGGTCCGCGAGGGCCGGCCCTTCAGGCCGAGAGCAGCAGGTCGAGCAGCAGGCGCGGGTCGCGTCGCTCCCGCCGGGCTTCGCCCGGCTCGCGCTTGCGCACGTCCAGCTCGTCCGCCGAGGTCAGCGGCCGCAGCCGTCCCTCCCGGATCAGCGACTCGTCGACGGCGCCGAGCCTGCCCGCGAACGTCGTGTAGACCGGCGTGCCCAGAGCGACCGCCTCCCGGTTCATCGTCCCGCCGGCCGAGACGACGAGGTCGGCGAGAGCGAGGAGGCTCTGGGCGTCGACCGCGCGCTTCGGGACGTGCAGCGAGGGGAGCCCGAGGCCATTGATCGCCTCGCGCTGCTCCTGTGTCCGCGGGAGCACGATCGCGTAGACGGAGTCGTCGCTTCCGAGCCGCTCGAGCACCTGGCGGAAGAGCGGGTTGTCATGCCGGTGGTAGAGCGAGTCGTCGGGCGGCGTCCGGATGACTGCGACCACTCGGCCGGCGGTGATCCCCTCGAGGACGGTGCGGTCGGGCTCGAAGTCGGCGAGGTAGTACTCCTCCTCGAGCCCGGGGTACTGGACGAGCTTCGGCGGCCGCACGCCGAAGCGGGCGAGCCGCTCGGGCGGGACGGCGCTCGGAAAGACGACGCGGGTCGCCGCGCGCAGGCCGAGCTGATGCTGCACGCTCGCGAACTCGTAGTCGTGGGCCGTCGCGCCCGGGATCCCGAGGCTCCGCGCGACCAGCATGACCTCGTGCGAGCCGTGCGCCAGCGCGAGGTCGAAGCGCCTGCCCTTCGCGAAGCGGCGGAGCGCGGGCAGCCGCCCGGCCATCGCTCGCGCCTTGCCGAGCGTGCTGGCGCCGCCGTGAGCCGGGCCGACGACGTGGTGGTCGATCTCGTGGAGCTCGAGCAGCCCGAGCGTCTGGGCGTACGCGCGTGCCGTCACGTCGACCTCGTGGCCGTCCTCCCGGAGCAGCCGCAGCAGCGGCCGGAAGAAGGGCACGTGCGGCGAGTTCGTGATGTCGACCCAGACGCGCACTCGAAGCGAGTCTATAAGATCTGCTTATGGACACACGCCAGCTGGCCGCGTTCTGCGCCGTCGTCGAGCGGCGCAGCTTCTCGCAGGCCGCAGAGCGGCTGGGCGTCACGCAGCCGGCCGTCTCGCTCCAGGTGCGAGCGCTCGAGAAGCGGCTGGGCGCGCAGCTGCTCGACCGTTCCGGCCGCCGCGTCGAGCCGACCGAGGCCGGCCTGCGGCTCTACCGGGGGGCCCAGCGGCTGCTGACGCTCGAGGGGCAGATCCTCGACGAGATCGCCGGCGAGGGCGAGGGCGAGCTCACCGGCGAGCTCCAGATCGGCGCCTCCACCGGGCCGGCGGCGATCGTCGTGCCGCTGCTCCTCTGCGAGTTCCAGCGCGAGCATTCGGGCGTCCGGATCGCGCTGACGGTCGCGGACACGCAGGCGGTCGTGGAGCGCGTCGCCGCTCGCGAGCTCGAGCTCGGCATCGTCGGCGCGGCGCGGCGTCACCGCGCGGTGACGTTCGAGCCGTTCTTCGACGACGAGGTGATCCTCGCGTGTCCGCCCGGCCACGCCTTCGCGGGCCGCACCGTCACGCTCGACGAGCTGCGCGGCGAGAGCCTGATCGTGATGCAGGAGGGAGCCGGCGTCCGTCAGATCGTGGAGGACGAGCTGCGCGCGCTCGGCACGCGCCTCCGCGACCTCGACGTGCGGCTGGAGCTCGGCCTGCAGGAGTCGGTGCGCAGCGCCGTCCAGGCGGGGTACGGGGTGACGTTCATCTCCCGCTCGGCCGTCGAGGCCGAGCTCGCCGCCGGCACGCTCGCCGCAGCGAAGGTCGAAGGCCTCGACGCCAAGCGGGAGATCGCACTCGCCCGTGCCACCGGACGGACGGCGACGCGTGCCGCGGACGCCTTCGTCGAGTTCGCGCACGCGCGGCTCGCGGCGTGATCGTCCGCTGGGGGCTCGCGGAGCTGCCGGGCCTCGCGGGCGAGCGGCCGTTCGTCGTCGCAAGCCCGCGCTGGCGCGGCGTGCTCGACGCGGACGACCGGTGGGACGAGGTGCCGTCGCACCGGATCGAGGTCCCGGACGGCGTCGACACGATCGTCGCGATCGGCGGCGGCAGCGCGATCGACACGGCGAAGGCTGCCTCCGCGGCGAGCGGCCTCCCGCTCGTGTCGGTTCCTACGACCTACTCGGGCGCCGAGTGGACGCCCTTCTTCGGCGTCCGCGACCCCGATCGCAAGATGCGAGGTGGCGGCTCGGGCGCCAACCTGCACGCTGTCGTCTACGAGCCGGAGCTGACGCTCGGGCTGCCGATCCCGGTGACGGTCGGGACGTCGCTGAACGCGCTCGCGCACTGCGCCGAGGCGCTCTACGTGGAGCAGCGGACGCCGGAGAGCGACGAGGATGCGCTCGCGGGCGCGGCGCTGATCGGCGAGTGGCTGCCGCGCGTCGTCGAGCACCCCGACGATCCCGAGGCGCGCGAACGGCTCCTGCGCGGTGCCTGTCATGCCGGCGCGGCGCTCGGCGGCTCGATGCTGGCGCTCGGACATGCGCTCGCGCAGGCGCTCGGCGGGCGCTACGGCGTCGCGCACGGCGCGTTGAACGCGCTGACGCTTCCGCCCGCACTCCGCTTCAACGCCTCCGTCGCCGCGGAGGCGATCGCGCGCTTCGGCGCCGCACTCGGTTCGGACGATCCGCCGGCGCGCGTCGAGGAGCTGGCACGTCTCGGCGGCTACGAGCGCCTGCGCGACCTCGGCATTCCGGAGGACTCTCCGCAGGAGGTGGCCGAGGCGGTGGCGGCCCGCGCGGGCTCGAAGGCGAATCCGCGCCCGGTCACGCCGGCCGACGCCGAGGCGCTGATCCGATCGATCTGGTGAGCTTGTGTTACAGGAACACAAACCTCCGCCAGCCCGCACCGCTGCGCGCGTTCGGAGGCTTGTGTCACAGGATCACAAGCTCAACAGTGTCCTTGGCGGACGGTGCCGCCCGGGCCCTCGAGCACGAACGTGTGCGTCTTCTCGAACTCGAGGCAGTACGACGTCTCGTCGGCGCGGACGAGCGTGACGAGCGGGAAGTTGTCGAACTGGAGCGTGCCGGCGTAGCTGCCGCTGAGCACCTTCACCTGCGCCAGTTGGCCGGCGACGATGCCGAGCACGTACTGAGCGCTGGCGAGCTCGCCGCGCGCGGCCGCCTCGTCGACCTCGCGCACGGGGTTGAGGTCGCCGGATCGCGCCTTGCCGACGAAGACGTAGCCGCAGACGCCGAGCGTTGCGAGGAGCGCGAGGAAGCCGAAGACCCTCAGAGCCACGGGCCGTTCATCGGCAGTCGCTCGGCCGTTCTTGATGAATAAATGTCGCTAATGCAGTGCATTAGCGGTTCGGGTATCCTGCGGGCGTGAGCGCAGGCACATCATTCGACGTGCTCGTGATCGGCAGCGGGGCGTCAGGCCTCGCGGCCGCGGTGTCCGCCGAGCGCTCCGGCGCCCGCGTCGGGCTCGCGACCAAGGGCTCGATCCAGGCGTGCAACTCCGCCAAGGCGCAGGGCGGGATCCAGGCCCCGTTCGGCGACGACGACTCGCCCGAGCAGCACGCCGCCGACGTGTTCAAGAGCTCGCACGAGAGCGCGGACATGCGCCTGGTCGAGATCCTCACCGGCGACGCGCAGAGCGCGATCCACTGGCTGGAGGAGCTCGGCGTCGAGTTCACCCGGGAAAACGGCGGGTACCGCCTCGCCCGCTGCGGCGGCGCGTCGGCGAAGCGCCTGCTCCAGGTCGGCGACCGTACCGGCCACGCGATCACGAAGGCGCTCCGCGACGCATTCGAGGCGGGCGGCGGCACGCTGTTCGCGAACAGCCCTCTGAGCGCGCTCGAGCACGGCGCGAACGGCTGGCGGGCGACCTGCGGCGAGCACGAGCTCGACGCGGCGACCGTCGTCCTCGCCGCTGGCGGGCGCTGCTTCAAGGTCGCCGAGGAGCGCGGCGAGCTCTCGACGAACCATCCCAACGCGACCGGCGAGGTGACGCGGATCGCGCTCGACCTCGGCGCCGAGGCGCGCGACCTCGACGAGCTGCAGTACCACCCGAACGGCGGCGCCTGGCCCGAGACGATGCAGGGCTACTCGATCCCGGAGACGACGCGCGCCTACGGCGCCGTGCTCCTGAACGCCGACCGCGAGGAGTTCACCGACTCGCTCGGCCCGCGGGACGTCGTCAGCCAGGCGATCTTCGACGAGGTCGAGAAGGGCAAGGGCGTCGAGACCGAGGACGGCCGCCCCGCCGTCTACCTCGATACGACCCGCATCGCGCCCGAGGACGCCGAGATCTCGCTCCCGTACATGCTGCGCCGCTACCGCGGCGCGGGAATCGACCCGCTCGAGCAGCCGATCCTGACCTACCCTGTCCTCCACTACCAGAACGGCGGCCTGACGATCGACACCGAGGCGCAGACGACGCTGGAGGGCCTCTATGCGTGCGGCGAGATCGCCGGGGGTACCCATGGCCGGAACCGGATGATGGGCAACTCCCTCCTCGAATGTGTCGTCTTCGGACGGCGCGCCGGCAAGGCGGCCGCCGACAAAGCGAGCGTGTGAGCACCGTCACCACGACCGACGTCCAGCACGCGGTCGAGGACGCCGCCGCGCGCCTCTACGTCTGGGCGCTGAAGGACATCCCGCAGGACCTCCGCGACGCGCTTGCGGCCGCGACCGCCCGCGAGACGTCCGTCACCGGGCAGCGCGTCCTCCAGACGATCAACCGGAACGTGAACATCGCCGACGAGGAGAAGAACCTCGTCTGCCAGGACACCGGCATCGCCGTCTATACCTGCCGCGTCGGCGAGCACTTCCCGCTCCACCCGGCCCGGATCTACGAGGCGCTGCGCGACGGCACCGCCCGCGCGACCGTCGAGCACCCGCTCCGCTCCAACGCCGTCCACACGATCACGCGCGAGAACACCGGCCCCAACATCGGCCACCGGCTGCCGATCGTGCACTGGGAGTTCATCGCCGACTGGGACGGGCTCGACGTCAAGTGCGTGCCGAAGGGCTCGGGCTCCGAGAACATGAGCTTCCTGAAGATGTGCGTCCCCGCCGACGGCGTGAAGGGGATCAAGCAGTTCGTGCTCGAGTCGATCGTCGGCGCGGGCGGCAAGCCGTGTCCGCCCGGGATCGTCGGCGTCGGCATCGGCGGCTCGGCCGATTACGCGATGTACCTCGCCAAGGAGGCGATCGCGCGGCCGATCGGCACGCGCAACGTCGATCCGATCGTGGCGCAGCTCGAGGACGAGCTCTATGGGTTGCTGAACGAGACGGGCATCGGCCCCATGGGCCTCGGCGGCGACGTGACGGTGCTCCAGTGCCACATCGAGCACGCCGACACGCACATGACCCTGAACCCGGTCGCGGTCAACTACCAGTGCTGGGCGGCACGCCGCGCTTCGGTGCACGTCGACGCTCAGGGCAACCTCGACTACGACCGGGAGTTCTGAGTGGCCGAGCACGAGGTCACCTTCCCCATCACCGACCCCCAGGAGATCCTGAAGCTCCGGGCCGGCGACGAGGTCACGGTCCAGGGTCACATCATCGGCATCCGCGACCGGACGCAGATCCGGATCTTCGACGAGGGCATCGAGCCGCCGATGGATCTCTCTGGCGCGTTCCTGCTCCACACGGCGCCCAACGTGCGCAAGCTCGCCGACGGCAAGTACGAGAAGATCTGCATCGGCACGACGACGAGCGCGCGGATGGTCCGCTTCACCGAGCCGCTGGGCGAGCAGTACGGGGTCCGTGCGATCTGCGGCAAGGGCGGCTTCCCGGACGAGGCGATCGAACCGATGCATCGGCTCGGGATGGTCTACTTCGCGATCGTCGGCGGCGCGGCCGCGCTCGAGACGACGCAGATCGAGGAGATCGAGGACGTGATGTGGGAGGAGCTGATGCCCGAGTGCCTCTGGAAGTTCCGCGTCAAGGACTTCGGGCCGCTCACCGTCGGGATCGACGCGCACGGCAACTCGCTCTACCACGACGTCCAGGAGAGCGCGCAGGCGAAGCTGAAGGAGCTCTTTGCTCGACTTTGAACCGCACCACGGCCTCACGCACGTGCTCGACAAGGGGCTCGGGCCGCGGGCGTGGGAGGACGTGCTCGAGGTCGCAGGTGACCACATCTCGATCGTCAAGCTCGGCTGGGGCACAGCTGCCGTGACGCAGAACCTGCAGCGGAAGCTCGACGTGCTCCGCTCGAAGCCTGTCGTGATCGGCGGCACCTTCTTCGAGGTCGTCTACGCGAAGGACCGGCTCGACGAGTACAAGCGCTGGCTCGGCGAGCTCGGGCTGACGCACGTCGAGATCTCCGACGGCACCGTCGACATCCCGCGCGAGCGGAAGCTAGAGCTGGTCGCCGACTTCGCCAGGGACTTCACGGTCCTGTCGGAGGTCGGCTCGAAGGACTCGTCGGTCGAGTACACGGCGGACGAGTGGGTCCGGTGGCTGAACGAGGAGCTCGAGGCCGGCGCCTGGAAAGTGATCACGGAGGCGCGTGAAGGCGGCACCGCGGGGATCTTCGAGTCCGGGGGAGGGATGCGGACCGAGCTCATCGGCGAGATCGCGATGAAGGTCGGTCTCGCGAACGTCGTCTTCGAGGCCCCGAGCAAGGCCGCGCAGACGTGGTTCGTGAAGGAGTTCGGCCCTTCGGTCAACCTCGGCAACATCCCGCCCGACGAGGTAATCCCGCTCGAGACGCTTCGACGGGGCCTCCGCGGCGACACGCTGAAGCAGATCTTGCTCGCCGAGCAGCCCGCGCCGACCTCCTAAGCGCGCCGATCAGCCGCGGCCGGCGTGAGCAGCGCCTCGGCCTCCCGGATGTACCGGACCGCACCGACCGACCGGAAGAACGCGAGCGCCTGCTCGAGCTGGGCGTCGGCCTCCGCGCGCCTGTCCGCCGCGACGAGGTCTTCGGCGGCCCGAAGTCGCGCGTATGCCTCGTGCGGCCGCGCGCCCATGCGTGCGAACCGCTCGGCAGCGTCCGCGTACGCGCGTCGCAGCACCTCACGCCCCGCGGCTACCCACACTGAGTTCCGGCGCTCGCGCGCCAGGAGTCGATCCAGCTGTTCTGCATGGCCCACGTCCGCCGCCGCCCAGCAGAACTGGATGTACGACCACGGCGGCACCGCGCGCCTGGTGTCCAGGGCTCGAAAGTCGAAGTCCGCGGCTTGCTCCCGTGCACGTCCGATCGCGCCTGCGGCACTGAACGCACGCACGGCGAACGCGAGGGACTGGAAGATGCGGTCCGGCTGTCGCACGACGAGTGCGAGCTCGAGTGCGCGCTCCGCATCGGCGACCGCGCCGAGCGTGTCGTCAACGGCCAACCTGATGCTCCCGCGATAACAGTGAACCGACGCCTGCTGGGTGTGTCCTCCTTTCGCCTCGCACTCGGCGATGAATGCATCCGCCATCACAACGGCCTCGTCCCAGCGCCCGCCGTCGAACGCTGCCAGCACTCGCATCCCCTGGCCGAATCGCATCAGGTCGACGGCGCCTGCGCGCTCGGCGAGCACCGCCGACTCCTCCAGTAGCTCGAACGCGCGGCGCAGGTCCCCGACGCCGTAGAGGATGACGCCGAGGTTGTTACAGGCACGCGAGGCCTCGCGAAGGGCACCTCTGCCAAGGGCGACCCGTCTGCCCTCCTCGATGTCGGCGACGCCGCCCTCGTCTCCGAGCTCGATCCGCGCGCCTCCCAGCGTCGTCAGGACCGCTGCTCGCACCTCCTCAAGGCCGAGCGGGACGGCTGCCTCCAGCACGTCACCTGCGACGCTGACCGCCTCCTCGAAGGCGCCGTCGAGCATGCGGAAGGCGGCTACCTCCGCGAGGACGCGTGCCTTCGCTGCGGTGGGAGGACCGTCGGGGACGAGCGCAAAAGCCCGGTCGAACGAGCTCCGCGCTCGATCCCATACGCCTCGAAACCACCACGCGCGCGCCAGCATCGCCTCGGCTGCGGCCGCGCCTTCCGGATCGCCGGCGCGGAGCAGCGCCTCGCGTGCGTCCTCGAGCGCCTCGAACTGGCCCTCGGCCGCCTCGAGGTGAAGCGCATGCGCCCTCAGCAACAGGATCTCCGGCCGCACGGGATCCTCGTCGTGCACGAGCTCGAGCGCCTCGCCGTAGAGACGGGCGGCGTGCGGGAATGCATTCAGCGCGAAGGCGCGGTCGCCACCGACGCGGAGAGCCCGGGCTGCGGGCTCCGCCAGATCGGCAGTGTCGAGCCCGGCGGCCCGCAGGAGCTCGAGGGCGTTCACGTAGTGGTGCGCGAGCAGCTCGGCGTTGTCATCCGGACGTCCGAGCGCCTCGACCCACCTCGCCGCCAGGAGATGCTTGCCGGCACGAGCCGCGCGGGGTATCTGGCCGTAGGCGACGTCTCGCATGAGCAGGTGGCGGAAGGCGTACTCGATCTCACGGTCGACCGACGATCGGCGCTCCCGGCGAACGAACTCCTTGCGCTCGAGCGCGTGCAGCCGCTCTTCAGCCGACCGGCGATCCACGTCGGAGAGCGCCGCCGTGGCGCCGAGCCAGAAGACCCTGCCGAGCACGGCCGCGTCCTGCAGCAGCGCCTTCTCCTCCACCGGCAGCGCGTCGATGCGGGCGGCGATCAGTCCGTGCACGGTCTCCGGGAGCTCTCCGAGCGGCCGTTGCTCCGCCAGCAGCCGCACGAACTCCTCGGCATAGAGCGGGTTGCCGCCGGCACGAGCGAGGAGGGTCTCCTGTACCTCCGCCGAGAGTAGTGGCCGATCGAGCAACGCCTGCAAGAGCCGCGCCGTATCGTCGTCGGAGAGCGCGGCGAGCGAGAGCGTGACCGCGTTCGCCTTGCCCCCGCCCCAGCCGGGCCGGCGCGAGAGCAACTCGGGCCGTGCAGTCGCGACGACGAGAATCGGCACGCCGCTCGTCCAGCCGGCGAGGTGGTCGACGAAGTCGAGCAAGCCGTCGTCGGCGAAGTGGAGATCTTCGAGTACGACCACCAGCGGGCGCCGCTCCGCGAGCGCCTCCAGGAAGCGGCGCCATGCAGCGAACGCCTCGCCCGCGCCGGTCCGAGCCGACGTCGCTTCCCTCGAGCCCGACGAGCGGACGCAGGTGGCGCTCGAGCCAATCGGCGTCCGCAGGATCCGGCTCGATCGCCGCGATCGACTCGCGCAGCTTCTCCGCCGTCCGGGTTGCATCGTCCGTCTCGAGGACGCCGGCCTGTGCTTTCACGACCTCACCGAGCGCCCAGAAGCTGACCTCCTCGCCATATGCCGGGGAGCGTCCCTGACGCCACAGAGTGAGCTCGCCGCCGGTCTCGATCGCGCGGAAGAGCTCGTAGACGAGGCGGCTCTTGCCGATGCCCGGCACGCCGACCAGGGTCACGAGCTGCGGCTCGCGTTCCTCGCGCACGCGTCGCAGTGCCGCGAGCAGCACCTCGAGCTCTCGCTCACGCCCCACCAGCGGGGCTCGGCCCCCGCGTTCCACCTGCACGCGAGAACGGGCCTGACGAGCTTCCCACACCTGCACGGGACGGCTCTTGCCCTTCGCCGCGATCGCTCGCTGCTCGCCGTAGTCGATCGGCCGGTCGGTAGCGCGATGTGTGGTCTCGTCGACGAGGATTCCGTTGACCGGTGCCGCGGACTGCAGCCGCGCCGCCGTGTTGACGACGTCGCCGGAGGCCATGCCCTCGCCCGTCTCGGGCCGAGCGCCGAGCGCGACGAGCGCCTCGCCCGTCGTGATCCCGATCCGCACCTGCGGGCCGCCCTCCTCCGATGCCCACTCGCGGATCGCGAGCGCCGCTCGGACGGCGCGCTCCGGATCGTCCTCGTGGGCGACGGGAGCGCCGAAGAGCGCCATCACGGCGTCGCCGACGAACTTCTCGACCGTGCCGCCGAAGCGCTCGAGCTCGTTTCGGACGCGCTCGTGGTAGCGAGAGAGTAGGGCGCGCACGTCCTCCGGGTCGAGGCGCTCGGCCCGCGCCGTCGAGCCGACGAGGTCGCAGAAGAGCACGGTGACGACCTTTCGCTCCTCCCGCGCCGCCGGCGCCTCGGCGACGAGCGCTGCCCCGCAGGCGCCGCAGTAGCGGAAGCCGTCCGGGCTCTCCCGCCCGCAGTTCCTGCACGTCGGCACGCCGGAAGCGTACGACGGTCGTGCGCCGGCTGCCCGGGGCTCTACGCTGCGGCCGTGAGCTCGCCGACGGGGGACGAGATGCGCAAGGGCCGCCTCGCCAGATCGCATCTGGCGCGCCGGGCGCCGGCCGACCGGCTCGTCGAGGTCGTGCGCGAGGTCTGTGGGATCCACGCGCAGGTGATGGGCTCGGCCGAGTTGCAGCTCGCCGCGCGGGTGGAGGGGATCACGCAGGCCGACGTCCGGGAGACGCTCTGGGAACGGCGTCAGCTCGTGAAGTCCTGGACGCTGCGCGGGACGCTTCACATCCATCCTGCCGACGAGCTCCGGCTCTGGACGGCTGCGCGACGAGGGGTCGTCGGTGAGGCGGAGTGGGAAGCGGACGGCCTCGAGGACGTCGCGACGATCGTCGACGCGATCGGCGCGGCGCTCCGTGGCCGCCGCCTGACGCGCGAGGAGCTCGCGGACGCCGTCGTCGAGCAGCTGGGCTCGGCGCCGCAGGGACAAGCTCGCCTCCGGCTGGGGCTACTACCTCGACGACGCGGCGATCGCCGACCAGCTCTGCTTCGGCCCGCCGCAGGGTCAGAAGGTCACGTTCGTGCACCCCGACGACTGGATCGGAGCCGCGTCGTCCTGGGAGCCGGAGGAGGCGCTACGCGAGGTCGCCCGGCGCTATGCCGCGACCTACGGGCCGGTGACGCGCCGCCATTTCAAGGTGTGGTTCGGCTCGCGCGAGCGGACGTTCGAGGAGCTCGACTTCGAGCAGGCCGACGACCCGCCCGAGCCGGCATCGTCGGTGAGGCTCCTGCCGGAGTACGACGTCTACGTGATGGGCTTCCGGGAGCGCGACCGGTTCGTCCCGCCGGCGGTGCGCGAGCAGATCGCGGCGCACGGCAAGGGCCGCTACGAGGGGCCGGCCGGCACACCGTTCCTGCTGATCGACGGCGTCTGTGCGGGATCTGGAGCCGGCGGAAGACGGGCAAGCGCGTCGAGCTGACGGTCGGAGCCGGCCCGCAAGCTCACCCGTGCCGAGCGCGCGGGTATCGACGCCGAGGCGGAGCGGATCGGCGCGTTCCTCGCGCTCGAGCCGCGTCTGGAGCTCGCGGGGGCGTCGCCGTAGGTTCAATGCCCGGTTACACGGGCGACAATGCCGGCGACCACGGACATGAGGAGCTATCACGCAGATCTCGAACGACTGCGCCGCCTGCAGGCGCTGACCGACGCCGCCCTGGCGCACCTGGATCTCGACCAGCTCCTCGCCGCGCTGCTCCTCCGTACGCGGGAGATGCTCGAAGTCGACACGTGCGCGGTGCTGTTGCTGGACGAGTCGGCTGCGGAGTTGGTGGCGCGTGCGGCGGTGGGGATCGAGGAGGAGGTCGAGCAGGGTGTTCGGATCCCGGTCGGGCGTGGTTTCGCCGGCCGTGTCGCTGCCGGCGGCGAGCCGGTGATCCTGGACGACGTCGATCACGCGGACGTGCTCAATCCGATCCTGCGCGAGAAGGGGATCAAGTCGCTGTTGGGTGTGCCGCTGCTCGAGCGCGGGCGAGGTGATCGGCGTGCTGCACGTCGGCTCGCTCACCCACCGCACCTTCACCGACGACGACGTCGACCTGCTGCAGCTGGCCGCCGATCGCGCCGCCACCGCGATCGCCCACGCGCGCGCTTTCGAGGCCGAGAAGCGTGCGCGGCAGCGCGTCGAGCACGTCCAGGCGGTGATGGACGAGGCGCTCGCGCACCTCGAGCTCGAGGAGCTGCTCGCCGTCCTGCTGCCCGCGCATTCGCACGATCCTCGAGGCGGACACGTGCGCGGTGCTGCTGCTGGACGAGTCGGCCGCGAGAGTTGGTGGCGCGTGCGGCGGTGGGGATCGAGGAGGAGGTCGAGCAGGGGGTTCGGATCCCGGTCGGGCGTGGTTTCGCCGGCCGTGTCGCTGCCGGCCGCGAGCCGGTGATCCTGGACGACGTCGATCACGCGGACGTGCTCAATCCGATCCTGCGCGAGAAGGGGATCAAGTCGCTGCTGGGTGTGCCGCTGCTCGTGCGCGGCGAGGTGATCGGCGTGCTGCACGTCGGCTCGCTCACCTACCGCAGGTTCACCGGCGACGACGTCGAGCTGCTCGAGCTCGTCGCGGCTCGAGTCGCGATGGCGATCGAGCGGGCGCGGTTGCACGAGGAGATCGTCCAGCTCGATGAGCTCAAGGCCAACTTCGTCGCGATCGCCTCGCACGAGCTGCGAACGCCGGCGTCCTCCGTCTACGGCGTCCTGACGACGCTGGCGCGTCGAGGCGACGAGCTCCCCAAGGAGCTGCGTGACGAGCTGGTGCGGACCGGCGTGGAGCAGGGCGAGCGCCTGCGGCGGCTGCTCGAGGAGCTGCTCGACCTCTCGCGGCTGGATTCGCGGGCGATCAGCGTCGCCGCGAAGCCGCTCGTCGTACGGGAGGCGCTCGAGCAGATCGCGAAAGAAGTCGTTCCTCCCGAGCTGGAGCTGCGTCTGGACGTGCCGGAGGACCTGGCGGCGGTCGTCGACCGCCTCGTGCTCGACCGGGTCGTCTCGAACCTGCTCACCAACGCCGCCCGCTACGGCGCTCCGCCGCTCCTCGTTGCGGCGGAGCTCCGCGACCGTCACCTGCGCGTCGCCGTGTCGGACCAGGGACAGGGCGTTCCCGAGGAGCTCAAGGCGAATCTCTTCGATCGATTCACCCGCGGCGACGACGCGAGCGGCAGCGGGCTCGGCCTCGCGATCGCGCGCTCCTACGCCCGGGCGCACGGTGGCGACATCGTCTACGACCCGGGCGGCCCGGGTGCGCGCTTCGAGCTCATCCTGCCTCAGCACTAGTAGCGCGGAGGTCCTCGACCGGCGGCACGTTCCTCACTGCGCGAGTGGCCGTCGCGCCGATCGCCACCGCGAGGCCGACGCCCGCCAGGACGACCATCGACCGAACCGAGCCGAGCGTCTCGAGGAGGACGCCGGCGGTGATCGCGCCGAGCGGGATCGTCCCCCACGCGACGAGCAGGATGACGCTGCCGACGCGCCCCAGCAGCCGGTCCGGGACGAGCGCGTAGCGATAGGCGCTGAGGACGACGTTGAAGATCGGCCCGAGCGTGCCCGCGACGGCGCCGACGACGCCGAGGGCGATCGCGTTCGGGAGCACGGCGAGCACGAGTGGGTACACCGCCCAGATCCAGAGGATCCCGACGAGGACGTACCGTGCGGGCAGGCGCCGGGCGACCGTCGGCGCCACGGCCGCGCCGAGCAGGGCACCCGCTCCGAGGATGGCGAACATCGCTCCGATCAGCGCAGCCGAGGCGCCGAGGTCCTTCGCGCGGACGATCAGGACGAGGAAGAGCGCGTTGAAGGCGAAGTTCGAGCCGGCGACGAGAACGACGATCGCGCGGATGAACGGCTCGCGCCACGTGAAGCGGATGCCCTCGGCGAGCTCGTCGCGCACCCGCGTCGTCGTCGGCCTCGCGCGGAGCCTGCAACGGCGTGCGGACGAAGAGCAGGGTCAGGAAGCCGATCGCATAGGAGACCGCGTCGAAGACGAACGGGAGCGCGCGGTCGAGCTGGAAGAGGAAGCCGCCGAGCGGCGAGCCGGCGAGCTCGGCGCCCTGGTCGCGCGCCTGGTTCTGCGCGACGGCGCTCGGCAGCTGCTGTTTCGGGACGACGCGGGGCAGTGCCGCCGACTCGGCCAGCCGGAAGAAGACGAAGAACGTCCCCTCGACGAACGCGACGGCCATGATGTGCCCGAGCGTGACGCGGTCGAGGGCGAAGGCTGCGACGAGGCTCGCGAACGCCAGTGCGCGGGCGCCCTCCGAGACCAGCAGCAACCGCTTCCGGTCGACCCGGTCGACGACGATCCCGGCGGCGAGGAAGAGGATCGGGAACGGGAACGTCTGGACGAAGGCGACGAGGCCCGCCTGCGACGGGGACCCGGTCAGCGCCAGGACGAGCAGGGGGAAGGCCACGCCGCTCGCGCGAGAGCCGACCGTGGACACGACCTGCCCCGTCCAGAGGAGCATGAAGTCGCGGTTGCGGCGCAACGGCGGCGGTGGCGCGAGGCCGTCGGCGGCCGTCGGATCCTCGGGCATCGGGCGATCGTACGGCGCGCTCAGCGGGCGAAGCGCTCGGTCGTCTCCAGGGCCAGACGGCGCATCGCGTCGCTGCCCGTGTGACCGGAGTCGTCGACGACGACGAGCTCCGATCCCGGCCACGCCTGGGCCAGCTCCCACGCGGTGCCGAGCGGCGAGCCGAGGTCGTGACGGCCGTGGAGGAGGACTCCCGGGATCCCTGCGAGCCGTCCCGCGTTCGCGAGCAGCTCGCCCTCCTCGAGCCAGGCGCCGTGCGAGAAGTAGTGCGAGCAGATGCGGACGAACGCGACCGCGGCGTCGGGGGCCGGTCGCTGTAGGCACCGGGCGAGCCGTTCTGCTCGAGCGAGATCACCGCGTCCTCCCAGGCCAGCCACTCCCAGGTCGCGCGGGCGCGAAGCTCTGGGTCGGGGCTCCCGAGCAGGCGCGCGTACGCGGCAACGAGGTCGGCTCCGTCGGCCGAGGCGAACCGGCGGAAGCGATCCCACTCGGCCGGGAAGAAGCGGGCGACGCCGCGGTAGAGCCAGTCGATCTCCGAGCGTCGCGTCGTCGTGACGCCGAGGATCACGACTCTCCGAGACCCGCTCGGGATGGCGCTCCGCGTAGGCGAGGATCAACGTGGAGCCCCAGGAGCCGCCGTAGAGCAGCCAGCTTCTCGACGCCGAGGTGCTCGCGAAGCCGCTCGATGTCCGCGATCAGGTGGTGCGTCGTGTTCACCGACATGTCCACCGCCGGTTCGCTCGCATGCGGCATGCTGCGGCCGCAGCCGCGCTGGTCGAAGAGGACGACGCGGTAGCGCTCCGGGTCGAAGTAGCGGCGGCTCCCGGTGCCGCAGCCCGAGCCCGGGCCGCCGTGCACGACGAGGGCGGGCTTGCCCTCCGGGTTCCCGCAGGTCTCCCAGTAGACGTGGTTGCCGTCGCCGACGTCGAGCAGGCCGTGGTCGTACGGCTCGATCGACGGGAACGGCTCGGCGGCGGGCATCGCGCCCATGGTCACCCGGCCGGCCGCCCCTGACAAGATGCGCGGCCGGCCGGTCCGAGCAGTAACTTCGCGGAGCTGGTGGGAGGCGGGTGGCTCGACGCGGCTGGAGCCGCACGAGCGCGCCGCGCTCGCGGCGAAGTACGGGCTCGAGGTCGATCCGCAGAGCGTGCCGGAGCTGGTCAGCCGCTTCGAGCTCGTGTTCCCGGGCGAGCCGCTCTAGCCGGTTTCGAGCCGCTCGCCGAGGAAGCGAGCGACGGGCCAGGCGCCGTCGGTCGTGTTCGAGAGCACCGTGTGCGTCGATGCCCGTGCGGGGGTCGTGCGCGGAGCGAAACGATGCGCCGGCGTCGCAGCCTTCCAGCATCGCGACCGTGTCTGTCGACCCGTGGAGCCAGAACCCGAGCCCGTAGCGCGCTTCGGCGGCACCTCGCTGCGCGGGCGCGTCATCCGCGCGACCCACGCTGCGGCACGATCTCAGCCGGCGAAGAAGCGCCCGCCAGAGCGCGCTGATGTCGGCCGCGGTCGTGTAGACGCCGCCGTCGCCGGTTCCCCGCACCGGCAGGTGGAACACATTCGACCGCCAGGCACCGCCGACCTCCACGTACCCGAGCGCGGTGCGGCCGGGGAGGTCGTCCGAGCGGAGGAACGCGGTGTCGTGCATCCCGGCGGGCCGGCAGACGCGGCTCTCGACCAGGTCGTGGAACGGCACGCCGCTCGCGCGCTCGGCGAGCAACGCAAGCACGACGTAGCCGCCGTTCGAGTACGAGAACCGCTCGTCGGGAGCGAACTTCGTCGGCTGCCCGTCGAGGACGGCGAGGAACTGCTCGGTCGTGGCGAGCTCGTGCACCGGGACTGGCATCACGTAGTCGCCGAGCTCCTGCTCCTCGTCCTCGTCCAGGTAGTCGCCGATCCCCGAGCGGTGGGCCAGCAGGTGCTCGACGGTGACCGCGTCCTCGATCAGCGGCAGGTCGGAGCCGAGCAGCGAGCGCGCGGTCGTTCCGGGCTCGAGGGTGCCGTCCGCGATCAGGCTCACCACCGCGAGCGCCGTCAAGCCCTTGGTGCCGCTCGCGATCGCGATGCGCGTGTCGGGCGCGTTCGCGATTCCGTAGCCGCGGTGGGCGAGCCCGTACGCCCGCTCGAGCTGCACCCGCGGCGGGGCCGTCGACCCGGACCACGCCGGAGAAGCCGGTTTCCGCGGCGATTGCATCGAGGTCGCTCTCGATCGACATCGCCGCACCCTATATTCGGGCCCGTGCGCCGGTCGTTCGAGCGGGTCGCGGATCTCGCTTTCGTCGCGGTCATCGCGGCCGCCGGAGTCGCCCTCGCGCTCGCCCCCTTCCTGCACGAAGGACTCGTCCTCGGCGGCTCCGCGTGCGGCGGCGGCGGGCAACGAGCAGCGGTGCACGGGAATCGCGAGGCAGGCTTCCCTGGTCGCGATCTCGCCGCGTGCCTGGGCGTTCGTCGCCGTCGGCGTGCTGTGCGTCGTGCTCGCCGCGGCTGCGCTGATCCTGTCGCGACGGCGCGACGGACGGCTGCTGCTCGCCCTCGCCGTGCTCGTACTCGCCTTCACCGCGCTCGTCCAGACGGAGCACGATCCAGGCGCTGCTCGGGCCGGAGGGCGGCGGCACGTGGGGGCGCTCGCTGGAGGACTGGGGGCCGTTCCTGTCGCCGGAGCTCCGCGACCTGCGCGAGGACGCGCTCCGGCGCTACGACGGTCGGCCGACGGAGCCGGGTGGGCCGCTGTACGAGCGTGAGCAGATTCTCCCGAGCTTCTCGGCGCGGAAGCAGGACGGCTGGCGGCTGCTCTACGCATCAGTGCTCGTGCTCTTCTTCGCCGCCATCCTCGAAGCGACGCGACGCATCGTGCGCCGGCCCACCGTCGCCTTTGCCGCGGCCGCGACGTTCGGACTCGTCCTCTGGGCGCTGGTCGTCGAGCGGGCGAGCAGCTGCCACGGCGAATCCGAGTGCTGGGACGGAGTCCTCACGATCCTCGCGCTCGGCGCCGCCGGGATCGGTTGGGGCGCCTACCTGGTGGGCGTCCTGCTCGGTCGCGCGGCCGAGCGGATCAGGACGCGGAGCTGATCATCCCGGCGCCGACGGTGTCGTTCGTCGACTCGTCGATCAGGATGAATGCGCCCGTCGCGCGGTTGTCCGCGTAGGTGTCGACCGCGAGCGGCTCCGAGAGGCGCAGCCGCACCTTCGCGATGTCGTTCAGCTCCAGCCGCTCCGGGGCGGCCTGGTCCTCGAGCGAGTGGATGTCGACGACCGAGACGAGCTCGTCGACGATCGCGCGCACGGTGCGCGTCGTGTGCTTGATCGCCAGCTTCGCGCGCGGCTCGAGCGGCTTCTCGGCCATCCAGCACACGGTCGCCTCCAGCTCGCGCGCCGCGGTCGGCGCCTGCTCCGGGTCGGCGAGCATGTCGCCGCGGGAGACGTCGATGTCGTCGGCGAGCCGGACGGTGACGGACATGCCGGGAACGCCGACCTCGAGCGGCGCGTCCGCCGTCTCGACCGACGCGACCGTCGAGCGGCGGCCGGACGGGAGCACGACGACGTCGTCGCCCGCCTGCCAGACCCCGCCGGCCACCTGGCCGGCATAGCCGCGAAAGTCGTGGTGCTCGTCCGAGATCGGGCGGATCACCCACTGGACCGGGAAGCGGCGGTGGTCGAGGTCGCGGTCGCCGGCGATCTCGACCGTCTCGAGATGCTCGAGCAGCGTCGGCCCGTCGTACCAGGGCATGCCTTCGCCGCGCTCGACGACGTTGTCGCCGCGCAGCGCGCTCATCGGGATCACGCGGACGTCGCGCAGGCCGAGGCGCTCGCTCGTCTCGCGCAGCTCCTGCTCGATCTCGCGGAAGCGCTCCTCGGAGAAGCCGGCGAGATCCATCTTGTTCACGGCGACGACGACGTGCGGGATGCCCAGGATCGCCGCGATGTAGGAGTGGCGGCGCGTCTGCTCGATCACGCCCTTGCGCGCGTCGACGAGGATGATCGCGACGTCCGCGGTCGACGCGCCGGTGACCATGTTGCGCGTGTACTGGACGTGCCCCGGCGCGTCCGCGAGCTGGAAGCGGCGGCGCGGCGTCACGAAGGAGCGGTAGGCGACGTCGATCGTGATCCCCTGCTCGCGCTCGGCGCGCAGGCCGTCGGTGAGCAGCGCGAGGTTGACGTAGCCGTCGCCCCGGCGCTTCGACGTCTCCTCGATGTGCTCGAGCTGGTCGGCGAGGATCTGCTTCGTGTCGTAGAGCAGCCGGCCGATCAGGGTCGACTTGCCGTCGTCGACCGAGCCGGCGGTGACGAGGCGGACGAGCTCGGTGGCCATCAGCGCCTCAGAAGTAGCCAACGCGCTTCCTGTCCTCCATCGCGGCCTCGCTGGCGCGGTCGTCGGCGCGCGTCTCGCCGCGCTCGGTGACGCGGGTCGCGGCGATCTCGGTCACGACCTGCTCGAGCGTGCTCGCGTCGGACGCCACCGCGCCGGTGCAGCTCATGTCGCCGACGGTCCTGAAGCGGACCGACGCCGCGAACGGCTCCTCGCCGTCCATCCGCTCGACGACGTCGCTGACCGCGTAGAGCATGCCGTCGCGCTTGAAGACCTCGCGCTCGTGCGCGAAGTAGATCGACGGCAGCTCGAGCTGCTCGCGCGCGACGTACTGCCACACGTCGAGCTCCGTCCAGTTCGAGATCGGGAAGACGCGCACGTGCTCGCCGCGGCGGACGCGCGCGTTGTAGAGGTTCCAGAGCTCCGGCCGCTGCGCGCGCGGGTTCCACTGGCCGAAGTCGTCGCGGAAGCTGAAGATCCGCTCCTTCGCGCGGGCGCGCTCCTCGTCGCGGCGGGCGCCGCCGATCGCGGCGTCGAAGCGGTGCTCCTCGATCGCGTCGAGCAGCGTCGTCGTCTGGAGCTGGTTGCGCGACGCGCGCGGGCCGGTCTCCTCGACGACGCGCCCCTTGTCGATCGACTCCTGCACCGAGGCGACGATCAGCGTCTCACCGAGCTCCGCCACGCGCCGGTCGCGGAACTCGATCACCTCGGGGAAGTTGTGGCCCGTGTCGACGTGCATGACCGGGAACGGGAACTTGCCGGGCCGGAAGGCCTTCTCGGCGAGCCGGAGCAGGACGATCGAGTCCTTGCCGCCGGAGAAGAGGAGGACGGGGCGCTCGAGCTCGGCCGCGAGCTCGCGCATGATGTGAATCGCCTCCGCCTCGAGCTCGTCGAGGTGGGAGAGGTGGCGCGGCCGGATCACGACGCGGCGTAGGCTCGCGGGTCGGAGCGGGAATCGTGCAGTCCGCACTCGGTCCGGTCGCTGTCGGCCCAGCGGCCCTCGCGGCCGGTGCCGGGGCGCGTCGAGTGGGTGTCGCCGATCGAGGCGTAGCCGCGGTCGTGGAGCGGGTTGTACGGGAGCCCGCGCTCCTCGATGTAGGCCCAGCAGTCGTCGTCGCTCCAGTCGGCGAGCGGATTCGCCTTCCAGAGCTCGTGCGCGGCGTCCCAGCCGAGCTTCGGCGCGTTCGCGCGCGTCGGGGACTGGTCGCGGCGGACGCCGGTGATCCAGCAGTCGAGGTCGCCGAGCGCGCGGACGAGCGGCTCGACCTTCGCGATCGAGAGGTAGAGGTCGGGCTTCGTCTCCCAGAGCTTCTCGCCGTGGGCCGCCGCGAGCTCCTCGGCGCTCGGGCCCTCGAAGAGCTCGATCGTCGTGTCGTAGCGCTGCTCGACCTCGCGCCAGAGCTCGTACGTCTCGGGGAAGAGGTAGTGGGTGTCGATCGCGAAAACGCGCGCCTTCGGGTCGGCCCGGAAGAGCATGTCCAGCAGGACCGACTCCTCCTTCTGGAACGAGCACGCGAGCGAGACGCGGTCGCCGAAGCGCTCGAGCGTCGCGCTGACGAGCTCTTGCGCCGAGAGCTCCTCGGACCGCGCCGCGAGCGCGGCGACGTCGGGGTGCGTCGTCTCCTGCATGCGCGGAAGCGTACCAGGCGTCATAACACAAGCTAATCGACTGTATTAGTGGAGATCGTGTACCCTCGCCGGGTGGACTGGAAGCTCTCGATCGCGGGGCTGTTCATCGGCGCGCTCGTCGGGATGACCGGGATGGGCGGAGGCTCGCTGATGACACCGATGCTCGTGTTCCTCTTCGGCTTCAAGCCGACGGTCGCGATCGGCACCGACATCCTCCACGGCGCCATCTTCAAGAGCTTCGGCGCGGCACGTCACCGGCAGCTCGGGACCGTCCACGCCCGGCTGACTCTGTGGATGCTGCTCGGCTCGGCGCCCTTCTCGCTCGGCGGGGTGGCGCTCTCGACCTGGCTGAAGCACCGCTACGGCGACGGCTTCGAGGACGCGGCCGGGATCATCCTCGGAATCGCGCTGATCGCGGGTGGCCTCGGCTTTGCCGCCAAGACCTTCCTGACCGGCCGGGAGAAGAGCGACGCGCCGTTCCTGCTCACCTCGCGCGATCACCGGATCGCTCTCGTCACCGGTGCACTCGGCGGCTTCATCGTCGGCCTCACCTCGGTCGGCAGCGGCACGTTCTTCGGCCTGGTGATGCTGCTCGTCTTCCCGCTCACCGCCGCCAAGGTCGTCGGCACCGACATCTTCCACGCGGCCGCGCTGCTCTGGGTCGCGGGCGCGGGCCACCTCGCGGCCGGCAACGTCGATCTCGGCGCGACCGGCTGGCTGCTGATCGGCTCGATCCCGGGCGTGCTCCTCGGCAGCCAGATCTCGATCACGCTGCCCGAGCGCGTCCTGCGACTCGGGCTCGCGATGACCCTGACGCTCGCGGGGCTCAAGCTCGCCGAGATCCCCGGGGCCGAGATCGTGATCCTCGTCGTGCTCGGCGTCGCGCTGGTCGCGCTGCTGACCGCGGGCGGCCGGAAGCTCCTCAGAGGCTCCGCGAAGCCGGTTCCGGCCGCGGTGGAAGCGGGCACGACTCGAATCTCCGGCCGCTGATCCGGTAGCCGAGCTTGTAGGCCTCGCAGCCGACGCAGAGGCCCGTCGCAGCCGCGAGCAGCGCGAGCATCGCCACCAACGCCCCGAGCACGGTTCCCAGAGCGTCTGCGTCCAGGACGAAGGCGACGCTTGCGGCGGTCAGGAAGGCCGAGCCGACGAGGTTCGCGAACCGGGGCGGCCGCGCATCCTCGAGCGGCCCTTCGCCGAACCGCGGCTGCACGAGCTCGAAGTACGCGACGCAGGTCAGGCACCAGCGGCGGCCGATCGTCAGCCCGATCGCGAGCTGCGCCGCGAGCACCGCCAGCAGCCACCACGGGCCGGCCGTCACCGCGAGGAGCGAGACGAGCCCGATCACGGCCTGGTTGAAACGCGGCGCCCGGGCGTCGATCACCGACGTGTCGCGGTACGGATCCGCGGAGCGCTCCATCGGCCGAGCGTAGCCACTCGGCCTCGCGCTGCGCCGCGAAATCTAGAATCCCCCGGCTGTGGCCCGTATCGCCTCGACCGTGCTGGTGGTCCTGCTGCTCGCGGCCACCGCCGCGGCGTTCGCGCTCACGCAGGGGCTGAAGCTGGAGAAGAGCCCGATCTTCGGGACGCGCGTCGACCCGGTCTTCTCGCCCGTCTGCGAGTGCGACAAGGCGAACGCGGCGATCGCGTTCAAGCTCCGCAACGCCGACCGGATCGACGTCTCGATCGTCGACGGGGGCGACGTCGTGCGGACGATCGAGCGCGACCGCCGTTATCCGAAGGGGCCGGTCACGATCGAGTGGGACGGACGTGACGACGCCGGCCGGGTGCTGCCCGAGGGCGACTACCAGCCCCGGATCCACGTGCGCGGCGAGCATCAGACCATCACGCTGCCGAACGAGATCCGGATCGACGTGACGGCGCCGGTCCTGCAGGACGTCAAGCTCTCGCGGCGTGTCATCTCACCCGACGGCGACGGCCGCCGCGACCGGCTCACGATCTCGTACCGCCTCAACGAGCGCGGGCGTGGGGCCCTCATCGTCGACGGCAAGCGCCAGGGTAAAGGCACTCTGTTCGCCCGTACGGAGGAGCGGATCGTCTGGAACGGGAAGAGCAGGGGCCGTCCGCTCGACGCGGGCCGCTACGAGCTCCAACTGGTTGCGGTCGATCCGGCGGGGAATCGATCAGGCCGTACCCGGCCCGTGGCCGTCACCGTCCGCTACGTCGCGCTCGGCCGCGACCGGATCAGGGTCGCAGCGGGCGAGCGCTTCTCGCTCCGGGTCTCGTCCGACGCGGAGCGTGTCCGCTGGACGCTCGGCGGCCGCAGCGGATTCGCGCGGCCGGGGACGCTCAGCCTGCGTGCGCCCGGGCAGAAGGGCCAATTCACGCTGACCGTCTCCGCGAACGGGCACACGGCGCGCGCCGCCGTGTTCGTCCGGGAGCTTTCGCGCTGACCGAGGTCGCCCGCCTCGCCGGCCCGCTCGGCTGCCTCGGACTGGCGCTGCTGCTGGTCGCGACGCGGCGGGAGCTCCGGCTGGTCGGCCTGGCCGCGTGGGGAGCGGGCGCCGCCGGCCTCGCTCTGTATCTCGCTCCCGACGGCCACGCCGGTCTGCTGGCGGCTGCGGCCGCCCTCGGGCTGCTGGCCGCAGGCGTCGGGGCCTGGGTGCTGCTGCGATTCCCGTGGGCGCTCGCGTTCGCCACGCTCGCCTGCATCCCGATCCGAATTCCGATCGACATCGGCGACGAGGAGGCGAACCTGCTCCTTCCCCTCTACGGCGTCGTCGGCGCGTACACGCTCGCGCTCGGCTGGCAGCTCCTCCGCGGCGACGACCGCGTCCGCGAGCTGGGCCCGATGGCTTGGCCGCTCGCCGCCGTGGCCGCGTGGACGGGCTTGGCGCTCCTCTGGAGCGACGACCTGCGGCAGGGCTCGATCTTCCTGGCGGCGTTCGTGCTCCCGTTCGGGCTGCTCGCCGTCGGCTTCGCGCGGCTGCCGTTCAGCCGCCGTGCGCTGCTCGCGCTCTACGGTGCGCTCGTCGCGACCGCGCTCGCGTACGCCGGCGTCGGGCTGTACCAGTGGGCGACGCGCGAGGTCTTCTGGAACCCGAAGCTGCGGGTCGACAACGCGTACGCGCCCTTCTTCCGCGTCAACTCGGTCTTCTGGGACCCGTCGATCTACGGGCGCTACCTGGTCGTCGCGATCCTCGCCACGCTGGCGCTCGTGCTGCTCGGGCTGCGCGAGCGGCTGCTCGCCGCCGGCATCGCCGTCGTCGCGGCGATCTGGGTCGGGCTGCTCTTCTCGTTCTCGCAGTCGAGCTTCGCGGCGCTGATCGCCGGCACGCTCGCCGCCGCCGCGGTGACCTGGCGCTGGCGCGCCGCCGCGGCGCTGGCCGTGCTCGCGGTCGTGCTCGTCTCCGCGGGCTTCGCGACGCCGCAGGTGCGGCACGAGCTCTTGCAGGAGTCGCGCGCGGGCCTCAACTCGGTCACGAGCGACCGCGCGGGACTCGTCGGCAACGGACTCCGGATCGCGGTCGACCATCCGGTCATCGGCGTCGGCACCGGCAGCTTCAAGCGCGCCTACGCCGAGCGGACAGGCCTGAAGGGGGAGGAGCCGAAGAAGGCGGCCTCGCATTCGACCCCGGTCACCGTGATCGCCGAGACGGGCGTCCCCGGGCTCGTCCTGCTCTGCTGGCTAGGCCTCACGTCGCTCTGGCCGGCGTTCCGTGCCCGCGGCGCGACGACTGCCGGCCGCGCCGCCCTCGTCGGGGCGCTTACGCTTGGCGCGATCGCCGTGCACAGCCTCTTCTACAACGCGCTCTTCGAGGATCCGACGATGTGGGCCCTGCTCGGCCTGATCGCGCTCGTCACCGCCAGGCGGGCGGAGGAGACGGCGTGATCGAGACCTGGCGGCGCGTGCTCGTGCTCGCACCGCACACGGACGACGGCGAGTTCGGCTGCGGCGGCACGATGGCACGGCTCGTCGAAGCGGGCGTGGAGGTTCACTACCACGCCTTCTCGATCGCGACCCGCTCGCTGCCAGACGGGTTCGCGCCCGACACGCTCGCGCGCGAGGTGCGCGAGGCGACGAGCGAGCTCGGGATCCCGGAGGAGCAGCTGCGCGTGCACGACTTCGACGTCCGCACCTTCCCCGAGCATCGCCAGGACATCCTCGAGCTGCTCGTCACGCTCTGGGAGGAGCTGAAGCCGGACGCCGTCTTCCAGCCCTCGCACCACGACGTGCACCAGGATCACCAGACGATCGCGCAGGAGGGCCTGCGAGCGTTCAAGCGCACCACGGTGCTCGGCTACGAGATCCCCTGGAACAACTTCGACTTCTCCTACGGCGCCTACGTCGCGCTCGAGCAGCGGCACCTGGAGAAGAAGGTCGCCGCGCTCGCGAAGTACGCGTCGCAGCAGCACCGCCGCTACGCGAACCCGGAGTACGTCTGGAACCTCGCGCGTGTGCACGGGATCAACGTCAACCGCGAGTACGCCGAGGTCTTCCAGGTCTACCGGATCGTCGCCTAGCCGCCGCCGCCGCCCTCGAGCTTCTCGATCCGGGCGCTGCCGTCGTCGTCGAGGTCGACGACGACGTAGAGGTCTCCGGCCGCGATCGACCTCTCGATCTCGCGGGCGCGCTCGGCGCTCGCGTAGTAGGTCTCGATCCCGTACTCGATCCCCACCGGCTCGCCGGGAGCGGCGTCCTCGCGGGCCCGGCCGCAGATGACGGTGCCGGAGGGGCGTCCCGGGTCGGCGTACGCCGCCCGCCAGACGCCGTCCGACTCGGAGAGCCGCGCACAGACCCTCTCCCCGCGTGCGACCTGCCCGAGCGTCGGGAGCGTCGAGATGTCGTAGCGGAGCACGACGTAGTTGCCGCGGAAGGGATCGAGCGGGTCGACGGGCTGCGCCCGCAGTCTGATCTCCCGGCCGAACGCGAGATCCGCTTCGACCAGACCGGCCATGGCCAGAGGCACGGCGAGCTGAACGCAGACGACAGCGAGCAGGGCGAGCCGGCGCCGGCTGCTCACGTCTCGGCCATCCGCTGGAGCAGCCGCTTGCGCTGCCGCTCGAGGAAGTAGGCGATCCCGAGCACGAGCAGTCCCGCTCCGATCATCCCGACCGAGCGCGGCAGCGCCGACCAGAAGACGTCGAAGTAGCGGGCGACGAGGTCGACGGCGACGAGGGCCACACCGAGGTTCACGAGCCACGTCTCGTCGCTCAGGTAGCCGGCGTAGACGACGCCGAGCGCGACCGCCGCGAAGAGGACGTTGAAGACGACGGCGTACGCGTCCCCGTCCCCGCCGGCGAGCACGGCGAGCAGCAGCACCGCCACGACGGCGCCGAGCATCCCCGCCTCGTAGCCGGCGCTCGGACGCGTCGACAGCGCCAGCGCCGCGGCGCCTGCGAGAGCCAGCGCGGCCAGGACCAACACCCCCGTGAGCAGGATCCCGGCCAGATCGTCCCCCGCCTGCCCGAGCTCGTCCGCCGCCTCGGAGAACGTGAAGACGAAGAGGCCGGCCGCCGCAACCGGCAGTCCGAGCCCCCGTCCGGACTCGGGGAAGCCGCTGGCCGCGAACCAGTGCTCCCGGACTCGCTCCCGCGCCGCGGTTGCGAGCCCGTAGAGCGCGCCGCCGTAGAACACCGCGACGACCGGGAAGGCGCCCCACGTGTCCCCGCCGGCGTCGTCGAGGGCGTGGCCGAACTCCCAGCCGACCCAGCTCGTGAAGATGAGCACGGAGGCCGCCGCGATCGCCCGTGAGCGGACGACGAGCGCGGTCGCCGTCGCTGCGCCGGCCCAGAGCAGCAGAGCCAGCGGATCGTGCGCCTCGACGTTGTACATCTGCCCGACGAGGAAGAGCGATGCGCCGAAGAGGAGGACGCCGAGCAGGTAGAGCGCCTCGCCGACGCGCGGGTAGCTGCGGGCCCGGTCGCGGAGCTGGAAGCCCGCTGCGTACGAGCCGGCGACGGCGAGCGTCAGCAGCGCGAGCCGGGCGGCGTGGCTCATTCCCTCCCAGTTGGCGGCAACGAAGCCGATCACGCCGAAGCCGACCGCGACCGCGCCGATCACGGCGAGCGCCGTCGTCGCGCTGCCGCGCCGCTCCTCCTTCGCGCCCGCGTAGCGTTCGCGGATCGCCGCCGCCTGCTCCGCCGAGACGATCCCTTCGGCGACCCACTCCTCGCTCTCGCGGGTCAGCTGCCCGGCGAAGGAGCGGTCCGCCATCTACCCCGCGGTCGGTGTCTGCGGCAACGCGCGATAGGTGACGTAGACGAGCGGCGCCGCCCGGTCGCGTTCGTGCGCAGGCTGCTGCCGCGCGCGCAGCCACCGGACCACGAGCTCCGAGAGCTCGTTCACCTCCTCCTGCGTCGCATAGACCGTCCAGCCGCCGATGAACGCGGTCTCGCGCCACGAGTCGCTGTGCTCGCCTTCGCGCCGCTGGTGGATGTAGCGCCGCAGAGCGTCCTCGTCGCGGGCGACCATCGTGCTCTCGAGTTGGGCGACGGCGGCGTCGTACTCCGGATCCTCTGCGGGCGCGGAGGAGATCAGCCCGACGCGGTCCGGATCGCGCTTCCACCAGCGCTCCCGGCCCTTGCGCCGGTCGAGGTCCTCGATGATCAGGCCGGCCGCCGCCAGCGCGCGGAGGTGGTAGCTCGTCGCGCCGCTCGACTCGCCCAGCTCGCGCGCCAGCATCGACGCCGTGGCCGGGCCGTCGGCGAGCGACTCGAGCATTCGCAGGCGCAGCGGGTGCGCGAGCGCACGGACCTCCGTGGCCCCGAGCGAGCGCGCCGGCAGCAGCGACGGCTTCACGTTCTCACCATACGGCGGGATTCTCCTCCGTGCTTGCAGCAGGATCCATCTTGGCTAGGATTTAGCCATGCCTAAATTTACGCGACGACGACTGCTTGCGGGTGCAGCTCCGCTCGTCGCCGCGCCTGTGCTGGGAAAGATGGCGCTCGGCGGCGACGCCGACGCGGCCGACCGGACGATGCAGGGCCACGTCCACGGCCACGAGGCCTCGGGGCACGCCGCGATGATCGGCGAGACCGTGCCCGCGGTCGGCGGCCCGCGTGATCTCGACGCGCTGCTCTATCCGCCGCCCGCGCTGCCCTACGAGCCTGGCCGGATCCGTGAGTACGACCTCCGGGCGACCGATCGCGACATCGAGATTGCCCCCGGCGTCTTCTTCCCCGCCTGGACCTACAACGGCACCGTCCCCGGGCCGGTGCTGCGCGCGACGGAGGGTGACATCCTCCGCGTCAACTTCACGAACGCGGGCTCGCATCCGCACACGATCCACTTCCACGGAATCCATCCGACGAACCAGGACGGCGTCTTCGAGATCGTCAAGTCGGGCGGCGAGCTGACGTACGAGTTCGAGGCGCGGCCGGCGGGCTTCCATCCGTACCACTGTCACTCGACGCCGTTGAAGAAGCACATCCACAAGGGGCTCTACGGCGCGCTGATCATCGACCCGAAGGAGCCGCGCCCGCCGGCGCAGGAGCTCGTGATGGTGATGAACGGCTACGACACCGACGGCGACGGCGGGAACAACTTCTACACCGTCAACGGCCGCAGCTTCTACTACGCGCGCTATCCGATCAAGGTCAAGCGCTCGGAGCTCGTCCGCATCTACGTCGCGAACCTGACCGAGTTCGACCTGATCAACTCGTTCCACCTGCACGCGGACTTCTTCTACTACCAGCCGAATGGGACGGGCGACTACCGCGAGTACACCGACACGGTCATGCAGTGCCAGGGGCAGCGCGGCGTGATCGAGATCGAATTCGCCAATACCGGCACGTTCATGTTCCACGCGCACCAGTCCGAGTTCACCGAGCTCGGCTGGATGGGCTTCTTCGACGTGGTCGACTGATGGCGACGAAAGCGGCGGGGCGCGGCGGGCTCTCGTGGCGCATCTGGGCGCTCGTGCCGATCATCCTGCTCGCCCTCGCCGTCGGCGGCTACGTGGCGTCGGGCGCCTCGATCGTCGACCTGATCGGGCGCAACCCGCCTCAGCCGGACGAGTTCGACGTCCGCCGCGTCGAGTTCAAGCCCGGCGAGATCAAGATCCGGGTCACGAACCCGCAGACGGACGACCTGACGATTGCGTCGGTCACGGTCGACGACGCGATCGTCCCGTTCGAGGTCGACGGCGACCGGACACTCGGTCGACTCCGCTCCAGCACGATCGTCGTCCCCTACGACTGGGTCCAGGACGACCCGATCTCGGTCGGCGTCACCAGCTCGACCGGGATCGAGACGGTCGAGGAGATCCCCGCGGCCGTGGAGACGCCCGGCGTCAGCGCCAGTGGGTTCCTCGGCTACGCGATCATCGGCTTCCTCGTCGGCGTGCTCCCGGTCGCCCTCGGCCTGCTCTGGCTGCCGTCGTTGCGCCGGATCGAGCAGCGCTGGCTGACCGCCTTCATGGCCCTGACCGGCGGCCTGCTCTCGTTCCTCGGCGTCGAGGCGCTCTTCGAGGCGTTCGCGCTGCAGGCTGCGGTGCCGGGCGCGCTCGGCGGCCCGGGGCTCGTGCTGCTCGGGGTTGCAGGCAGCTTCCTGACGATGACGTTCATCTCCGGCCGCTTCTCCGGCGAGGGCGGCGCTGCGCTCGGCGGAGTCGCGCTGGCGACGCTCGTCGCGATCGGGATCGGCTTCCACAACTTCGGCGAGGGGCTCGCGATCGGGACGTCGTTCGCGTTCGGGCAGCTGACGCTGGGCTCGTTCCTGATCGTCGGCTTCATGATCCACAACGTCACCGAGGGCCTCGGCATCGCCGCGCCGGCCGCGGACGAGCGGGCCGGAGTCTCGTGGGCGCGGCTCGCGACGCTCGCGGTGATCGCCGGCGCACCCACGATCCTCGGCGCCTGGCTCGGAGGCTTCGCCGCGAACGACGTGCTCGCGGCGCTGTTCTTCGGCGCCGCGGCCGGTGCGGCCTTCGAGGTCGTCGCCGAGGTCGTCCGCTACGTGTCCAAACGCGATCCCGCGGGCCTCCGCTCCGGCTACGCGATCGGAGGCTTCCTCACCGGGATCGCGGTGATGTACGTGACGGGATTGCTCGCAGCCTGAGCCGCTCCTCGGGGAGCGCGAAGCCGAGCAGGAGCAGCGCGAGCGGGTACGCCAGCGTCAGCAGGATCGCCGGCGCGAGCCCGCCGAGCTGGCGGCCGATCAGCAGCAGCGCCAGCGCGGCTCCGACGGCGGTGAGAACGCGGCGCCACTGGTACGGCGTCGGGAAGACGCGCTGCGCGTACCACGTCATCGCGAGGAACATGACGCCGTACGCGGCGACGGTCGCGATCGCGGCGCCCATCATCCCGTAGGGCGGGATCAGGATCAGGTTCAAGACCACGTTGACGACCGCGGCGACCCCGGTGATCGCCCAGTTGAACTGCGTCCGCTTCGCCCGGCCGACGCCGATCGCCATCACGATGTAGGCCGCGTACGCCATCCCGCCGAACGCGAGCGGGGCGACGACGCGCTCGCCCTCGTAGAACTCGGGCTGCGTCAGCAGGCGCACGAGCCACGGCGCGAGCAGACCGAGCGCGAGCGCCAGCCAGGAGGCGATCACGACGAGGTACGTGAGCACGAATGCGTACGTGCGCTTGGCCTCGCCGTCGTCCTCGATCGAGTAGGCGAAGGCGGGCCACGCCATCCGGAACGCGGTCAGCAGCAGCACCATCGCCGACGCGATCCGGACGCCGATCTCGTAGAGCCCGACCTCCTCGAGGCTCGCGAGGTGGACGAGGAAGAAACGGTCGCTGAAGTTGACGGCGATCAGCGCGAGCGCCGCGGGCACGAGCGGCACCCCGAAGCGGTTCATCTCGCGCAGGAGCGGGCGCGAGAACTCGAGCCCCAGCTGCTCGCGATGGACGGCGAGCAGGGCGAGGTAGACGACGAGCGTGCCGGTGAAGTTGCCCACGATCACGCCGAGCGCGCCCTGCTCCCAGACGACGACGAGCAGGATCGTGGCGGCGATCGTCACCGCGATGTTGGCGAGGCTCGCGAGGACGAACGCGGTCGACCGCTCCTCGGCGCGGAAGAGCGAGGTCAGCTGCTCGTAGTTCATCTGCGCCCAGATCCCGACGAAGCCGGCGCGGACGAGATTGGCGTCGTCGAGGCCGAGCACGTCGGCGACCGGCTCCGCGAGCAGAACGCCGGCGGCGAGCCCTGCGGTGGCGCTCGCCATCGTGAACCAGAACGACGTGCGGACGACGAGCCGCCGCCGTGCGGGGTCGGTCGAGTCGAAGTAGTAACGGAAGAACGCCGACGAGATCCCGAGACGCAGGATCGTGACGAGCACGGCCGAGAACGCGACGACGAGCCCGACGGCGCCGAGGTCCTCGGTGTCGAGGTAGCGGGTGTAGAGCGGGAGCAGGAAGACGGCGAGGACGCGCGAGACGATCCCGCCGAGGCCGTAGACGGCCGAGTGGCGGCCGAGCCGCTTCATCTGGGCGGCGAGGCTCATCTAGAGACGAGCGTAGAGGGCGAGCAGGCGGTCGGTGACCCGCTCGAGGTCGTGCACCTGCTCGACGTACGCGCGCGAGGCCGCGCCGAGCTCGCGGCGGCGGGCGGCGTCGGCGACGAGCGGCCGCAGCGTCTCGCGCAGCGTCTCCGCCGTCGCCGAGACGATCGGGACGCGCGTGCCGAAGGCCTCCTCGGTTCGCCGCACGGCCTCGTCGTGGAGGAAGGTCACGACCGGCTTCCCCAGCGCCATCGCCTCGATCGCGAAGAGCCCGTACCAGCCTGCATTGAGCTGGTCGACGACGATGTCGGCGGCGCGATAGCGCTCGAAGGCCGCGTCGTGATGGAGACCCTCGACGAGCTCGAGGTCGGCGTCGAGCCCCTCGACGGCCGCGATCACGTGCTCGCTGCCCTTGCGCCTGCGCGAGGAGGGGGCGTGGACGATCAACGGCCGCTCGCGGTCGGCCGGCGGCACCGGGGTCAGCCGCGCCAGGTCGACGCCCGGCGGGATCACCTCCGCCTCCGGAACCCAGCGGATCGCGTCGTAGCTGCCGACGACCTGCGCACCGGCCTTGCGCCCGTACGCGAGCTGCTCGGGCGACTTGCCGCGGATGTCGGAGCCGAGGTAGTGCATCACCGACTTCTTGCCGAGCGCGCGCAGGATCGGGAACTGCAGCGACTGGGGCACGAGCGTCAGGCCGAAGTGGAAGTGGAAGACGTCCGTCTGCGGCAGGAGCCGCGTGAGCGCCGCCCACTGCTTCAGCTGCCGGTGCACGAGGCCGCCGGAGAGATCCAGCGACCGGTCGGCTTCCGGATGCAGCGTGTAGCGCTCGAAGACGACGAGCCGCGCGTCGACGCCGCGCCGCCGCAGCGCCTGCGCATTCGTCCAGGGCACGCCCGCCGTGTTGACGGGGCAGAGGGTGACGCGGAGGGGCTTCTCAGCCACGCGCGTGCGCGCGCGAGTCGACGAGCGGGCCGTCGAAGTCGACCTGGTCGAAGTAGCGCAGGCTGGCGCGGCCGGGCTGGATCCGCGAGCGCAGCTCCACCAGCTCGCCGTCCGAGATCTCGCCGAGCGCCCGCTTGACGCCGAGGTACGGCAGGTTGAGATCGTCCTGGTAGACGATCGTCGAGATCCGCGGGTTGATCTCGATCACGTGTTCGCCGACGAGCTGGATGTTGAAGAACCACTCGATCGCGAGCTCCTCGACGAGCTTGTCCGCGGTCGCCATCAGCTCGTCGTCCTCGAGCGTGACGAAGTACATCGCGAGGCCCGCGCGCATCGCCTCGCGCGTCTTCGGGTGGCCGAGGACGACGCGGCGGCCGTCGGCGATCCCGTCGACCGTGCGCTCGCCTCCGGTCGCGAGCTCCATCACGAGCAGGTCCGGGCCGCCCTCGTCCGGCAGCAGCTCGACAGCCTCCTCCAGCCGCATCGCGACCGAGCCGGGCCGCTCGTTCAGGAGCTGGTGGGCCCGGTCGACGGTGGGGTCGAGGATGCGGAACCCGCGGGAGCCGGACGAGAAGACGGGCTTGAAGCACACCGGCCGGTCGGGGTAGCCGAGCTCCTCGGCCGCCGCCGCCACCTCCACGGCGCCGTTGACGCGCCGGAAGTCCGGCCCTTTGACCCCCAGTCGCTGCAGCAGTGCGTACGTCTCGGCCTTGTCGTTCGAGCGGTGGATCGTGTCGGGCGAGGAGACGAGCACCGGGACGGGGAAGCGGTCGCGGTGGGCGGCGAGCCCTTCGAGATCGAACGAGGACTGCGGCAGGACGACGTCGACACCCTCCCGCTCGACGACGTCGAGCATCGCGTCCGCGAAGCCGGGATCGGAACCGGCCGGGACGCGGTGGAACGCATCGGCGAGGTGGCGGCCGACGGAGCGCTCGCTCATGTCGGTGCCGACGATGCGGACGGTGCGCTCGCCGTTCGCGCGCAGCCCTTTCAGCAGCGCGGCCGTTCCCGGTGCGCCGGAGGCCGAGACGAGGACGGTGACGTCCCTCACGAGAGATCGATCCGGTCGGCGGCGAGCTGGTCGAGGCGGCGCTCCTTCTCCTCCTCGAGCATCGCGCGCATCGTCTCTCCCATGCGCGTGCCGGGGTAGACCCAGATCTCCGGGTGCGTCAGCAGCTGCAGCCACGGGAAGGCGGCCTCGCGCAGCTCCTCGTGCGGGCAGCCCGAGCGCCAGTGCTGGTTCGAGTCGGAGCGGTAGGTCTCCGGGTCGAACCAGGGTGACTCCATCACGTTGATCGCCCCCTCGACGGGCGCGCGCATGTATTCGGGGTCGGGGTTGTGCCAGGCGATCACCGGGTCGAAGCGGTCGTCGAGGTCGAGCCGCGGGTAGACGGCGTGGAGCCCGACCCGGTGCCCCAGCTCGCGCAGCCGGCCCAGCGCCTGCTCGCCCTCGTGCGAGCCGAGGTTGTAGAAGACCGAGCCGGTCATCAGGAAGTAGGTCGCCTGCGCTCCGGCGTCGGCCTCGAGCTCGGCCAAGCGCAGCGCCGCGTCGAGCGAGAGATCGACGTCGTGGCGGAGGATCACCGTCCCCTCCTCCGGCGCGCCCTCGAAGAAGGCGAATCGGTAGCCCCCGGCCTGCGCGGCCTCGATCAGCTCTCGGTAGTGGTCGAGATCGAACGCGCAGCTCATTCGACCTCCACCGCCAGCAGGCGCGCGGCTGCCTCGGCCCGCTGCAGCGCCTCGACCGAGGTGTCCGCGGTCGCGATCACGTAGCCACGGCGGTCGCCGTCGAGCCGCACCGGGCGAATCGTCTCGCCGACCTGGAGGTACGTGTCCGCCTGGACGACCCCCTCGGCTGCCAGGACGGGGTCGAGCGGCCCGATCGACCGCACCTTCCCGGTCGGCAACGGGCCGGGGCTGGCGGTCAGAAAGCGAATCGCGAGCGGCTGCTTGAAGCGCGGCAGGACGAGCTCGTCCGGCGCTTCCTCGCCGAGCGCCTGTCGTAGCGCCACCTCGACCAGGTCGACGCCGACCGCGTGCCGGACGAGGTCGGCCATCTGGCCGCCGGGGATCCGCGCCGCCACCTCGACGACACGCACCGAGCCGTCGTCGGAGACGATCAGCTGCGGGAAGGCGATCCCGTCCTGGAGCCCGAGCGCACGGACGGCGTGGACCGCGACGCGCTCCGCCTCCGCGAGCACGTCCGCGTAGATCGACGCCGGATAGACGTGGATCCAACCGACGCCGAAGCCGATTCCGGGCGGCCGCAGCCGGTCGGAGAGCGTGAGCGGGAACGCCTCCCCGCCGCGCGCGATCACGATTCCGTTCAGCTCCAGCCCGTCGTGGAAGCTCTCGACGATCGCCTCGTCGGTCGGCGATTCCGCGAGCGCAGCGTGCACGTGGCCGTCGAGCTCGTCCTGCGACTCGACGTAGAAGATCCCGCGCTGGCCGCCCGAGTCCGCGGGCTTCAGCACCGCGGGCACGCCGACCGCGTCGAGCGCCGCCCGCGCGCTCGCCATGTCGCGTGCCCCGGCGAAGCGAGGCTGCGCCACGCCGGCGTCGGCGAGCGTCCGCCGCATCGCGATCTTGTGTGTCATCAGATGCGCCGTCTCGCTGCCGATCCCGGGCAGCCCGAGCGCTTCTGCGACAGTGGCGACGACCGGCACCGCCCGGTCGGCCGAGACGGTGAGGACCCCGTCGACGGAGTGCCGGCGGCCGACTTCGGTGACCGCTGCGACGTCGGTGAAGTCGACCGCCTCGCCGACGTCGGCTGCCTGGAGGCCCAGGGCCTCGGGGTTGCGGTCGACCGCCACGACGCGGAGGCCGAGCTCCTTCGCCCGGAGGATCGCACGGCGCTGGTGGCGCCCAGCGCCGACGAAGAGGACCGTCTTCACGTCGCGCGCGATGGTATCCCGGTCGCCTACGCGCCAGTCGGGAAGACCGGCGCGATCCGGTCCCAGCGCCCACTGACGCAGGCGTTCTCGTGGCTGAAGCGCGAGTTCACCGGGCGGCCGCGGTAGTCGCCCTCGAGCTCGGCGACGCTCTCTTCGCCGCCCGGGATCTCGGCGCAGCGCTTCGGCGGCGCGACGGGGCCGAACGGATCGTCGACCGCGGTCAGCGCCGCACACGCGGCCTCTGGATCCGGATGGTCGCCGCCCGTCGGCTCGCACCGAAGCGTCCACGTGATCGAGTCGCCCGCGTCGCCGTTGGGCCAGAGCGTCACCTTCAGGTCGATCGCGGCGTCGCCGCCCACGTCCTCGCCGTCGCCGCCGCCGCAGGCGGCGAGGAGAAGGAGCGTGGTCAGCGCCGTCAGCGCGAGCGCTCGCGTCACGAACCGGGATTGGCGGAGAAGCCCGGCACCAGGAACGCGAGCCGCTTCGCCCGCGAGATGTCGCAGCCGTTCCGCATTCCGATCATCGTCCAGATGCGGTTGCCCTTGTACGTGCCCGAGATCAGCGCCTGCTGCGGGCCGCCGTACTGGTCGGTGCAGACGATGTCCTTCCGCCTGGGCGCGAAGGGCGTCGCGATCGCGTAGAGCTGCCGGCAGACGCCGGCCGCGCGCGGGACCGTGCCGCCCGCCGGATCACAGCGCAGAGTCCACTTCGCAGGCGCCTCCGTGCCGCGGCCCTCCGGCCAGAACGAGATCGAGAGCTGCGTCACTGGCGTCGCGCCGCCCTTGGCGCTCTGGCCCGCGCCGCAGCCGACTGCGGCGACCACGAGGGCGATGAGCAGGGTGCTGCGCATGCCGGGAGACACGGTAGCGCGCCGGTAGACTCGCCGCGTGCTCCAGGGCAAGCGGATCTTCATCACGGGCGGTGCAGGCTTCATCGGCACCACTCTCGCCCGGCAGCTCGTGGACGAAAACGAGATCGTCGCGGCCGACAACCTGCACCGCGACGCGCTTTCCGGCACGGCGCTGGCGGAGCATCCGAACTTCACGCTCCACCAGGCGGACGTGCTCGACGGCGAGACGATGAAGGAGCTGGCCGCCGGTGCCACGCACATCGTCCACTGCGCCGCGATCGCCGGAGTCGACACCGTGCTCGAGAGCCCGGTCCGAACGATGCGCGTGAACGTGATCGGGACGTACAACCTGCTCGAGGCCGCCGTCGGGACGCTCGACAGCCTCGAGCGGTTCGTCGACTTCTCGACCAGCGAGGTCTTCGGCACGCACGCGTTCCGGGTCGAGGAGGGACAGGTCTCGACCATCGGCTCGGTCGGCGAGGCCCGCTGGACGTACGCGGTCTCGAAGCTCGCGGGCGAGCACATGGCGCATGCGTATCACGACGAGCTCGGACTGCCGGCCGTGACGGTGCATCCCTTCAACGTCTTCGGCCCCGGGCAGATCGGAGGCGGCGCCATCCGCGCGTTCATCGAGAACGCCCTCGCCGGCCGCGACCTCGTCATCCACGGCGACGGCTCGCAGATCCGTGCCTGGTGCTACGTCGACGACATGGTCGAGGGGACGCTCGCCTGCCTCGAGCACCCGGCCGCGGCCGGCCAGACCTTCAACATCGGCAACCCGCGCGCCACGGTCACGATCTACGACCTCGCGCAGCGGATCCGGCGGCTGACGGGCGCCGACGTCGAGATCACCTTCCAGCCGCTCCACTACGCCGACGTCGAGTTGCGGATCCCGAACGTCGAGAAGGCGCGCGAGGTGCTCGGCTTCGAGGCGAAGGTCGACCTCGACGAGGGCCTCGAGAAGACGATCGCGTGGTATCGAGAGAAGATTCCGGCGTCCGCCTAGCGTTCCCCGAGCTCGGGGAGGAGGAGCTGGCGGAGGTCCGCGCCGTCTTCGAGTCGGGCGCGTTGACGATGGGGCCGAAGGTCGAGGAGCTCGAGGGGCTCGTCGCCGCGGCGTGCGGGGTCGAGCACGCGGTCGCCGTCTCGAACGGCACCGCGGCGCTGCATCTCGCCGTGCTCGCGCTCGGGATCGGTGCGGGCGACGAGGTGATCGTTCCCGCCTACACGTTCCCCGCGACGGCCAACGTCGTCCGGCTCGCGGGCGCGACGCCCGTGCTCGTGGACGTCGACCGGGCGACCTTCAACCTCGACGTGGCGAAGGTCTACGACGCGGTCACGCCCAGGACGAAGGCCGTTCTCGCCGTGCACCTCTTCGGCCGGCCGCTCGACTGGGAGGAGTTACAGAACGCCGTACCGCCGGACGTGCTCCTGCTCGAGGACGCGGCCGGCGCGCTCGGCGCGAAGTGGCGCGGGATGCCCTGCGGCGGGCTCGGCGCCGCCGGCTGCCTCTCCTTCCATCCGCGCAAGGTCGTCACGACGGGTGAAGGCGGCGCGGTGACGACGACCGACGGCCAGCTGGCGGCGTCCGTGCGGCGCCTCCGGCACCACGGGATCGACGCGGATGCCGACATCGTCCGGCCCTCGACGAACTACCGGCTCGCCGACATCCTCTGCGCGGTCGGGATCCCGCAGCTGCGGCGTCTCGATCAGCTGCTCGCCGAGCGGACGCGGATCGCGGAGGGCTACACCGAGCGCCTGCGCGACCTCGTCGACGTACCCGCTGCCGACGATGGCGACGTCCACGGCTGGCAGGCCTACGTGATCCGGCTCGACCGCAAGGACGAGGCGCTCGCGACGCTGCGGGCGGAAGGGATCGAGGTGCAGATCGGGACGTACGCCCTGCACCGGCTCTCCGCCTACCGCGACCAGGGGCCGTTCCCCGGCGCCGACGCGGCGTTCGACCGCGCGCTGGCGCTGCCGCTCCACGGCCGGCTGACCGACGCCGATCTCGACCGCGTCGCCGAGGGAGTCGCACGTTTCGCTTGACACGCCGCTCTTGTAAGTGAATACTTACTACTTATGAGCGTGACGTCACCGAGGCAGACGGCCGACGAGCGGCGCGAGGCGGTGCTCCACGCGGCCGCCTCGGAGTTCTCGCGCAAGGGCCTGCACGGCGCGTCGACCGACGCGATCGCGAAGGCCGCAGGGATCTCGCAGCCGTACCTCTTCCGGCTCTTCGGGACGAAGAAGGAGCTCTACCTCGCGACGACCGCGAAGGCGATGGAGGAGACCTACCAGGCCTTCGAGCGTGCGTCGCGGGGGAAGACCGGGATGGAGGCGCTCCACGCGATGGGCGACGCCTACACCGGTCTGATCGAGGACCGCGAGCGCCTGCAGCTGATGTTGCAGTGCTTCGCCGGCTGCGAGGACGCCGATGTCCGCGAGGGCGTGCGGCGCGTGTGGCGCGACCTCGTGGAGCTCGCCGAGCGCACGTCCGGCGAGCCGCCGGAAGTCGTGAGCACCTTCTTCGCCAGGGGGATGCTGCTGAACGTCCTCAACGCGATGCAGCTCTTCGACGACCCGACGCCGTGGGGCGACCGGCTGATCGCCGGCTGTGCGCGCGAGGAGTGAGTTTTTTTGACCCTACGACATAGTGATGAGTCACTAACTCTCAGCGGAAGGAGTTGAACCCGATGCAGGCCAAGACAAAGACCCTCTGGACGTTCGCGATCACCTCGGTCGCGCTGTTCATGGTCGTCCTCGACAACCTCGTCGTCTCGACGGCGCTGCCCGTGATCCGCACCGACCTCGACGCGACGATCGAACAGCTCGAGTGGACGGTGAACGCGTACACGCTGACCTTCGCCGTCTTCCTGCTCACCGGCGCCGCGCTCGGCGACCGCTTCGGGCGCCGGCGGATGTTCATCTTCGGGCTCGGCCTCTTCACGGCCGCGTCCGCGGCGGCTGCACTCGCCCCGTCCATGGAGGCGCTGATCGCAGCGCGCGCCGTCCAGGGGATCGGCGGCGCGATCGTCACCCCCTTGACGCTGACGCTCCTCTCGGCCGCGTTCCCGGCCGAGAAGCGCGGCGTCGCGCTCGGCGCCTGGTCCGGGATCGCCGGCCTCGCCGTTGCCGCCGGACCCCTCGTCGGCGGCGCCGTCGTCGACGGGATCGCGTGGCAGTGGATCTTCTGGCTGAACGTGCCCATCGGTCTCGCCGTGCTCCCGCTCTCGCGGATGCTGAACGAGTCGCACGGCCCCGACAAGGCGCTCGACCTGCCCGGTCTCGGGCTCGCCAGCGGCGGCCTGCTCGGCCTCGTCTGGGGTCTCGTGCACGGCAACGCGGACGGCTGGGGCAGCGCGCAGATCGTCGGCTCGCTCGCGGTCGGCGTCGCCCTGCTCGCCGCGTTCGTCGCCTGGGAGGCCCGGGCGAAGCAGCCGATGCTGCCGCTCCGCTTCTTCGCAGACCGGGCGTTCGCGGCCGCGAACGGCGCCTCGCTGGCGATGTACTTCGGCATGTTCGGGTCGATCTTCCTGCTCTCGCAGTTCTTCCAGACCGCGCAGGGCTACTCGCCCTTCGAGGCCGGGCTGCGGGTGCTCCCCTGGACGGCGATGCCGATGATCGTGGCGCCGATCGCGGGCGCGCTCTCCGATCGGATCGGCGGCAGGCCGTTCCTCGCCGGCGGGCTCGCGCTGCAGGCGATCGGGCTCGGCTGGATCGCGGCCGTGTCGTCGGCGGACGTCGGCTACTCCTCCCTCGTGGGGCCGTTCATCCTCTCCGGGATCGGGATGGGGATGTTCTTCGCGCCCGTCGCGAACATCGTCCTCACCGCGGTCGGCGCCCGCGACGAGGGCAAGGCATCCGGCGCGTCGAACGCGATCCGCGAGGTCGGCGGTGTCTTCGGCGTCGCCGTGCTGGCCTCGATCTTCGCCCGCACGGGCGGCTACGAGACGCCGGCCGTCTTCAACGACGGCCTCGTCACCGCGACGTGGGTCGGAGCCGCAGTCGTCGGCGTTGGCGCCGTGATCGCGCTCGCCGTCCCCGGCAAGCAGCGCGCCGAGGCTCCGGCCGCTGCGCTCGAAGGCGCATAGGCCCGTCTGAACGGGACGTGTCCCAGGGTCTGTCCCTGGGACACGTCCCTTCGGGCCGTCAGACGCGGTCCCAGCCGTCCGGGAACTCCGGGATCTGCCAGCTCGGATCCGGGCGGAAGTCCTCCCAGCCGGTCGGGAACGGCCATTCCTCGAGCACCCGCTGCGCCTCCGCGCGAACCTCGTTCGGATCGAGCAACCCGAGTGCCGCGGCCTGCTCGAGCTCGTCCTCGTCCTTCCAGGCGTACGAGCCGTCCGGACGGACGATCAGGTCGAGCTTCTCGTCGAACGTGTCGAAGCCGACGGGCGAGCGCCGGAGCGGCCGCTCGAAGTTGACGTACCAGTGGCTGAGCCGCCGGTCGTGATCCCAGAAGACGTAGATCGAGTGGGCGCGGCCGGGCTTCGCGACGCAGACCTGGTCGCGCGTGTTGACCTTGTCGATCAGCTCCCAGTCGTCGCCGGGGATGCGGAGGCCGCCGTCCGGGACCTTCGCGGGAGCGCCGGCGGGGATCCAGATCACGATCGTCTCGGGTGACTCCTCGACGATCCGGCACGCCTGCGCGCGCCAGACGCGATCGTGGTGGAGGTCGCGCCAGACGGCGTCGCTCACGGCGCCGTCTCCCAGCCGCGGGGAAGCGGCTCGGCCTGCCAGCCCGGGTCGGGCCGCCATTCCGCCCAGCGCTCGTCCCACCAGCGCCTGCCGGCCTCGAGCTCGGCCGCGATCCGGCCGCCCTCGGCGCGGATGGCCTCGACCTCGGCCGCCGTCCAGCGGCCCTTCTCGATCCAGCCCTCGACCTTCTCCGCGTCCTTCCACCTCCAGGAGCCGTCGGGCGAGACGACGATGTCGAGCTCGAGGTCCTGCGTGTCGAAGCCGAGTGACGAGCGGCGAAACGGCTCCTGGATGTTCACGTACCAGGCTCCGAGCTCGCGCTCGGGGCCGTTCCAGAAGACCCAGACGGCGTGCATCTCGCCCGGGCGCTGGAGCTGCAGGACGCCGTGCCCGCTCCAGCGGTCCTTGCCGCTCCAGGGATGCGCGCCGCCGGGGAACTCGCCGGCGGCGATCGCGAGCTCGCCGCCTTCCGGCATGTAGAGGGCGAGCAGGCCGTCGCCGTCCTCGACGACGAGGCCCGCCCAGCCGACCCACGGGCGTCCGCGCCAGACGTCCCGACGCACGATCGGCTCGCCCGGCCGGCGGTACGCTCCTCTCCCCATGCCCGATCCCGTCGTCTCCGTGGTCGTCACGCTCCTGAACGAGCAAGGCTCGGTCGAGGAGCTCTACCGCCGCACCGTATCCGCCCTCGACGGGCAGCCGTTCGAGGTGATCCTCGTCGACGACGGCTCCACCGACGCGACCTGGGCGGCGGTGGAGCGGCTGCACGCGGCCGACCCGCGCGTCCGCGGCGTGCGCTTCAAGCGCAACTTCGGCCAGCACCCGGCCATGCACGCCGGCCTCGCGCGCGCCCGCGGCCGGTTCGTCGTGACGATGGACGGCGACCTCCAGAACGAGCCGGAGGACATCCCGCGCCTGCTCGAGGCGGTCCAGCACGGCGCCGACGTGGCCAGCGGCCGCCGCGTCGCCCGCAAGGACTCGTGGGGCCGGACGCTGCCGTCGCGCCTGATCAACGGGATGCTCCGCCGCTTCACCGGCGTGGCGATCTCGGACTTCGGCTGCGCGTTCAACGCGTACCGCCGCAGCGCGGTCGAGCCGGTGCTGCCGGCGATCGGGAAGCAGAAGTTCACGAAGGCGCTCGTGCTCTCCGGCGGCGCCTCAGTCGTCGAGGTCGACGTCGGTCATGCGGCTCGCGCCGGCCGCTCGAGCTATTCGCCGCTGCGCCTGCTCCGGCTCGCCCTGCACGTGCTCGCCGGCTTCTGGCCTCAGCCGATCCAGTGGATCGGGATGGCGCTCGGGGTCGTCTGCACGCTGCTCGCGACCGGGCTCGGCGCCTACGGGATCTGGTTCTGGATCGATCGCTCCAACTTCCCCGGCCCGCTGCTCGGCGGCGTCGCGGTGCTCTTCGTGCTCGGGATCCAAGGCTTCATCCTCGCGCTCGTGGGGGAATACCTAGGCAGAATCCAGCGCGAGGTCGAAGGCCGGCCTCTCTACTCGATCTCGGAGGAACTGTGAGCAAGCGCGTTCTCGTCACCGGCGGTGCCGGGTTCATCTCGTCGAACTTCATCCGGCACCTGCTGGCGCACACGGACCATGAGGTGGTCTCGCTCGACGCGCTGACGTATGCCGGCAACCTCGAGAACCTCGCGGACGTGATGAGCCACGAGCGGCTCTCGTTCGTCCACGGCGACATCCGCGACCCCGAGCTCGTCGCCAAGCTCGTCGGCGAGGTCGACGTGATCGTCAACGCGGCGGCGGAGTCGCACGTCGAGAAGTCGATCGAGGAGGGGGCCTCCGAGTTCGTGACCACGAACGTCGAGGGGACGCAGATCCTGCTCGACGCGATCCGCCGCACGCCCGTCGAGCGCTTCATCCTGATCTCGTCGAGCGAGGTGTACGGCACGGCGGAGTACGCGCCGATGGACGAGGAGCATCCGCTCAACCCGCGCTCGCCGTATGCGGCGACGAAGGCGGGCGGCGACCGGCTCGCGTACTCGTACTTCGTCACCTACGGGCTGCCGATCGTGATCGTGCGCCCGTTCAACAACTACGGGCCGCGCCAGCATCCGGAGAAGGTGATCCCGCGCTTCATCACCCAGGCGCTCTCGGGCGAGCCGCTGACGATCCACGGCGACGGGCACGCATCACGCGACTGGCTCTACGTCGACGACGACGCCGAGGCGATCGAGGCGATCATCGCGGCCGACGTCGACGGGCTCGCCGGCGAGGTCGTCAACGTCGCGACCGGGATCGACATCTCCGTCCGCGACGTCGCCGACGCCGTCCTCGCCGCTGTCGGTGCCGACGACGACGTCGTCTTCGTCGAGGAGCGGCTGGGCCAGGTCGACCGGCACATCGGCTCGACCGACAAGCTCGAGCGGCTGACGGGCTGGCGGGCACGGACGTCGTTCGACCGCGGCCTCGAGCAGACAGTCGACTGGTATCGCGCAAACGAGGTGTGGTGGCGGGCACTGACCGCGCGCGACAGCGTCTCCTCGTCCTAGGGGCCGGGCCCGCGCAGATCGGGCTCCTGCGTGCGGCGCGCGAGCGCGACCTCTTCGTGATCGCCGTCGACCGCGACGCGTCTGCGCCGGGGTTCGCCTACGCGGACAAGCGCGCCGTCGTCTCGACGGAGGACGAGCCGGGGATCGACCGGCTCGCGCGCGCGGAGAGCGTCGACGGGATCGTCTCGCCCGGTGCCGACTGGCCCGTCGGGGTCGCTGCGCGCGTCGCCGCGCGGCTCGGGCTGCCGCATCCGATCGACGCGGCGACGGCGACCCTGGCCACCACGAAGTCGCGCCAGCGAGAGCGGTTCGCCGAGGCGGGCGTGCCGCAGCCGCGGCTGCTCGAGGAGCCCGTGCTGCCCTGCGTCGTCAAGGCGCCGGACCGTCAGGGCCAGCGCGGCCTGACGCTCGTGCGGACGGAGGCCGAGCTGGCGCCTGCGATCGAGGCCGCGCTCGCCGCCTCCCGCAACGACGCCTACATCGTCGAGGAGCACGTCGAAGGCCCGGAGGTGACGGTGCAGGCCGTCTCGGTCGACGGCGAGTTCCACCCGCTCCTCGTGACCGACCGGATCACCGCCGACCCGCCCGCGTTCGGCGTCGCGCTGGCGCACGTCTGGCCTTGTGTCGGTGCAACACAAGCTCCGATCGAGGCCGCTCGGGCCGCGGCCGAAGCGGTCGGCGTCCGGAACGGCCCGACCTACACCCAGCTGCGGTGCGGGCACGACGGAATCCGAGTCGTGGAGCTGGCTGCGCGCCTCGGCGGGGGCCACGACGCGGAGCTCACGGAAGCGGTGACGGGGGTGCGGCTGAACGAGCTCGCACTCGATTTCGCGCTGGGAAACGACGCTTGTGTTGAACCAACACAAGCTCTCGTCGGCGGCGGGTGCGTCCGGTTCCTGGTCGCGCCCGAGGGGCGACTCGTCGAGGTCGAGGGGATCGAGCCGGCGCAGGCGGTCGAGGGGGTGCTCGACGTGCGGATCTACCGGCAGCCGGGGCACGTCTTCGGGCCGCTGCTGCGCGGCGCCGACCGGGCCGGGGCGGTGATCGCGGTCGGCGACGACCGCGAGCAGGCGCTGGAGCGCGCTCGCGCCGCCGCGGACGAAATACGCTTCGTCGTCGAATGACGCGCGAGACCCCGCTCGGCTTTCAGCCCCCTGCGATCGGCGAGGAGGAGATCGAGGCCGTCGCCGAGACCCTCCGCTCGGGCTGGCTGACGACCGGGCCGAAGGCGGCGCTGCTCGAGGAGCGGATGGCGGAGTACCTCGAGGCCGAGCACGTGCTCGCGGTCGCGTCGGGCACGGCGGCGATGCACCTCGCCCTCGTCGCGCTCGGCATCGGTCCCGGTGACGAGGTGATCACGACACCGATCACCTGGCCCGCCACCGCGAACGTGATCGTCCACGCCGGCGCGACTCCGGTCTTCGTCGACGTCCGCGAGGGCGACCTGAACATCGACCCCGAGCTGGTCGCGGCCGCCGTCACCGAGCGGACGAAGGCGATCCTGCCCGTCCACCTCGCCGGCCAGCCGGCCGACCTGGACCCGATCTGGGAGCTCGGCATCCCCGTGATCGAGGACGCGGCGCACGCGGCCGAGAGCGCCTACCGCGGCCGGAAGCTCGGCGGGCTCTCGGAGGCGACGTGCTTCAGCCTCTACGCGACGAAGAACATCGCAGCCGGTGAGGGCGGCCTCGTCTCGACGAACAGCGCCGAGGTCGCGGACGCGATCCGCAACCTGCGCCTGATGCGACGCGGCGACGGATCGCTCTACGACATCACCGTCCCGGGCTACAAGGCGAATCTCTCCGACGTCCTCGCCGCGATCGCGCTCGTCCAGCTCGACAAGCTGCCCGAGCACACGGCCGCGCGCGAGCGCCAGTTCGCGCTCTACGACGAAGGCGTCGCCGGGATCGAGGGGATCGAGCCGCTCGCGCGCGATCCACGCGACACGCATGCCCTGCACCTGTACGTCGTCCGGATCGACGCGGAGCGCTTCGGCCTGACCCGCGACGAGGTGCAGCGTGCGCTCGTGGCCGAGCGGATCTCGACCTCGATCCACTTCCTGCCCGTGCACCGCCTCACCTGGTACCGCGAGCGCTTTCCCGAGCAGCCGAGCCTGCCGGTCGCCGAGCGGGCGGGCGACGAGATCCTCTCGCTGCCGCTCTCGCCGGCGCACTCCGACGAGGACATCGAGGACGTGATCGAGGCGCTCGAGCGGATCCGCAGCCACGCCCTATGAGCCGCGCGCTCCGCGTCGCGGCGACGCTCGTGCTCACCGGCCTCGCGGTCGCGTACCTGCTCTGGAAGATCGACGTCGGCGAGACGCTCGACGTCCTTCGAGACGCAGACCCGTGGTGGTTCCTGCTCGCGGTCGCGATCATGATCCTGACCGTCCTGCCGATGGCCGAGCGCTGGCGGCGCCTGCTCGCGTCGCAGGGGATGCGGGAGCGGCTGCCCTGGCTGACACGCGCCTATCTCGTCGCCTACACGGCCGGGCAGATCCTGCCGACCTCGATCGGCGGCGACGCCGTCAGGATCCTCGAGACGTCGCGGCGTCACCCGTCTCGGCTCGGCGCGATCTCGGCGATCGTGCTGCTCGAGCGCGCGCTCGGCGGCGCGGCCACGGTGCTGCTGGGGGCCGTCGGTTTCCTGCTCGCCGTCGGCAGGTACGACGTCGGCGCGTACCTCTGGCTCGAGGGCGCGTTCGTCCTGGGGACGTTCGTGCTCGGCTTCCTCCTCTTCGCCCGCTCTGCCCGTCCCTTGCTGCGCGCGACCGCGCCGCTGCTGCGCGCGCTCAGGCTCGAGCGGCCCGTCCGGGCCGTCTACGACGGCGTCCACGCCTTCCGCGACCGGCCGGGCCTGCTGCTTTCGCTCTTCGTCTTCACGGTCGCGATCCAGACGGTGCGCGTGCTCGCGATCTGGGCGACCGCGCGCTCGGTGGGGATCGACCTCTCGCCGCGGATCTACTACGTGATGGGGCCGATCTTCTTCCTCGTCCTGCTGGTGCCGTTCACGCTCAACGGCTTCGCGGTCCGCGAGGCGTTCTTCGTCAGCTTCCTCGGCAACGTCGGCGTCGACGCCGACCAGGCGTTCGCCGCCGGCTTCCTCTTCTTCCTCGTCACCGTCGCGATGGCGCTGCCCGGCGGCGCGATCCTGCTCTGGGAGGGGCTGCGCGGGCGGCCGACAGCGCGTCATGCCTGATGCCGGCGTCGTCGTCGTCACGCACAACGCGCTGCCGTGGATCGAGCGCTGTCTCGACAGCGTGCGCGAGGAGGAGGTGGTCGTGGTCGACAACGGCTCCAGCGACGGCAGCGCCGACGTCGTCCGGGAGCAGCTCCCGTCGGCGCGGGTGATCGAGCAGGAGAACGTCGGGCTCGCGGCCGGGTGGAACCGCGGCATCGAGGCCCTCTCCGGCCGCTACGTCCTGATCCTGAACTCGGACGCGTGGCTCACCGACGGCTCGCTGCGCCGGCTCGTCGCATTCGCCGACGAGCGTCCGGAGGCGGCGATGGTCGGGCCGCGGCTGCTCAACCCCGACGGGTCGCTGCAGCGCTCGGTGCGCGGCTTCCCGACGCTCTGGCGGCTCGCGACCGAGTACTTCTTCCTTCGCAAGCTCGCCCCGCGCTCGAGGGCGCTGAACGCCTTCTACGCCGGCGGCTTCGACCACCAGGAGGTGCGGGAGGCCGAGTTCCTGATGGGGGCCTGCATGCTCGTGCGCCGCGAGGCGATCGACGAGGTCGGCCCGCTCGACGAGGACTTCTTCCTCTTCAGCGAGGAGACAGACTGGGCGTACCGTTTCCGCGAGGCCGGCTGGAAGGTGCTGTTCTTCCCCGGCGCCGAATGCGTGCACGTCGGCGGCGCATCCCACGGCGGCCGGATGTTCCGGGAGAACGTGCGCGGGCATCTGCGCTTCCTCGCCAAGCACCGCGGTGACGCCTACGCCGAGCGGGCGCGGAAGCTCCTCCGCGCCGCCACTCGGCTGCGCGGCGTGCTCTTCCGCGGCGACCGCGGCCGGATGTACCGGGAGACCGCGGACTGGCTCGCGTCGGCGCGGATGCCGGAGCTGCTCGGCCGATGACGTACCTCCAGCTGCTGTTCGCGAACGCGGTCGTGCTGCTCCCGGGCGCGATCGTCGCCCGGGCGCTGGGGCAGCGCGGCGCGGCGCCGACGCTCGCGTGGTCGCTGACGCTGATCTTCGGCGCGCTCGCCGTCACCTTCCTCGCGGGCGCCTCGCTCACGCTCACGCTCGTGCTCGTCCTCCTCGCGGGCGGCGTCGCCCTCCGGTTCGCCCGCCGGGCGCCGCGTCCCGAGCGCATGCGCGGGCGGTTCTGGGTCTTCCGGATCGGGCTCTTCCTCGGTGTCCTGCTCTGGCACGTCGCGGGTGAGATCGGCGGCGACGGCCTCTTCCACCTCGCCCGGGTGGAGAAGCTCGTGTCGTTCGACGAGCTCTCGCTGGACGCGCTGAACGAGTTCGCCGACGGCGGGCTCCACCCCGGCTACGCGTTCCCGCTCTGGCACGGCTTCCTCGGGCTCGTCGCGAAGGTCGGCTTCCTCGACCCGGCCGACGTCGTCCTCCACGAGGCGTCGATCCTCGCGCCGCTCGCGCTCCTGGTCGCGTACGAGTCCGGCTACGCGCTCTTCCGGCGGGTCGGCCCCGCGGTGGCCGTGACGTGCGCCGCGGTCGGGGTGACGGCGCTGGCGCCGGCCCACGGCGGCGCCTACACCGCGCTCGGGCTCCCCGCGACGGCCTCCCGGCAGCTGCTCGTGCCGGCGGCACTGGCGCTCGCCTTCGCGTACCTGGAGCGGCCGACGCGCGCGCTGCTGGCATCGGCCGCGGCCGCCGGCCTCGTGCTCGCGGTCGTCCACCCGACGTACGCGATCTTCCTCTGGCTGCCGTTCGGCGGCTTCCTGCTCGTGCGGACGCTCGTCGAGCGGCGCGAGTGGCGCCCGCTCGCGGCGGCACTGGGGGCGCTGGTGCTCCCCGCGGCCGCGTACCTCCTCTGGCTGCTGCCCGTCGTCCGCGACACGGCCTCGCACGCCCCCGGCGAGGACGAGGTGCAGCGCGCCTTCCGCCAGTATGCGGGCCAGCTCGACGTCTTCTCCGACACGAGCTACCGGCTTGCCCCCGAGGTCTTCGGCCGCGCCGGAGCCGTTGCGGTGGCGGCGATGCTGCTCGTCCCGCTGGCCGGGCTCGCGCTCCGCCGGCGGTGGGGCGCGTACGTACTCGGAGGCTTCCTCGCGGTTGCCGCGGTGATGCTCGTGCCGTTGCTCTTCGTCCCCTTCTCGGACCTCGTCTCGATCTCGCAGTCGCGGCGCGCGGCGGGCTTCTGGCCGCTCGCGTTCGCGTTCGCAGGTGGGCTCACGGTGCTGGCTGCGGTCCTCCGGCGCCTGCTCCTGCCGGCGGCACTGCTCGGTGGGATTGCGCTGCAAGTCGCCTACCCGGGCGAGTTCTCGTACCGGCTCGAGGACGGCGGGCCGGCGCTCGTGACGTGGTTCGCGGTCGCCGCCGGCGTCGCCGGCCTCGCCTACGGGCTCTGGCGGAAGCCCCACGTCGAGCGGCCGACGTCGCTCGTCGCCTGGGCGGCCGCGCTCTTCGTGCTCCCCGTCGCCGTCAACGCCGCAGCGGACTGGAGCCCGAACGACGCGCGGCAGCCGAGCGCGCTGACAGCCGGGCTCGTCGAGGCGCTCCGCGAGCAGGTCCCCGAGGGCGACGTCGTCTACTCGGATCCGGACACGAGCTACGAGATCGCCGCCTACGCGCCGGTCTACATCGCCGTGGCGCCGCCGGGGCACGTCGCGGACACGGAGGAGAACCGCCCGTACGAGAGGCGCGACGAGGCCGAGCAGTTCCTCGAGACCGGCGACGTCGCGATCCCGCAGCGTGCAGGCGCCGACTGGCTCGTGCTCGACCGCGACCGCTACGAGATCACGCCCGACCTCGACAGTGTCTATCGCGACGACCGCTACACGCTCTACACGGTCCCGTAGCCGGACGACGACCCGAGTACGATCGAGCGCGTGAAACTGCTGCTCGTCACGCTCTACTGGCCCCCTGCGGGCGGCGGCGGCGTCCAGCGCCCGCTCAAGTTCGCCCAGTACCTGCCGGCGCTCGGGGTCGAGACGCACGTGCTGGCGCCGGACGACCCGAAGTGGATCCACGAGGACGCCGACCTGCGCCAGCCGACGCAGGCGTGGGTGCACCGCGCGCGCTACGTCGGCCCGAAGGGGCGCAAGCCCGCCGAGGAGCTGCACGGGAAGGAGGGGTTGGGGCGCGCGCTCGTGCAGGCGAAGCTCGCCTCGCGCCGGCTGCTCGTCCCGGACGAGAACGTGAGCTGGAACCTGACCGCGATCCCCGCCGCGATCCGGATCGCACGCAAGGAGGGGATCGACGTCGTAATCACGACCTCGCCGCCGAACTCCGTCCACCTCGTCGGCGCCGCGGTCGGGAAGGCGACGGGCGCGAAATGGGTCGCCGATCTCCGCGACTCGCTCGTCGCGCATCCGCACCGGCGCGCCGAGAGCCTCGCCGTGCGGGCGAAGGAGAAGGTCGATCAGGGCGTGGCGCGGCTCGTCGCCCGCTCGGCCGACGCGATCACCTGCGTCTCCGACGCGATCGCGGACGAGGCCCGAGGCTTCTCCCCGAAGGGGAAGGTCGTGACGATCTCGAACGGCTGCGACTTCGACGACTTCGCCGGCCTCGACTACACGCCGGGCGACCGGTTCCGGATCACCCACACCGGCAGCTTCTTCGGCAAGCGCGACCCGCGCCCGTTCCTGACTGCCCTCGACGAGTCGGGCCTCGACGTCCAGGCGCGCTTCCTCGGCGACTTCCGCTCGGCCGACCGGGAATGGGCCGAGGCGCGGGGGTTGGGCGACAAGCTCGAGCTGATCCCGTACGCGCCGCGGCAGGCGGCGCTCGAGCTCCAGCGCGACTCGGAGGCGCTGCTGCTCCTGATCCCCGACGCGGGCGGCCGCGGCAAGGGCGTCCTCTCGGGGAAGGTCTTCGAGTACCTCGCGGCCGAGCGGCCGATCCTCGCGCTCGTGCCGCCGGACGGCGCCGCGGCGGAGCTGATCCGCGAGACGGGCGCCGGCGTGGTCGCGCCGCCGGACGATGTCGAGGCGATCAAGGGCGCGCTCGCGGAGCTGCACGCCCGCTTTGCCAACGGCGGCCTGGCCGCGACCGACGTGCCCGAGGAGACGCGCTACCGCCTGTCCCGGCGGGCGCGCGCCGAGGAGCTCGCGGAGCTCCTCCGTTCGCTGTGATCCGCTCGCGGCCGGGACCGGTCGTCGAGCTGCTCTTCCTCGCGACCGTCTTCACCGTCTCGTTCGCGAAGCTGCAGTGGGAGGTCGCCGGCACGCTCAGCCTGTCGGATGTGCTCACGGGCGTCTTCCTCGTCGCCTGGCTGGGGACTCGGGTCGGCACCGGCGACCGCAGACTCGCCTGGGGCGCGGTGGTGGCGGTGCTCTTCTTCGCCGCCTTCCTCACCGTCTACCTCGTCGGGTTCTTCAACCTCGAGACCGAGCAGGCGCTCGCGCAGTGGGCGAAGGGGATGGTCAAGTTCCTGCTCCACTTCCTCTTTCTCGTCGTCGGGCTCGCGTATCTCGCCCGGCGGAGCGAGCGCTTCTACTGGACGACTCTGGCCGTCTTCCTCGCCGGCTTCGTCGCGAACGCCCTCTACGGGATCGTCCAGCTCGGGACGGCCGAGGTGCTCGGGATCAACCTCGACCAGTCGGTGCTCTCGCCGATCACGGGCGGCGCCAGCCAGATCAACATCTACGGGGCGATCGAAGGCGCCAGCGTCTACCGGCCGAACGCGCTCACCGGTGACCCGAACCACCTCGGGATCGAGCTCGTGATCCCGCTGCTCGTGCTGACGCCGCTCTACCTCCGGCTCGAGCGGGGGCACCGCCTCAAGCTGCCGCTGGCGCTCGTGCTCGCGTTCCTCCTCCTCGTCGAGCTCGCCACGCTGTCGCGCTCGGGGATGCTCGGCCTCGGCGTGGGCCTGCTGGTGCTCGCGATCCCGTACCGGCACCGCCTGGTGACGAAGGAGCTCCTGCTGCCGCTCGGTGCCGTCGCGGGCGTGCTCGCGCTCGTGCTCGCCGCCCGCTGGGACTTCTTCGAGCAGGTGCTGCGCTCGCGGATCGACACGTCGGCCAACGGCACGTCCACGCACTTCGACGTCTACGGCTTCATCCCGGACGTGCTCTCGTCGCACCCGCTGTTCGGGCTCGGGCTGAACAACTTCTCCGTCTATTACGAGTTCGTCACGGGGAGGACGAACTTCGGCCCGCATTCCTTCTACGTGGCGACGCTCGTCGAGACGGGGCTCGTCGGGACGGCCCTCTTTGCGGCCTTCCTCGTCTACCTCTTCCGGCGTCTCGGCCGGCTGCGCGCGATCGGGCGCGCGCTCGGCTCGCCGCGGATCCGGCCGCTCGCCTGGGGCATGACGGCCGCGCTCGTCGGGACGATCGCCGCGAACGCCTTCTACCTGACGATGTCCTTCTACTACTTCTTCGCGTTCGCGCTGGTCGCGCTCGCGGCACCGATCGTGTTCGCGCGCCGGCTGACGTGAAGGTCCTCGTCCTGACGACCTCGTACCCGCGCGACGAGCGCGACGTGGCGGGGTTGTTCGTGCAAGACGCGGTCGAGGCCGTGCGTGCACAGGGGGTGGAGGTGGACGTCGTCTCGCCCGCCTCGTTCCGGCACCTCGGGATCGCCTACGGGCACGGGATCGCAGGGAACCTGCGGCGACGTCCCTGGCTGGCGCTGCTGTTGCCGGCGTTCCTGCTCTCGTACGCGCGCGCAGCCCGGCGTGCGGCGGGCGACGCGGATCTCGTCCACGCCCATTGGCTCCCGTCGGGCATCGCCGCCCTGGCGACCGGCAAGCCCTTCGTCGTCCAGCTGTGGGGGACGGACGTCGAGCTCGCGGGGAGGGTCCCCTGGCTCTTCCGGCGTATCCTGCGGCGCGCGCGGCTGGCGATCGTCGCCTCGGAGCATCTCGCCGATGCGGCGCGCCAGCTCGGCGCGCGGGACGTCCGTGTCGTCCCGACTGCGGTCGAGCTCCCGGGCTCGGTCGGTGAGCCCGACGAGCCGCCGCACGTCCTCTTCGTCGGCCGGCTCTCGCCGGAGAAGGGGATCCACGAGTTCCTCGCGGCGACGGAGGGTCTGCCGCGCGTGATCGTCGGCGCCGGCCCGGTCGCCGTCCCGGAGGCCGTCGGCTTCGTCCCGCGCTCGGAGCTCGGGCCGTACTACGAGCGGGCGGCCGTGGTGTGCGTCCCCTCCCGCCGCGAGGGCTACGGCGTCGTCGCCCGCGAGGCGATGGCGTACGGGCGGCCGGTCGTCGCCACCGCGGTCGGCGGCCTGGTGGACGTGACCGGCGTCCTCGTCCCTCACGGCGACGTGACTCGGCTGCGCGAGGTGCTCGTCGAGCTGCTCGGCGACGCCGGCTGGCGCGAGCACCTGGGCGCGCAGGCGCGGAAGCACGCGCGTGCTCAGTTCGCGCCGACGCTCGCCGGCGCGAGCCTCGCGGCCGCATACCGTGACGCAGCGTCAGCCGAGGTCGGCGTGGAGGAAGAATAGGTTCCACGACTGCACGCCGGCGGCGGGCGTGAGGCGATATCCGAGGGCTGACAGCTGCTGCGTAATCGCCTCCGCCCGTTCCGGCGCCGTGGCTTCGACGAGGAGCGCCGGGCGGCTCCACCTGAGGAGCTCGTTCGCGCCGGCGAGCACGTCGAGCTCAGCGCCCTCGACGTCCACCTTGAGCACGGAGACGTCGGGGCAGCCGGCTTCGCGCCAAACGTCGTCCAGCCGCTCTACCCGCACCTCGGTTCCGGCGGTCGCGGAAGCTGTCACGGCGGTCCAGTTGTACGCGCTGTCTTCGGCGAGCACGAGTGTCGCGGTGCGCCGCTCAGCGCCCAGTGCCGCCTCGATGACCGTGACGTTCTCGAGGTCGTTCCGGACGATGTTCTGGCGCAGCCGGTCGACCGTCTGCGGGGCCGGCTCGAACGCTAGGACGCTTCCCTCCCTGCCGACTGCGAAAGCCAGCGGGACGGTGATCAGCCCGCACGTTCGCGCCCGCGTCGACCGCCGTGGTGCCGGGTTGAGCAAGGCTGCAGAGCAGGTCGGTCTCTGCCGCTTCGAACGAGCCGTAGACGAGCGTCGACAACCCGATCCGCTCCCGGTAGCGCAGCGCGATCGTCCCCCCCCGAGGCAGCGGCGCGAGGAAGGTGGTCGGCGCGAACGGGAGAACGAAGCGGACGAGGGCGGCCTCGACGAGGCCGCGGCCACGGTGCGCAGGGGTCAGTCTGAGATACAGGCGTATCGGCCAAGACAGTGTCCATGCGACGCTGAAGAGGCGTCGGCGCACTTCGGCGTGCTCGCTGACCGGGCTCACGCGAACTCGTCGGCGTACAGAGCGACGGGCAGCGTCAGTGCCACCCAGAGCGAGGCGTCGCTGCCGATCTCGCCGCTGACCATCGCGTTCACGGCGGCGAAGGAGGCGAATCCGAGCACGAGTAACGATGCGAAGCGCTCCATGCGGCCTCGCAGCAGCTTCCACAGCGCGAAGAGACTCATGAGCGATGTCGCCAAGAACAGGATGAGGCCGATGATGCCGAGCGAGTAGAAGGACTCGATCAGGACGTTGTGGGGATACGTACGCGCGCCGGCGTCCACCCTCCCGGCCTGCACCATCCGCAGCGTCTCGGGCGAATCGTCGATCAGCATGCCGACGCCATGACCGAAGAGCGGGCGTTCGACCGAATCTTCGAGCGCCTTGGTCCAGAGATGGCGTCGGACGCTGAGCGAGGAGATGGGAGGGCCCTCCACGGCAGCTGTGTCCGCCCCGGTGAAGTCCTTGCCCTCCGCCGGCGGGGCGACGCGCCCCTGGAGCCCTGGAACGTCGATGCTGTAGTAGTAGTCGGCTCCGACGGCGCTCGCCCCTACTCCGCCGAGAATGAGCCCGACGAGGACTGCGGGCAGCAGCAGCGGCAGCATTCGCCTCCTCAACGCGGCGATGAGTGCGAGGACGGCACCCCCTAGCGCCATGAGCGCGCCACGCGATGCCGGCAGAACAGTCAACGCCACGAGCAGAGACACCCCGCCGGCCTGGGCGAATCGTGCCCGGCGATCGTCGAACGTGAAGAGGAGCAGAACGATCGCGCCGAGTGCAGACACGTGCGCAGCGGTGATCGGATCGAGCTCGTCGATGGGGCTGAACCGGCCGGATTCCGAGGGGTCTGCTGCCAGGCTTGCGACACTGACCAGGAAGAGTCCGAAGGCCAGGGCGATCCAGGTATACGCCAGGATCGGCAGCTGCTCCCGGGCGAGCGACAGTGCTACTAGAGCGCTCGGGAGCGACGAGACGATCAGTAGGGCCGCGGCGTCTCGTGCGGCGACGCCGCTGGAGAGCAGCGCGACATTCGCCAGGAACCAGCCCGTGAGCGCGACCGCCGCCACCGCCCATGCGCGCGGCAGACGTGATGCCGTGGTCAAGCGGCGTCGGAGAGTCTCCCGGCCGGCCCACGCGGAGATCAGCAACCCGCCCGCCAGCAGGGCGTAGTAGCCACCCGTTAGCAGCGTCCGCGGTTCGACCCCGACAAGCTCCAACGTGCCCAGATAGAGCCAGAAGCCGCTGACCGCGATCGCAAGCAGCGCGGGCGGAGCCCCTGCCATGAGAATGCGGCGAAGGGGCATAGACTGGGCGTGAGCGGCGGTCGTGATGGCCCCAAGCTACCCGCGATGCGGCTGACCATTCCTCACTACTTCGACTTCGGATCCGATCGCCGACGCGTCGGCGGTCAGCTCCTGAACCCCGGATCCTGGGACGCCGCACGAGAGACCCGAGGCCCTTTCGGGCTGCCGGATTCCCGCGCCGAATGGGAGGCACTGGCAGTTGATCCTGCCCTCGCTGCCCGGGCTCGGGACATCGTGTCGATCGCACGCGCGCATGGAGCGAATCGCGTCTGCTCGTACGGCGTGGGCACCGCGGTGCTCGAGCTCGAGATCTCGCAAGCGGCGCCCGAGCTGCAGCTCACCTGTACCGACTACGCGCCACGCACCGTCGATCGGCTTCGGAGGCTTTTCCCGGAAGCCAGTGTCGTCAGGCACAACCTCTTGGACGACGAGCCGCTCTCAGCTGACTTCCATCTGCTTCACCGGGTCGACACGGAGTTCCCGGACCCGCAACTCGCGGGCCTGCTCTGCCGATTTCATGAGCCGGTCCTCCTCGTTCCCAGTGTGCTCCTCACTTGGCGGCTCGCATTGCGCGAGCTCGTCCTCCGCCTGAGCCGCCCCCACGCGACCCGGGCCGGGTGGCTCCGGTCGGAGGCCGCCTTTCGCGCGCTCTGGGCAAATCGACACGAGGTCGAGGACGTGACCGTGGGCGGTTCGCCCGCGTTCCTCTTGCCCCCCGACGGAGCACGAAGCTGAAGCACGCCGTCGGGCCCGTTGCTCTCTGCTTCGGCACCTACCCTCCTGAGCGAAACGGGGGGTCTGACTTCGTCGCCCGGTTCACGGCTGCGCTCGCGGAGCGTGGGGTCGAAACTCACGTCATCACCTCGGCGGCGGGCCAGCCCGGCTCGTCCGAGGAGTCGGGAGTGGTCATCCACCGCGTCATCCGCGACTGGTCGCTGAGCCGACGTGGGCTTGCCGATCTCCGCCACGCGAACCGGATCCTGCAGTACGGCGGAGTCCGGATCCTGCACGTTCTCTTTCCAGATTCCGTCCAGCAGGGGCGATACCAGCTACCGGCGCTTCTAGGTCTCGGACGAGTGCCCCTCGTCACCACGTGGTGGAACCTCGGCCTGGGTCGGCTCTCGCCGTGCCCGTGCGCGCCGAGTCGCTCGCCTTGCTGCTGCGGGCCAGGGTGCTTACATCCCACGATCCGACCTACCTCGGCGTGCTTCGCCGCCTGTCTCTCGGCCGACCCGTCGACTGGCTTCCGGTCGGGAACAACCTGGTGGCCGCGATGCCGAGGCTCGATCCGCCCCAGGCGAGGCGAGCGCTCGGGCTGGAGGAAGGGCCGATATGGCTTGGTTTCTTCGGACAGCTCGATCCGACGCGAGGAGTGGAGGATCTGTTTGCCGCGCTTCCGCTGGTTCGGCGGCAGCACGACGTGCGGCTCGTGATGATCGGTTCGGCGGGCCGGCCCGAGCGGTACGACGCGGATGTGCGCAGCGCCCAGTACTTCCGCGCGATGCTAGCACTGCCGGGGGCGCTTGGCGTGGAAGACGCCGTCCATTGGACGGGCTACCTGAGCGATGACGAGGTCATCCGCGCCTTCCGGGCGATCGACGTGTGCGTGCTGCCCTACCGGCGCAACAGATCGGCCGGAGCGCCTTGGCGGCCGCCCTCGAGACAGGGACGCCGACGGTGCTCGCTGGTACCCCGGCCGGTATTTCCCCGCTGAGAGCGCGGGAGCACGTCGCCTCGTGCCGCGTCAGGATCCCCAGGCGCTCGGCGCGACCCTCACCAGGCTCGCGAAGGATCCGGGGAGCGGGAGCGCCTGCGCCGAGGAGCGCTGGCGGCGTCGGAGCTCTTCTCCTGGGATCGCGTCGCCGAGCGCGCGGCCGCCATCTACGAGCGGTTCGGCCGATAGGGTCGCCGCGGGCGGCTATCCTCGTCGCCGATGGGCATTGAGGTCGTCGAGCACGAGGACATCACGTACGCGGAAGTCATCCGGGCGGATCTCCGGTGGAGCAGACCCAGTTCTTCTCGCCGCCTGAGTCGTCCTTTCAGTTCGGCCTCCTCGCGCATGAGGCGGGGTACCGCGGACCGGCCCACTTCCACAAGTCCACCGAACGTCGAGATCGACGATCTCCAGCAGATGTTCGTCGTTCAGCGGGGATTGTCGACGTCGAGCTCTACACGGACGACGGTCGGCTCTTCCACGTGGTTCGGCTCGAAGCTGGCGACGCGATCGTCCTCATCCGCGGCGTCCACGCGATCCACGTCGTCGAGGACTTCCAGGCGCTGAGCGTCAAGCAAGGCCCGTTCCTCGGCGACGAGGTGGACAAGGTCGAGGTCGTCGTCGAGACGGCCGCGTGATCCCGGTCTACGAGCCGTTCATCGGCGACGAGGAGGCCGAGGCAGTCGCCGCCGCCGTTCGTGCCGGGGAGATCTCGGGCTCCTTCGGCGAGAACCTGCCCGCCTTCGAGCGCGAGTTCGCCGGGTTCGTTGGCGCGCGCCACGGCGTCGCCGACCTCGAGCGGGACGACGGCGCTCCACCTCGCAGTCCAGGCCCTCGACATCGGTCCCGGGCGACGAGGTCCTCGTGAGCGCGTCGACGAACATCGCGACCGCGCTCGCCGCCTTCCACAACGGCGCCGTTCCGGTCCCGGTCGACTCCGAGCGCGACGACGTGGAATCTCGATCTCGATCTCGTCGAAGAGCTCTCACCCCGCGGACGCGGGCGATCATCCCCGTTCACCTCTTCGGCCACCCCGTCGACATGGACCAGATCCTGCGAGATCGCCGAGCGGCACGGCCTTGCAGTGATCGAGGACTGCGCCGAGTCGCACGGCGCAACGGTCCGCGGCCGGCAGACCGGCTCGTTCGGCACGATCGCCTGCTTCAGCTTCTACGCCAACAAGATCATCACGACGGGCGAAGGCGGGATGGTGCTGACCGACGACGACGAGCTCGCCGAGCGATTGCGGCTACTGCGGAACCTCGCGTTCGGACGAGCCACGCTTCTCCACGAGCAGCCCGGCCACAACTTCCGGATGACCGGCTACCAGGCAGCGATGGGTCGGGTGCAGCTCGCGAAAGATCGATCACATCCTGGCGAGAAGCGTCGTGTCGCCCAACGTACACGCGCGCGCTCGCGGACGTCCCCGGGATCACGACGCCGGTCGAGCTGCCCTGGGCCCGGCACGTCTACTGGATGTACGGAGATCCTCGTCGAGGACGAGTTCGGGCTCACCCGCGACGAGCTGTCGCCGCGCTTGCGCGAGCGCGGTGTCGAGACGCGCACGTTCTTCTGCCCGATGAACCTCCAGCCGTTCCTTCGGAACAGCCAGGGTTCCGCGACGTGCCGTGCCCGGTCGGCGAGGAGCTCTGGCGACGCGGGCTCTACCTACCCTCGTCCCCGTCGCTGAGGACGACGTAGTCGCGGACGTCGCTGCGCATCTCGTCGAGCTGGCCGCCGTCCGCTCGTGAACTCGTACACGGGCCTGCACGCCCAGCTTACGACGAGATCTACGCAGACAAGCCGTACGTGCGAGGCGCGCTTCGTCCACGAGCTCGCCGGCACGCAGGGGGGCAAGCTTCTCGACGTGGCCTGCGGCACGGGCCGGCACGCGCGCGCCTTCGCCGACCTCGGCTACGACGTCACCGCATCCGATATCAACGAGGAGTTGCTCGCCGAAGGACGCGACGCCGCGGGCGATCGCGTGCGCTTCGTCCAGGGCGACATGTGCGACCTCCATGTCGACGGTGGCCCCTTCGACCTCGTTACCTGCCTGTTCGACTCGATCGGCTACCCGCAGGAGAACGACGGGATCGTCTCCGCGCTCCGCTCGCTCGGCAGGCACGCACCGCCAGGAACGATCGTCTTCGAGTTCCTGCACGCGCCTGCGATCCTCCGCGGGGCGGATCCGAGGAGGGCGCGGGTTCATCCTTCGGACGGTCGCGAGCTCGTCCGCACGTCCGAGACGACGCTCGACGTCGAGCGGATGCTGATGCACGTCCGCTACAAGCTTACGCTCGGCGACAGGAGCTTCTCCGAGACGCAGACGAACCGCGTCTTCTCGGTCCCCGAGATGCGCCTGCTCGCCGAGGCGGCCGGGCTCGTCGTTCGCGAAGTCGTGCCGGCGTACTCGACGGCCCGATCGCGCCCGACACGTTCCACGTGCTCTTCGTCGGCGGGGCCGCGTGAAGGTCGCCGTGATCGTCACCGAGGTGGGACGAGGGATCGGCGGTCGCTTCACGTTCCAGGAGATGCTCGTCGCCGCGGTCGAGCGCCTGCGGGAGGAGACCCAGCACGATTCATCCTCTATCTCGCCGGCTACAACCGCTATGCGGAGGGCCCGCTGCGTGGCGTGCCCGCCGACTGGCGACGGTCGGGACCACCTGGCCCTGCGAGCGATGCACGACGTCCAGGACGCGCTCGTCGGTACGCGACTCATCCACGTCCGCACGCCGCTCGAGCGGCGGCTCGCCGCGGACGCATCGACCTGGTCTGGTTTCCGACCTACGTGGAGGACGTGAGCCTCCCGTTCGTCTGCCAGTGTTCGACCTCGAGCACCGGATGAAGCCCTGGTTCCCGGAGGTGAGCGCTGACGGCGAATGGGAGCACCGGGAGCGCCACTACCGTCGCTATCTGCGGAAGGCGACACGGGTGATCGTGGCCGGCGAGACCGGCCGCGAGCAGGTGGTGCGCTTCTTCGGCGTCGCGCCCGAGAACTGCCTTCCGCTGAAGCACCCGACGCCGGACTTCGCGCTCGCGGCCGAGAGGACGGCCCGAAGCCGAAGGAGCCAATGGTACGGCGCGGGGAATCCAGTTCCCCTACCTGCTGTATCCGGGACAGTTCTGGGCGCACAAGAACCACGCCGCCGCCCTCGACGCGCTCGCGGAGCTGAGGTCGCGTGGCGAGGATGTCTGCTCGTCCTCGTTGGCTCCGACAAGGGCCAGTTGGACCATGTCCGGGCGCAGGTTCGAGAGCGGGGGCTGGACGACGCCGTGCACATCCTCGGCTACGTCGAGGAGGACGAGCTCGTCGGCCTCTACCAGCACGCACACGCGCTCGTGTACTTGAGCCGCTTCGGCCCGGAGAACCTGCCCCCGCTCGAGGCACTCGCGCTCGGCTGCCCGGCCATCGTCGCCGACGTGCCCGGCGCGGCCGAGCAGTTCGGCGACGCCGCGATCGTCGTCGACCCCGACGATCCCAGCCGGTCGCCGACGCGATCCAGCGGGTGGGGAGCCGGATGAGCGCGAGCGCCTCGTAGATGCCGGAAGGGCGCGGGCCGCCGCATGGACGGCGGACGACTATCTCCGAGGCTGATCGCATTCCTCGACGAATTCGAGCGCGAGCGCCGGCTGTGGAAATAGCCGGGTGCTGGAGGGCTATCCTCCGCGCGAGATGAGACGGCGTCTTGCCCGAGCGGTCGGCCTGGCGCGCCGCTCTCTTCGCCTCGCCGACGCCGTCGGCGACCTTCACGCTCAACTCGGGGGGCTTCAGAGCCGGTGGGTCGCCGGGCTGCGCGCAGACGAGATCGACCTCGCCGAGTTCCGCGTCTTCTCGCAGTTCGGTGAGGATGGAATCATCCAGTTCCTCGTCCAACGCGTGCCAATCGGGAACCGCGTCTTCGTCGAGTTCGGAGTCGAGGACTACGCTGAGTCCAACACGCGCTTTCTGCTCGTCCACGATGCGTGGCGCGGGCTGATCCTCGACGCAGGCAGCGACCACAAGCGATTCCTCGAGGAAAGCCGGCTCGCCTGGCGCACCACGGTCGACGCGGTGACGGCCTTCATCGACCGAGACAACGTCAACGATGTCATCCGCGGCGGCGGCGTCAGGGGCGAGATCGGCCTGCTCTCGATTGACATCGACGGGAACGATTACTGGGTCCTCGATGCGCTAGACGTCGTCGCGCCGACGATTTTGGTCGCTGAGTACAACAGCGCCTTCGGACCCGAGCGCGCCGTCACCGTTCCCTACGATCCGGGTTTCGACCGGTCGACGAAGCACTCCTCGCACCTGTACTGGGGCGCTTCGCTCGCCGCACTCGCCCAAGCGGCGAGCCGCAAGGGGATGGCCCTCGTGGCCGGGAACGCCGCGGCAACAATGCATTCTTCGTCAGGCGGGAGGCACTCGGTGACATTCCCGAGCGGACGCCAGCGACATGCTGGAGGCCGGCCCAGTTCCGCGAGTCGCGAAACCCTGAAGGCCAACTCACCTACCTTTCGAACGACAACGAGAAGCTGAGGCTGCTGCGCCAGCTCCTGCTCGTGGATCTCGACGCCGGTGGGTCGGAGCGGAGCATCGGCGATCTCTACGGCGTCTAGACGGGAGCTTGATCTGCCAGCCGCTGCTGCTGCGGGATCGTCGTACTCAAGATCGGACTCTCGAGCGGCTCTCTCGCCGCGACGAACCGCGCGCGTCAGCACACCGTCCGCGGAGGCCACGTCCCAGTCGAGCGGGAACTCCGGGTGCGCGGGTTGGGTGACGGTCGTGTACACGAACGGAAAGAGCTCCCCCAACCGGCGATGCACCCAAAGGCGGGTCGGTCGGCAGCCGGTGCCGGACGTCGCCTGCGACGGGTTGTGCTGCGGCTCGTCGACGAGTTCCCGCCTCTCGTCCTCGCCGGTACTAACGCACGTTTCGAGTAGGAGCTTGGAGCTGCAGCGGGCGGCGAGGTATGCCAGGGCTTCGGCCGGAGCGCGAAGGTGGTACAGCGTGCCGTAGCAGTAGACAACTTCGACCCGGTGGTGAACGATTCATCCGGATCGCCGAGGTCGAGGAGCCGGACCGTGAGAGCCGGAAAACGCTGCTCGAGCAGGGCAACGTTCTGTCGCCGTCCGTCGGACGTGATCACCCGGCAGCCCCGGTCGAGAAAGAAACTCGTGTCGTCCCCGATGCCCGCCCCAACCTCGAGGACAGAGCGGCCGGCTAGCGGGAGACCAAGCGTGGCCAGATGCTCGAGCCTGCGCGCGTTGTGGCGCAGATACGCCTCGGAGTGGAACGCGGACACGGGCTGGGTGCCCGGAGGCACGCAACTTCCGGAGCAGGGATCGCACCGGCGCGAGCTTACGCATGGCCATCCTCGCCGGCGGTCGACAACCGTCAGAGCCGTGACTCGAGGAGGGCGGCCAGCTCGTGCATCCTCGTGTCGTAGCCGTGGTCGCGCAGCGTCCGCTGCTGCCCCGCGAGCGCGATCGCGCGCCGCTCCTCCTCGTTGCGGAGGTAATACTGGATCCTTTCCGCCAGCTCGTCCGCGGTCGCATAGGTGACAACCTGGTCCCCCGCTCGAAGAGGTCGCCGAGGTTGACCTTCTCGTCGGTCAACAGCAGCGATCCGACCCCCGTCGCCTCGTAGAGCCTCATGTTGTTCGCGTAGTCCCCGGCGATGCCGATGTGCCTGTTGAGGGAGATACGCGCATCGCGTAGGACGCGGTACATCTCGAGACCCCACGCCTCGCCGTGATGCCGTCGGCGTATCGGCGACCACGGGAGCCAGCCGCGCAGCCCGTATCCCCAGAAGTCGATCGGCGTTCGGCGAGCCGCTTTCGCAAGCAGTGCATTCGCGCGCCGGTGGTGCCGGCGGTTGAGCGCGCCGACGAACACGGCGCCGTAGCTCGGCTCGGTGCGTACCTCGAGGTCAAGGCGCGCCGCAACGCGCGGGTCGAAGCCGATCCGGAAGTACTCGGAGTCGATGCCGAGAGCACGAAAGCGCTGAACGAAGTGCGGAAACGACGTCAGGAGCAGATCGAACTGCCCGAGCCGGGCCGGGCTGGGCGGCGGGCTCGCGATCTGACCGACGACCACTCCCGCCAGCCTGCGGAACGCCGTCATCGCCGAGTCACTCGGGTGATGAAGGTCCTGGATGTAGACGACGTCGGGCTCGAATGCATGCGCCTGGGCGAGCAGGACGTCCTCGGCGCTGCCCGAGATTCCGTGCTCGGCGGCCCAGGCGCCTTGGAGGGGTTCGCAGTTCGCGACGACCTCATGCGCCTCGTGGCCGAGAGGAGCGAGGTGGTGCGAATAGGCGTCGAAGGTGCCGAAGCAGGTGTCCATGAGGGCGCGCCACTGGCCGTCGTAGCTCTCGGCGGCCAGACCAGGGCGGCGCGCGTAGTGCGCGTTGAGGAACGCCGGATAGCACGTGTCGACGATGAAGATCCGCATCGGACGGCGGCGCTGACGTTACAGTTCGGCCGCGTGACCACGCCGCGCAGCGCCGGCCGCCTGACCAAGCGCTCGGCGTCCTTCATCGGCTCGATGACACTGGCGGGCCGCGGCGTCGAGCGGCTGGCCGTGCTCGCGCAGATCGTGCTCGTGGCGGCGTTCCTGGGGGCGAGTACGCAGGCCGATCTCTATTTCATCGCCTCGATCGTGCCGCTCATGATCGGGGGCCTTCTCGGCGAGGCGTTCTACGTCTCCATCCTGCCGCCCCTGTCTCGCCATCGCGAGCGGGAGGAGATGACCGACCTCGCCGCGGCAGGTTTTTGGGCAGCGGCAGTCGTGCTCCTCCTCGTCACAGCTGCCTATCTCGTCGTTGCCGCGATCGTTGTCTCGGTGGCCAAGCCTGCCGGGAGCGACGACCTGGCGCCGTGGTTCGCCTTCGCTCCGATCGGATTTCTCTTCGCGCTGGGCGCGTATACCGCCGGGATCTTGCTCCGGCTCGAGCGCTACACCTGGCCCCCATTCCGCAGCGCTGCCTCTGCGATCGTCGGGCTGATCCTGAGCGCGCTCGCCCTCGTCTTCACCGAAGGCGTCTTCTGGGTAGCGCTCGCGGTCACCGCCGGCTATGCCGTGGCGCTTGCGTTGCTGATCGCCGAGGTGGTCGCGGTCGGTGGCGGGGGAATGTTCCGGCCCCCGAGCAGCGCCGCTCTCCGGGAGCTCTTGCCTTTGCGGGGAAAGGTCCTCGCCTCACTCGCCGGTGGTGTCCTCGGGGGCCAGCTGTTCGTCTTCCTCGAGCGGCTTCTGGCCGCCTCTCTCGGCGTCGGTGCGGTCGCCGCCATCTCCTACGCCCGCGGTCTGGCTTTCACGCCGAACGTGCTCGCGCAGTCGATCTCGATGGGCATCTACCCGGGCATGCTCCGGGCCCACGCGGATCGGAACGCCACCTACCTGCGTGGGAGCTTCGTCGCCGGCTTGCGGGTCACGCTGTTCATCGCTGCCGCGGCTGCGGCGTACCTCGGCTGGTTCGCGCCAGAGATCGCGCGCTTCGTGTTCGAGCGTGGTGACGTCCCCGACCCCTCGGTCGTGGAGATCGGACGAGCTCTCCGTGCCTTCTCACTTGCGCTCGTCTCGAGCATGGTGCTGGTCTATACGGCGAGGGTGTTCAACGCGCTGGACTACTTTCGGGCGATCGTCTGGTCGCAGGGAGTCGCGCTCGTGGTCTACTCCGTGCTCGCGCCGCTGTTCCGGCCGTGGCAGGGTCCGGCCGGTCTGGCTCTGGCGCTCGGCGTTGCGGAGACGTGCGCCGCCGCACTGGCGATCGGCATTGTGTGGCGTCGGATCGGCTCGAACGGTCGGCAGCTGCACCGCCTACTGGGTTGGTCGGCCATCTGGCGGATCGCAACAATCGTCGGTGCCGTTGGCGCCTGCGAACGCGTGCTCGAAGAGGTCGACTCCGGCGCCGACGCGCTTGTCGTCCTCGTCGGAGCTGCGGTCGCAGCGATCGTCGCCGGCATGTTGCTCTGGACGGCTCCGTGGGCGGAGATGGAAGGCGTGCGGTCGTTCGTGCGGCGTCATCTGCGCCGGGCGTAGAGACGCGGTCTAGACTCCGCATCCTCGGTCGTCCGACTACCGCCGCCCTGCAGCCACTCAATCGCATCCTTCCACACTGGACGCGCAGGGCTTTGCGCCGTGCCGCGCTGTCGACGATCCCGAGCATGCGCCATCTCGACATGAGGAAACGGCTCGAGCACATGGCGAGTCTCGGGTTTCGACCCGAGACGATCCTCGACGTGGGCGCAGCGGAGGGCACCTGGAGCCGGATGGCCGCATGCATCTGGCCGAACGCACGGCTGGTCGGTTTCGAGCCGAACCGGACGAATGAGGCGAAGCTGCAGCGGACGACGCGCGACCTGCCGCACTTCACTTACCACCGTTGCCTGTTGGGCGCCGAGCCCGGCCACGTCGGCTACGCGGAGCGGGGCGCTCAGACGTCGCTCTTCACCCAGGCGGCCGCAACCGCCGCTGCGGAGATGCGGACGCTGGATGGGTGCTTCGGCGAGGGACTCTTCGCACAGCCGCAGTTGCTGAAGCTCGACGTCCAGGGCTACGAGCTAGAGGTGCTCGAGGGAGGTCAGCGTGTCCTTTCCGGCTGTGAAGCTGTGCTCGCCGAGGTCAGCTTCTTCCGATTCCACCCGGAGATGCCGACTGCCGACGAGGTCATCGCGTATCTGAGGGAGCGCGACTTCGTCGTGTACGACACGATGGGTCTGCTCCGCCTCCCCGAGGACGACGCGCTAGGGCAGATGGACTTCATGTTCCTTCGGGCCGACCACCACCTCCGCGGCGTACGCGTCTGGTAGCCCTTCCGCTTGTGATCACGGGTGACAAGAGGCGACCGAGGCTCCTCGTCTTCAACCAGTACTACTGGCCGGGCGTCGAGGCGACGGCCAACCTCCTGGCGCAGCTGTGCGAGGACCTTGCTGACGACTACGACATCACCGTCGTCACGGGTCGACTGGCCGGACACGAGGATCTCCCGGACTACGAACTTCGGAATGGCATCGCCATCGTGAGGGTGCACTCGACCGCATACGACCGCTCCCCGCTTCACAGGCGGGCGATGAACTACTTCACGTATGTCTCTCGCGCGCTTCGCCGGGGGCTTTTCTCGGTGCCGAGGCCGGACGTCGTTCTCTCGATGACAGACCCGCCCATGGTGGGCGACGTCGCGCTCCTCGTCGCACGGAGATTCCGCGTGCCGCTCGTCGTCATCAGCCAGGACGTCTTCCCCGAAATCGCCGTCGAACTCGGCCGACTCCGGAACCCGATGTTGGTGCGACTCCTGGAGATTCTCACCCGGTTCTACCTCCGCCGTGCCGACCGAGTGGTTGCGATCGGCGAGCGGATGAAGGAACGCCTCGCGGCGAAGGGTGTGCCGCCCGCCCGCCTCACCGTCATCCCCAACTGGGTCGACAGCGAGGCGATCACGCCTCAGCCGCGGGCAAACGCCTGGGCTCGCGAGCACGGCCTGGTCGACCGGTTCGCTGTCATGCACTCCGGCAACATCGGCCACGCGCAGGATCTGGACACGCTCATCCACGCAACCACGCAGGTCCGCGACCTCGTGAACCTGTCAGTCGTGCTGGTGGGGACCGGAGCTCGTCACGCCGACTACGTCGCCCTCGCGCGTCGCCTCGAGGCCGACAAGGTTTCGTTCCTCCCCTACCAGGCCCGCGACCTCTTGCCGCAGTCGCTGTCGAGCGCCGACATCCACTTCGTGGGCCTCGCCCGCGGTCTTGCTGGCTACGTCGTCCCCAGCCGCCTCTACGGAATCCTCGCGGCCGGTCGGCCGGTGATCGTGGCTGCGGACGATGAGAGCGAAACGGCGCAGATCGTGCGCGATGTGGGCTGCGGGATCCTGATCCCCCCGGGTCGGCCGGATCTCCTTGCTGCGACCTTGCGCGAGCTCGCGGCGGGCATGTACGACCTCGATGAGATGGGTCGTCGAGGACGCCTCTACGTCGAGGAACAAGCGGATCGCGGCATCGCGGTCGAGCGGTATCGCCAGCTGCTCGCCGGCCTTGTTCGCACGTGAGGCGACAGCCGCACCGCTCGAGGTCAGCGGCTGAGGAACGCCTGCAGTACGGCGGCTGCCCGCGCTCCCGCCGACCCGTCCCAGCCGGGCACGACTTCGCCGGCCTTCGGCCGCTCGAGCAGCTTCGAGATCTCGGCGATCCGCTCCGGCTTCGCGCCGAGGACGGTGTTCGTGCCGAGCTCCTCCGTCACGCGTCGCTCGGTCGAGTCGCGCAGGGTGAAGCAGCGCACGCCGAGCGCCGTCGTCTCCTCCTGGATGCCGCCCGAGTCGGTGAGCACGAACGCCGCGTCGGCCTCGAGGCAGAGGAAGTCGAGGTATCCCTGCGGCTCGGTCGCGATCACGCCCGAGTCGCGCAGGCGCACGTCGTCGCCGGTCGACTCCAGGTTGCGCAGCGTCCGCGGGTGGACCGGGAAGAGAACAGGGCGGTCGGCGGCGAGGGTGATCAGCCCGTCGGTGACCGCGGTCAGCTTCTCCCGGTCGTCCACGAGTGCCGGCCGGTGCAGCGTCACGAGCGCGTACTCGCCCGCCTCGAGCCCGAACTGCGCCCAGCTGCGCCGTTCCCGCGCCTTGTCCAGGTGCTCGAGCAGCGAGTCGATCATCGTGTTGCCGACGAGGTGCACGCCGGAGGTGATCCCCTCGCGCTGCAGGTTCGTGATCGCCTCCTCCGAGTGGGCGAGCAGGATGTCGCTGAGGTGGTCGGTGAGGACGCGGTTGTGCTCCTCGGGCATCGCGCGGTCGAAGCTGCGCAAGCCCGACTCGATGTGGGCGATCGGCACCCGGAGCTTCACCGCCGCGAGCGCGCCCGCGATCGTCGAGTTGACGTCGCCGGCGACCACGCAGAGGTCGATCTCGCGCTCCCGCAGGACGCGCTCGACGCCGACGAGTGCCTTCGCAGTCTGCTCGGCGTGCGATCCCGACCCGACGGCCAGGAACTCGTCCGGCCGCGGCATTCCGAGCTCGCGGAAGAAGACGTCCGACATCGCGTCGTCGTAGTGCTGCCCCGTATGCAGGAGCGTGAGCTCCAGAGTTGGATCGAGCGCGGCCAGCTCCCGGTGCACCGGAGCCGACTTCATGAAGTTCGGCCGCGCGCCGACGACGAAGCAGACGCGAGCCGACACGCGGGAGATCCTACCGTCGGCTCTACACTCGCCCTCGTGCTGGTGCTGAAAGCCCTCTTCTGGCTCTCGCTCGGAGCCCTCGCGTGGACGCACGTCCTCTATCCGCTCGGGGCCGCTGCGCTCGCGCGCGTGCGGACGCGGAGGGTGCGCAAGGAGGCGATCGAGCCGAGCGTGACCGTCATCGTCGCCGCGTACAACGAGGAGCCCGTGATCGAGCGCCGGCTCGAGAACCTGCTCGCGCTCGACTATCCGGCCGACAGGCTGGAGCTCGTCGTCACGTCGGACGCGTCCACCGACCGGACGCACGAGCTCGTCGAGCGATTCGGAGCGCGCGTGCGGCTGATCGTGAACCCGCGCGGTGGCAAGGTCGCCGCCCAGAACCGCGCCGTCCGCGAGACGGCGGGAGAGATCGTCGCCTTCTCCGACGCGAACGCGACCTGGGCGCCGGACGCGCTTCGGCAGCTGGTCGCCAACTTCGCCGACCCCGACGTGGCCTACGTCTGCGGCCGGCTCGTGCTCGAGGCGGCCGACGGCTCGAACAAGGAAGGCGTCTACTGGCGGTACGAGCTCGTCCAGCGCGAGGCCGAGTCGCGGCTCGGCTCGATCACGGGCGGGAACGGCTCCATCTACGCCGTGCGCCGCTCGGATTACGTCGAGGTCGACCCGAAGTGGGGGCACGACCTCTCGTTCCCGTACCGGATGGTGCAGGCCGGGCGGCGAGCGGTCTACGAGCCGGGCGCGAAGGCGTTCGAGCGCCCGACGCCGTCGAACGAGACCGAGTACCGCCGCAAGGTGCGGATGTTCGAGCACTGCTGGGAGATCACCCTGCGGGGCTCGATGCTGAAGCGCCTGCCGTTCGGCTACTTGGTCGAGGTGATCTCGCACCGCCTGCTGCGCTACGGGAGCGGCATCCTCCACCTCGTCCTGCTCGCGACCTCGCTGGCGCTGTTCGGCGAGGGGCTCGTCTATCAGGCCGTGCTCGCCGCTCAGGCGCTGCTGCTCGCGGCTGCCGCCGTCGGCGTGGGGATCGCGCGCTACTACACGCTCGTCACGTGGGCGACCGTCGTCTCGCTCTGGAACTACCTCCGCCGCGGCGTGCCCGCGACGTGGGAGGCGGCGGAGGGGACCCGCTGAACACGCCTTCATGAACAGAGCGCTGGACGTCGCCATCGCGGGGACCGGTTTGGCGCTCGCGAGCCCCGTGCTCGCCGCCGCCGCGCTTGCGGTCAAGCTCGGCGACGGCGGCCCCGTCCTCTTCAAGCAGACGCGCGTCGGCAAGGACGGCCGCGACTTCGAGCTGCTGAAGCTGCGGACGATGGTCGTCGGGGCGGAGCACCAGGGCGCCGGCTACGCCGTCAACGTGGGCGACAGCCGGATCACGCGGGTCGGCGCCTTCCTCCGGCGGACGTCGCTGGACGAGCTGCCGCAGCTCTGGAACGTCGTCCGCGGGGACATGAGCCTGATCGGCCCGCGCCCGACGCTGCGCTACCAGGTCGAGCGCTACAGCGAGCGGCAGCGGCGCCGCCTCGAGGTGCTGCCGGGGATCACCGGCTGGGCCCAGGTCAAGGGCCGTGCCTCGCTCTCCTGGGACGAGAAGATCGAGCTCGACGTCTGGTACGTCGACCATCGTTCGCCGCTCACCGACCTGCTGATCCTGCTCCGCACGCCGCTCGCGCTCTTCGGCGGCACCTACAAGGGGGACAGCGGCGGGTGGCGTTGATCGAGCGGCTGCACTCGCGCTCGGTCGACCTGGCGGTGAGCGGGGCGTTGCTCGGGCTCCTGGGGCTCGTCGCGGTCTGGAACGCGTTCGCCTACCCGCCATCTCGGCGGCTTCGACGCGCGGGAGCACATCGCCTACGCGCGAGACCTGCAGGACGGCCGGCTGCCCGGAGGGCGGTGCGTCGCTACACGCCTCCGGGTTTCTACGCGCTCGCGGCGCTCGCGATCCGGCTCGGGCAAGGCGCTCGCGGATGGAGACGCCGGAGCACCTCGCGCAGCTCCTGAACGCGCTCTGCCTCATCGGCAGCGGCGTGCTCGTGCTCGTCCTCGCGCGGCTGCTCCTGCCCGGGCGTCCGCTCGCGCGCTGGAGCGCGCTCGCCTTCTTCGCCGGCTCGCCCGTCGTGCTCAAGACCGGCGCGATGTTCCACCCGCAGCCGCTCGCGATGCTGCTCTCGCTGCTCGCCCTGACGACCACGGCGTGGATGGTCGCCCGCCGCGACTACCGGCTCCGGCTCTGGGCGGCGCTGGCGCTCTCGCTCGCGGGCGCGCAGCTCGTCCGCTCGGTCTCGATCTGGGTCGTCGGCGTCGTCCTCGTCACGCTCGTGGCGGCAGCGGTCGCGCAGCGCGAGCAGCGGCGCCGGATCGTCACTGCACTCGCGGCGTCAGCGCTGGCGATGGTGCTGCTGCCGCTCCCCTGGTACCTCCACAACCAGTCCGAGGGCGGCAATGCGATCTTCGGCCGCGGGATGTCGCTCGTCTCCTTCGAGAGCCCCTGGCCGGCCGAGTTCTACGTCGACCCCGACCTGCCGGACGTGATCACGCATCCGCAGCGCGCCGAGCTCGGCGTCGGGCTCGTCCCGATCCTCTACGCGGAGACGTGGGGCGACTTCTTCGGGATCTGGTCGTGGGGCGCCGGACGCCGCGAGCTGACGCCGGCAGTCGACCGGCGGCTGGCGCTGCAGAGCATCGTCGGCCTGCCGCTGACGGCACTTGCGCTGGCCGGCTGGTTCGCCTTCGCCGCGATGACGGTCTCGCGCTGGCGCCGGGCGCCGGAGCGGCCTCGTCCTCGCACTGGTGCCTCTCGTCGGGCTCGCGGCCGTCGTCTACTACGCGACGCGGAGCTACCGGCCCGACGGCGACACGGTGAAGGCGCTCTTCCTGCTCCCGGCCGTCCCGTTCTGGGCGCTCTCGTTCGGGTTCGCTCTCGACGTGCTCGTCGAGCGCGTCCGCCGCGTCGGCCTCGTCGCCGGCGCGATCCTCGGGCTCTGCCTGCTCGTCTCGCTCTCCTTCGGCACCTACGCCTTCGTCTCGTGAGGGAGTGGCTCTTCCTCCGCGCCGGTCTCGCCGCCGTCGGCGTGCTCGTCGTCGCTGCCCTCGTCGGCTGGGCGGTGCAGACGGCCCGGTACGAGGACGCCGGCTTCCGCGAGCTCCGGCGCTGCCTGACGGAGGAGAAGGGCGCGCCGATCTCGGAGACGCGGGACCCGATCGCTCGCAGCGCCGAGCTCGGCGCGCTCGACACCGTGATCGAGACGAACCCGGTGACCGTCTCGGTGGCCGAGGACACGGAGGCTGCGGAGAAGATCGCCGCCAACTACCGGGCGATCGCCGACGATCTCGGCACGCGGCTCGAGCTGCGCGGCCGTACGGTGTATCTCTGGGAGCGCGAGCCCTCACCGACCCAGCGCCAGGCGCTCTTCAGCTGTACGTACTGAGCGGGAAGTACCCTTGGCGACCGTGACCGCCGTCCTCTTCACCTGCGCCGGCCAGCGCGTCGACATCGTCTCGGCCTTCGGCCGGACCGGCGCGACGACGATTGCGACCGACGCCGATGCGCTCGCGCCGGCGCTCTACCACGCCGAGCACCATGCGCTCGTGCCGCGCGTCGACAGCCCGGGCTACATCCCGGCGCTCACTGCGCTGGTCGCGGAGCACGAGGTCAAGCTGATCGTCCCCCTCACCGACCTCGACCAGATGCTGCTCGCCGAGTCGCGCGACGCGCTCGCGCCGGCGCTCGTGCTCGTGCCCGAGCCCGAGGTCTGCCGGACGATGGGCGACAAGTACGCGGCACATCTCTTCTTCGAGAGCCACGGGATCGCCAGCCCACGCAGCTGGCTCCCCGACGACGTGCCGGACGACGCGCGCTACCCGCTGCTCGTGAAGGTGCGCGAGGGCTTCGGCTCGCGCCACATCTACCGCGCGCACGACCGGCGCGAGCTCGAGTTCTTCCTCGGCTACACGACCGTCGACTCGTTCGTGCAGGAGGTCTGCCAGGGCGAGGAGTTCTCGATCGACGTCTTCTGCGACCTCGAGAGCACGTGTCTGAACGCGATCCCGCGGACGATGCTGCAGTCGAAGGGCGGCGAGTCGATCAAGGGCGCGTCGATCAAGGATCGGGAGCTGATCGAGCACGCCTGCCGGGTCGCCGAGACGGTCGGGATCGTCGGCCCCGCCAACGTGCAGTGCTTCCGCGAGCCCGACGGCTCGCTGCCCGTCACAGATGTAAATCCTCGGTTTGGAGGCGCTTTTCCGCTGCCGCTCGCGTCGGGGTCACGCTACCCTGAGCTCGCGTTGGCGCTGGCCGAGGGCGAACGACCGGAGCCCCGGCTCGGCGACTTCCGCGCCGGGGTCCTGATGACGCGCTTCTTCTCGCATCTCTGTCTGACAGCCGAGGACGGCGGTAGCCTCGTTCCGTTCGCAGAGGAGCTCCCCGAACCGGTTGCTGGCGAGCCCGGCGAGGCGTGAGTCGCCTCATCGCGGCAGGACTGGCCCTCCTGGGCCTGGCGTCGGCATGCGGCGGCAACTCCGAGGAGGCCGTGCCGCCGCCGCCCACGAAGGCGTCGTTCACGGCACCCGTCGACGCGCCCGAGCGCAGGGAACTGCCGCCCTCGCCGCAACCACGGAAGCGGATCACGCGCGTCGTCGTCACGGTGGTCGACGGCGACACGCACCGGCGCGTGCGTGGCGCCCGCGTCGTCATCGGCGTGAAGGGCGACTACGCGAACAAGCGCGGCCGGGCGTACCTGCCGATCAAGCGCCGCACGGCGCTGCCGGTTCGCGTCTCCAAGCCGGGGTATTCGGCGCGGATCGTGCGCATGCCCTTCAAGCAACGCCGGCGCGTGACCGTACGCCTCTTCCGTCCTGACCTCCAGTGGACGATGTACGGCGCCAACGAGCGGCGCACGCAGGCGCCGACCGACATCAAGCTGCGGCCGCCGTTCAAGGTCGTCTGGTCGCGGGGCGTCGGCTCGCTCGTCGAGTTCCCGGCGGTGGTCGCGGACGGCGTCGCCTATGTCGCCAACTACAAGGGGCACGTGTACGCGCTGAAGATGAGCGACGGCAGCGTCGTCTGGCGGCACCGGCCGAGCCGCGGGAAGATGGCCTCGTCACCGGCGATCGTCGGGGACGACCTCGTCGTCCACGGGATGGACGGGATCGTGCGCGTGCTCGACCGCGCGACCGGGAAGCTGCGCTGGCACTTCCGCATCGGCTCTCCGATCGAGTCGTCGCCGATCGTCTCCGGCGGGCTCGACTATTTCGGCGCCTGGAACGGCCGCGTCTACGCGCTCGACCTGAAGCGCCGCAAGCTCCGCTGGAGCTACCGCACGGGCTACAAGATCACCTCGAGCGCGGCGATCGCGGGCAGGACGCTGTACATCGGCGACTACGGCGGCCGCCTGCACGCGCTCTCGACGCGCAACGGCAAACGGCGCTTCGTCCGCTCCGTCAACGGGCGTGTCTACGGGACGCCCGCAGTCGCCGCCGGCAGGGTCTTCGTCCCCTCCTCGACCGGGAACAGCCTGACCGCGTTCTCGACCTCCGGCCGCTACCTCTGGCGCGTCGGCACCGGCGGCTACGTCTACTCGTCGCCGGCCGTCTGGGCCGGCCGTGTCTTCTTCGGCTCCTACAACGGGCGGCTCTACTCGGTCTCGGCGAAGAACGGCCGCGTGCTCTGGAGCGTCGCCACCGGCGGGCCCGTGTCGGGCGCCGCGGTCGTCGTGGCCGGCGTCGCCTACGCCGGCTCGACGTGGGGGCGGATCACCGGCGTCGACGCGCGGAGCGGCCGCGTCGTGCTCCGCTTCCCCCACGGTGAGTACGTGCCGGTGTCGGGCAACGGGCGCCGGCTGTTGTTCCACGGCTACTCGCGGGTCTGGGCGGTCGAGCCGAAGGCATGAAGAGGTGGATCGCGGCGCTCTGCGCGCTGATTCTGCTCGCCGGCGGCGCGGTGGTCGGCTACGTCGTCTACAAGCGCGAGGAAGCGGCGGACGTGCGCGGCTCCTCGACCGAGGAGTTCGTGACGACGGAGGAAGAGGAGCCGCCGCCGCCCCCTCCCCCCGCGAAGGAGGCTCTCGGCGTCGCCTGGCCCCTGAACGGCTACGACGCCGCCCGCCACCGCGTCGGGCCGTACGCGCTGAAGCCGCCCTTCCGGCGCGCCTGGACGTTCCGGGCGCGGCAGCTGCTCGAGTTCCCGCCGGTGCTGGGCTACGGCCGCCTCTACTTCACGAACAACTCCGGGGTCATGTTCGCGGTCAACGCGAAGACCGGGAAGCGGGCCTGGAAGAAGCCGATCGGCCGCTGCGTCGCTGCGACGCCGGCGGTCGGTGAGCACACGGTCTACCAGGCGTTCATGAACCGCCCGCCTTGCAACAGCAAGGCGAAGCCGGGGCGGCTCGAGGGCGAGGTGATCGCGTTCGCGACCGGCTTCGGGAAGATCCGCTGGCGCACCCGCATCGGCCCGACCGAGTCGTCGCCGCTCCTCGACGGCAAGCGGCTGTACGTCGGCGACTGGCGCGGACGCGTCTACGCGCTCGACACGCGCACCGGCCGCGTCCGCTGGACGTTCCAGGGCAAGGGCCGGATCAAGGGCGGGATCGCGAAGTCGGGCAACCGCCTCTTCGTCGGCACCTACGACGGCTACCTCTACGCGATCCGCGCCAGCACCGGCAAGGTGATCTGGCGCACGCGCTCGCAGGACCGGCTCGGCGGCCGCGGCCAGTTCTACTCGACGCCGGCGGTCGCCTACGGGCGTGTCTACATCGGCTCGACCGACGGCAAGGTCTACTCCTACGGCGCCGCGAGCGGCAAGCTGCGCTGGTCGCAGGGCACGGGCGGCTACGTCTACGGCTCGCCGGCGGTCTGGCGGAAGACCGTCTACGTGGGCTCCTACAGCGACCGCTTCTACGCGCTCGACGCGGCGACCGGGGACGTGAAGTGGCGCTTCCGCGCCAACGGCGACATCTCCGGGTCGGCGACCGTCCTGAACGGCGTCGTCTACTTCTCCACCTTCGACGAGGTCACGTACGCGCTCGACGCGCGCACCGGGCGGCAGCTCTGGACGTTCAAGGACGGCAAGTACGCCGGCGTCGTCGCCGACCGCGACCGGCTCTACCTCGTCGGCCACGCACGCGTCTATGGGATGGTCGAGCGGTGAGATATGTGGTCACCGGGGCCGCCGGCTTCATCGGCTCGCATCTCGGCGAGACGCTGCTCGCGGCCGGGCACGACGTCGTCGGCGTCGACTCCTACACCGACTACTACGAGCGCTCGCGGAAGGAGCGCAACGCGGCGGCGCTCGACGTCGTCGAGGCCGATCTGGCCGAGATGCCGCTCGAGCCGCTGCTCGACGGCGCCGACGGTGTCTTCCACCTCGCGGGCCAGCCGGGTGTGCGGGCGAGCTGGGGCGAGAGCTTCGAGCTCTACCTGCGCCGGAACGTACTGGCGACGCAGCGGCTGTTCGAGGCGGCGGCGGACGCAGGCGTCCGCGTCGTGTTCGCCTCCTCGTCCTCGGTCTACGGCGACGCGGAGCGCTATCCGACGCCGGAGGACGTGACGCCGCAGCCGATCTCGCCGTACGGGATCACGAAGCTCGCCTGCGAGCAGCTCGCCCACGCGATCGGCCGCGGGCGGGGCCTCGACGCCGTCCTGCTCCGCTACTTCACGGTCTACGGGCCGAGGCAGCGGCCCGACATGGCCTTCACCGCGATGCTCGAGGCGCTCGCCCGCGGCGACAGCTTCCGGCTCTTCGGCGACGGCAGCGCCGCGCGGAGCTTCACCTACGTCGGCGACGCGGTCGCGGCGACGGTCTCGGCGATGGAGCGCGGCCGCGCCGGCGAGATCTACAACGTCGGTGGCGGCGACGAGGCGACGATGAACGAGGCGATCGCGCTGGCCGAGCGGATCTCCGGCCGCAGCCTCGACGTCGAGCGCGTTGAGGCCGCGACCGGTGACGTCCGGCGGACGAGAGCGGATGTCGCCAAGGCGGCCGCCGAGCTCGGCTGGGCTCCGCAGACCGCCCTGGAGGACGGCATGCGGACGCACTGGCAGTGGGCGGCGGTAGAGTCGCCCGCGTGAAACGCCCGGAACCCGTCCCGGATCCCGACGCCGAGCGCGAAGTCGACCTCCGCTCGGTCTGGGAGCGCATCGCCGCGCGCTGGTGGCTGCCGGTACTCGGACTCTTGCTCGGGGCCGTCGTAGGCTTCGCGCTCGCGCTCGGCGGCGGCAAGGTCTATGAGGCGGAGACGCTCGTGGCGATGGGCCAGCCGTTCTCGCCGAACGGCGGCGCGCCGGTGCAGGCCTTCCTGACGAACCCGCGGGCCGTCTCCGAGATCATCCGCTCCGAGAGCGCCCTGCGGAAGGCGGCGAACGCGGCCGACCTGCCGGTGCGTGCATTGCGCGGGAAGGTCAGCACCGCGACCGTCGGAGCGTCCGGGCCGGGAGCGCGGACGACCGGTGCGCCGCTCGTCACGATCAAGGTGATCGCAGCTCAGCCGCGGAAGGCCGAGCGCGCCGCCGACGCGCTCGCCCGTGAGGTGATCGGGCGCACATCGGCCCGCTACGTCGACACGAAGATCAAGACGTTCAACAGCCAGCTCGACTCGATCCAGGACTCGCTGAACACGCTCGCGCCGCGGATCGCCGCCGCCGAGCAGGCGGTCAACGAGCCCGGGCTCAGCTCGCTCGACAAGCTGGTCGTCTTCAGCGCGCTCGACAACGCACAGGCGCGCCGCGGGCAGCTGCTCGACCTCCAGTCCGACGTGCAGCAGCAGCTGGCCCTGGCGGAGAACGTCGAGAAGGCGCAGGTCATCGAGCCGGCGGCGGCGACGAAGACCACCGCCCGCAGCGGCCGCAACGGCGCGCTCGTGGGCGCGTTGCTCGGTCTTCTGCTCGGCTGCGCGGCGGCGCTCCTCGCCGACCCGTTCCTCGCGCGCCGCGCCCGCAACGCCTGAGCCATGGTCGACGGGAAGCGCGTCGCGGTCGTCGTCCCCGCCCACGACGAGGAGCGGCTGATCGGGACGACGCTCGCCGGGATCCCCGAATTCGTCGACCGGATCCTCGTCGTCGACGACGCCTCCACGGACGGCACCGCCGACGCCGTGCGCACGTCCACCGACCCGCGCGTCGAGCTCGTCCCGCGCGAGCGGAACGGCGGCGTCGGCGCCGCGATCGTGACCGGCTACGAGCGGGCGCTCGAAGACGGCCTCGACGTCGTCTGCGTGATGGCCGCCGACAACCAGATGGACCCCGACGACCTGCTCACGCTCGTCGAGCCGGTCGCGCGGGGCGAGGTCGACTACGCGAAGGCGAACCGGCTCGTCACCGGCGAGGCCTGGAAGCTGATCCCGCGCACGCGCTACCTCGGCAACGCGATCCTCTCGCTGCTGACGAAGATCGCTTCCGGCTACTGGCACGTCGCCGACTCGCAGACCGGCTACACCGCGATCTCACGCGCGATGCTCGCTCAGCTCGACCTCGACCGCGTCTACCGCGGCTACGGCTTCCCCAACGACATGCTCGTGCACCTGAACGTCTGGAACGCGCGCGTCCGCGACTTCCCCTCCCGGCCGGTCTACGGGGTCGGCGAGCAGTCGGGGATCAAGCTGCGCAAGGTCGTGCCGCGCATCTCGTGGCTGCTCGTGAAGGGCTTCTTCTGGCGGCTGCGCGAGAAGTACGTGATCCGCGACTTCCACCCGCTGGTCTTCTTCTACGCGCTCGGGCTCGTGATGACCTTCGCCGGCCTCCTGCTCGGCGCGATCGAGCTGATCCTGCGGCTGAAGGGGAACGAGATCACGACGCCGACGATCGTCCTGGTCGCGCTGCTGCTGATCTCCGGCAGCCAGTTCACGCTCTTCGCGATGTGGTTCGACATGGAGTCGAACAAGGACCTGCGCTGAGCCGTTTGAAAAGCGGGTTCGCGACTCGCTCGGTGGCCTCGTGCAACCCATATGCAACCCGCAGCGTCCAGCTATCACACAGCGTAGGTTACTTTGCTATCTCCTGCACCTCTCGGAGACCTCTGTTCCGTGAGGACGTACCCGGAGCCATCAGATGCGGTTGATGGACCTTCTCCTTCCACATCTGCGCCAGCGTGTTGCGGACGCTCCCAGCACTCCTCCGCTCGAGAGACGCGACGATCTCGCGGGGCTGCACAGGATCGGGGTAGTAGCTCAGAAGCAAGGCGAGCGTTTCCTCTCGCATCGTCAGCACCCCGTGCACGACGCGCTTTCCGTGGAGCACCTCGACGAGTCCCGTGACCGGAACCTGCACTTGCTCGACCAAGCGGCCCGCCTCGTTCATCGTCACGCCGGTGACAAGTCGCGATCAGCTCCGCCATGATCCACTGAGCGCCCGCATACAGGAAGTTGAGGTCGTACTGGTTCGAGTCGACCGCCCCCTTGTGCACGATGCTGCGCTTGCTCCGGAGTGATTACATCTCCCGCCCGACCCGGGACGCGCAGATCCGCAGCCCGTCCCCAGCGTGCTTTGCCGAAACTCAAGGCCCTTGAGGTACTGCTCGACGTTCGGCGGATCGTCGTAGGAGCCGCGTTCCAGATGCTGAACGACCTGAACGAGCGACTCCACGAACCGCCCAGCCGCCACGCCGAGAGTGTGCGTCGCGACATCACTACAGATCTCGACGAAATCGTCCACCAGTTCCGTCGCGAGCTTCTCCGGCACCGCCGTTGCGAGCGCCGCGACTAGTCCGTCCCTGTCCACTTACTCGTCCGCCTCGCCGAGATCATCTCTCTCACGCGCCGGATACCGCCTCTGTCAGGCGGTACCGCTTGCGTGCCTGCTAGCTCCTTCCGCACTTCTATACCTGCTGTGCGAGTGCGGCTACCGTTGATCAGCGTGTTGAAGGCGTCGTGACGTTCGACAGCCCGTGCCTAATTCTTCAGCTCGTCGTTGATCTGCTGCCCGTGACGTTTAGCTCCTTCTTCACTATCTGAACCAGTAGTCGCGACAGCGCCCCGTCTACCCGTACTTCGAGTTCGAGGCGTCCATGAGCGCCGCTACGTCTTCGTACTCGCTTCGTTTGCCGGCCGTCGCAGTGCCGCTCCAGCGCAGAGGCCGAGGCGCATCTTCACGCCGTAGCGCTCTCCCGCCCACCGAAGACGCGCGCCGTAACGTCGCGTCGAGTCCTCGAGCGCCGCCGCACGCCACATCGCTTTGAGTTCATCAAGTTCCATGCTTGTTTATAGCACAAATATCCCAAGCGCAAGCTTATCCAAATATTCGTCTAAGGTTCAACCCAAGTGTACCAAGAGACCCCCACCTGCCGCCGGGCGGATCGTCCAAGCACACAGCCCCAGCGCCACCACCAGTCGTCGTGCGCCCGGTGCGGAACGCCCCGCTCACCAGTTCGCGTTCTCGTTCACCCGGTTCTCGAAGTCCTGCAGCTCCTGCGCCAGCTGCCTCCCCTCCGCCGTCTCAGGAGCGCGATCACGTCTGCTCGAGCAGCGCCTGCAACGTCGAGACCAGGTAGTCTTCCCGACCCGGAATCTCCCGCCTACCGACCGCCTCCATCCTCTCCGTCCCCGTGAGCACTGCTCCCGTCACCGAGCAGCGGCTGCCGCGTAGCGCCTCTCGGACGATCTCGACCACAGGCAGACCGACCCGTTGGTCGACCACAGCGCCAGGTCGCCTCTCGGGAAAGCCCGCTCCAGCTCGGCGACGATCCAGCGGCTTTGCCCCACCAGCGAGTCACCTGTGCGGAGCGTAACCATACCAGAGTCATGAAGCAGCCCCGTTTCTTTCTGAGCGAAGTCCAATGCACATCTGCACGCTGCTCTCACGCGCCTAACGCGCGCTTACCAGCACATCACTGGCCAGCATCGTCACGCATCGATGCATCTCGTCGTGATGAAGCAACAGGTTCGCTTCACAACCTTCCTTCGCAAAACCTCTACACACCTACATCCGCCACTGCTACGTTCAAGCGTACCCGCACGCACCGTCCGCCCTGCGCACCCGCGTGCAACCGGAAGCGCACGCGGGGCATCACGGACCAAGACACCGGCGGCATCGCCATTGCCCACCCCGCTAACCAACACATCACCACACAACACACACCCCACATCAGTCACGACCTGCGCTAGCGGCGCGAAGCGAGGAGCTCGTCGAGCAAGCGGCGGTAGCGCTCGACGGCGTGCTCGCGGCCGCCCTCGGCCTCGACCCACTCCCGGCCGCGGCGACCCATCGCCTCGAGGTCGTACTCGCCGGCCGCGGCCCTCCTGATCTCGTCCGCGAGCAGGTCCGGTCTCCCCGGCGGGATCGCGACGCCGCACTCGATGCGGCGAACGAGCCGCGCCGTCTCGCTCTCCTCGTCGGCGGCGACGATGATCGGCCGCGCGGCCGCGAGGATCCCGTAGACACGGCTCGGCACCACGTAGCCGGACAGTCCCCGTCCCAGGCCGACGAAGTGGACGTCGGCGCTCGAGAGGGACTGCGGCAGCAGGTCGCGCGGCTGGTAGTCCAGGAACGAGACGTGCTCGGCGCCGATCTCGGCGGTGAGCCGCACGTGGTGGGCGTGCCGGGCGCCGAAGCCGATCAGGACGACGGACAGCCGCTCGAGGTCGCCGAGCGACGTCGAGGCGCGGATCAGCGTCTCCAGGTCCTGCGCGTGGCCGATGTTGCCGGAGTGCATGACCACGAAGCGGCCGTCGAGGCCGTTCGACCGCGCCCACGGGTTGTCCCGCGGCTGCGGCCTGATCGCCTCCGTGTCGACCCAGTTTGGGATCACGCGGACGCGCTTGGGCGGCACGCCCTTCTGCTCGAGCCGGTCGCGCATCGTCTCCCCGATCGCGACGACGGCGTCGGCGCGACGCAGGTAGAAGCGGGTCAGCAAGCCGAGCGCGCCGACGAGGAGGGGGTTCCGGAGCCGCTTCAGCTCCACTGCGATCTCCGGGAACACGTCCTGGCTGACGACGACCAGCGGCACGCGGAAGCGGCGGGCGACGAGCAGGCCGATGTCCCCGACCATCGGCGGGTCGGTCATGCAGAGGACGAGGTCGGGCCGCGGCGTCGCCCTCAGCCCGCGGCGGAGCGCCCGGCCGAGGTAGGTGAAGTAGTTGACCGCGCGGCGGAACAGGCCGGAGCGGTCGAAGGCGGTCGAGTGCACCCTGATCAGCTCGACGCCTTTCACGCGCTCGTAGTCCGGATCGCTCTCGCGGCCGAGCAGGCGGCCCGTGATCACCGTCACGTCGAAGGTGTCCGCGAGCGCCTCGCAGAGCTCGGTCAGGAGGTGCGCCGTCGCCTCGACGCCGGGGTGGTAGTACTGGTTGAGGACGAGCAGGCGGGGACGGCGGCGACCGGGCACGGCCGCTGAGGATACTTACGGCGTGCCGCGCGTCCTGTTCGTCCACCACCGGCCGCAGGCGAGCGGCGCCGTACGCAGCCTCGCGCTCCTGATCGCGGCGCTCGACGAGCGCTGGGAGGCCCACGTGCTGCTTCCCGCCGGGCCTGCGGCGGCCGTCTTGGCCGACGCCGGCGCCACCGTGCACACAGGGCCGGTGCCGGCCTTCACGCACACCTGGGACGTCCAGTACCGCGGCCTCCGCTGGCTCGTCCTCGTCCGCGAGGCGCTCTCGGTGCCCGGCCACGCCCGCCGGCTGAGGGGACTGCTTCGCGCGCTCGACCCGGCGATCGTGCACCTGAACGACTCGGTGCTGCTGGCGAGCGGCTTCCTCGCGAACCGTCACGGCGCCCGCGTCGTGTGGCACCTGCGCTCGTCGCTCGCCAGCGGCGGCCGCGACAGGCGCAGCCGTCTCGTCCGCCGGGCGCTCGACGCCTGGGGAGACGCCGCGATCGCAATCGACGGCGACGTCGCCCGGACGTTCCCGCTTCGGCTGCCGATCGAGATCGTCCCGAACCCGGTCGTCGCCGAGCCGGGCGAGCCGGCGACGCTGCCGGTACCGGAGGGCCGCGTGACGGTGGGCTACTTCGGCTACCTGCGCCGGCAGAAGGGCTGGCCCGAGCTCGTCGAGGCGATGCGGATCCTCGTCGACGAGGGCGCGCCCGTCCACGCCGTCGTCGTCGGCGGCGGCGTCCGCCCGCCCGAGGCGTTCCGCGGCCTCCGCGGACGGCTGCTGCGACGGCTGGGCATCCCGGACGAGGAGGGAGACCTGCGCGCCCGCGTCGCGGAGCTCGGCCTGAGCGACCGCTTCAGCTTCCTGCCCTTCACGACGGATCCGGCGCCGATCCACCGGGCGCTCGACATCGTGGTGTTCCCGAACCAGGGGGCCGGGCTCGGCCGCCCCGTGCTCGAGGCCGCGGCGTACGGCAAGCCCGTAGTCGCGTCAGGGTCGCCCGACGGCGCCGGCGTCCTCCTGCCCGACCGGACCGGACTGCTGCTCGAGACGGCCACCCCGGCCCGCCTCGCCGAGGCCATCGGCCGCCTCGCCGCCGACCCGGAGCTGCGGCTGTCGCTGGGAGGAAGCGCCGCGGAGCACGCCGGCGACACCCTGGGAGCGGACGCCGCCGCGCGCGCGGTCGAGACGGTCTACGAGGCCGTCAGCGCGAGGCCGATCCGGTCCGCGTGACGGGCGACGGCCCCGTCGATCAGGTCCATGTTCTCCGTCGTCCAGTCGATCGTCCGCCGCAGGCCCTCGTCGAGGCCCGTCGTCGCCACGAAGCTGAGCTCCCGCTCCGACTTCTCGGTGCTGCCGAAGCGATGGCCCGACCGGTCCCAGTCGCGCTCCGGCCCGAGCTCGAGCTCCGAGTCGGAGCCGCGCAGTTCGATGATCGTCTCCGCCAGCTCGCGGATCGACGTCTCGACCCCGCTCGCCAGGTTGTAGACGTCCGCCGGGCGCGCCCCAGCTCGGCACAGCGGAGCAGCCCGTCGACGATGTCGCCGACGTAGATGAAGTCGCGGGTCGCCTGGCCGCCGTTGTCGAGCTCGAGCGGCAGGCCCTTGAGCGCGCGGTAGACGAACGTCGGCGACGACGTTGCGCCAGACCGTCGCGGGCGTCCCGCGCCACTGCCCGGCGCCGAGGATCTCGCCGCGGCCCGTAGACGTTCTGGAACCGCGCCCGGACGGTCGGGCAGCCCGTGACGCTGGTGGTAGTAGACGGAGTAGAACTCGCCGACGACCTTGGAGATCTGGTACGGGCTGTCGAGGTCGAGCGGCACCGGCCCGTCCTCGGCGTCGGCCTCCGCGTCGCCCGTACGTGTGCTCGGCGCAGCGTGCAGCCCGAGGCGGCAGTAGACCACCTTCCGCAGCCGCTGCCAGCCCTTCAGCCGCTCGTAGAGCTTCAGCGTCGTGATCAGGTTGTTCTCGTGGTCCTCGAGCGGGTTCGTCGATCGAGCTCTGGTTGCCGTGGTACGTGGCCAGGTGGAAGACGTAGTCGAACTCGTCCTCGAGCTCCGGCGAGCACGGCGTCGTCGGCGATCGAGCCCTCGACGAGCTCGACCCGCGGATCGTCCGGGCACGTTCTCGCGCTCGGCGGAGAGCAAGTTGTCGACGACGACGACGCGCGCGGCGCCGCGGTCGAGCAGCGCCAGCACGAGGTTGCTGCCGACGAAGCCCGCGCCGCCGACGACCAGGACGTCGAGTCGTCTCACCGGCTGACGGGCTGGTCGCCGGCTGCTTCTCCGGCTCGGCCCCTTCAGGTGCGTGTACGTCTGCTCGATGCCGTACTCGCGGTAGTAGTCGATCGCCGCGCGCGACGCCCTCCTCGAGCGGGGTCTTCGACGCCGCCAGTCGAAGTCGCGCTCCGTCTCCGACGGGATCGAGCAGGATCGTGAACGCGTCGTCCGGGCTGCGCGCCCGCACCTCGACCTCGTCGTCGAGGTCGTCACGGCGAGCGCCTTCACGGTCGCGTCGAAGAGCTCCTTGATCGAGTAGTCCGAGCCCGGAGGAGATGTGGTAGGCGCCCGGCGCGGCCCTGCCGTCGATCGGCCTTCAGCGACGAGGTCGACGAGGTCGTCGCACGAAGATGAAGTCCCGCCGCGTGTCCATGACGAAGCACGGCTTCCCGCTCGTCAGGCGCGTGGAAGAACGTCGGCAGCGGCCCGCTGACGTTGCGCGGCCCGTACGCGTTGGCGAGCCGGAAGCGAGACCCAGTCGAGCTCGCTCAGCCGCGACGTACTGCTCGCCGCCGGTCTTGCGAGATCGCGTAGCTCGACTCCTCGGGGCGGAGCGGATGGTCGAGCGTGATCGGCTGCTCGAGCGGCTGCAGTCCGTAGCAGAGCGCGGTCTGGAAGTAGATCGAGCCGGTCGACGCCGGCGGCCTCCGCGCGCCTTGACGACGTTCGCGGTCCCGAGCACGTTGGTGCGCGCGTCCTCCTCCCAGTCGTCGGGATCCTTGTAGGCGGCGGCCGCGTGCGACGACGACGTCCGGGTTGCGCCGGCTCCGAACGCCTCGTCGACGACGCCCTCGTCCGCGATCGTGCCCTCGACGACGGTCAGTTGTCGTGCGCGGTCAGGTTGTCGCGCCGCGCCGTCGCGTAGTTGTCGATGACGAGCACGTCGTCGCCGCGCGCGAGCAGGCGATCGGCGAGGTGCGACCCGATGAAGCCGGCGCCGCCGGTGATCAGGACCTTCATACGATTACCTCCTTTTCGTGGCGCAGCTTGACGAAAGGCGCTCGGCGCGGTCGTGGAACGCCTGCTGCCAGAGCTCGAGCGAGAGCAGACCCCAGACCTTGCGGCCGAAGCGAGGCTCGGTCGTCGAGCTCGGCGAGCACCTTGCGATTGTCGACGAGCTCGCGCTCGCGCGCCGCCTGCGACGACAGCACGTCGGTGACGAACTCGCGCACCGGCCCTGGCTGGCCGAGCCACTCCTGGAGCGGGACAGGGAAGCCCATCTTGTCCTTGCCGCTCGACGGATCGCGGCGGGCAGGAACGTCGCGAACGCCGTCTTGAGCACGTGCTTCATGTGGCCGTCCTTGAACTTCACGTCGGCCGGCATGGTGGCGGCGAGCTCGACGAGCGGGTGGTCCAGGAAGCGGCACGCGCGACTCGAGCCCGTGGGCCATGCTGACCCGGTCCTCGACCTGCAGCAGCGCCGGCAGCAGCGTCTTGAAGTCGAAGTGCGTCATGGAGTCGAAGTAGGACTCCTTGCCGACGTTGTCGCCGTGGAAGATCGCGCGGAACGTCTCGAAGGGCGAGTAGTCGCCGAGCAGGTCCCAGTCGATCTCGTCGCCGAGCGTCGGAGCGCGGTTGATCAGCCGGAAGTAGCGCTTGTCGAGCTCGTCGAAGAGGCCGTCGCGCCAGAACTCCCGCAGCAGCGGCTTGTACTCCCGCGAGCGTGCCAGCTGGGGATGATCGACTCGTAGGTGACGACGAAGTTGCCGGCGTGCATCGTCCCGTCGATCGCCGCCCTTGATGCACTGCTCGAAGTAGGCGATCAGGTAGCGGACGTAGCCGCCGAAGATCTCGTCCCCGCCCTGGCCGCCGAGCACGACCTTGCGATGCTTGGCCGC
>CAWGZI010000015.1:0-187813 GCA_963827015.1 uncultured Gaiellaceae bacterium | reverse complement strand
GATCACCTCGGAGGCATTGGCGACGAAGTTGGAGAGCGCGTTGATGTCGTAGAAGGTTGCCTTGCCCGTCCGCTCGTTGAGGAGATACTCCACTCCGCCAAGATCCATTCCCGCGGCCTCGACAATCCGAAGCGCGTCGTCGACAACCTCGACCGGCGGCTCATAGCTTTCGATCGGGAGCCCCCGACCTGAGACCCCGTCTGAGATCCCCGGCAGCTCGCAATAGTCGGCCGGGCAGAGGTTGAAGCTGCCCGGGATCAGCAAGAGCCGAATCGCATAGAGGAAGCGGCCGTCGAGGATCTCGATCCGCACGATCGAGTCGCCGTGGGCGGGAAGCTGCTCCTGAATGAGCGCCGTTCCGTCGAGACCAAGCTCTACCTCGGCCGTCTCGAGCTCAACCAGCGTTGCGTAGGAGGTGATGCCGGCGCCGCTGCCGCCTATGTTCGGCTTGACGACCACCGGGAACTCCAGATCTCGCGCGGCAGAAGCAGCGAACCGCGGATCGTCGATCACACGCGTGCGTGGATGCTCGATCCCCAAGCTCGCGAGCAGCGAAATCTGGCGCGCTTTCGACAACTCGACCAGATAGGCGTCATGGCCATTGAGCACCGGCGTACCCGTTTGCTCCAAGTAGGACAAAAAATGCAGTGTTGAGAACAGCGCTCGCTCATGCCCTCTCGTCCAGGCGGAGGGACTCATCCGGTTCAGCACGAGCGAATACCGCTGCTCTAGGTCGGCGGGATCGAAAAGCAGGCTGGCGGCGTGGATCCGCTCAAAAGGGACTTCGCGACGCTCGAGCTCCGCAAAGAGCGGTAGAAACCACTGCGGATGCTCGTACAGGATCCCGACAGGCTTCTCCACACAGCTGCCAACGAATGAGTCCAGATCGCGATTCCCACACCGGCGGAAGCAGCCACACAGGGCGTAAGAGTCAAACCGTCGGGGGACACCGATAAGCAGCAGAGCATGCGAAATTCCGCGAAGGGCTTCTGATTGAGCAGGGAGACGAACTCGCTTTGGATCGAGACGACGGCCGAGACGGCCTTTGCGCCCTTGGCAGAGCGGGTCGACGTCGATGTGGTGGTCGTCGGCGCCGGTATCACTGGGATCACGGCCGCGTTCCTGCTGACGCGAGCTGGCAAGTCAGTGGCGCTGATCGACTCCAAACGGATCGTCCGGGGCGCGACGGGTTACACGACGGCGAAAGTCACGGCCGCTCACGGCCTGGGCTACACGAACATCGCTAGGAACTTTGGTGCGCAGGGTGCGCGTCTCTACGCGCGAGCGAACCAGGCAGGTCTCGACCTGGTCGCCGAGCTCGTCGAAACAGAAGCGCTCGAGTGCGGTACGAGCGCAAACCGAACTACGTCTATACCGAGTCACCCGAACGGCGGTCGCTGATCGAGCAGGAGGTGCAGGCCGCCCTCGATGCGGGACTCGCAGCCGAACTGGTGACTGAGACCCCGCTTCCCTTTCCTGTGAGCTGTGCCTTCCGTCTGGAAAACCAAGCCCAGTTCCACCCGCGCAAATACCTGCTCCCACTTGCGGGCTCCATCGACGGGGACGGGAGCCAGGTGCTCGAGCTCACACGCGTCCTCGACGTCAAGAAAAGAGCCGGACGCAAGTCATCACCGATCGCGGCACCCTCACCGCTCGCGACGTGATTCTCGCCTCTCACCTGCCGATCCTCGATCGCGGACTCTTCTTCGCCAGGGCCCACCCGGAACGGTCCTACGCTGTCGCGGCACGAATCACGCCTGAGCAGGATCCGCAAGGCATGTACATCAGCGTCGACCAGCCAACCCGCTCGATCCGCACAGCCCGGGACGCCGAAGGTCCCCTCCTGCTCCTGGGCGGGGAAGGGCACAAGCCCGGCTCCGACCCGAACACCGAAAGTCGCTACAGGTCACTCGAAGAGTTCGGCCGCCGCCACTGGCAGACCGAGCATTTCCCCTTCCGCTGGTCGACACAGGACTACATACCGCTCGACGGCGTCCCCTATGTCGGCCGACTGACGCGCCGAAGCGAACACATCCACGTCGCCACCGGCTTCAAGAAGTGGGGCATGACCAACGGCACTGCCGCCGCCATCATCCTCACCGACCTCATCCTCGGCCGGCAAAACCCCTGGGCGAAGCTCTACAACGCCAAAAGGATCAAACCGCTCGCATCAGCACCCAACTTCATCAAGGAAAACGCCGCAGTCGCACGGCACTTCTTCGGTGACCGCCTCCGAAGAGGCGAGCAGACCCCGCTCTCATCGCTCAGTCGCGGCGAAGGAAAGCTCGTTCGACTCGGAGGACGAAAGGTCGCCGCATACCGCGACCACCAAGGCCAACTGCACACACTCTCCCCGGTCTGCACGCATCTCGGCTGCCACGTCTCCTGGAATCCCGCCGAACGCTCCTGGGACTGCCCCTGCCACGGCTCACGCTTCACCGGCGACGGCACCCTCATCCAAGGGCCCGCAACACAGGACCTCAACCACGTTTCCACGGACGAGTTGCGTCCTCCGGCCAACGACTCAACATAGCCGCACGTTGCAGCCCCGGTTCCCCGGGGGCTGTCCGGGGGTCAGGGTCTCACTGAACGTTGGCGGTGACCGAGGCGTTCGCGTTCAGCGTGAACGTGCAGGTCTTGGTCTTGTTCCCGCCGCTCGAGCACGCGCCGGACCAGATCACGTCGCGCTCGTTCGTAGCGCGCAGGGTGATGGCGGTCCCGATGGCGAACGAGGCGGAGCCGGTGCTGCCCACGGCCACGTTGATCCCGGTGGGAGTGGACGTCACGCGCTCGCCGCCCCGGCCGGTCGCAGTCACGGTCAGCGTTGCCACCTGGGGCTGAGGAGTCACGGTCAGGGTGGCCGTTCGCGTGACGCCTCCGGCGCTCGCCGTGATCGTGACGGGGGTCGACGCCGTGACGGTAGTGGTCGCGATCGCGAAGGTCGCGCTCGTCGCTCCCTGCGCGACCGACACGCCCGCGGGCACGGTGGCCGCCGTGTTACTGCTGGATAGGGAGACGGCGAAACCGCCCGCCGGTGCGGGTGAGGTGAGCGTGACTGTCCCCTGCGAAGAGGCGCCGCCGGTCAGGCTCGCCGGGTTCACCGCCACGGTCGAGAGCGACGCCGCCGCCGACGGCGTCACGGTCAGGTCGGCCGTCCGCGAGACGCCGTTTGCTGAGGCGGTGATGGTCGTGGCGCGGGTCGTCGGGCCGCTGACGGTCGAGACGGGGAAGGTGCCGCTGGACAGCCCGCCGTGGACGATCATCGTCGCCGGCACCGTCGCCGCGGCGGTGTTCGAGCTCGACAGCGAGACAACCAGCCCACCGGCGGGAGCCGCGCCCGAGAGGAAGACAGTGCCGGTCGCGGGGTTCCCGCCCTCGACCGTCGCCGGGGAGACGCTCAGGGACGCCGGCCCGGCGGGCGGAGGCGGCGGCGTGACGGTCAGCGTCGCGCTCCGCGTGGCCCCGCCGAACGCGCCGGTAATCGTCGCTGATGTCGACGCTGTGACCGACACAGTGCTCACGGCGAACGTCGCGTTGGAGGAGCCGGCGGGAACGGTGACGCTCGCCGGAACGGTGGCCGCGCTCGAGCTGCTCGACAGGGTCACGACCGCGCCGCCGGCGGGGGCGGCGCCGGTCAGGAACGCGGTTCCCTGTGAGGTGGTGCCGCCGACCACGTTGATCGGGTTGAGCGTGACGCTCGACAGAATCAGCGGCCCGGCCTGCGGTGTGAAGCGTCGGGTCGAAGACCAGGCACCGGCCGTGCCCGCCGCGTTGATACCCCGCACGCGCCACCAGTGCCGCTGCCCCGTGTTGAGCGTCGCACCGGCGGACTGCGACGCCGTGACGACTCGGTCGACGACGAGTGGGGCGGAGAAGCTATTCGAGTTGTCGATCTGGATGCGATATGCCGTCGCCGCGGCCACGTCGGTCCAGTCGAAGGCCACCGGTTGCGCCGGGGTCGCATCCTGCGCCGGGCTGAGCAGCGTGGGCGTTCCCGGCGTGGGCGGCGGAGGCGCGCCCGTCGAGTTGAGCAAGACGGCGAAGCTGGGGAAAGCGCCCCCGATATTCAGGACGATGTCCGGCTTCGCGTCGCCGCTGAGGTTCGCCGAATCGATGAAGATGCTGCCGAGGCTCGACGTCGGGGGCGGCTGGAGGAGGTGCACCGCAGGCTGGAACGTGCCGTCGCCGTTGCCGTTCCGTATCTGCAGCAGACCGAAGCTGCCGTCTCCCAGGCTGAGCGCGAGGTCGTGGAAGCCGTCGCCGTTGTAGTCCGCCACGGCTTGCTGCTGAGGAAGGTTGAGATGCGGGGAGGTGAGGACGAGCGGTGTGCGGAAGGTGCCGTCGCCGTTGCCGATCAGGATCACCGTCCTGCTCCCATTGTGCGGTATCGCAACCACGAGGTCCTGGATCGCGTCGCCGTTGAAGTCGCCGACGTCGATGTCCGTAACGGGGATGAACGACGGATCGACGAGCGCGACCACCGTCGGTCGCTGAACGAAGGTCCCGTCTCCGGCACCGTCGAGGCGGTAGACCTGACCCTGGGTGCCCCCGATCGCCAAATCCTTGAAGCCGTCCCGGTTGTAGTCGCCGACCGCGATCTCGGCCATGCCGCGGCCGACCCGGATCTCACGCGAGGGCTGGAACGTGCCGTCACCGTTTCCGGTCATGACGGAGATCAGGTCCGTGGTCACACAGGGCGCCACGTAGCACGCGATCTCGTGGGCGATGACCACGTCGAGCTTGCCGTCGTTGTTGAGGTCGACGGCCGCAACCGCGGGCGAGTCGAAGCCGGACGTGTTGGGGAACGTCACAGGCGCAGCGAACGTGCCGTTGCCGTTGCCCCTGAGCAACGACACGCCGATCTCCGGGCTGTTGATGGTGAGGATGAGGTCGACTCTGCCGTCGCCGTTGAAGTCACCAGCCGCGAGATCCTGGCTGTTACCTCCTCCAACTGAGTACTCGGCGAGCTCGCCGAACGCCCCGGCACCGTTGTTCAAGCGAACCTTCGCGGCCGGTCCACCAGCCCCAGCCAGGTCGAGGGTTCCGTCGCCGTTGAAGTCGCCGAAGGCATAGTTGTTTCCGAACAGCGTGTAGTCCGCTCGGAAAAAGCTCGGCGCTTGTGTTGCCGCCGCAGCGCCAGTACCAGCAACGAGGATCGCCACGACGAGGGCCGCGACCACGAGCTCCGAGCGCGCGCTTCGTTTGTTCAGAGCCTTCACTCGTCCGATCCTGAGACCCCCAGTGGGAACTGGCTTCACGACTGCTCTACCGCCGGCGAATCTCGTAGATCGCGCCCTGGTCGAGCGAGACGACGAAGAGGTTGCCGTCCGGGCCTGTCTCGATGTCGGTGACGATCGCCGAAGTCCGCGTGCCGATCAGCGAGGCTCTCGCTCTCCGTGATCTCGTGGAACGTGAGGTTGTCGGCGACGCGATCCTCCAGCCGCGGGTCGTCGACCGCGATCTTGCGCGCGGTTACCCGTCAGGTTGAAGTGGAAGAGTAGCCCGCCCTCCAGGTTCGTCGTCGCGGCGCCGACGAACAGGTCTCCCTGGTACTGCGGGCCCAAGCGCTGTGCCGTTGAGGAAGCCGATGCCGGCGGGCGCGACCACGTACTTCCAGCTGAACTCGGGGTCGCTGTAGCGCGAGCCCGGCAGCACGAAGAGACGCGACAGCGCCTCTGCCGGGGTGTCGGCGATGTTCTCAGGCGGCCAGCGGAGCTGCTGCAGGTTCGGGAAGTCCTCGTGCGGAACGTCGTCTCGATCTCCTTGTACTGCGGCGATGCGCGAGACCGGGCCCGATGATCTGGACCCAGCCGCCGTTCATCCCCGGCTCGACGAGGTTCAGCTCGTCTGAACGTGTCGTCGCCGTTCTCCTGCAGCCAGAGCGCGCCCGACAGCGGGTCGACCGCCATGCCGAAGCTGTTGCGGATGCCCGTACGAGAAGATCTTCTGGATGTTCGCGCCGACCTCGCCACCCATCGCCGCGCCGGCGGCGAAGAACGGATTGTCGGTCGGGCGTCGTGCCGTCGTCGTTCAGCCGCAGGACGACACCGGCGAGGTGCGCGTCGTCGGGCTGCGGGCCCGCCGAACTGGTCGTCCGGGACGGTCGGCCCGGGCACGTCGCGGTCGGGCCGCAGGGCAGGTTCTGCAGCTGACCGCGCCGGCCGACGTCGCCGATGAAGACGTAGAGCTTGCCGTCGGCGCCGAACGCGATCACGCCGCCGTCGTGGTTGCCGCGCTCGGGCTGCTGCGTGCCGGGCGTCGTCCCGTCGTGAGTCCTGCTGGATCGCGCGCAGCCTGATCGAGGTTCCGGTCGAAGCGTCAGCGTCGACCCGTTCCAGACGAAGCGGTCGACGCGGTTGCCGAGCAGCGGCGTCGCGCTCAGCACGTTCGTGTCGGCGCCGGTCGTGCTCTCGGTCCAGTAGAGGTACACGCCCGGGTTCGCCGGGAAGTCCGGGTGCAGGGCGATGCCGAGCAGGCCGCGCTCCGAGCCGAAGTTGACGGCCAGATCGAGCACGGTCGCCTGGACGGCGCCATTCACGACCCGCTGCACCTGGCCGGTGTTCTTCTCGAGCACCAGCATGTCGTTCGCGTCCGAGGAACGCGATGCTCGTCGGCGTGACGAGACCGCTCGCGCGCGTTTCGAGCCTGAGATCTCGATCGAGCAGCTTCGGGCCTGTGGCAGCCGTCGAGGTGCGGCAGCGAGATGCGAAGGAACGCCGCCTGAAGAGCGTCCAGGCGGGAGTTCGTCCCGATCAGCTCGAAGGTCTTCTTGTCGCGCGAGCCGTGGAAGCGGAGCATGCGGATCCGCTCCGCGACCTCGTCGTCGGTCGCGGCCACGAGGCCGCCGTCACCGAGCGCGAAGAGGTTCTTCGTCGGGAAGAAGCTGAAGGTGGAGGCGACGCCGGTGGTGGCGACGCCCTCGGCGCCGAAGGCCTGGGCCGCGTCCTCGAGCAGCGGCAGCCCGAGCGCGGCGAGCTCCGCGAGCGGCGCGGGTCGGCCGAACAGGTGCACCGGCACGATCGCCTTCGTGCGCGGGCCGATGCGGCGCTCGACATCCTCCGGATCGAGGTTCAGCGTCGTCGGATCGATGTCGGCGAAGACGGGTGTCGCGCCTGCGCGGGCGATCGCCTCAGCGGTCGCGTAGAACGTGAAGCTCGGGCAGATCACCTCGTCACCGGCGCCGATCCCCATCGCCTCGAGCGCCAGCACGAGCGCATCGGTGCCGTTCGCGACGCCGATCGCGTGCGGGACGCCGAGGTACGCCGCGGCCTCCTCCTCGAACGCCTGCACCTCGGGCCCGAAGATGAAGCGGCCCGACTCGAGGACGCGCTCGAACGCCTCCCGGAACTCCGGGATCAGCGGCTCGTACTGCGCTTTGACGTCGACGAGATCGATCTTCACGGCCGGAAGAGTCTAGCGAGGCTCCGCGGCGGGCCTCCCCCGCCTCCTGACGTACTTCCAGCCCAGCCACGCCGCCCCTGCCACGAGCAGCGCCAGCACCGCATAGTCGACGTAGTGGAACGCGTGGTGGAAGTCCTCCCAGCGGCTGCCGAGCGCCCAGCCGACCCCGGCGAGCGCGAAGCACCAGATCGCCGAGCCGACCAGCGTCAGGAGCGTATAGCGGCGGAAGGGCGCCTCGAAGACGCCGGCCGGGATCGAGACGAACGAGCGCACGAGCGGCGTGATCCGGCCGAGGAAGACGGCCCAGTCCTCCCAGCGCTCGAACCAGCGCTCCGCCTTGTCGAGCTTCTCCTCGTTCAGGTGCAGCCAGCGCCCGTGCCGCTCGAGGAACGGACGGCCGCCGCGCAGCCCCACCCACCAGCCGCCGATCGAGCCGATCGTGTAGCCGATCGTCCCGGCGAGCGCGATCCCGAGGTACGCCTCGAGCCCCGGCTCGAGCGTCCAGCCGGCCAACTGCACGTCCTGGCCTGCGAACGCGCCTGCCGCGACCGCACCGCCGTAGACCATCACCGGCTCGCTCGCCGCCGGGAAGACGGCGTCGAGCAGCATCAGGCCGAAGACGGCGTAGAGGCCGTAGTCACCGACGACCGTCGTGAGGAGATCGGTGATCTCCGAGAGGATCGACGCGACCGGCACCGAGGGAGGTTAGCCCTTGGGCTTGGGCTTCTTCTTCGGCAGCGGCGCCGCGCGGATCACGCGGAAGGCAGGCGAGACGACCTCGACGGCGCCGAGCTCGTTCGTGGCGCGGAAGCGGACGGCATACATGCCGCCGTAGACGAGGAACTTGCCGCCACGGGTGGTCCCGCGCCAGCTCGCGGAGTAGCGGCCGGCAGGCAGGCGCCGCACCGCGATCGTCGCGACCTTGACGCCGCTCTTCGTCTCGACCGTGGCGGTCACCCGCGCCGGGCGCGTCAGCGTCACGCCCGCGGAGATCGTCTGCTTGCCGCGGACGCGGACGACGAGCGAGCGGCGGGAGAGCCGCGGGAAGCCGAGCGTGTTGTTGACCGTGAAGGTCTGCGTGGTCGTGGAGGCGCGGCCGAGGTCGTCGGTCGCGGCGACCTCGAGCCGCCAGCGGCCCTCGGCGGGTGCGGCGGGCTCCTGGGTCGGGTCGGCCGACGCAGGCGGGAACGCGACCGGGTAGGTGCCGGGCTCGCGCTGCAGCGTCTCGGTGAACGCGACCGCCCCGCCGGGCGCGACGAGCGTCGCGGTCACGTTCGACGGTCGAACGACCTTGTACGTGAGGTCGCGCTGCCGCTCGGCGTAGCCGTCGCCGTTCGGCGAGATCACTGCCTCCGGCGTCGGCGAGTAGACGCCGAAGTACATGAGCTGGAGCGCGTTCGAGACCGCCCGCTCGCCGCCGCGGTCGGACGGGCGGTTCAGGAGGGTGCCGTCGAACGCGAGCGACGAGGAGCCGCCGCCGTCGAAGGCCGAGCCGGTGACGGCTCCGAGCCGCACCATCGTCTGCGCCAGCTCGAAGTTCGTCATCCCGACGCTGTAGCCGGGGCGGCGGCCGTCGGTGACCACCATCAGCACGCGCCCGTCGGCGGTCTGGCCGACGCCGGTGCGCGGGTTGCGCGGCGCGAGCTGGCTGGCCGTGAACGCCTCCTGCGCGCGGAAGACCGGGCCGCCGCCGCGCACGAGCACGGGGCCGCCGCCGACGGCGTTGCTGACCCCCGTCCACTCGGGGCGGAAGATCAGCCGCAGCGTCAGGTTCGTGTTGACCGGCGCCTCCTCGAGCAGCCGTTGCGCCGCCGTGCCGCGCGCGACGAGGACGGCGCCGCCCTGCGGGATCGGCGTGCCGCCGGCGCCGGCGATCTGGATCACCGGCCCGATCAGGTCGGTGTTCGCCGTCGTCGGCGGGAACGGGAAGACGACCGCCTCGGTGACGCCGGCCTGGACGGGCGTCGCCGGCCCGTACGTCGGCGTGAAGAGCGAGATGCCGTTCGGTCCCGGCGACTGATTCAGGTCGTTCAGGGTGCGCCGCTGGCCGAGCCCGCGCCAGGTGCCGAAGAACTCGATCCGGCGCACGTCGAGTCCGCCCTCGGCCGTCACGCCCGTGCTCGAGCGGTCGCCGTAGGGCGGGCTCTCGACGACGTTGTCGCGCATCAGGACGCCGCTGGGACGGCCGGAATCCGCGTAGAAGTCGCCGTTGATGCCGACCATGGTCGCGGACGGCGAAAGCCGCTTCTGCATCGAGGTGACCCGCTCGATGCCCTGAATCGTCTCGTTCGAGAGCGTCGGCCGCAGCGCGTAGAGGCCCGTCGGGCGCGGGCCGCGGACGATGTGGATCGCAACGGGCCCGTGCGGCGTGAACTGGACGCCGCGCTCGTAGGTGACGCCGGGCATCAGCGTCGTCGTCTGCGCCGCTGCAGGAGCAGCGACGGCGAGGGCGACGAGCCCGGAGATGAAAAGCTTGCGAATCACGACCCCGACGGAGGCTAGCCGAAGGCCCGGCGGCCCTTTGCAGGGATTTACGGAATCCGAACGGGTTCGTCGCCGCGCCCGAGGCCCGCCAGCTACGTTGATGGCATGACGGCCGCCGCGGAGTCGCGCACCGCACTCGTCGAGGCGCTGATGGCGCGGTTCCCGCACGTCCCGCGCGAGGCGGTGCTCAAGGAGGACCTGCTCCGGACGGGCATTCGCTTCGACGACTCGGCGCTGACCGACAACCTGGACGGCGAGGTGAAGCCGAAGTCGTACTTCATCTTCTCGTTCGACCAGAAGCCGCTGGCCGAGCTCGGCGAGGCCGCGACGCGCCGGCCGCCCGAGGAGATCGCGCTCACCGGCGGCCCGTACGAGCTCCGCCGGACGATCGTCTCGGTGCGGGTCAACCCCGACTCGCCCTACCGCGTCGCGCGCGGCGAGGACGGCGAGCTTCGCCTCTCGCTCGAGGCCGCCGAGATCGCGCGACGTCGGCCTGCCGCCGATGCCCGAGTACTACCGGCACACGCTCGCGAACGGGAAGACGGTGATGGAGACGGCGCCGACGATCCAGTGGGGCTACCTGATCTACCTGACCGTGCTCCGGCTCTGCCAGTACTTCGGCGCCAAGGAGGAGTGCAAGTTCTGCGACATCAACCACAACTGGCGGCAGCACAAGCAGGCGGGCCGGCCGTACACCGGCGTGAAGCCGGTCGAGGACGTCCTCGAGGCCCTGGCGCTGATCGACCGCTACGACGTCGACCGCACGAGCAAGGCGTACACGCTCACCGGCGGCTCGGTCACGAGCACCGTCGACGGGCTCGCGGAGGCGGACTTCTACGGCCGCTACGCGCAGGCGATCGAGGAGCGCTTCCCCAACCGCTGGATCGGCAAGGTCGTCGCGCAGGCGCTGCCGAAGGCGGACGTGCAGCGCTACAAGGACTACGGGATCACGATCTACCACCCGAACTACGAGGTCTGGGACGAGCGGCTGTTCAGGATCATCTCGCCGGGCAAGGAGCGCTACGTCGGCCGCGACGAGTGGCACCGGCGGATCTTCGACGCGGCCGAGGTCTTCGGCGCCCGCTTCGTGATCCCGAACTTCGTCGCCGGCGTCGAGATGGCGCAGCCCTACGGCTTCGCGACGGTCGAGGAGGCGATCGCGTCCACGACCGAGGGGCTCGACTACTTCATGAGCCGCGGGATCACGCCGCGCTTCACGACCTGGTGCCCGGAGCCGACGACGCCGCTCGGCCGGGACAACCCGAGCGGGGCGCCGCTCGAGTACCACATCCGGCTGCTCGAGGCCTACCGCGAGACGCTCGAGAAGCACGGGCTGAGGCCGCCGCCCGGCTACGGCGTCGCCGGCGCGGGAAACGCGGTCTTCTCGGTCAGCTCGTTCATGGACACGCTCGCGCCCGAGGTCGTGACGAGCGAGGAGGCGGTGCCCGCGTGAGCCGCGTCTCCGTCGACGACGCCCGCGAGCTCTGGCTGCGCGGCGACGACGGAGAGCTGCGCACGCTCGCGCAGGCCGCGCGCGCCCGCTTCCACGAGCCCGACCGCGCCACCTACATGGTGATGCGGATCATCAACTACACGAACGTCTGCGTCGCCCAGTGCGACTACTGCGCGTTCTACGTCCTCCCGAACCAGGACGGCGGCTACGTGCTCTCGCGCGAGGACGTCTTCGCGAAGATCGACGAGCTGGTCGACGTCGGCGGCGACCTCGTCGCCTTCAACGGCGGCTTCAACCCGAGGCTCCCCCTCGACTACTACTGCGACCTGTTCGCGTCCGTGCGCGAGCGCTACGGCGACCGGGTCGAGTTCTACGCGCTCACGGTCGCCGAGTTCGTCTACCTCGCCGACCGGGCCAAGCTCTCGTACGCCGACGCGGCCGCCCGTCTGCGCGACGCCGGCGTCCACTGGGTCACGGGCGGCGGCAGCGAGATCCTGACCGAGGACTTCCGCAAGCGGCATGCGAAGTTCAAGTACACGGTCGCCGACTACTTCGAGGCGCAGCGGGCGATCGTCGAGGCGGGCCTGCGCACGACCGCGACGATGGTGATCGGCTTCGACGAGACGCTCGACGAGCGGCTCGAGCACCTGCAGCGGACGCGCGACTTCCAGGACGAGACAGGCGGCCTCTTCTCCTTCCTCTGCTGGACGTACAAGCCGTACGGGACCGCGTTCGGCGGCCGCGAGATCTCGGCGGAGGAGTACCGGCGCTGGATCGCGCTCTCGCGGATCTTCCTCGACAACGTCAAGCACGTGCGCACGTCCGTGCTGACGCAGAACGAGGACGCGTTCCGCGCGCTCGACTTCGGCGCCGACGACTTCGACCTGCCGATCGAGGACGAGGTGACGCAGAAGGCCGGCGCCCGGATCGAGCTCGACCTCGAGGGGCTGCTCGAGATCCCGCGCCGGCTCGGCTACCGCGTCGAGTACCGCCGCGCCGAGCGGCCGGCCGCGCTCGTCTAGGCGATCACTCGAACCCGAACAGCGGCGGCAGGAAGACCACGACCGCGGCGGCCCAGAGGGCGAGCACGGGCAGGTAGGTGGTCTGCCAGCGCTCGAGCCGGTGCAGCCTGCTCCGTCGCGTCAGGAAACGGAAGGACAGCCAGGCAGCGCCGGCCAGGTTCACGAGCAGGACGAGGTTGAGACCGAGCGCCGCCGTTCGGTTGGGGCTGAAGCCGAGGTCGCCGATCCGGGCGATCATCGTCCCGAGCACCATCACGTCGAGCACGAGCGCGCTGACGACGGCGACGAACTGGATGCGGTCCATCCAGTCGGCCGAGGTCGACGGGTCGCGTGCGGACATCCCGTAGAGGACGAGCGCGAGCACGACCAGCAGCAGGGCGTCGAAGACCCCGAGCAGATCGCGGTCGAAGGCGTCCCCGAGGCCGGTGGCGGCATAGACGACGGCGGAGCCGGCCAGCATCACGGCGAACAGCGGCGTGAAGAGCATCGTCAGCACCGGCGCCATGTTCTCGACGACGCGCTGCTTCGACTCGACGAGCCACGCGGCCACGATCACGGCGCCCGCGGCGCCCGAGGGCAGCACCCATTCGGCGATCCGGTCGACGTCGACACCGGTCGGCTCGAGGACGAGCCCGGTCAGCCCCATCAGCACCCCGCCTCCGAGCGCGATCAGCACGTAGTAGATGAACCACTCGCCCGTGAAGCGGACGAAGTCCATGCGTCGCTCGTGCGACTCCACCGTGCCGCCCATGTACGGGTACGCAACCGCGAACCACAGCACCACCGGCAGGTGCAGCGCGACGAGCACCTCCGTGTCCGAGTCGGCGTCGTAGGGATAGAGGTTGATCACGAGTGCCGCGATCGCGAACGGGGCCGCAGCCAGCAGCCAGTGCCGCACGTCGAGCTGCCGGCGGTGGGCGAAGTACCCGGCCAGGAACGGCAGCACGAACAGGCCGACGTTGCGCGCGAACCAGGTCGGCTCCTCGTCGGGAATGCCGGCGGCGAGCCGCGCGGCCTGAATCGCGACGGCCGCCGCGAACGCGACCACGAGCGCCTCGACCCAGCCGCCCGCGGAGCGCGCCGGCGCGTCGGCGTCGGGGACGAGCAGCTGCTTCCACAGCCGGCCGCTGTGCTCGCGCGCGAACTCCCGCGAGAGGGCGTCGAGGTCGCCCAGCCGCTTGACGGCGATCAGAAAGCCCTCGTCGGGCGTCAGGCCCGCCGCGCTCAGCTCGGCGATCTGGTGCCGGAGGTGATCCTCGAGCTCGTCGACGTCGTGGCCGTTGACGCCCGGGGCATGCCCGACGTAGGCCCGCCACTCCGCGATCTGCGACTCGACTCCTTCCATGCTCACGCCTCCCCCAGCGCCGACAGCACGCCACCCGAGCCCGGCCAGACGCCGTTCAGCGCGCGCGTGACGGCCGCCCACTGCCGTCGCTGCTCATCCAGTGCGGCTCGTCCCTCGTCGGTCATCATGTAGTAGCGGCGGCGGCGCCCCTCGGGCGGGGTCCGCCACTCGGTCGTCACGTAGCCGAGCCGTCCGAGGCGATGCAGCAGCGGATAGAGCATCCCGTCCGTCCACTCGAACTCGCCGCCGGAGAGGGCGCGCACCCGTTTCAGGATCGCGTAGCCGTAGCTCTCTCCCTCCGCCAGGATCGCCAGTACGAGCGGTGTCGCCGACGCTGCGACGAGGTCCTTGTCGATGCGCATCACCGGGCTCCAGGGCTTGTACTGCTATACATAGAGCTACAAGGTAACACAACTCGCGCTGATCGGCATCCTGCTCGTCGTCGGCGCGCTGGCCGTGGCGGTGAGGGTTTCCCAGCCCACCCGCTGACCGGTGGTCAGTCCGCGGCGTGGAAGACGGCCTCGACGTTGTTCCCGTCGAGATCGAGGACGAACGCCGCGAAGTAGCGGCCGCTGTACTCGGGTCGCACGCCGGGCGGGCCGTTGTCCGTTCCGCCGTGGCGCAGGGCGGCCGCGTGCCATCGCTCCACGGCGCCGGCGTCGGGCGCGACGAAGGCGACGTGTGCTCCGGTCGTCACCCGGTCTCGACCCGGCTTGGTGCCCACGCGATGGAGGCTGAAGTCGTCGCTGCCCTCCCTGCCGAAGAGCACGTACGCGTCGCCCTCGAACTCGCCCTCGCCCATGACTGCGAACCCGAGCTCGGCCAGTGCCGCTTCGTACATGCGGCGGCTCGCGGGCAGATCGCTCACGCGGATGCCGACGTGGTCGACGACGCCGCTCACGGCCGCGCCGTCGAGCGGTCCTTGCGACCCGGCAGCCGCAGCCGGCGGCGCCGTCCGCTGTCGCCGATGACCGAGACGACGGTCTGCGCGAGATGCGGGCAGCCGGTCGAGGGGAACGCATCGCGTCGGTGGCGGTGGAGCACGAGGAAGAGGTCGCCGGCCGGCGCGTCCCGGTAGACGCGGTCGAGGCGCAGGCGATCGATCGCAGCGAGCGTCGGTTGGTAGATCGCGTCGTGCCAGTCCGCTGCGATCTCGGCGTCCTCGAGCACACGTTCGCGTCCTCGCATCATGTGGAAGCCGTGGATCTGGACGTTCTCCAGCAGCTCGAGGTAGTGCGCAGGGCGGCTGACCGGGACGCGCAAGCCGGGGCGCGCGTCGGCGAGCCCGCTGTCCTCGAGGAAGATCCGCTCGAGCTCGCGGAGGACGACCTCGAGCATGTCCGCCCCGGCCGGGAGCGGGACGCGCGCGATCAGCTCGGTCACGTCGGCGTCGATCATCTCTGCCCCTCCGCGCCGCGCGAGGGCGGCGCGATGGTGACCGTCGATGACGAAGTACGCCTCGCCCAGCTTGACCGTCACGATCGGAGGGAAGCCGCCGTCGGCGAACGCGGCCTGGAGCGAGCGGAGCCGGTCGCGGCTGAAGGAATGCAGCGGCCGGAAGTCGCGGGTGAACGAGCTGGCACGGCCGTCGGTGCCGACGAGCGCGTCGAGCGGGATCGGGCGGACGCCGACGTAGCGGCGCCCGAACGGCCTCAACCGCCGCTCGACCTCGTCGAGCTCGAGCAGGCGGTCGTCGCGGCGGCCCCTCGATCCCTTCATCTCGAGCTCAAGCGTACAACGACCGCTTCCTCAGAATGCGTTCGCGGCCGACTTCCACGCCTGCAGGCGCTGCGCGAGCAACTCGGCCCGCTCCTCCTCGCTCCCGCCGTCGAGCACCTGGAGGTCGGAGGGGTCGGCGCGGAGGTAGACGCCGGACGTTCGGGCGTTCAGCCCAGGGTCGCGGTCGGATCTCGTCGTCCAGTACCCGGTGGCCCGGTCGGCCGTCTCGACCCTGATCTCGCCGGTGCCCTCGAGCTGGGGGGCATTCGGATGACGAGGGCGCTCGCCCTTCCAGAAGTAGAAGACGCCGGCCGGATCCCTCCGCTCCTTGGCGGCCTCGCTCCAGTAGCGAGCCGAGAGCGTGCCGTCCTCCTGCCAGGCGCGGCCGTTCACGCTCAGGGCGCCGTCGCGGTCGCGCGAAACGCTCAGGAGGCTCACGGCCGAGGGCTCGTCCTCGCTCCGCGCGGTCAGAGAGAGCTGCCACCACAGTCCCACGACCGGTCCGCGACGCCCCTCGGTCTCGATCGCCTTGCGAAGCTTCTCGTTGATCGCGCCGACCTCCGCCGACCCGGCGGCCGGGTCGTAGCGGACTGCGGTCAGCCCGAGCAGGTCGGTCGGGAGCTTCGAGCCGTCGGCGTGGAGGATGAACGTGCGCCGGATCCCGAGCGCGCCGCCGAACAAGCCGGCCTCGAACACGACGTTGTCGCGCGGCGACGCCTCACCCGGCTCGGACGCATCCGTCGTCGTCCAGTCGTCCTGGGCGAACACGAAGGCCGCGAAATCGACCTCCTGGGAGAGCTCGACGAGCCGGTCGAGCGTGGACCGCCCCGGGTTGAACGTCGTCGTCCAGGGCTCGACGTCGGCGACGTCCTCGAGCCCGCGCGTGATCGCCTCGAGCAGCTTGGACTGCTTGCCCGACGACCCGAGGAAGATGCGCGGCTTGGCCATGGTCGGTCAGCGAGAGCGTAGCCCTCGCTCAGGCGCGGAGCGAACGGTCTCTTCCAGCTGTCCGACGCCCTACGGCCAGGCGCTCGAACGCGGGTTGCGGTCCAGCGGGCCACCGTCGCGGCAGGCGGGACTGCGGAACGCCGGCGGCAGCTGCTGGTACGAGAGCTCCCACGCCTGAAGCGCCATCTCGCTCGCGTACTGCGCTCCCCAGCCGGCTGCCCGGACGAGCGGCCGCACGTGCTGGACGGCATAGCACTCGATCTCGGCCTCGGATGCTGTCGGCGCCTTCAGGTGCTCCGCCTGGTGGGCCACGACCGTCAGGGCTTCCGCGGCCTCGAAGTTCTCGTAGCTCAACGATGTGGGGCGCAACTTGCGCAGGTACCAGCGGAGGGCACCGCAGATGCCCGGGTCGAGGTCGATCCGGTTCTTCGCGCTGTCGGCGATGCCCTTCAGCGAGGTCTCCTCCCCGCCGCGGACGATCGCGTACTGCTCGGCGAACGGCGCCCAGCCGGCCGGCTGCCAGCAGTAGACCTCGGGCTGCACGCCGACGCTGGAAGCCGCGACCTCGGAGATGTCGCGACGCCGACGCGGCGGCAGGACGTCGTCGTGCACGTCGATCAGCGCCCGCACCACGCCGGCCTTGCCGTTCCGCCACCCGGCCGGCGTCAATCCCGCGCAGCCGCGCCGCGCGGCCGCGGCCACCGGCTGGAGCCGCTCCCGCGGCTGTCCCACCTCGTCGTCGAACGCCGACTCGCACTCCGCCCGCGAGATGACCAGGCCCGTCTGCAGCGACGCGTCGATGCCGTCCGACCACGCCCTGTACTCGCCGAGCCACTCGACCTCCGTGGCCTCCTTCCACGGGCTCCAGGCGAAGAGCGCGATCAGCCCCACCGTCAAGGCGATCGTGGCGAGCACCCCGAGCAGAGGCCTCTTGAGGCCCGTTCCTCCCCAGTGTGATTCAGACAGCGGTACGGCCTCGCCGACGGCTCGCGTTCACACGTTCTTTGACGCGTAACCCGGGCTCGAAGTTGTCCACTTCGCCGCGCACCCAGTGCGGCTGTCGCGTGCCAAGGCGGATCGTCGACTCGTTCGGGCGACGTGCTGACACAATCGAGGCGTGCTTCCCGACTACTGGATGGAGCGGCCGCCGCTCGACGTGAACAGTGCCACGCACGCAGCGATCGAGGACTTCCTCTCGCTCGGGCAGCGGAAGGCCGGCAACGGCGTGCTGGACGTGGACCCGATCGTTCACGGCAGAGGAGGCGTCACGCCGTGGCAGTTCTTGGCCACGGTCGCCGAGCGCCGCGAAATCGCCTTCCACGGAACCGGCGACCCGAACATCGAGTCCTTCGAGCCGCGAGAGCCGATCGACTTCGCACCCTTCGGTCACCAGAAAGCGGTCTTTGCCACGACCGACCCGATCTGGGCGATGTACTACGCGATCGTCGATCGCGATCGCCACCGACTGACCCTCAACAACGGTTGCATCCTGCTCATGGACGCCGAAGGTCGGCCCGGCGTGCCCCACTACTACTTCTCGATCACGGGCGAGGCGCTCCGCGAGCAACCGTGGCGAACGGGCTACGTCTACTTCCTGCCGGCGGAGACGTTCGTCGCCCAGCCGGCGCAGCCGTTCGCGGGTAGCGTCGCCCGCGTCCCTCAGCTCGCGAGCCCGGTCGCGGTGACGCCGTTCGCGCGCCTTCGCGTCACCCCGGGGGACTTTCCGTTCCTCGCCCAGATCCGCGGCCATGAGGACTCCAGGTTGAGCGAGTACGCGCAAGCGGTCATGGCCGCTGCGCCGTGGCCGGACTGACCACCCGGCCAAGACGGGAAGCCAAGAGGCGCGAACCGGGCGGCGTGCTTCACTTGCGGGCGTGAGAGCGCGCCGCGAAGGCCTCGTGTGGGCGCTGCTCGGCGTCGTTCTCTTCTCGTTCTCGGTGCCGCTGACCAAGGTCGCGGTGGAAGGATTCGATCCGTTCCTGACGGCGACGGGCCGCGCGGCGATCGCCGGCGCCCTCGCGATCGGGCTCGTCGTCTGGCAGCGGGTACCCTGGCCGCCCCGCGAGCAACTGCTGCCGCTCCTCGTGACGATGCTGGGCGCCGTCTTCGGCTGGCCGATCCTGCTCGCGCTCGCGCTGCAGCGCACGACCGCAGCCCACGCGGCGGTCATCGCCGCGTTCATGCCGCTGACAACAGCGTTGATCGCGGTCCTGCGCACACGCGAGCGCGTCTCGTGGCAGTTCTGGCTCGCCTCCGGCGCAGGCACCGCCGCCCTCGTCGCGTTCGCGCTCTCCCGAGGCGGCGCAGAGGGTGGAGACTGGGTCGCGGACGCGCTCGTGGCCTGCGCAGTGGTGGCATCGTCGTGGTGCTACGTCGAGGGCGCGTCGGTGACCAAGGTCATGCCGGGATGGCAGGTGATCTCCTGGGTCGTGCTGCTCGCACTGCCGATCACCGTGCCGGCGACGGCGGGGCTCTGGTGGCTCACGCACGCGCACAACGATCCGACGACGGGCGCGTGGACGTCGCTGATCCTGCTCGGCATCTCGTCGATGTACCTCGGCTTCTTCGCCTGGTACCGCGGGCTCGCCCTCGCAGGCATCGCCCGCGGCGGTCAGGTGCAGCAGCTGCAGGCGCTGCTGACGCTCCTGTGGTCCGCACTCCTCCTCCGGGAGCACGTCACCCGCGTGACGGTGCTCGCCGCGCTCGCGGTGATCGTCTGCGTCCTCTGGGCACAACGGGCGCGCCTCCCGGCCGAAGCCGCCCCGCAGTAGTCCCGCGAGGACGCGCTCCGGGGCGCCCTACGCCCGCGGCGCGTACTCGACGCTCCCGAACGGCCAGTCCGCTTCGAGCCACTCGCTGACAGCGCGCCAGAGAGGAGTGTCCAGGTGCGCGTGGCTCTCCCGCACCCACGAGAGCGCGCGAGCGTCATGGTCACCGTCGCGCAGCGGGTAGATGTAGACGCACCCGATCACGTCGCCGCCGGCCGGATCGAGCACGGTGTACGTGAACCCCTTCCGAGTGCGGAAGTCGTCGGCGTGGCGCTGCAGGTCTGCGCGGTTCTCCTCCACTGTCATCTCTCTCGGCCAGGACCCGTCCGGATACCCGGGCGTCGCCGCGATGTGCTCCATCGACGACGTCCAAGCGTCGTAGTCCAACTCGTTGTGGTGAGGCCCGAGCGGCTCGAGGACGAACTCGGAGGTCTCGAGACCGAGCGGGACCTCGAAGTCGGACGGAACGAACTCGGCCACGCGACCGATCGTAGAGGCTCGGCTCGAGGGCTACGCGCCTTGACTCTCGGTGCGGAGCGCCGCTCAGACCGCTCGAACTTCGGCGAGCCGCCGGACCGCGTAGTCGTCGGCCCCGGTGGGGTCCCAGCAGACGGCGGCCTGCCATGCGGCTGACGCTTGCGCGGCAACGTCGTACGTGTCCTCGTCGAGACCGGCGGCATTGTGCGGCAACACCAGGTCGAGGTCGGGGACGTCGACGTGCGACTCGTCCCAGTCGATCAGCGCGACCCAGTCCGCGGTCATGCGGATGTTGCCCGCGTTGGGGTCGCCGTGGACGACGCACCGCTCTCGTCCGATGAGCCGTGCCCACGCTGCTCGGCAGCGGACGACACTCTCGGGCGGCATGGCGCCGAGGTCGACCTTCGTCCCGGTCTCTGCGTGTAGGAGGTCGGTCGACGATCGCCAGCCCGGGCGCTGGGGCCAGCCGTGCGTCAGTCGGTGCAGACGGCGGAGCGTGTCGGCAACGCGACGCCAGTCGGCCTCCGTCTCGGGCGGGGCGCCCTCCACGTAGGTCATCACGACGAGACCGTCGGCGAAGTGCCGGCCCGCCGTGGTCGGGATCGGCACGGGCACCGTCATCCCTTCACGGTCGAGGTGCCGCAGCAGCTCGGTCTCCCACGAGAGATCGGCGTCGCTGCGCCTGCCGAGCCGACCGACCGCGCGCTGCCCGTTGACGCGCACGCTCCACACTTCGTTGACGCCGACTCCGCCGGTGAGCCGCTCGATACGGGCGACGTCGTCGCCCCACTGATCGAGTGCCTCCCACCCCACGGCCACATCTTCACGCAGACGCAGCGTGGGCAGCGGCCGATGATTTCCAGGTCGCCGAGCGGTCTACCCGGAGAGCACCCTCGACGTGCGGCCGGAGGAGGCCGCCGGGACAAGGAGGCATGGATGGCGCGGTACCTGATCTCGTTCGACGCCCGCGGTTGGCGTCAGCCGATCTGCTCGGCCAGCCCGATGAGGATGCCCTCGGGGCCCCGGACGTAGCAGAGCCGATACACGTCTTCGTATTGGACGACTTCGTCGACGAGCTGCGCGCCGTGCTCGCGGAGACGGGCCAGCGTCTCGTCGAGGTCGTCCACCGCGAACATGACGCGGAGGTAGCCGAGGGCGTTCACCGGCGCGTTCCGGTGATCGGCGACCGGAGGCGGCGTGAGAAAGCGCGAGAGCTCGATCTTGCCGTGGCCGTCCGGCATCCGCATCATGGCGACCTCGACCCGCTGGTCGCGCAGTCCGGTGACGCGCCCTGACCAGTCTCCTTCGATCATCCCTCGCCCCTCGAGCTCGAGGCCCAGTTCGGTGAAGAACGAGATCGCTGCATCGAGCGACTCCACGACTATCCCGACGTTGTCCATCCGTTGAAGCGCCACGCGGCCATTGTCGCGGATCGCGGCCTCGCCGGTGCCGGCCGTGCATCTCATACGATGGCGGAGGAGATGCGACGTGGCGCAATCTGATTCGATCGCCGAGATCATCGGGGACTATCGAGCCTTCGCCGCGATGCAGCGCGACCGTCTCTCTGCGCGCGGCATCGACATCTCACCGTACGCACTCAGCCACATCGCCGTCCGCGTCGCCGACTGGGATCTCTACGTCCACCAGCGCACGCTTCTCGAGCGCCATGCCAGGGCGAACACCGAGAACCTCTGGAACGGGCGTCCGATCTCCTTGATCGTGCTCGCCGAGCCGCTCGATGTCCTCGACGGGACTCCGGTCTCGCTGATCGAGCTCATTCCACCGGTTCACCAGCGCGTCTACCGGATGGGTCTCGAGCACCTCGGCGTCGTCGTCGGTGAGGAACTCGACGACTTTTCGCGAACGCATCGAGCCGCGCTCACCGGCCAGCAGTTCCAGAGCTCCAGCGTCGACCCGGTCTACGTCCTCTTCGAGGACTTCACCCACGTGAAGTTCTACCGGCGCTCCTTGTACGACGGCGTCGTCCTCGAAGGAACCAGCTTCGACGGCTTCCGCCACGTCGAGGGCTGGGTACCGCAGCGCCTGGTCACCGCCACCGGCCCGAACCCGCTCCCGCGGTGAGCTAGGACTGCTGCCGGGCCACGCGGCCCGCGCGGCCGAGCCCGCCCCGGGCTTCCCGCCGGCGCAGATTGGATACGTTCACCGAGTGAGGACCTTCAACCTCAACTGCGACGAGTGGGACGGGACGCGGGACCGCGAGGGCTGGCGCGCCCGGGGAGCGCTCGTCGGCCAACGCATCGGCGGTGAGCTGATCGGCGCGACCATGTCCGAGGTCGAGCCTGGCGACAAGCTCTGGCCCTACCACACGCACTACCTGAACGAGGAATGGATGATCGCGCTCCGCGGCGAGCCGACGCTGCGCACGCCCGAAGGTGAGCAGGTGTTGAAGGAGGGTGACGTCGTCTGCTTTCCGCGAGGCAAGGCCGGAGGGCATCAGATCATCAACCGAACAGACTCACCCATTCGCGTGCTCATGCTCTCCTCGATGATCCCCGGCGAGATCATCGAGTACCTCGACACCGGCAAGGTGCTCGCCAAGGACGTCCAGGACGAAGACATCATGTTCGCGAGGCCGGGAGCGACGGCCGAGTACTGGGAAGGCGAGGACTAGCTCCGGGCGACGCTCTCGAAGCGAGCGGGCGACGGTCGCGGAGTCGCCTATGTCCCCCAGTAAGTGACGCCGGGAGGCACATGAAGCTTCTTCTCACTTCCTCCGGCATCAGCAACCCGAGCATCGAAGCGGCGCTCGTCGACCTCTTGGGTAAGCCCATCGCGGACGCGAGTGCCCTCATCGTCCCGACCGCGATCTATCCCTTCCCCGACGGCCCGGGCGGAGCATGGCGGGCGATCAGCGGTCAGACCGAGAGCCCGTTCAGCGGACTGGGCTGGAAGTCTTTGGGGGTGTTGGAGCTCACCGCACTGCCCAGCATCAAGGAGGAGAGCTGGGTCCCCCAGCTCCGGGAGACCGACGCCCTGCTGGTGTGGGGCGGTCACGTGATGTACCTGTGTTACTGGATGCGACGGTCAGGACTGGCTGACCTCCTCCCGTCGCTGAGCAAGACGGTCTACGTGGGCGTGAGTGCGGGGAGCATCGTCATGACCGCACACAACCCCGACGTTGAGTTCGACCTTCAGTGGCTCCCGACGGGAAGCGACCTGGCGCGGGAAGGCGACAGAGGGCTGGGGTTGGTCGATTTTGCGGTGACCGTGCACGTGGACCGCGAGGGCTTCAACACCTCGGCCGACGTGGAGAAGTGGGCCTCCGGGCTCCCCGTACCGACGTACGCTCTCGATGACCAGACCGCCGTCAGAGTGACCGACGGCAACGTCGACGTTGTCTCCGAGGGAACCTGGAGGCTCTTCACGCCGGCGCGGTAGCAAGCGGACGGGCTAGGCGCGGGCGCGAGTCAGCGCTCTCATGCGATCGAAGCAGCCGGGACCGGCCAGCGTAACTCGGCGGAAGCCTCGCCAACCGTCGACCACAGCGACGGCGGTACGCTCGTTGCGTGGGCGTCTTGCGCGAGGTCGTCGAGGCGGATCTGCCGATCTTCTACGAGCACCAGCGCGACCCGGAGGCAGCGGCGATGGCTGCGTTCCCGCCGCGCGAACGCGACGCGTTCATGGCGCACTGGGCCAGGACGCTCGCGAACGACTCGGCCCTGACGTGGACCGTCGTCTCCGACGGTGCCGTCGCCGGCAACATCGGCTGCTGGGAGGACGACGGACGCAGGCTCGTCGGGTACTGGATCGGGCGAGAGTTCTGGGGCCGCGGGCTCGCGACGCAGGCCCTCGCGGAACTCCTCGACGTGGTCGACGCGCGCCCGCTGCACGCATACGTGGCGAAGAGCAACGTCGCCTCGATCCGCGTGCTCGAGAAGTGCGGGTTCGTCGAGGTCGGCGAACACGCGGGCGACGGCGGGATCGAGGAGCTCCTCCTGGAGCTGCGGGCATGACGACAGACCTGAATTCAAGGCTCAGGAGGAGCGGGCGTCGCTGGGCCAGCGTTCGGAATGTCCCCCGAGGCGCCCCTACCCCTCTAGCAGATGGTCGGCTCGGAGGGCGGTCGAGAGGAAGCGCTCGATCATGGCATTCACCTGCTCGGGAACTTCGAGCTGGTGAAAGTGGCCGGCTCCGACAGTGATCCCCACCTCCAGGTCGCGCTTGATTGCACGCAACCGAATGGCGTCGGGATTGGCGTCCAGTCCTGAACGAAGCAGCAGGGTCGGGACGGCGCAAAGCGCGAACGCACCGACGCCATCCCAAGCATTGACTCCGCGGATGACCGCGGTCGCGATCGGCAACGGGACGGCGCACATCATGTCAGCGATCCACCGACCCAACTCCTCATCGCGCGCACCCATGTCCTGTACGTAGAGGCGACGGATCTCCTCACCCTTCGGGCCTGCTAGCTGCTCCGCGAACGCTCCGAATCCCTTGACCGTCTCCGGAAGCGGGTCGATCGGACCTGGGTCGACGAGGACGAGCGCGCGCGGCACCGTCGGATGCCGCGCCGCGACCTCGACCCCGATCATTCCGCCGAGGCTATGGCCGGCAACAACCGGCTTATCGATCCCGACCTCGGCGCAGAATCGCGCAACATCGTCGGCCAAGTCGGGAATCCCGTAGCCCTCGTCCGGACAATCGCTCTGACCACAACCCCGGAGGTCGAGTGCCGTGACGGCATGTGTACGCGCAAAGTGCTCGAACTGCGGGCGGAAAGCGGTGCGATCGCAGCACCAGCCCGGGACGAAGAGCAGCTCGGGCTCGCCGCTGCCTGCCCGCTCGTAGTACAGCCTCAGGCCATCGAGCTCTGCGTACGGCATAACGCCGCCATCCTCTCACCATGGATCAAGCGCCACACGCCGGCTTGGGCCAGCGTTCGGGAATGTCCCCTGAACCCGGGACTAGACTCGCGGGATAGCGAAGAGCCCCGGCTCCTTTGTCCGCTTTGTCCTGCGTGGTGTCGTGATTGCCGCGGCCGCGGTGGGGGTCTTCCTCGTGGTGGTGTTCGTGTTCCTGTTCTAGGTGCTGCCAGTCGGCTGGAACGAGTAATCCGCCCGACCTTCGCAGGAACCCCGTCACATGTTGCTCAGATCGTCTACCTATGGCGGGACGCATGCCTCCGGATAGAGCACGTCTGGCGGGGCACTCTTCGACGGCGCTTCGCTCGGTGACGGCCATCCTCGCCTAGTTCGAAGCGCTCGATGAAGCCGGGCGCCGGATCCTCTGCGCTTGGCCACACGACCTGCATCCCAAAGCAGGATGAAGGCCGCCCGGAGACCAACTCGTAAATCGGCGGAAGGTCTCGCAATCGAGCAAGTGTATGCGCGCCGAAACCGAACGCCGTCGATTGGGCCAGTGTTCGGGAATGTCCCCTGAGCATGTGCCATGCCGACGTCGCGCTGCGGGTGGATACTGGCGCGGGTCGTACTCGGCTAGGGAGCGGTCATGCGCAGACGGCCGAGGAGGCGCCGCAGCCCAGGAGTCGGCCGCCTTGACGGCTGTTGCCCGGTGTGGGAGATTCGGCGCCGCACGGTGCGGTGCGGTTCCGCGTCGGCATCCAGGCGAGGAGGGGTCAACAGTGTGCAACCACCACAGGTCTGCCTGGCGTCGCGCGGGCGTACTCGCGCTGACGCTTGCGCTCGTCGGAGTGGCGGCCGTTCCGGCGCTGGCGGCCAAGCCGGTCCGGGAGCAGCTCAGCACCGATCCGACGGTGCTCGACGCGGGCTCCGGCTGCGCCTTTCCGGTCGAGTTCCGCCCCCAAGCAGGGAGCCACTTCACGAGCACCGAGTTCACTGACCGTACGGTGCGCCAGAGCAGTGCACGGCTCACGCTGACAAATCTCGAGAGCGGCGGCACGGTCGAGGCAAAGGACTTCTCCCGCTACAGCGAGCGCTACGACGCCCAGGCAAACGACGTCCGGATCGAGATCAGTGGCCAAACGGTCCTCTACTTCTTCCCCGGTGACCAAGGCCCAGAAGGGGAAGTCGGCGAGAACGGCGCCCTCTACGCGGTGGTCGGCCACGTCCAAGAAACCCTCGATCTCGACCAGAATCTGATCACGTCCTTCACGCTCAGGGGGCAGGCCAAGGAGCTCTGTTCGCTTCTCGACTGAGCAGCGACGCCTCACTGGGCTGCGATCCGGTGACAACCTCAACGCGCCGTGCTATCGGGCAGGATCGGTAGCGCGGCGCGTGCCTCCGGGCCTAACCACCAGGACGGCTCGGCGTTCAGTTCCGTCCGAGGCGCTCGTCGTGCTCGACTGCCTCAGCACGTTCAACGAGAGCGGCGACGACACGTTACGCATGGCATGGGCCAGTGTTCGGCTATGTCCCCCTAGCCTCGCGGCTGAGAGCGAGGGCGTTCTCGTATTCGGCACCGGTAATCCGGACGACGCCCATGCGGAAGCCAGCCGTGGCGTTCGCCTGGACGAGCGGGTTCGATGCTGTCGGATCGATGCGCCGCACGACGGTGTCCATGGGCACGGCGGGGATCCACTCCTCGACGTGTGACAGCAACACACCGCTCGGCGAATCGCCGGGATAAGCGTCGGCCTCCGGCGGTGTCCAGTCATGTACCGCTGTCGCGAGTTCGGCGCGACCGATGAACTCTGCCTCGGGGGCCGGCAGGTAGATCAGGGCGAGATCGCCGGGGGCAAGCGCGTCACGGTATCGCTCGTCGCGACCGACTCCCCACATGTTCGCCCGGAGAAGTACGGTCGCCTGTTGTCGGTATCCGTCGGAGAAGTTGAGCAGATAGTGCGCCATCCGCGGACAGTACCGAGGTTTTTCAGTGGAGGACACAGACTCTCTGGTGGGCCAGCGTTCGGGAGTGTCCCCTGAGCCGCGACTCTCGCCAACGTGCGCCCGCTACCGGCGGCGTCGAGCCCCCGGTGCCTGAAGCAAAGCCCTGCGCGCGTCGTCCAGTCCCTCGTCGTTCTCGCTAGCAGTGCTGATGCCGATCATGTGTTCGTTGCGATCTACCGAGAGAAGTACCAGGCTGGACTCCCCAGCGAAAACGACGAAACAGATCCAGCTGCTCCAGCTCAACTGTAGGTAGCGGACCCGATCGCCGGTACCCGAGACGACACCGGGGCCGCTGTACATGTAGGCGGAGGCCAGGTCGTAGAGCAAAGGCCGGAACCGCCCCGCCCGAATCGATCAGCCCGACCTCGGCGCCGTCTGCCAGGAACGCTTCGGGTGCCGGATCGCCGTGAAGGATGCCCTGGGTGACGGCGTCAGTCAGCGCGCCTGCCTCTGCGATCACGGCGTCCGCCGCTGACGCAGGTCGGAGGCCTCGACCAAGGAGCTATCCGGCCAGCGCCAAGGCCGGTGCTCGAGTCCGTCGGGGACCGGGACTTTCGCTAGGAGCGAAATGTGCACGTCCCAGCGTCTCACCGACGACCTCTGCGTCAGCGCGTGAGCGGCCGACCAGGGACAAAGCGCAGCAACGCAACGCTTCACCTTCGTCGGTCGTGAGCATGCGCACGGGTCACCTGCCCGGAACTGGCGCTCATGCAGCGTCTCGGCGACAGCCAGGCCCGCTGCGTCGGAGGCTGCCGATGCTTCGTAACCCGACGGGTAGCGGCAGCGGCTGCTCCCCGCGCGACCAGTTTTTCCGACCGCGAAGTCACGGCGTCTACATGTCCGGTCGTCACTTTGTCGGTGTAACGAGGAACGACGTGGCGCGCGTGGTGCTAATCGGATCGCGGGGAGCACGGCACCGCGTCCCGGTCACGAAGGACGGTGGGTCTATCTACAACGGCCGCGCATACAACGGATGCGCGAACCTAATCGCCTGCGTCCAGAGCTACGACGGAGCGAACAAGCTCCTGGGGAGCGAGCCTGTCATGGGCGGAGGTTGCCCAACTCGGCGGCGCTGAGCCGCCGCTCGGTTGCGCCAGCGTTCGCGAATGTCCCTGAGGCCGCGGAGTGCGCCCTCAAGGCCAGCCCCTCGCGAGCCGATGTTCGGCCATGCCGCGTAGATGGCAGCAAGTGATCCCGGCCGCGGCAGCATGGACGTGCCTGGTTGGAGCCCACATTGTCGGAGTGCGGCAGTCATGTATCTCCGGATCCCCCCAGGACGCAACGTACGCTGCAATCGGGCTCATGCTCGTGGGAGCGGTCCTCGCCTACGGTTCGATTGTCGTACTGCTCTGGCCGGTGCGACGCGGCGGCGACGTACCCGTCTTGATCGCCGCCGCCGTCGCGGCGCCCCTCAGCGCGCCGTACGTGGGTATCGGGCTGCTGCTCCCCGTGCTTCTGGGACTCGCGTACGCCCTCGCGCGATTCGTAGCGATTGACGGCCCCGCGCGACCGCGGTACTTGTGGCTCTACGCGGCCGCGGCGGGTTGGTTCGTGGCGGCCCCGCTTGTCCTGGTTCGACTCGCCTTCCACTGCGGCCTCTTCTAGGCGGTTCGTCGATGGTTCCGTCGATGTACCAATCATTGATGACTGCCTTCCACTCCGCGCAGCCACCAAGGTGGACACGTCTGAGGACGGCGGACTTGTGACCGGCGGCGAAGATTCCTCGTCGGAGCAGCCCGCCAAGGCCAAGCAGATGAACGCGAGTCCGAGCGACGCCCTGATGCTCACGGAGCGAAGCTACAGCGCCCGCGTCACGATTCGGTAAAGACGGTCAGAGCATCGGTCGCCTGCGCCAGCGTGCTCTCGCCCGAGCGGCTAGACGCGCGTCGCGCTCGGGCTGACGAAGCGCAGCTCGGGCACGTGCTCGAGCTGGCCGACGTCGCGCGCCATCTCGAGGAAGGTGTAGAAGCCGGCGCGCTCGCGCGGGCCGAACGAGTAGCGGAGCTTCTCGAAGTAGCGCGCGAGGTATCCGGCGGGATAGCCGTACCGCTGGCTCGCCTCGAACGCGAGCACCTCGGGCTCGGCGCGGGCGAGCCGCACGGACGAGACGAGCGAGTGCTCGAGCTCCGCGACCCCGTCGGCCACCGGCTCGGGCGCCGCCCAGACGGCGAACACCATCGGCAGGCCCGTCTTGTCCAGCCAGAGCTTGCCGAGGTCGTAGTGCGGCGTCGGGTCCTCGAAGGCGCTCCGCAGCGCGGCGTCGCCGATCAGCAGCTTCGCGTCGGCCTCCTCCTCGAGCGGCACGTGGACGGCGTGCGGCAGCAGCACCTTCGCGAGCACCACGGAGGTGGCGCTTTCCGGCGTCACCGCGATCGAGCGGATCTGCGGGAACGGCGTCCTCGAGACGAGCTGGATCGAGTCGACGGCGCCCTCCGACGAGACGCACATGCGGGGCAGGATCCGGAGCGACGAGGCGTGGCGGGCATATTCGATCGACGAGATCGGCGCCAGGTCGAGCTGACCGTCGAGGAGCATCCCGTTCAGCTCGGTGGGAACGCCCTGCACCTCCTCCACGTCGGCGTTCAGCCGGTGGAAGACCGGAGCCATGTTCACGTAGGAGATGCGGCCGAGGCGAACGCTCATCGAGTCAGCGCTTTCTGTTCACGACGGCGTCGGCAAGGGACTCGAGCTCCGCGCGATGAGGGCCGCCGTCCAGGCTCTCACGGGCGGCCCTAGCGTAGTCGAGGGCGATCGCGCGCGAACGCTCCAGCGCGCCGGTCGCGGCCACCCGGACGAGCGCGCCCTCGACCGGCCCTCCCGCAAGCGCCGCACGCACGACCTCGTCCGCCTGCGCGGCGAGCAGCAGCGGCAGGGTCGGCGTGCCCTCACGCAGATCGGTGCCGGCCACCTTGCCCGTCTCGATCGTGTCGCCCGAGCAGTCGAGGATGTCGTCGGCGATCTGGAAGGCGATCCCGAGATTGAGGCCGAAGCTGCCGAGAGCGCCGCGCGAGCCCAGCGAGCAGGCGGCCTCGAAGAGCTTCCCCGTCTTCAGCGAGCACCGCTCGAGATACTCCGCCACGGTCGTGTCCGGCACGTGGAGCTGCCGGCGCTGCATCGCCTCGCCGCGGGCGAGGCAGAGGCAGGCGTCTGCGAGCGTCGCGACCGCGTCCGGATCGCCGTCGGCGGCCAACTCCGCGAACGCGCGCGCGAAGAGATAGTCGCCCGTGGCGAGCGCAGCGTCCGCGCCGTGCGCCGCCCACGCCGCTGCACGTCCGCGCCTGAGCTTCGCGCCGTCGACGAGGTCGTCGTGGATCAGCGTCGCCATGTGCACGAGCTCGACCGCCACGCCCGCGGCGACGGGCGGCGCGCTGCCCGGCGGCGCGCAGAGGAACGCGAGCAGCGGCCGCAGCCGCTTGCCCCCGGCCGCGAGCGCGTCCGCCCCGACGTCGGCGACGCGGCCGTCGTGCGCCTCGACCGCGGCCGTGAGCCGGTCCTCGACCTGCGCCATGTACTCGTCCACGCCCGGGAGCGCGACGACCCCCTCGAGCGTCGTCACGCCGCCGTCCCGGTGTGGAGCGCGACGATGCCGCCCCCCAGCCGACGGTACGCCACGTCACCGAAGCCGTGCGCACGCATCAGCTCGGCGAGCTCTTCCGGGCCGGGGAAGCGGCGAACGCTCGCGGGTAGGTACGTGTACGCCTTGCCACCTGGGAGGATCTTGCCCGCCAGCGGGATCAGCACGTCGAACCAGAGCTTGTAGAAGAGCCTCAGCGGCCCGCGCGGGCGCGTGATCTCGAGGATGCCGACACGGCCGCCCGGACGGAGCACGCGACGGAGCTCGGCGAGCCCACGCTCGAGGTCGGCGACGTTGCGGACGCCGAAGCCGACCGTGGCGGCGTCGAAGCTCCCCTCCTCGAACGGCAGCTCGAGCAGGTCGCCCTGGATCCACTCGATCGCCGGCTCCTTCTTGCGCGCGCGCTCCAGCATCCGTCCCGAGAAGTCGAGGCCGACCACCTCGGCGGCGCCCGCCTTGCGCGCCGCGACGGCGAGGTCGCCGGTGCCGCAGCAGCCGTCGAGCACGCGGTCGCCGGCAGTGACGACCTGGCGCACCGTGAGGCGGCGCCAGCGCTGGTCGAGGCCGGCGGTCATGACGCGGTTCATCACGTCGTAGACCGGCGCGATCCGGTCGAACATCGAGCGGACGCCCTCGGCGGGGAGCGTCCCGGACTCGTGGCTCACTGCCCCCACCTCGCGGCGAGGGAGTTGTCGAGCCCGAGTTGGTCGAGGATCCGCGCGACGACGAAGTCGACGAGGTCGTCGACCGTCTCCGCGCCGTGGTAGAAGCCCGGCGCCGCGAAGAGGATGACCGCGCCGGCCTGGCGCAGCGTCGTCAGCCCGTTGAGGTGAATCAGCGACAGCGGCGTCTCGCGCGGGACGAGCACGAGCCTGCGCCCTTCCTTCAGCGCGACCGACGCCGCCCGGTGGATCAGGTTCGCCATCGCGCCGGTCGCGAGCGTCCCGACGGTCGACATCGAGCACGGGCAGACGACGTAGGCGTCGACCTTCGCGGAGCCCGACGCGTACGGGCTCTTGTAGTCGTTGACGCCGTAGACGGTCACGTTCGCGGCGCCGTCGGTGAACCGCTGCAGCACCTCGTCGCGGGGCAGCGTCGCGTCGCCGTAGAGCTCGGTCGCGATCACCTCGATCCCCGCGGCCGACGCGGTCAGGCCGACCTCGCAGCCCGCCTCCGCGAGGGCGCGCAGCAGCCGAGCGGCGTACGGCGCGCCCGACGCGCCGGTGACGCCGAGGAAGACGTTCATGGGCTTAGTCCTTCGGGCCCTTGGAGGCGGAGAGGAACTCGCCCAGCTTCTGGAGATTCTCCTCGCCGAGGCCCGCGAACGGCGGCATCACGTTGTTCCCGAACTGCGCCGGGTTCGAGACGTAGTCGGAGAAGTACTGGGGGCCGCGGTCAGAGGCGCCGACGTCGGAGAGATCGGGCGCGCCGAGGTTCGAAGCGCCGGCGCCGAGGTAGACGTGGCACTGGCCGCAGCCGACCTGGGCGAAGATCTCCGCGCCCGCGACGGCGTCCTCGTTGTCCTCGAAGCCCTGCCGTGCGGCCCACTCGGGCACGGATTCGACGAGCTCCGAGCCGAGCGCCTCTTTCGCGGTCGCGCCCTTGTAGGTCAGCGTCCCCATCGCGAGCACGACGATGATCGCCGCGACGATCGCGACCGGCCGGCGCGACAGCCGCCGCTCGCGGCGCACGTCGATGAACGGGAGCGCGATCAGGATCGCCAGCAGGATGTTCGGCACGCCGACGGTGCCGAGCACGACCGTGTCCGGCCACTTGAAGATCCGGAGCAGATAGAAGAGGAAGTAGAAGAACCAGTCCGGCCGCGGCACGAAGTCGGTCGTGCCCGGGTCGGCCTCCTCGGTGTAGTGCGGGCCGAGCCAGCCCGGGTCCTCGGAGCCCTCGGCGGTGTAGTACCAGACGCAGGCGAGCCCGATGATGACGCCGGCGACGACGAGGCTCATCACCGTGTCGTGGAACATCGCGTGCGGGAAGAACGGCTTCCCCTCGCGCTCGACGTCCTCCTTGTAGCGCTTGTGCTGCGCGCGCCGCTCGACGATCCGCCTACTCGCCATTCGCGCTCCCACGGCCGCCCGGCCGGACGAGGCCGCGCCGGCCGCGCCCGGAGTCGCGCGGCTCGCCGCGATCGCGACCGGCGGCCTCGGGCGACCACGGCGGCGAGGTGACGCCGAGCCGGATCACGAGGTACAGGTGCAGGCCGATCAGCGCGAAGATGATCCCCGGTATCGCGAGCATGTGCAGCGCGTAGAACTTGCTCAGCGTGTCCGGGCCGATCTCGGCCCCTCCGGAGAGGAACTGCGCCAGGAAGGGGCCGACCACCGGCGCCGTGCCGTTCAGGTTGATCCCGACGACGGTCGCCCAGTACGCGGTCTGGTCCCACGGCAGCAGGTAGCCGGTGAAGCCCTCGAGCATCCCCAGCGCGAGCAGGAGCACGCCGATGATCCAGTTGAGCTCGCGCGGGTACTTGTAGGCGCCGAAGAGGAAGACCCGCGCCATGTGGAAGAACATCAGGATGATGAAGACGCTGGCGCCCCACTTGTGCATGCCGCGGACGAGCCAGCCCAGCGTGACGTCGTTCGTGATCGCCTGGATCGACGCGTACGCCGAATCCGGGTCGGGCTTGTAGTACATCGCGAGCACGACGCCGGTGATCGCCTGGATCAGGAACGCCGTCAGGGTGGCGGAGCCGAGCGTGTGGAACCAGCTCGTGTCGCGCGGCACCTTGCGGAAGAGGAAGTACTTCATCCCGCCGACGAGCCCCGACCGCTCCTCGAGCCAGTCGAGCGGATAGAGCGCGATCGCCTCCAGCTGCGCGCGGCGGGTGGACTTCGCGGCTATCGCGGCACCTCGATCGGGTAGAGCCACGCCGACGGGCCGTCCACGTGGACGCCCGGGACCTGGCGGCCGTACTTCTTGATCCGAGCGCGCGCACCGGCGCCCTCGACCTCGGCGACGCTGTAGAAGCTGCCCAGGAAGAGCTTCCCGTCGCGGATCGAGAACTCGGCCCGGTCGAGCGCCCGCACGGGCGGGCCGGCGACTCGGTTCCCCTCGGTGTCGTACTGGCCGCCGTGGCACGGGCAGCCGAAGCCGGTGACGTTGACCGGGGTCAGGTCGACGTTGTTCTTACCGACCGTCTGCTTCCGCTCCTCGTCGATCAGCCCGTTCGGCTGCACGGGGCAGCCCAGGTGCGCGCAGCGGGAGTAGAGAGTCGTGAAGGACGGGACGCCGTTCTCGACCCCGTTGTTGCGGATGAACATCGTCCGCCGGGTCACCTCGCCGACCTCCGGGTCCTCGAGGTAGGTGGTGATCACGAACTCGCCCTCCGGGAAGGCGTCGATCGGACCCAGCTCGACGTCCTGCTCCTCCTGGTTCGTGAACGAGGGGAGCACGGCGAACCCGAGCACCGGGACGGTGATCAGCCCGCCGATGACGCCGCCGAGGCCGAGGGTTGCGACGGAGAGGAAGGTGCTGCGCGGGTACGCGCTCGGCTCGTCGGCGTCCGCCTCGATCACGACGCGCTCCTCGCGGCGCTCGGGCTCGACCGGCTGCGCCGGCGTCCGCACGGGCCGGGTGACGTCGCGGATCCAGAGGAAGCCGAAGACGATTGCGATCACCGCGCCGACGATCGCGACGATCGTGCTGACGACGATGCCCGTCAGGACACACGCGATGCCGACGGCGAAGCCGATCGGCCAGAGGCTCGGCGGTGGCAGATGCGGCTGGTCGTGATCGGTCAAGTCTCTGGATTCAACCCCTGCGCGCTCCGCGCTGTCAACGACGTATCAGCTGCCGCAACCCGCGGCGAGAGCCATTCTCTACCGAACCGCGGTCGCCGTGCGCAGGTATCCCGTACTCGGCCCAGCGGCGGTCGACGAGCTCGCGGATCTCCTCGCTCATCGCGATCTCCTCGGGCCATTCGCGGGCTCCCTCCTCCGGCAGTTTCGCGGTCGCGTCGATCCCCAGCTTGCCGCCGAAGAACTGCTGCTCCGGCGCGTGGTCGAGGTGGTCGAGCGGCCCCTCGGCGATGACGACGTCGCGCTTCGGGTCGACGTTGGCGCCGACGTAGAAGAAGACCTCCTCGTAGTCGTGGACGTTCACGTGCGCGTCGACGACGACGACGGCCTTGGAGAGGCTCAGCATCCCGAGCCCCCAGATCGCGTGCATGACCTTGTGCGCGTGGCCCGGGAACGCCTTCCGGATCGAGACGATGACGCAGTTGTGGAAGGCGCCGGAGACCGGCAGGTCGTAGTCGACGATCTCGGGGACGGTCATCTTGATCGCCGGGAGGAAGATCCGCTCCGTCGCCTTGCCGAGCCACGCGTCCTCCTGCACCGGCTTGCCCACGACGATCGAGGGATAGATCGCGTCGCGGCGCATCGTGATCGCCGAAAGCCGGAAGACGGGGAAGGGCTCCTGCGCGGTGTAGTAGCCGGTGTGGTCTCCGAACGGGCCCTCCGGCCCGAGCTCGCCCTTCTCGATCGTCCCCTCGAGCACGATCTCGGCGTTGGCGGGCACGTCGAGCTCGACGGTCTTGGCGCGCACGAGCTCGACCGGCTCGCCCTTGAGGAAGCCGGCGAGCATGAACTCGTCGATGTGCTTCGGCAGCGGCGCGCTCGCCGAGTAGGCGGTGACGGGATCGAGCCCGAGCGCGACGGCCACCGGGATCTTCCCGTCCGTCGCCAGGTAGTCGGCGCGGCCGTCCTTGTGGATCTGCCAGTGCATGTACGTGGAACGGGCGTCGATCTTCTGCATCCGGTACATGCCGACGTTGCGGACGCCCGTGTGCGGGTCCTTCGTGATCACGGCCGGGAGCGTGATGAAGGGCGCCGGGTCGCCGGGCCAGCAGCGCTGGATCGGGAGCAGGCCCAGGTCGACGTCGTCGCCAGTCAGCACGATCTCCTGGCTCGCGCCGCGCGAGACCGTCTTCGGCAGCGAATCCGCGATCGACTTCAGCTTCTTCAAACCGCGCACCTTGTCGACGAGCCCCTGCGGCGGCTGCATCTCGAGCACGTCCTCGAGCTTCCCGGCGACGTCGTCGAGCCGCTCGACACCGAACGCCATGCACATCCGCCGCTCGGTCCCGAACTGGTTGATCAGCAGCGGGTGGCTCGAGCCGCGCGGGTTCTCGAACAGGAGCGCCGGCCCGCCGCTCTTCACCGTCCGGTCGACGATCTCCGTGATCTCGAGGTCGGGATCGACCTCGGCCGAGACGCGGACGAGCTCGCCGTCCTCCTCGAGCAGGCGGATCCACGCACGCAGGTCGGCCGGAGGAGCCATCCGGCTTCAGTCTACGGATTGAGGCCGGAAGCCTTTCGGGGCTAGTGACCGCCGCCGCGGCGGCGCCGGGCGGCGCGGGAGAGCTCGCCGAGCGCGATCACGGAGACGAAGATCAGGCCGACGACGAGCATGCCGGTGATCACGTTCTTGCCCTCTTCGGCGGCGTTGGCGAGCAGCCAGGCAGTCATGGCGCGAGCTTAACCGACTAGGACGCGTAGCCGCGAAGCTTGTCGGCCCGCTCCACGCGCTCGACCGCGATCGCGAACGCGGCGAGACGGAGCGGGACGCCGTCGACCGTGGCGCGCCCGTGCACGTTGGCCCACGCCGCCGCCATCCGCTTCTGCAGCTCGGCGTTCACCTGCTCCTCGTCCCAGCGGAACTGCTGGATGTTCTGCACCCACTCGAAGTACGAGACGGTGACGCCGCCGGCGTTGGCGAGGATGTCGGGGATCACGATCACGCCTGCCGCGTGCAGGACATCGTCGGCCGCGGGCGTGACGGGATGGTTGGCCGCTTCGAGCACGATCTTCGCGCGGATGCGGTCGGCGTTGCCGGCGTGGATGACGCGGTCGAGCGCGGCGGGGACGAGCACGGCGACGTCGAGCTCGAGCAGCTCCTCGTTCGTGATCGGATCAGTGGCGGGCGCGCCGACGACCGAGCCGGTCTCACGCGTGTGGTCGAGCAGTGCGGGCACGTCGAGACCGCCGGGGTTGTGGACGCCGCCGCGGACGTCCGAGACGGCGACGACGCGGCAGCCGAGCTCGGGGGCGAGCCGTGCGAACCAGGAGCCGACGTTGCCGAAGCCCTGGACGGCCACCGTCGCGCCGTCCAGGTCGATGCCATGGTCGCGCGCTGCCACGGCAAGGCAGTCGAGCGCACCGCGGCCGGTGGCGGCGTCGCGCCCGTAGGAGCCGCCAAGCTCGACAGGCTTCCCGGTCACGATCGCCGGCGTGTAGCCGTACCGGGCCGAGTACGCGTCCATCATCCAAGCCATCGTCTGCGCGTCCGTGTTCACGTCCGGAGCCGGGACGTCGCGGTTGACCCCGAGCAGGTAGCTGATCGTGTTCGTGAAGCGGCGCGTCAGCCGCTGCCGCTCGCCCTCGCTCATCGCCGCCGCGTCGCACTGGACGCCGCCCTTCGCGCCGCCGAACGGCACGTCCACGACCGCGGTCTTCCAGGTCATCAGCGCCGCAAGCGCGCGCACCTCGTCGATGTCCGCGTCCGGGTGGTAGCGGATACCGCCCTTGTACGGCCCGCGCGCCGCGTTGTGCTGGACGCGGTAGCCGGTGAAGACCTCGAGCCGCCCGTCGTCCATCCGCACCGGGACCTGGACTGTCAGCTCGCGGTACGAGGTGCGCAGGATCTCGCGCATCTCGTCGCCGAGCCCGACGTGGTCGGCTGCGCGGTCGAAGAAGAGCGTGACGGCCTGATACGGGTTCGTCTCGGTGCTGCCGGCCTGAACGGCTCGCGGATCCGCGACCGGCGCGCTCGTGTCAACAGCCACGACGGCATTCTCAGCCGGGCGAGCCGACGAATCAAGCCAGGCGAGCTGTGTGCGTCGCGAGAGCGTCGTCCGACGGCGTCCCGCCGAGGCGCCCCACCGCGTCGAGCCAGGCCGCACCGTCCCCCTCATCGCCGTCCGCGCGCAGGGCGGCGCACGTGGAGATCAGCTCCGCGAGCGCCGCGACGGCGTCGAGGTCCCCGGTTGCGGCCACCCGGACGAGCCCGTGCGCGTAGAGGTAGTCGCCGAGCAGGAGCGCGACGTCCTCGTCGGGCGGCGCGAAGAGCCGCGGCCGGCCGTAGTGGAGCAGGTAGCCCTCGTAGATCGTTTCGACGGCGAGCGCGAACCGCTCCGGCACGAGGCCGCCGAAGACGAGCTCGCGCTCGCGATCGGGCCGGACGGCCTCGCGCCAGAGCGGGCTCTCGGCGCCCGCCTCGGCGACGATCGTCTCGAAGAGGTCAGTCGCGGAAGAAGTCGCCAACGGCCTCGACGGTGCGGTCGACGTCCTCGTCCGAGTGCGCGAGCGAGACGAAGAGGCACTCGAACTGCGACGGCGCGACGTAGATGCCGCGCTCGAGCAGGTGCCGGAAGAGGGCGCCGTAGCGCTCCGTGTCGCTCGCCTTCGCATCCTCGAAGGTGCGGACGGCGCCGTCGCGGAGGAAGAGCGTCGCCATCGCCCCCACACGCTGGACGCGGCCCAAGGGCGCGAGGCCCGCCTCGAGCCGGGCGCCCTTCCGCTCCAGCTCCTCGTACACCGCCGGGTCGCGCAGCCGCCGGAGCACGGACGTCCCCGCGGCGGTCGCGAGCGGGTTGCCCGAGAGCGTCCCCGCCTGGTAGACGTCGCCGGCCGGGGCGAGCCGCTCCATCACGTCGGCCCGGCCGCCGAACGCGGCAGCGGGCAGGCCGCCGCCGACGATCTTGCCCAGGATCGTCAGGTCGGGCAGGACGCCCAGCCGCTCCTGGGCGCCGCCGCGGCCGACGCGGAAGCCCGTGATCACCTCGTCGAAGATCAACAGCGCGCCCGAGGCGTCGGCGAGCGCGCGGAGCGCCTCGAGGAACCCCGGCGCGGGCGGCACGACGCCCATGTTCCCGGCGATCGGCTCGACCACGATCGCCGCGAGCCCCTCGCCGTAGCGCTCGACCGCGGCGGCGGTCGCGTCGAGGTCGTTGTACGTCGTCACGACGGTGTCGGCGGTCGTCGCGGTCGGGACGCCGGGGCTGGACGGGATCCCCAGCGTCGCGAGGCCGGAGCCGGCGCTCGCGAGCAGCCCGTCGGAGTGGCCGTGGTAGCAGCCGGCGAAGGTGATGATCCGGTCCCGGCGCGTGAAGCCGCGGGCGAGCCTGATCGCGCTCATCGCCGCCTCCGTCCCCGAGGAGACCAGCCGGACCATCTCGACCGACGGCACCGCGTCGACGATCTCCGCCGCGAGCTCGACCTCGGCCTCGGTCGGGGCGCCGAAGGTGGTCCCGCGCTCCGCGGCCTCGGCGATCGCCGCCAGCGTCTCCTCGTCGGCGTGCCCGAAGATCAGCGGGCCCCAGCTCAGCACCCAGTCGACGTAGCGGTTCCCCTCGACGTCCTCGATCGTCGAGCCGCATGCCGCGGCGCATGAACACCGGCTCGTCGAGGCCGACCGAGCGCATCGCGCGGACGGGCGAGTTGACGCCGCCGGGGATCAGCTTCTCGGCGCGGCGCGCCAGCTCGGAGCGCTGCCTCAGAGCCAACCTGCGAGGTCCTTCGTCCAGTAGGAGAAGACGAGGTCGGCGCCGGCGCGCTTGATCGCCGTCAGCGACTCGAGCGCCGCCTGCCGCTCGTCGAGATGGCCCGCGGCGGCCGCGGACTTCAGCATCGCGTACTCGCCGGAGACGTTGTACGCGGCGACCGGGCAGTCGAAGCGCTCGCGCACGGCGCGAATCACGTCGAGATACGGCAGCGCCGGCTTGACCATCAGCACGTCCGCGCCCTCGGCGAGGTCGAGCTCGCACTCCCGCAGCGCCTCGCGCACGTTGGCCGGATCCATCTGGTAGCCGCGCCGGTCGCCGAACGACGGCGTCGACCCGGCGACGTCGCGGAACGGCCCGTAGAACGCCGAGGCGTACTTGGCGGCGTAGGCGACGATCGGCGTCTCGGGCAGCACCTCCCGGATCGCCCCGACGCGTCCGTCCATCATGTCGCTCGGCGCGACCGCGTCCGCACCCGCGTCGACGTGGCTCACGGCCGTCCGCGCCAGCAGCTCGAGCGTCTCGTCGTTCGCGACCTCGCCGTCGCGGATGACGCCGCAGTGGCCGTGCGCCGTGTACTCGCAGAGGCAGACGTCCGTGATCAGCACGAGCCCCGGCTGCTCGGCACGGATCGCCCGCAGCGACCGCTGCACGATCCCGTCCTCGTCCCAGGCACCGGAGCCCTCGTCGTCCTTCTCCTCGGGGACGCCGAAGAGGAGCAGGGCCTTGACGCCGAGGCGCGCGAGCTCGCCCGGCCTCCGCCGACGAGGTCGTCCACCGAGTACCGGCTCATCCCCGGCAGCTCTTCGTTCCGGACCGTCGAGGGGCCGGCGAAGAGCGGCATCACGAAGTCGTCCAGGTCGAGCCGCGTCTCGCGGACGAGGCCCCTGAGGGCATCGGTTCGGCGCAGCCGCCTGAGGCGTGTCGCAGGGAATGCGCTCACGCCGACACTGTACGCAGGCAGCGGCGCTGGGGGGTCGCCGCCGCCGTCGTATTCGGGTCGCTAGGACCCGGCGATCCGCACCACGAGCGGTGCGAAGGGGGAGTTTCGGAGCTTCCGCTTGAGCTCAGCCGCAGTCATTCTCGTTCCGCCTTTCGGCCGCAGGAACCAGTCCAGCGCAGCATCGTCGGGCGGCGCCTCCTGTCATCACCCCTATGGGGCATTCCGTGCCCGCCGCATGCGTCCGGGCCGCGACATAGAGTCCGGTGCGAGCGAAGGGAGAATCGCCCCGTGCCGAGCGCAACGGAAGGCGCTGCACGTTGGAAGGTTTCGGCAGGGTCGGCTATGGTGCCGCCCATGGCTTCGGCCCGATACCGGCACGCGGTGCCGCCGCGCGCGCACGGAGCAAGACACCGCCGAGAGGTCGAGCGGCTGCGCGCGCGCCGCCGGCGGCCCGAGCGGCACGCTGCGCGCTTCCTGCTTGCCGCCCTCCTTTCGACGGTCCTGCTCCTGACCCTGCTTCTGACGGCGTTCGGGACCTGGAGCCCCGACCCCGTCGCGAGCAAGCCGCTGGCGACACCGGCGGTGCTCCCGGGCGGCCAGCCGCTGCGCCAGATCGTCGCGACGGCGGGCCCGTTGCATCTGCAGCTGCCCGTCTCGCAGAGCGCCGTCACCGCGATCGGCTACCACCACGCCGGTGACGGGTCGCTGATGCTCGACCCGATCGGCCGGCAGGGGAACGCGGGGCTCTTCGCGCGCCTCTGGCACAAGCTCGCAGGCACGAGCGAGACGAGCCTCGTCTGGTACCAGCTCCGCGGCGACCGCGGCCCCGGCACCTCCGTGCTGTCGGTCGGGGCGGCGCCCGGCACCGACGTCTACTCACCCGTCGACGGAACGGTCGTCGGGATCACGGACTACGTCCTCTCGAACCGGACGTACGGCTCCCGCGTCGACATCAGGCCCCTCGACGCTCCCTCGGTCGTCGTTTCGCTGACGCACCTCCGCGCCGACCCGGCGCTGACCGTCGGCTCGAGCGTCCAGAAGGCCCGCTCGAAGGTCGGCATGATCGTCGACCTGACGTCGGTCGAGCGCCAGGCACTCGCCCGCTACACCCAGGACGCCGGCAACAACGTCTCGCTGTCGGTCCGGCCGGCCGCGCTGCTGTCGGTTCGCTGAGGATCCTCTTCGTCGGTGACGTCGTCGGCGCGCCGGGAAGGCGGGCCGTCGAGGAGCGGCTGCCGCAGCTGAAGCAGGAGCTCGAGGCCTCGTTCTGCATCGTCAACGGCGAGAACGCGGCCGACGGCGTCGGGATCACGCCGAAGCTCGCGGCACGGATCCTCGCGGCCGGCGCCGACGTGATCACCCTCGGCAACCACACCTGGCGCCGCGCCGAGATCGGCCCCTACCTGAAGACGTCGGAGCAGGTGATCCGGCCCGCGAACTTCTCGCCGCTCACCCCGGGCCGCGGGCTCACGGTGCGGCCGGCTGCGGACGGGACGCCCGTGGCCGTGATCAACGTGCTCGGCTCGCTCTTCATGTCGCCGGCGGTCTCGATGTTCGAGCTGATCGACGACCTGGTCGAGGAGGCGCGCGAGCAGGCGCAGGTGATCGTCGTCGACGTCCACGCCGAGGCGACGAGCGAGAAGGTCGCGCTCGCCCATTGGCTCGACGGGAAGGCGACGGCCGTGCTGGGAACGCACACGCACGTGCAGACCTCCGACGCGCGGGTGCAGCCGCGGCGGCACCGCCGCGATCACCGACGCGGGCATGACCGGCCCGCACGACTCGGTGATCGGCGTCAAGAGCCGACCTCGCCGTCCACCGGATGCGAACGGGGATGGGGGTGCGGTTCGAGGTCGCGGAGGGCGGGGTCCGGATCGAAGGCGCCCTCATCGACTGCGACGAGTCCGGACGGGCTACGGCGATCGAGCCGATTCGCGTCTCGTATCCCTGACGAGGACGACGAGCACGGCGACGAGGACGAGGTCGCGAACGAGGACGAGCGTCGCCGGCACGGGGTCGAGCTCGCGCGCGAGATCCCAGTAGCGCGACGGGAACCAGAGCTGCGTCAGCACGAGTGCACCCGCCGTCAGGGCGGACGCGCGCAGGCCCCGCAGGCCGCCCACGAGCGGAACGACGGGCGCGAGCCAGATCAGGAACTGCGGCGACAGCACCTTCCCGAGCGCGACGAAGGCGACCAGGGCCGCAGCGCTCCAGCGGATCAGCTCCTCCTTCGAGGCCGGACGCCGGAGCCAGATCCAGACGAGCGCGGCGACCTGGATCAGGCTGAGGACGACGGCGGCGGCCGCCGTGCCCGCCCCGTGCAGGTTCTGCGAGCCGTGACCCGAACGCATCTCGACGTCGAGGCCGACCAGGTGATGGGCTGCGAGGAAGAGCGCCGAGCCGAGGCTCTCGATCTGGAGCGGCCGCGAGAGCTGCCTGCCGAGGCTGTGCGCGACGCCGTCCGGCGCGACGACGAGGAACGGCAGGAACGCGAGCGCCACGACGGCGAGGCAGATCGCGAGGCCGACCAGCGCCTCCCGCCGTCCGCGCCGGCGCCAGACGTACGCGAGCGCGAGCGGCACGAGCACCCCCGGGTAGAGCTTCACCGCCACCGCTCCGCCGAGCAGTCCCAAGCCGAGCCGGTCGCGCTCGTGGAGCAGCGCGGCGAGCGCGGCGACGACGAGCGCGGCGGGATAGAGGTCGAAGCGCGTCAGCACGACCGATCCGAGCAGGAGCGGGAACGTCGCGGCGAGCCCGAGCGCAGCGGCCGTCCGGCGGCGGGACGCAGCGAGGACGCGCAGGCACACGGCGACGAGAAGCACCGTCGCCACCCCGAAGGCGGCCATCAGCCACTCGAAGGCGTCGCGGAAGCCGGGCTGGTCGTCGCTGACGAGCGCCGGCACCACGAACGCGGGCAGCGCACCCGGCGGGTACTCGGGCCGGATGTCGCGGTAGGGCACGGCTCCGTCCTCGATCGCCTCGCCGTAGCGCGCGTACACCGGCGTGTCGACGATCTCGCCGTCGTCGTACCAGCCCGTGTGCAGCAGCCCCCACGAGAGCAGGAAGACCGCGACGGCAGCAGCCGCCGCGAGCTCAGTGAACCGGCGCGGCGCGGTCACGTCGGGCCAGGACGGCGAAGGCGACGAAGGGGAAGAACCACGGGATGTAGAGGTAGAACCAGTGCGTCAGCACGAGCTCGAAGCCGATCAGCACGGCCGCCGTCAGGGCCGCCAGCTGGAGCAGCGACTTCCGCCGGGGCACGAACGCGACAGCGATCGCACCGGCGACGAGCAGCACCTGGAGCACCTGCTGCACGACCTTGAGGTCCGGGACGCCGGCGGCGTGGTACTGGCCCCAGCCCCAGATCGAGAACGGCGAATCACGGTCGAGCTGGAAGCCGAACGTCCGCTCGGTGAAGACCCGGGCCGCGTGCAGCGGGTCCGGCTCGAGCAGGAGCACGAGAAACGCGGCGAGCGTCGCGCCGGCGAAGCCGAGGGCGAAGCGGCGCACCGGGACCCGCCAGCCGTTCGGGTACGAGAGCCAGAGCGGCCCCAGCAGGAGCGCTGCGAACTTCGTCCAGCCGGCGAGCGCGAGCGCGGCGCCGCGAGCCCAGGCCGACGACGCGAGCCAGAAGCCCCAGATCAGGAACGCGGGCATGATCGCGTCGTTCGTGTTCGAGTTCGAGACGTAGAGCGTGAACGGGTACGCGGCCCAGGCGAAGGCGAGCGTCGCCGCCAGGCGCGGCCCGCCGTAGCGCCGCCCGACGAGGGCGAGCCCGAGCAGGCAGATCGCGTCGAAGAGGAGCGACGTCGCATGCGCGGCCCAGAGCTCGTCCCACTTCCCGCTCCAGCCGAAGACCGCGTAGCCGGGGAGGTACGCGAGGTACGAGACGGGCCCGTACGTGTCGCCGCGTGGGTTCGAGGCCTCGCAGCGCCCGTTGGTCTGGATCCGCTCGCGGATCTCGCCCTCCGCGTCCGCGGTGCCGCACGGCTTCAGGTTCTCCTGCACCGGCATGTGGCCGTACGGCATCTCGCCGTTCGCGATCCGCTGCGCGCCGACGACGCCCGCGAAGCCGACGTCGATCACGCTCCGCGGCGCCTCCAGGTTCAGTCCTACCCGGAAGCCCGCGGTGAAGACGCAGGCGGCGGCGAGCACCCACACGGGCCACACCGGACGCGATGCGCGCGGCGGCCGATCGCGGCGCGCGATCCAGATGCAGCGGCCGAGCAGGTAAACGAGGGGCGGGTAGGCGAGCGGCGCGCTCCAGAAGATCTCGCCCTCGTTGAACATCCGCAGCGAGACCGAGAACGAGAGCAGCGCCAGCAGGTCGAGGTTGCGCAGCGAGAACGGCCGCCGCAGGTCGGCGAGCCCGACCACGAAGAGCGCGCAGAACCCCAGCCAGAGCCAGATCCCGTTGATCGTCTTGCCGCCGAACGCGCCCGCGCCGCCGCGCGCCATCGACCAGGCCACCTGCGGCCCGGTCCACGCCTCGGTCACCTCGCCGGTGCGGTCGTCGACCTTGCCGAGGACGATCTGCCCCGCCTTCCCCGACCACGCCTTGACGACCCAGTCGTCCGACGCGGGCCGATACTCGGCGTCGGTCTGCGGCTTCGGCGGGTAGCGGTCGAGCCAGTCTGCGACCTTCGGGTCGCGGAAGACGATCCGCGTCGCCTGCTCCTCCGTCAGCCGCGCCGCTCCCTCTGCCGGGACGAACGGGGTCTGGACGAGCCGGCCGTCCTCGTCGAAGACGGGCTCGCTCGGCGTCGTCGCCGCCCCGGCCGGGGCGGCGAGCAGGAGCGCCGCGAGCGCCGCCGCTAGCGGGAGCCGCGCCCGAACGACCAGAGCTTGTTCCCCACGAAGTTCCACGGGGTCACGAGCACGATCGCGATCGCCTGGGCGAGCACCTTGCCGACCTCGAGCGAGTCGACGAGCAGGTGCAGGATCAGCAGGTTGGCCGCGAGCGCGATCGTCGAGACGACGAGGAAGCGGAGCCCCTGGTACGCGACGTGCCCGCGCTGACCCCGGAACGTCCAGAGTCGGTTCCACGTGTAGTTGCTCGTGACGGCGACGAGGAAGGAGCCGGTGGCGGCGAGCAGGTAGTGGAGCCCGCCGGCCTTGAGCAGGAGCGTGTAGACGGCGAGGTTGACGACGTACCCGCTCGCGCCGACGAGGCAGAAACGGATCAGCTGCAGCCAGTTCTCGGTGCGGCCGAGCGCGCCACGCGTGCGAGCGAGCGCTGCCGAGGCGCCGGGAGCGGTGGTGCGCTGCATCGCCGCGCGAGCCTAGCTCAGGCGGGCGGTGAGCGGAATCACGAGCGCGCCCTCCGCCTCGATCCGCGCGTCCGCCAGCTCCGGGACGCTCGCCAGGGAACGGGTGCGGGCGCGGTAGAACTGCAGCTCCCGGGTGTCGAGCAGCGTCAGCGTGCTCTCGACGTCGATCCCGGTCGCGCCGCGCCGCGCGGTCGAGTAGGGGAGGAAGCGATTCGCACCGTCCCCGCAGAGGACGTCGAAGCCGACGATGCGGGGCTCGGCCGCGTCGAGCAGCACGCTCTCCACCTCGCCGAGCCTGATCCCGCGCACGAGCACGGGCATGCGCAGCAACGTCGATGCCCTCTCCCCCGCACGCTCGTGATCTACCCACGCCCCCGGGGCGCGAACCCTGCGGTCCCCACGAGCGGCACGAAACGGCAGGGGACCGTGCGATGCCGGTCCGGCCCCTCGCTTCCGCGCTCGACCACCTCGAGCCACTGGTCCCGCCTCGTCCCGACGGGAACGACGAGCCGGCCGCCCGGCGCCAGCTGGCCGTAGAGCTCCGGCGGCGCGGCAGGTGCGGCCGCGGCGACCACGATCCCCGCGAAGGGCGCTCGTTCAGGGACGCCGAGCGTCCCGTCGCCGACCCGAACCTCGACGCGCCCGTAGCCGGCCCGCTCGAGCGTCTCCCGTGCCTGTTCGGCCAGCTCAGGCACACGCTCGATCGTCACGACCTCGTCCGCGAGCTCGGCGAGCACGGCCGCCTGGTAGCCGGAACCCGTGCCGACGTCGAGCACGCGCCCGCCGTCGAGCTCGAGCGCCTCCAGCATCGCCGCGACCATGTACGGCTGCGAGATCGTCTGCTCGTGCCCGATCGGGAGCGCCCGGTCGGAGTACGCCTGCCGCCGCAGCTTCTCGGGCACGAAGAGCTCGCGCGGCACGGCCGCGATCGCCCGCAGCACGCGTTCGTCCCGGATCCCCCTGGCGGCGAGGAACCGCGCGAGCTCGGGCGCGCCGCTCACGCCCGTGCCGGCGCACGCGTGTACGCCGGCGCCGGGACGCCGAAGTGGTCGAGCACCGCCGGCATCACCTCGACGATCGAGGCGGGGAGCACGTCCAGGCCCACGGCGAGCATCGGCACCTCGGAGTCGCCGGTCGTGAGCGAGCCGTGCGAGCCGCCGCCCGCATGGTGCTGGCCGGCGAGATCGGCGAACTCCCAGCCCGGGAGCGGCGGAGACGATCAGCTCGCCGGCGTTCGGATTGGCGAGCGCAGCCCAGGCGCGCTCGAGGCCGGCCGGATGGTCGAGGATCGCGGTGTCGCCGCTCGTCTCCGTCGGCGTGAACCGCAGCTCCGAGCCCTCGCGGCGCGCGACCGCCTCCTCGCCCTCGCGCCAGAGCACCACGTCGACCGCGCTGTTGCCATCGAGTCGCCGCGCGAGCACGCTCGGCTCCCCGTCGGTGTAGACCATGCCGGCGCGGTTCGAGGCGGTGACGACGTCCCCGGGGAAGGCGTCCTGCAACCGCGCCACCTCGCCGACCGTCGTCTGGCCGTGGTCGGAGCAGAGCAGAACGGCGTAGCGCTCGAGGAACTCCTCCGGCCCGCCGGCCGCCGCGATCAGCGTGCCGACCGCCTCGTCGCAGCGGGCGAGCGCGGCGTGCGCCGCATCCGGGCCCTGCGCGTGCGAGGCGTAGTCGTAGTCGGAGAGGTAGAAGACCAGGAAGTCGAAGCCGTCGCGCGTGACGAGCCAGCGCCCGACCGCGGCGGCGTACGCGTCGATCGTCCCGCGCGGCCGGTTGCGCACGGACAGCGGCGCCCCGGTCACGTCGGACTCGAAGAGGTTGTAGAAGAAGAAGCGGCTCGGACCGTAGGCGGGGCGCGTGAGGAAGGGCACGGTCGGCGTGTGCGGGTGGCGGCCGCGATAGCAGGTGATGTTGATCGCGGCGGCGGTGAGACCGGCGTCCTCGAGCGCCTCGTAGACGGTGACCGCCCGCGCGCCGAGATGGCTCGCGTTGAGCCCGTAGATCGTGTCGATCAGGGACTGCCTCGTGCCGGCGGCGCGAACCGCGCCGAACGACGATCCGTACTCGACGAGCCGACGCTCGCCGCGGTGGTACCAGACGAGGTGCGGGATCTCGTGCACGTCCGGATGCGCGCCGGTCGCGAGCGCCGAAAGACACACGGGCGTCAGCGACGGGAACGTCGAGAGGGCGCGGCGGTAGCGGCCCTGTTCGGCGAGCAGCCCCAGCGACGGGGCGGCGCCGCGCTCGAGCGTGTCCTCCAGCATCGACGGCGTCAGGCCGTCGATCACGATCAGGATCAGCTTCCGCTCAGTCGCGGGCAAGGCTCCGGAGGCCGGCGTACCGTTCGGCCTGGGTGCGGCGGAGACGGGTGGCGAGCAGGGGCAGCGCGACCGCCTCGAGATACCCGGCACCCGGGATGAAGGCGAGGCCGCCGAGACCCGCGGCCACGGCGGCGACGATCAGCGCAAGGCCGGCACGCGTGCCGCCGCGCCGGAACGCTCCGGACACGACGACGACGGCGGCCGCGGCACCGACCAGGCCGCCGACCGCACCACCGACGAGCTCGGTCCAATCCTCGATCAGGATCCCGACGAGAGCGCCGCCGGCACCTGCGAGCACGACCGCTGCCGCGCGTCCGAGGGGCGTCGAGGAAAGCAGTCCGGCGAAGAGCGCGCCGAGGGCCGTGCCGATTCCCAGCGCGAGGCCGATCGTGTACCAGTCGCCCATCGAGGGTCAGTGTAGAGGCGAGCGGCGTTTCGACGGACCGTTTTCTGGGGATACAACACCCGACCCGATCGACCCGCTTTTCGAGGAGGAAATCTGTGAACGACGACCGGCCGCTCTTGGTGTTCTTCTGGTCCGAGCGCTCAGGCCCAGCCCGCCGGATGGAGAGCCTGCTCGCCCATCTCGAGCGGAAGGAGCGAGGCCGATTGCGCGTTCGCCGTGTCGACGTCGACGCGAGCCCGGAGCTCGCCGAGCGCTTCCAGGTCGACATCGTGCCGACGCTGGTGCTCGTAAAGGACAAGCGCGCCGTCTCACGCCTCGACGGCCGCACGAGCGCGCCGAAGATCGAGGCGATGCTCGCGCCGCACCTGGCCGAGCTCGTCGCCGCCTAAAACCGACCTTCTCCGGTCCGCGTAGGTCCGTTCTGACGGGCTTGCCGGCCCGTCATCACGACGACCGGGGAGGTTCGAATGTCGAGGATCGCACTGAGGGTCACCGCGGTGACCGTCCTGATCGCGCTGCTCGGGGTGGGCTCCTACGCCATCGCCGGCAGTGGATCGAAGAACTTCAACGGCGACCCGCTGAACGGGTACGAGGAGAACCCGGACATCTCCACCGTGGCGACGGGTTCGTTCACCGCGCGCCTGTCGGACGACGGCACGTCGCTCCACTACAAGCTCACGTACTCGGGGCTCGAGGGAACCGTGACCCAGTCGCACGTCCACTTCGGCAAGACCGCCATCAACGGCGGGATCTCGTACTTCCTCTGCGGCACCGCTGCCAGCCCGGGTCCTGCCGGAACGCCGGCGTGCCCCACCCCCGGCGGCACCGTCGAGGGTGACATCACGGCCGCGCAGGTCATCGGTCCGGCGGGCCAGGGAATCGAGCCGGGCGCCTTCGCGGAGATCCTCGCCGCGATGCGTGCGGGTCATGCCTACGCGAACGTCCACAGCACCAAGTGGCCGGGCGGAGAGATCCGCGCGCAGATCGCGAACCGCGGCGGGGGCCCGAACAACTTCGGCGGAGGTGACGACTAGGAGGAGAGGCCGGACTCGAGGCGTGCGATCACGTCGAGCGTGAACGCCGCCGCCCGCGCCCCGTCGACGACGCGGTGGTCGAACGTGACCGAGACGTTGCCGATCTGGCGGACGACGATCTCCCCGTCACGAACGACGGGGCGCGGGCCGATCCGGTGCAGCCCGAGGATGCCGACCTCGGGATGGTTGATGAGCGGCGTCACGAGCACGCCGCCGAGCTTGCCCGCGCTCGTGACCGTGAAGGTGCCGCCGCGGAGCTCCTCCGGCTTCAGCGTCCCCGGCGCGAGCGGCCTCCGCGAGGCGCGCGACCTCCTCGCCGAGCGCCTCCAGCGACTCCGTGCCGCAGCTGCGGACGACCGGGACGACGAGGCCCTGGTCGGTCTGGACGGCGACGCCGATGTCGCAGCGGTCGAGATAGACGATCTCGTCGCCCTCGAGCCGCGCGTTCAGCTCGGGGAACTCCTGCAGCGAGGACGCCGTCGCCTTCAGCACGAGCGGCAGCAGCAGCGCCATGTCGACGTCGGTGAAGTCCGCCTCCTCGACGAACGTGACCGCAGGGATCTCCCTGTGCGCCCGCGTCAGGTGCTCGACGATCTGGCGGCGGACGCCCCGGACGGGCTCGCGCCGCTCGGGCTTGTGTTGGTTCAACACAAGCTCGTTTTCACCGGCCGTTCCGGCCCTGCGGACGTCGTCCTCGGTGATGCGCCCGTTCGGGCCCGAACCGCTCAGTTGAGCCAGATCGACCCCCAGCTCCTGCGCGATGCGGCGTACCACCGGAGTCGCCTGCACCCGACTTTGTGTTGAACCAACACTTTCTCTCCTCGGCTGTGCGGGCGCGGCCTGCTCGGCCGGGGCGGCCGGCGCGGCGGCCGGCTCGGCGCCGTCGTCGCCGATGACGACGAGGATCGTGCCGACGGGGACGACCTCGCCCTCGGCGACGAGGATCTTCGCCACCCTCCCGGCTGCCGGCGACGGGATCTCCACCGTCGTCTTGTCCGTCGCGATCTCGACGAGCGGGTCGTCCTCCGCGAGCTCCTGGCCCTCGGCGACGAGCCAGCGGGCGATCTCGCCCTCGGTCAGGCCCTCGCCGAGGTCGGGCAGCTTGAACTCGTACGCCACGGGCGGTGCAGGCTACCTGGGCGTGCCCAGCCAGGCGTCGGCTGGGACGATCAGGACGCGAAGGCCGCCGCTCGACCCGCCAGAGCGAGAGCGCCTGCTCGTCGCCCGCGAGCTCGGGCGCGACGGCTGCCGGCACGTAGCCGACCTGGAGCGTGCGCTCCTCGTTCCAGATCGCGACGGCGTTCGGATCGTGCTCGTTCGCGGGCTCGGGGACGAGCGCGAGCCGCCGCGGCGGGTCGAAGGACGGATCCGCGAGCGCCTCGGGTCGATAGCTGACACCGGCGGCCGCGACGACCCGGAGCCGCGGATCCTCCCAGCGCACGATCTCGCCCGTCGCGGCGTCGCGAAGTCTGAAGCCGCCGAGGCCGCGCTCGAGCCACAGCCGCAGGCGTTCGCTCACCGGAGCGCGTCGTCGCGCAGGACCGCGTGCACGCCGAGCACCTGGTTGACGACCTGCGTGACGCGGAGGTCGACGACGACCGATGCGAAGGCGAGCGCGTCGTCGGGTGCGAGGCCGTGCTCGCGCCCCATCAGCGCGATCATCCCGTCCACGGCGATCTTCGCGGCTCGGCCCAGGTGCTCGTCGAAGCCGAACGTCAGCCACGCACCGTCGATCCTGGCGATCGGCCACTCCAGCTCGAGGTCGTCTCGAACGTCGAGCGTCACGACCGCCTGAACCGGCGCCTCGATCGCCGTGCCCGAGATCTCACCGTCTCCCTGTGCCGCGTGGCCGTCGCCGGCCGAGAAGTGCGCCCCGGCGACGGTGATCGGGAGATACAGGGTCGTGCCGGCGACGAGCTCCTTGCAGTCGATGTTCCCGCCGGAGCGTCGCGGAGGGATCGTCGTGTGGACGCCGGGCTCGTCCGGCGGCATCCCGAGCACGCCCAGGAACGGGTCGAGCCGGACGGCGCGGCCGGCGGCGCGGCCGACGTCTCCTTCCAGCTCCCAGTCGAGCCGCGCGTCGCCCGCGAACGTGACTCCCCACGGCCCGGGAAGGACGGCGTCGATCGCCACCGCGAGCACCTGGCCCGCGCGGGCGCCGCGGACCTCGATCGGGCCGGCGAGCGCGTGGCCGGTGTCCAGCTCCGGGTTGCGCGACGCGAAGGGCTCGTCCCGGCCGACGCGCCAGCCCGCATTGGGAACGGAGAAGGCGATCGAGTCGCCCGGATCGACGGTGAGGACGGGCTCGAGCTCGAGCGAGAAGTGCCCGTGCAGGACCGACGCGTCGAGCGGCAGCTCGTGACGCACTAGAACGCGAGCAGCGAGCGGGCTGCGTCGACCACGCGCGCCACGGACGGCATGTACGCGTCCTCGATCTGCCAGTACGGATACGGCACGTCGTAGCCGGTCACGCGCACGACCGGAGCCTGCAGGTCGAGCAGCGCCTTCTCCGCCAGGATCGCCGCCAGCTCGGCGGCGAACCCGCACGTGCGCGGCGCCTCCTGGACGAGGACGACGCGACCGGTCTTCGCGGCGGACGCGAGCAGCGCGGCCTCGTCGAGCGGCTTCAGCGAGCGCAGGTCGAGCACCTCGACGGAGGCGTCGAGCTCGTCGGCCGCCCGCTCGCAGACGGGCACCATCGCGCCGTAGGCAACGAGCGTGACGTCGGTGCCCTCGCGGGCGAGCCGCGCGCTGCCGAGCGGCACGACGTGGTCGCCTTCGGGCACCTCGCCGCGCTCGGTCCGGTAGACGAGCTTCGGCTCGAAGATCACGACCGGGTCGGGATCGCGGATCGCCGCGGCGAGCAGGCCCTTGGCGTCGGCCGGCGTCGACGGGATCGCCACCTTGATCCCGGGCGTGTGCACGTAGTACGCCTCGGGCGAGTCGTCGTGGAGCTCCGGCGCACGGACGCCGCCGCCGTACGGCATCCGGATCGTGATCGGGAACGTCATCTTCCCGCCGGTGCGCCAGCGATAGCGGCCGACGTGTGTGATCAGCTGGTCGAGGCAGGGATACGAAAAGGCGTCGTACTGCATCTCGCACACGGGCCGGAAGCCGGCCATGCAGAGACCGACGGCCGAGCCGAGGATGCCCGCCTCCGCGAGCGGCGTGTCGACGCAGCGGTCGGCGCCGAAGCGGTCGCGCAGACCCGCCGTCGCGCGGAAGACGCCGCCCGCGCGCCCGACGTCCTCGCCCAGCACCATCACGTTCGCGTCGCGCTCCATCTCGACGTGGAGCGCGTCGTTGACGGCCTCGACGAGCAGCAGCTCACCCACCGAGGATCCTCCGGAGCTCGGCGAGGTCGTGCTCGAACGAGGCGGGCGGGTCGGCGAGCGCGTGCTCGAAGACGAGACCGACATCGGCCGGTGGCTCGGCTTCCGCGGCCGCGATTCCGGCGCGCATCGCGTCCGCCGCCTCCGCCTTGATCTGCTCGTCGAGCGCGTCGTGGAGGACGCCCTGGCGGCGGAGGTAGCCCGCGAAGCGGCCGACGCACTCGTTCGCCCGCTCCTCCTCGACCCGCTGCTCGTCGATGTAGGCCTTCGGGTCGTCCGCGGTGGCATGCGGCGCGGCGCGGTAGGTGACGGCCTCGATGAACGTCGGCCCGTCGCCGGCCCGCGCGCGGGCGACCGCCTCCCGCGCGGCCTCGTGGACGGCGAGCACGTCGCCTCCGTCGACACGCGTGCCGGGGATGCCGTAGCCGGCGGCCTTGTCGACGAGCGCCTCGGCGCGCGTCTGGTCGGAGAGCGGCGTCGAGATCGCCCATTGGTTGTTGTTGCACAGCAGGACGAGCGGCGCCCGCATCACGGCTGCGAAGTTCGCGCCCTCGTGGAACGCCCCCTCGGAGGTGGCGCCGTCGCCGAAGAACGTCAGCGCGCAGGCGGCCTCGCCTCGGAGCCGCTTCCCCCACGCGAGCCCGGCGGCGTGCGGCACCTGCGTCGCGATCGGGACGCAGATCGAGGCGACGTTGTAGTCGGCCGGGTTCCACCAGCCGGACGGATGCCCGCGCCACCAGGAGAGGATCGTCGCGGCCGGCATGCCGCGGAGCAGCCCGATCGCGGACTCGCGGTAGCTCGGGAAGACCCAGTCGTCGTCCTCGAGCGCGTGGAAGGCACCGGCCTGGATCGCCTCGTGACCCCAGTAGATCGCGTACGTGCCGATCCGGCCCTGGCGGTGGTAGACGACGGAGCGCTCGTCGTACGTCCGCAGCAGCACCATCGAGCGGTAGAGCGCGAGCAGCTCCTGCTCGCCGACGCCGTCCACCTCGCCGTCCGGGACGGTGTCGCCGTCGCCGATCACGCGGCGGAGGTCGCGCTCCGCGGGCATCGTGCTCGCCATTTCCGGCGCGGACGATACCCGTCAGGGGAGTGCGAGCGCCTGCGCGAGCACGGGATCGCGCCCGGCGAAGAAGTCCTCGGCCGTCGGCTCGACCCGCACGTCGACCGGGGTCTCGAGCCGCGTGTCGCCTGGCGGCCCGAACTCCCAGTACGAGGTGGCGACGTGCACGGTCAGGCCGGCGCGCTCCAGCAGCAGCGGCGTCGAGTCGCCCCATTGGCTGGGAGCGCCGCCTGCGGGCTCGCCGACGATCCGCGCCCGCGAGCCCCGGTCGACGTCGGCGACGAAGTTGCCGGCGGCCGAGAAGGTGGACCGGCCGGTGAGGAGGACGAGCTTGCGCGACACGACCGGCCGGGAGAGCACGTCCAGCAGCGGCCCGTAGGTGGTGTTGTCACCGCCGTGGTTGAGCCGGACGTCGACGACGACGCGGCGCACCGTCGGCTTGCGGGCGAGCGCGAGCAGGCGCTCGGAGACGTCGTACGTCGAGCTCGTCGTCAACCGGTAGCCGAGGTAGACGACGCGGCCGCGCTCGAGCGTCGTCAGCCACTGATCCGTGTCGGGCTCACGGAGCCAGATCGGATCGTGCTCGCTCGGGAGTGGCGCCGGCGCGCCGCCGAGCGCACCCGCCACCTCGTCCGCATCGACCGGCGTCAACCGCGCCTCCGTCCCGTCGGCGAACGAGAAGGTGGCCGCGTCGCCGGCGACGAGTCCGAGACCGCGGAGCACCTCTGCCGTCGCCACGTATTCGGGCATGAGCCAGCGGAAGCCCGATTCGTTGTCATGCGGGACGAGCGGGCGGACGCGGCGGACGACCTCGTCCACGGGCGTGCCCTCGACCGCAGTGAGGCGCCGGCCGGTCAGATCCTCCGAGCCGAGGGAGCCGACGACGTGCAGGCCGTCGGCGAAGTCGAAGAGGCGGAAGGGATAGACGTGGAGCCCGCGGGCGTGCTGGTCGAACGGGTACACGGCGGTGTGCCCGTCACGAGGGCCGGGGAGGGCGGCGAGGCGCATCACCCCGACCACGAGCTCGTCGCGGGTGAGCATCGGAGCCGCCCGCACGAGCTTCGTCGCCGCTGCACGGAACGTCGCCCTGGGGACGTCGTGGAAGAGATCGGGATGGGTCGCCTCCATCGTCTCGGCGAGCTCGCGCAGCTCGCGCTGGAGCGGGGTCGGTGCAGCCGGGCGCGGCTCGTCGGAGCCGGCGCAGCCGGCGAGGAGGAGCGCGAGCACGAGCACGCGGCACATCGAATCGCAGTCAACGGGCGCTGCCGCGACATGTCAATACTGACATGTCGCGTTTAACCGGAGCGCAACCTAGACGAGCACGTCGACCGCGTCGCGCTCGGCCTCGAAGACGACCTCGGTGACGTCCCCGAGGTCCTCGCCGTCGAGCTGAAGCGGCATCGGGGCGTCGCAGCGGACGACGATCCGGTCCGCGTCGTGCAACTCGACGAGCGGGAGCCGCGTGCGGCCGGTCACGAGGTAGCGGGCCGCCCCCGGCAGCGAGCGGGCACGAAAGGAACGAGGTGCGAGCAGGTCGAGGCCGGCCTCGATCCGCGCTCCGCGCGGCAGCCGCAACGGCAACGTGCCGACGTAGGTGTACGGATCGGTGTTGGCGACGAGCGCGAACGCGGCGCGACCGTGGCCCTCGATCTCGAGCGCGGGCTCGAAACGCAGACGCGCCGCTGCGAGCGTCTTCAGCGCAGTCCAGGCGAAAGCGGCGTCGCCGGGCCGCTTTCCGTCCTCGCGCCGCCCGAGCGCGTCGACCCGCCGGATCAACTCGGCGTCGAGACCGATCCCGGCGGCGAAGCCGAAGCGGCGGCCGTTGGCGCGGCCGAGCGACATCCGCCGCGTCCGCCCCCGCGCGATGCGCGCTGCCGCCGCAAGAGGGTCGCGCGGGAGGCCGAGCGCCCGCGGCAGCACGCTCGTGCCGCCGCCGGGGACGAAGCCGAGCACCGTCTCCGGGCGCGCGCCGTTGAGCACCTCGTTGAAGCCGCCGTCGCCGGAAAAGACGACGACGCGTTCGGCCTCGACCTCACGCGCCAGCTCGGTCGCGTGCCCGGCCCGCTGCGTGAAGATCGTCTCGTCCGCCCCGAGCGCACGCGAGACCTGCGCGGCGAGCTCGGGCGTGACCCTGCTCGCGTACGGGTTGACGATCAGCGCGGTTCGCACCGCGCCATCGTGTCATGGCGGCCAGCCGAGCCGGCACGAGGGGCCGCGTTGACGGCGGCCCCTCGCGGCGGGCTCTCAGGCCGTGGCGAGCGTGGGCACGACGCCGAGCTGCTGCATCAGCCCGAGCGTGTCCCAGTTCGTCCAGCTCTCGACGAAGCGGCCGTCGACGATCCGGTCGACCGTGATTCCGGTCACGGTCGCCTCCTTGCCGGTGGCGGCCATCCCGAACAGGTCGCCCTCGTGCGTGCCGCGGGCGCTCCAGCGGGTCATCACGTACTCGCCCTCGGCGACCTGCTGCTCGATCGTCAGGCGCAGGTCGGGGAAGGCGTCGCGATAGGCGCCGATGCTCGCCTTCGTCGCCTCGATGCCCATCGTCGGCTCGGGCAGGGCGGCGTCGTGGTTGACGAACTCCGGCGCGACCAGCTCGTCGACGACGGCGAGGTTCCCGCTGTTGAAAGCCTCCTCGAGGAAGCGGCGGGCCGTCGCCTTGGTGTCAGCAGACATGGAAGCTCCTTCCGTCGCTGTCCGCTGTGTCGCGGCCGACCCTACGCTTGTCCGCACGCCGGATCAAGGCGTCGAGTAGCCGCGGATCCCGTCGACGAGGATCGCGGCGAACGAGTCGGCCAGCTCGTCGGTGTCGCGACCTGGCGTGAGCCAGGTGTAGGCCCAGTTCGCGGCCGAGAGGACGAGCAGCGCGGCGGCGCCGTCGTCGAGGTCGGTGCGCAGCTCGCCGTGCTCGCGCCCCTCGCGGAAGAGCGCGCGCAACCGCTCCTCGTACCGGCGGCGCTCCGAGACGATCTCGTCGCGGCGGGCGCCCTCGAGGTAGCGCCACTCGCGGATGAAGACGGTGGCCATGTCGAGCTGCTCGGCGACCACCCGCAGGTGCGCGCGCAGCGCGAGCCGGATCCGCTCGGCGGCGCCGGCGTCGTCGGGGAGTGCGTCGAGGCCGGCGTGGAAGGCGGCTGCGCCCTCGCGCATCGTCTCGTAGAGAAGCTCCTGCTTCGAATCCGTGAGCGAGTAGAGCGAGCCCTTCTGGACGCCCATCGCCTCCGCGAGGTCGCCCATCGACGTGCCGTGGTAGCCCTTCTGCGCGAAGAGGCGGGCGGCCTGTCGGGTCAGCTCGTGCCTGCGCGTGCCGATACACTCAATGCTAACGACCGTTCGGCAGGGAGGCGAGACCGTGGAACCGCGCGAGCAGGAGTTTCTCGACTACGTCCAGTCCGGTGGGCTCGTCGAGACCGACGACTGGATGCCGGACGAGTACCGCAAGCGGCTGATCAAGTTCATCGAGATGCACGGCAACTCGGAGCTGATGGGTGTCCTGCCCGAGCGCGACTGGATCCTGCGCGCACCGACGCTGCAGCGGAAGCTCGCCCTGACCGCGAAGATCCAGGACGAGGTCGGCCACTGCCAGCTGATCTACCGCGTCGTCGAGGATCTCGGGAAGCCGCGGAGCGCCTGCCTCGACGACCTGATCGCCGGCAAGTCGAAGTTCCACAACGTCTTCCACTACCCGACGAAGAGCTGGGGCGACGTCGGCGTGATCGCGTGGCTCGTCGACGCGGCGGCGATCATCAGCCAGAAGGCCCTGCTCAAGTGCTCGTATGCGCCCTACGCGCGCGTGATGAAGAAGGTCTGCTGGGAGGAGTCGTTCCACATCCTCCACGGCCGCGACACGGTGCTCGCGATGGTGACAGGGACGCCGGCGCAGTTCGAGCTCGTACAGGAGGCGCTCCACCGGTGGTGGACGCCGCTGATGCACTTCCACGGGACGCCGATCCCCGCGGAGGAGGACCCGATGGTGATCTGGCGGATCAAGAGCCAGGGCAACGAAGACGCGAGGCAGCAGTTCCTCGACGGCTACGTCCCGCAGATCCTCGAGCTCGGCCTCGAGATCCCCGACCCGAAGCTGCGCAAGAACGACGACGGCGTCTGGGAGTACACGGAGCCGGACTGGGACGAGCTGACCGCGGTCGTCACCGGTCACGGGCCGGCGTCGCAGGAGCGGCTCGAGTTCCGCCGGCTCTCGCGCGCCGAGACGGACTGGGTCTCCCAGGTCGTGCTCGCAGAAGCCGCATGATCTGGGAGGTCTTCAGGCAGGAGCGCAAGGGCCAGCCCTTCGTGCACGGCGGCTCGTTCCACGCGCCCGACCAGTCGTTCGCGGACGCGTACGCGCGCGAGTTCTACGCGCGCCGGCAGGAGTCGGTGGCGCTCTGGGTCGTCCCGCGCGACGAGATCCACGCGATCGAGGAGTTCCCCGACGAGTTCGACCTCAAGTACCGCCGCGTCGACGGCTACTCGATCAAGGCGCGGCTGAAGGAGGCACGTGAGCGAGCGGGCACAGCTGCTCCTGACGCTGGCTGACGACGAGCTGATCCTCGGCTGGCGGAACTCCGAGTGGACGGGGATCGCGCCGTTCCTCGAGGAGGACGTCGCTTTCTCCTCGATCGCGCAGAACGAGATCGGGCACGCGCGGGCGCTGTACGACCTCGCCGCAGCGGAGCTCGGCACCGACGCCGACGCGCTCGCCTTCGACCGGGCGCCCGACGAGTACCGCTGTGCGCCGCTCGTGCAGCTGCGGCTCGTCCCGGACTGGGCGCGCACGATCGCGCGGCACGTCCTCTACGAGACGGCGGACGCGATCAGGATCGAGCAACTCGAGTCGCACCATGACACCGTGCTCGCCGGGGTCGCCGCGAAGATCGAGCGCGAGGAGGTCTACCACCGCCTGCATGCGGAGATGTGGGTCGAGCGGCTCAGCGGCGAGGAGCGGTACGCCGCTGCGGTCGAGGAGCTCTGGCCGTACGCCCTCGGCGTCCTCGACGCGGAGCTGCGGCCGGCGCTCGCGGAGCGGCTGGGCCGGCCGCAGGTCGAGGCGGTCGAGCGCACCTCCCCCGGCGAGGAGTTCGCCGCGCTCTGGGGCGAGATGACGATGGTGCGCCGCTCGGCCCCGGTGGGCGCGCAGTGGTGACCGAGGCCGCGGTCTGGGAGGCGCTGGCCGAGATCCCCGACCCGGAGATCCCGGTGATCTCGCTCGTCGACCTCGGCGTCGTCAAGGGCGTGGCCGTCGACGGCGAGCGCGTCCGGATCCAGTTCACCCCCACGTTCATGGGCTGCCCGGCGCTCGACGTGATGCGCCGGCAGATGGAGGAGGCGGTGACCGCGCTCGGCGGCGACCCGCAGGTCGACGTCCTCCTCGACGACTCGTGGTCGACCGACCGGATCACCGCTGACGGACGCGAGAAGCTGCGCGCCGCAGGCTTCGCACCGCCGACGCCGCGGGGCGAAGGCCCGCCGCAGCTGCTGCAGTTGCAGAAGGCCGTGCACCGCTGCCCGTATTGCGGCTCGACCGACACGAGCCTCGAGAACATCTTCGGCCCGACGCCGTGCCGGTCGGTCCGCTACTGCGCCGGCTGCAAGCAGCCGTTCGAGCAGTTCAAGACGATCTAGCCGGGCGTGTGAAGGCGCCGTTCGAGCGCCTCCAAGATCAGGTCGAGGCCGTACTCGAACGACGTCGCGAAGTCGTAGCCGACCTTGGCGACGTGGCCGACGACGACCTCGGCCAGATAGGGGAACGACTCGGCGAGCTCGCCCAGCTGCCGCTCTCCTTCCAGCTCGTCGTACTCCTTGTACTGCGCCTCCGCGACGGCGGCTCCACCCTCGGCGTCGTCGAACGGGAGCACCTTCTCCTGCAGGGCGAAGCCGTAGATGTAGGCGTCCTGGACGGAGTAGGCCTGGATCGTCGTCTCGATCGAGAAGCCGGCCTCCCGCAGCACGCCGAGAACCGCGTTGTGGAGCCGGAGACTGTTGGGGCCGGGGGTCGTGCGCGACTCCATCAACCCGACCGCCCAGCGGTGGCGGTTGAGCGCCTCACGCGTCGACAGCGCGCGCCTGCGCAATGCGGTCTTCCAGTCGACGTCGGTCGCCGGCGGCTCGATCTCGCCGAAGACCAGGTCCACCATGCCGTCGAGCAGCGCATCCTTGTTCGGGACGTAGTGGTAGAGAGTCATCGCGCCTGCGCCGAGCTCGTCGGCGAGCCGGCGCATGGTCAGCGACTCGAGCCCTTCGCGCTGCGCCAGCGCGACCGCGGTCTCGAGCACCCGCTCCCTGCTCAGCGGCGCCCGCGGCTTCTGTGCTCGTTCGATCCCGGCCATGTCAGCAACGAAGTACGGCTAGCCCCACTACCGCATCGTACATCGTACGAGTAGCGTGCGTACAACGTACGAAATCCCGACCGAAAGGACCCCCGCACGATGACCCCGCACACCCCGTTTCCACTCCGGCTCACCGGCGAGCTCGATCCGGACGTGAGCCGCTGGCAGTGGCTCTTCAAGTGGCTGCTCGCCATCCCGCACTTCGTCGTTCTCCTGTTCCTCTGGATCGGCTTCGTGCTCTCGACCGTGGTCGCAGGCGTTGCGATCCTGTTCACGGGCCGCTACCCGCGAGGGATCTTCGACTTCAACGTCGGCGTCCTCCGCTGGTCGTGGCGTGTCGGCTTCTACACCTACAGCGCCCTCGGCACCGACAAGTACCCGCCGTTCACCCTCGCCGACGACCCGGACTACCCCGCACGACTCGAGGTCGACTATCCGGAGCGACTGTCGCGCGGGCTCGTGCTCGTCAAGTGGTGGCTGCTGGCGATCCCCCACTACCTGATCGTCGCGATCTTCACGGGCGGCGCCTGGTCCGCCTGGTCGGGTGACGGCGACGGCTTCCTCTACGCGACCGCCGGCGGCCTGATCGGGCTGCTCGTGCTCTTCGCCGGGCTGTCCCTGCTCTTCACCACCCGCTACCCCCGGTCGCTCTACGACTTCGTTCTCGGCCTGAACCGCTGGGTCTTCCGGGTCGTCGCCTATGCAGGGCTGATGACCGACACCTACCCCCCGTTCCGGCTCGACTCCGGCAGCACGGAGCCGCCCGCCGCCCCGGCCGCGGACGCCGCGCCGTCGACGGCGCCCGTGGCCTCGGCGTAGCCGAACCGAAGGCCCGCCTGGCACACGTCAGGCGGGCCGGGGCCTGTAGCCGGGGCTAGAGCGGCTTGCAGCCGTTGCCGGTTCGACCCGCGAAGAGCCGGCGCTGGTGTGCATTCGCCTGGCGTTCGCGAGCCGGGCTGAACGAGCCGGGCGCATCGCCTTCCCAGACGACGTCCGGCGTCACGCCCGGTCCGATCACCGTCGCGCGGTAGTGCGTCCCCTCGCCGGACGGCCGCGACGCATGCGGATAGAAGCCGTAGCAGAAGGCTCCGTTCGGACGCTGCGCGAGAAAGCTGTTCTCACGGCGCCAGCCCGAGCCGTACCGGGAGTTCAGGGTATCGACGAAGACGTTGCGGCCGTAGTCGTCCAGCGGGTTCCCCCCTGGCGTCACCCGGAACCCGTGCACCGGCGCTCCTCGATACGTGTAGCGGCCGTACAGGTGATCGAAGCGACGATAGGCCCAGTCCGTCCAGAGCTCGAGCCGCGGCAGCGGCCCGTTCCAGTGTGAGAGCCGGAGCTCCCAGCCGCCGCGCTTGCCGCCGTAGTTCCGCTTCAGCCGCGCCCAACGCTGCAGCGCCCAGTAGGAGCCGTCGGGCGCCTTGCAGGCGGCGACCAGCCAGGCGAGCGGCGGCCCGTCGTAGCCACCGCAGCCCGCGCCCGCGATCGAACGCAGGCCGTAGCGGAGCCGGAACGAGACCTGCGCGATCCCGGGGCTGGGCGGGCGCGCATTGATCGCGTTCCCGGCGACGACGTGCCGTGTGGCGCCGTCTTCGTACCAGCTGACATGGGCCTGTCCGGCACCGTTGACCCGCAGGCTGGCGCGATCCGCGTCGCGACCGATCAGCTCGGACGCAGCGGCCTCGCCGGCGAACGCGAGCGCAATGAGGGAGAGCATGCAGGCGCGAGTGATGGCGAGCATCGGGCTCCTTCCGTCACAGGCGCAGCAAGACGACCAATCGTGCTGACGGCCGAGATCTGCGGGGGCCACGCCTCGGTCTGTTTCTTGGCGAATGTGCGCGTACGGCGACACGCACGTCAGGGCAGCCACGGTAGCGCAGATCGAGGACGACGTCACCTGATCCGAGGAGGAGCTCGGAGTGCAGGGACTGCTCCGACCGACGTACAGTCGCTCGTGGGACCGGAACAGGAGGCGCTTCGCCGGCGCGCGCGGGCCGGGCTGGCCGCCGCCGCGGAGCGCGCACCCGCGCGGGCGCACTTCCGTGCGATGGGGATCGACCCTTCGCGGCTCGGCGGGCCGATCATCGGCGTCGCCTCGACGTGGACGGGGACGATGCCGTGCAACCTGAACCTGCGCGAGCTGGCCGACCGCGTCAGCGAGGGCGTGACCGCCGCCGGCGGCGTCGCGCTCGGCTTCAACACGATCGCCGTCTCGGACAACCAGTCGCAGGCGACGCCCGGGATGCGCGCCTCGCTGATCTCGCGCGAGGTGATCGCGGATTCGATCGAGCTGATGGTGCACGCCCACGACTTCGACGGGATCGTGTGCCTGGTCGGCTGCGACAAGACCGTCCCCGCGGCGTTGATGGCACTCGCCCGCGTCGACAAGCCGGCCGTCGTCCTCTACGGCGGGCCGATGCGCGCGGGCCGCTGGCGCGGTCGCGACGTCACGATCCAGGACGTCTGGGAGGCGGTCGGCGCGGAGGAGCGCGGGCTGATGCCGCGGGCCGATCTCGACGAGCTCGAGCAGCACGCGTGTCCGGGCCCGGGGACGTGCGCCGGCCACTTCACCGCCAACACGATGGCGGTCGCGCTCGACTGCCTCGGGATCGCCCGCATCGGCGACGGGCTGATCCCCGCCGACGAACGCGAGGCAAAGGACGAGGCGGCTGTTCGGGCCGGCGCCCTGGCAGTGCAGCTCGTCGAGCGTCAGGTCACGGCACGAACCTTTTTCGACCGGCGCGCGCTCCTGAATGCGATGGCAGGGATCACCGGGAGCGGCGGCTCGACGAACGGGATCCTGCACCTGCTCGCGATCGCCCGCGAGGCGGGCACCGCGCTGTCGCTCACGGACCTCGCCGCCGTCGCGAGCCGGACACCGGTGCTGGCGAGCCTGGCACCGTCCGGCCGCTGGATGGCGGAGGACTTCCACCGGGTCGGCGGCACCGCTGCGCTGATCCGCGAGCTCGTGCGCGGCGGCCACGTCGACGGCTCGGCGCCGACGGCGTCAGGCCCGACGCTCGCGGAGGCAACGGCGGACGCCGCCGCGCCCGACGGCGAGGTGCTCCTACCGCTCGAGCAGCCGTTCAAGCCGAGCGGGGCGCTCCACGCGCTGCGCGGCAACCTCGCTCCCGAGGGAAGCCTCGTCAAGCTGGCCGGCACGGAGCGCCGCGCGCACACGGGTCCCGCGCGCGTCTTCGACAGCGAGGAGGCGTGCACCGACGCGGTGCGGTCGGGGCGCGTGCAGGCCGGAGACGTGCTCGTCGTCCGCTACGAGGGACCGGCCGGCGGGCCCGGGATGCGGGAGATGCTGAGCGTGACCGCGTCGGTCGTCGGCGCGGGGCTCGGCGAGTCGGTGGCGCTCGTCACGGACGGGCGCTTCTCCGGCGCGACGCGCGGGCTGATGGTCGGCCACGTCGGCGCCCGAGGCGGCGCGCGGCGGTCCGCTCGCGGTCGTGCGCGACGGCGACTCGATCACGATCGACGTCGACGCCGACACGCTCGCGGTCGAGCTGGACGCCGACCAGATCGCCGAGCGCCTGGCCGCCTGGCAGCCACCGCCGCTGCGCTACGCCGGCGGCGTCTTCGCGCGCTATCGCGCTCTCGTCGGCTCGGCCTCCGAGGGCGCCGTCCTCCTCCCCCACGCCACGTGAGCGGCTCAACCGGCGAATGGCTGCGCAGGCGGTCCCGAGACACCGACCTCGGTCACGAAGACGCTGCCCGCCAGCGGCCGCTTCTGGAGCTGCTCGGCGCTGAGGTCGACCGACGCCGTCGTGACGTAGAGCGACCGGCCGTCGTCGCCACCGAAGCAGCAGGCAGTGACGTTGTCGGCCGGAACGTCGAGCACCAGATCGAGCTCGCCGTCCGGCGTGTAGCGACGGATCGCGGCTCGGCCCCAGAGGGCCACCCAGATGCCGCCGTTTTCGTCGACCGCGAGCCCGTCCGGGATGCCCGCGCCCCGCTCGATCACGATCAGCGGACGACGCCCGGAGATGGCACCGTCCGAGAGGTCGAAGTCGAACGCGTCGACCCGGTAGGCCATCGAGTCGATGTAGTACATCGTCTCGCCGTCCCGAGACCAGCCGATCCCGTTCGAGATGGTCACGTCCCCCAGCATGCGGTCGAGGCCGCCGTCGCTCGAGTAGCGGTAGAGCGCGCCCGCCGCAGGGGCGTAGTCGAGCGCCATGCTCCCCACCCAGAAGCGCCCGGCCGGATCGCAGACACCGTCGTTGAGTCGCATCCCCTCGCCGTGGGGGATCTCGACCACGGTGTCGACCGACTCGTCCTCGAGGTCGACGACCGCGAGTCGATCGGCCAGTGCGACGAGGACACCGCCGGTCTGCGTCGGGGCGGCAGCGCCGACCCGGTCGCCGAGCGGGATCGCCCGATCGTCACCCGACGCCGGATCGAAGAGGTGCAGCGCGCCGGCCTCGATATCGACCCAGAGCAGCCGACCCGTCGCTGCATCCCAGCGCGGACCTTCTCCCAGCAGCGCCGCGGAACGGATCGCGACCTCCACCGGCAGAGGCTCGCACACGACTGATGCAGGCGCTCGTCGTCCAGCCCGGCATGCCGCAGACCACGCGCGTCGCCGAAGTCGCTCAGCCGCACGTGCGGGATGGCGAGGTGGCGGTGCGGACGCTCGAGGTCGGCGTCTGCGGCACCGACCGGGAGATCTCCGAAGGGCACTTCGGCGTGCCTCCCGACGAGGACGGCCTGCTCGTGCTCGGCCACGAGCTGCTCGGGACGGTGGAAGCGGACGGGCATGGATTCACACGCGGCGACCTCGTCACCTCGATCGTGCGCCGCTCCTGCTCGCACTGCCTCGCCTGCAGCGAAGGAGCTCCCGACGCCTGCCTCACGGGCGACTACAGCGAGCGCGGCATCACGCGCCTGCATGGCTTCGCACGCGAGCTCGTTGCCGAGGACCCGGCGCAGCTGATCGGCATCCCGCGCTCACTCGGCCGTCTGGGCGTGCTCGTGGAGCCGGCGTCGATCTGCGAGCGGGGGATCCGGCATGCGCGGACGATCGGTGGCCGCCAGCCGTGGGAACTCCGGCGCGCCCTGGTGATCGGCGCGGGCGCGATCGGCATGCTCTCGACGTACCTCCTCCGGCTCGCCGGGCTCGATGTCTGGACGGCTGCACGCAGCCCGGCCGACGATCCGCGGGCCGAGCTGGCAGTCCGCTCGGGCGCCCGCTACGTCTCGACCGAGACGCAGCCCCTGACATCGCTCCGGGAAGAGGTCGGCGGCTTCGATCTCGTCATCGAGGCCACCGGCGACGCCCAGGTGATGGTCGACAGCATCGGGCTCCTGCGCCGGAGCGGCGTTGCCTGCCTACTCGGGCTCGACCCACGCCGGCAGCCCGTCCAGCTCGACGGCCGCGTCATCGGCGTCGACACGATCCTCGAGAACCGCGTCGTCTTCGGGAGCGTCAACGCGCACCGGATCGACTGGCTCTCCGCCGTCGACTCTCTCGACCGGGCCCGCGCGCGCTGGCCCGAGGCGCTGGAGCAGTTCATCGGCCTGCGCGTCCCGCTCGACCGGTTTGCCGAGGCGTTCGACCACACGGGGGTCAAGGCCACGCTCGTGCTCGGCGACTGAGCGCTCAGAGGAGCACGAGGCGATCCCGGTGGACGGCCTCGACCTTCGCCGGCCGGCCGACGAGCTCCGACGAGTCGACCGAGGCGATGCCACGCGCGAACGGCGTGCCGTCCTCCGTGCGGAGCTCGATCCCGTCGCCCGCGCGGAACTCGGGCGACCAGCCGACGACCCCGACCGCGAGCAGGCTGCCACCGCCGACGACCGCGCGCCTCGCACCGGCGTCGACGGTCACTGCGGCGTCGATCCGCTTCGCGAACCTGAGCCAGAGCTTGTACGCCGAGTCCGGGCCCGCCGCTGGTGCGAAGCGCGTCCCGCGTCCCTCGCCGGCGACGAGCGGGCCGAGCACGGAGTGCGCCGTCCCGCTCGCGATCACCGTCGCGATCCCGGCGGCGGCCGCCAGCTCCGCGGCCTGCACCTTGCTCCTCATGCCGCCGCGCCCGAGCGGCGACCCGGCCCCGAAGGCGGCCGCATGCGCGTCCGCACCTTCGCTGATCAGCGCCGCCTGCTCGGTGCCGGGCGCATGGGTGAAGACGCCTTCGACCGAGGTCAGGAGCACGAGCAGCCGCGCTCCGGCGAGAACGGCGACCTGCGCGGCAAGCGAGTCGTTGTCGCCGAAGCTGATCTCGTCCGTGGCGGTCGCGTCGTTCTCGTTCACGACCGGCACCGCTCCGACCGCGAAGAGGGCGCCGAGCGCGCCACGCACGTTGACGTACGCCCGGCGGTCCGCGATCTCGGAGCCTGTCAGGAGCACCTGCGCGACCCGAAGGCCGCTGCGGGCGAACGCCTCCTCCCACGAGCGTTGCAGCCGGGACTGTCCGAGCGCGGACGCCGCCTGAAGGCGCGGCAGCGAGCGCGGCCTGGCGGTCAGCCCGAGCGAGGAGAGGCCGAGGGCGATCGCACCGGACGAGACGACGCAGACCGGCGTTCCCGCCGCGACGAGCTCTGCGATCTCCGCCGCGCGGGCCCGCATCAGCTCGCGCCGCACGCGTCCGCGCGCGTCGACCACGAGCGCCGAGCCGAGCTTGACGACGACGGGCCGGCTCAACGGCGCTGGGTGCCGTCGCCGACGACCCGATACTGGCGTAGCCAGAGATCGCGATACGTGACCGGGCCCCGCGGGCCGGGGACCCAGTCGACGTTGATCCCGGTCTCGGGCGCGCCCGTGAGCGCGAAGCCATCGGTGAACCGCGTCGGCGCCTGCCAGAAGGCCGCCGTGCCGCGGTAGCCGTCGAGAAAGCGCTGCGCGACGTCCGCGTCCTCGGCGACGACCGCCGCGGCCAGCGCGGACGTCTCCTCGTTGGCGACCGCCGCCGCCTCCTCGGGCCCGTCGACCACGTCGACGGTGACGGTGGCGACGTGCTCGGGGTCGTTCGCCCACTCGTGGCCGAGGCGCACGTCGAGGGGTGTCAACGACGCGAGCGCGCGGGCTCGCTCGGAGCCGCGCGCCTCGATCCCGAGCCGCGCCAGCTGGTCGGCGACCGGCGGCAGCAGGGCGGGCGCGGCCGCACGATCGACCAGCAGCAGGTTGAGCCGGTTGCAGACGCCGAGCCTGTCGAGGCTGGCCTCGATCATCGCCTCGGCGACGTCCGGCTGCGCCGACGCCGAGAGGTAGAGGACGCCGCCTCCCTCGGCGTGTGCCAGCGTCCGCACGCCGTGCTCGGCCGCGTACCGCGCGAGCGCCGCGGTCGTCTCGCCGCTGCCGCGCAGGATCACGAGCGGCACCAGCCTCGGCAGGGAGACGAGCACCCGCGCCCCCTCGCGGTCGGCCGACCGAACGAGCCCGACCACCTCGGGCGGCAGCCCCGCCTCGGCGAGCGCGGGCCGAAGCACCTCGTCGACCAGGGCCGTGACCGTGCCGAGCGCGGCGCCGCCGGTCCGGAGAACCGCGCCGTTCAGGCTCTTCAGCAGCTGCCCGGCGACGTCGACGGCCACGTTCGGCCGGGCCTCGAAGTTCGCGCCCACGACGCCGATCGGGATCCGCCGCTCAGACACGTCGAGCCCGTTCGGCAGCCGCCACGACGAGATCTCGCGCTCGAGCGGCGGCAGCGACGCGAGCTCCCGCAGCTGCTCCGCGATCGCGCCCAGACGTCCGTCGTCGAGGCGCAGGCGGTCGAGCGCACCCTCGTCGAGCTCACCGGCGGCGGCATCGAGATCGGATCCGTTCGCCGCGAGGACGTTCGCGGACGCCGCCTCGACCCGCTCCGCTGCGAGCGCGAGCGCCGAGGCGACCGCATCGTCCGTGAGCAGCCGCACCGCCGCGCTCGCCGCGGACGCCTCACGCTGGACGGACTCCAGAATCGTCACGGCTCAGCCCGAGGGTGCACGCGCGCGGGCGGTCTCGATCACCTGCTCGGCCTCGGCGCGGTTGCCGAACCCGCGCGTCTCCGTCTTCTTCTCCTCCAGGTCCTTGTAGACCTGGAAGAAGTGCTCGATCTCGTCGCGGTACTCGGGCGGGATGTCGTGGACGTCGTGCACGCGCATCCAGGCCGGGTCCTTGAGCGGCACGAGGATCACCTTCTCGTCAGGGCCTTTCTCGTCGGTCATGTGGAAGACGCCGACGACGCGCGCCCGAATCCGGCAGCCCGGGAACGTCGGCTCGCCGACGAGGACGAGCGCGTCGAGCGGATCGCCGTCCTCACCCAGCGTTCCTTCGATGAAGCCGTAGTCGGCCGGATAGCTCATCGACGTGAAGAGACGCCGGTCGAGCACGACGTGTCCGGTCTCGGCGTCGACCTCGTACTTGTTCCGAGAGCCCATCGGCACCTCGACGAAGACCATGACGTCCATGGCGCCCGAGCCTACACTCGGGCGCATGGACCCGAACGCGCTCGAGGTGCTCGAGTTCCCGGCGATCCGGGAGCGGGTCGCGCGGGCGACCGCGACCGAGCCGGGCGCCGCGCTCGCCGCGACCCTGGAGCCGTCGCCCGACCCCGACGAGGTCGCGCGCCGCCAGGCGCTGACGGCCGAGGCGATCGCCCTGCTGGACGAGTCGCTCGAGCCGCCGCTCGAGGGGATCCGCGACGTGCGCGAGCAGGGAGCGCACGCCGCGCTCGGCGGCGCGCTGTCGCCGCTCGCGCTGCGCCACGTGGCCGACACCGTCGGCGGCGCGCTGCGCGCGCGGGCCGCACTCGAGGAGCCGGACGCGCCGCTCCTCGGCGAGGTCGCCGCGACGATCGACCCGGGACTCGCGCCGCTCGCGAAGGCGATCGACCGCGCGGTCGAGGAAGACGGGTCGGATCTGCGCGACAACGCGTCGCCGAAGCTGCGCAAGCTCCGCGGCGAGCTTCGCACCGGCAGGCAGCGTGTCCGCGACAAGCTCGAGCAGCTCGTTCGCTCGCGGGAGCTCCGCGAGCACCTGCAGGAGGAGTTCATCACCCTCCGCGGCGGCCGACCCGTGCTCGCGGTGAAGGCGAGCGCGCGCCGGAGCGTCCCCGGGATCGTCCACGACGCGTCGGACTCCGGCCAGACGCTCTTCGTCGAGCCGTTCGACGTCGTCGAGCTCTCCAACCGCCAGTCGGAGGCGACGAGCGCGGAGCGCGAGGAGGTGGAGCGGATCCTGCGCGAGCTCTCGGCGTCGGTGGGCGAGGGCGCGCCGCGGCTCGCGGAGGCCGTCGAGGCGGCCGGCCGGATCGACCTGGCGCTCGCGCTCGGGACGCTCTCGCGCGGCTGGAAGGGCGCGGCCGTCACGGTGTCGGACGAGGTCGGCCTCGTCGGCGCGCGGCACCCGCTGCTCGATCCGAAGGCCGCCGTTCCGATCGACCTCGACCTCGGCGCGCTGCGCGCTCTCGTGATCAGCGGTCCGAACACCGGCGGCAAGACGGTGGCGCTGAAGACGCTGGGGCTCGCGGCGCTGCTGCACCAGGCGGGGCTCCGGCCGCCCGCGGAGACGGCGTCGCTGCCGGTCTTCGACCAGGTGCTCGCGGACATCGGCGACCGGCAGTCGATCGAGATGAGCCTGTCGACCTTCTCCGGCCACGTCGCCGCGATCGTCGCGATCCTCGAGGCGGCGGGCGACCGCTCTCTGGTGCTGCTGGACGAGCTCGCCTCCGGGACCGACCCCGTGGAGGGCTCGGCGCTCGCGCAGGCCCTCGTCGCACGCCTCGCCGAGCAGGCGCGTCTGACGCTCGTGACCACCCACTACCCCGAGCTGAAGGAATGGGCGAGTGCGACGGAGGGCGTCGCGAACGCCGGCACGGGCTTCGACCCGGAGACGCACGAGCCGCTCTACCGGATCGCGCTCGGTCGGCCGGGGACGTCACACGCGCTTCAGATCGCCGAGCGGCTCGGCCTGGATCCGGACGTCGTGGCCACTGCACGAGGCCGCGTCGCGCCCGAGCGGCTGCGCATCCAGGAACTTCTCGCCGAGGCCGAGTCGGCCGAGCGTGCCGCCGTCGGCGAGCGCACGTCCGCCGAGTCCGAGCGGGCGGAGGCGACCGGCGCGTTGGAGCGTGCGCGCGAGCGTGAGCGCGAGCTCGAGGAGGAGATCGCCACGGTGAAGGCATCGGCGGCGGCGGAGCGCGAGCGGGCGGCGGCCGAGGCGCAGCGCGACCTCGCCGACGCACGCGCGGAGCTGGCCGCGCTTCGCGACGAGATCCGGCAGGCGCGACGGCAGCGGCGCGACGAGCCCGAGCGCGACCGGCGGCTCGGCGCGGCGACGAAGCGGGCAGCCCGCGCCGAGCGGGCGATCCGCAAGGTGGACGAGCCGCTCCCGTTCACCGGCCCGCTGGCTGCCGGCGACCCGGTCGAGGCACCGGCGCTCGGCGTGCACGGGACGATCGCCGCGATCGAAGGTGAGGAGGCGGAGGTCGTCGGCGCAGCCGGGCACCGGCTGCGGATCCCACTCGCGCGCCTACGTCCGTCGCGGAAGCGCGAGCCGGAGGCAGAGCCGCCGGTGAAGGTCGTGGCGATGGCACGCAGCGACGTCTCCGACGAGCTCGACGTGCGCGGACAGCGGGCGCAGGAGGCGCGCGAGGCGGTGCGGTCGTTCGTCGACGACGCCGCGCTGGCCGGGCTGCCGAGCGTCCGGGTCATCCACGGGCGCGGTACCGGCTCGGTCCGCGCGGCGGTGCGCGACGAGCTCGACGGGCACCCGCTCGTCGACCGTCGCGAGAGCGACTCGGCCGACGGGGCGACGATCGCCCACCTCGAGGGCTAGACCGGCTCCTCCACCACCTTCGCGGCGTAGAGCTGGTACGGCAGCTCCTCGAGCACCCGCAGGCGCGGCTCGGGCACGTCGAAGAAGCGTTCGAGCGCGAGCGGCCGCAGCCAGCCCAGGTCGGCGCGAGACTCGAGCACGCGCGAGACGGCGGAGCGATCGCCCCCGAGTGCGACGTGCGCGACGCGGTCCCGCCACGGCCCGAGCACGCGTGCTGCCTCGGCGGCGGCAGCGTCGACGAGCTCGCGCTCCTGCTCGCCCCGGCGGCGTCGAAAACGGTTCGACGAGGAGCCGCCCTTCTTGTGCCGCCCCTTGACGAAGCGGCTGCCGACCTTCGAGACGACGAGGCGCTCGCCCTCGAAGACGCCCACGGCGTACCCGCCCATGCGCACGAGCAGGACCGCGACGCGCGCCTCGGCCTCGAGCGCGTCGATGAGCGGTGCGGTGCGGATGACGTCGTAGTCGCCCTCGTGCTCGAGGCCGAACGGCGGCGTCACCGTCAACGCGGCCTCGTCGAGCTCGATGCGCACGCCGCCGTCGCGGTAGGTGGCGCGTCCGGGCCTGCCTTCGAGAGTGGCGAGCCGCTTTGCGAGGTTGGCGCGGCCGATGTAGCGGGTCTCCGTCACCGGGAGACCGTATTGACCCGGGCGCCGCCGCGTGTCTAGGCTCGACACGGTGAGCGTCGGCGCCCTCGAGCCCGCAGCGGCAGCCCGAGGCTTCTCGGGCGAGTTCCTCACGGACGGGCACCCCTCCTACGACGGCGCGAGGGCCACCTTCAACGCGCTCGTCGACCGCCGGCCGACCGCCATCGCACGCTGCCGCGACACCGCCGACGTCGTCGTCGCGCTGGCGATCGCCGCCGAGCACAGCCTGCCGGTCGCCGTCCGCGGCGGCGGCCACAACGTCGCCGGGCACGCAGTCGGCGACGGCGGGCTCGTGGTCGAGCTCTCCGGCCTCGACTCGATCGAGGTCGACCCGGGCGCCCGGATCGCGCGTGCGGGCGGAGGCGCGACCTGGCGGGCGTTCGACGCGGCCACCCAGGCGCACGGCCTCGCCGCCCCCGGCGGCACGTTCGCGACGACCGGCGTGGGCGGCCTGACGCTTGGCGGCGGGATCGGGTTCCTGATCGGTCGCCACGGGCTCTCATGCGACAACCTGGTCGGCACGCAGGTCGTGACCGTCGGCGGCGAGGTGCTCGAGGCGAGCGAGGACGAGCACACCGACCTCTTCTGGGCGATCCGTGGCGGCGGCGGCAACTTCGGCGTCGTCACTCGGCTCGACTTCCGGCTCCATCCCGTCGCCGAGGTCGTCGGCGGGGCGCTGATGTGGCCGGTCGGCGCCGCCACGGAGCCGATGCGGGTCTTCCGCGACGTCGCCCTGGCCGCACCCGACGACTTCTCCACCCAGGCCGTGCTCGGGCACTCCACGGCCACCGGCGCATGCATCTTCGCCGTCATCGTCTGCTCGACCGGGCCCGACCCCGAGCCGGAGCTCCTACGCCGGCTCCGTCGCGTCCCGCACCTCCAACTCGACGACGTCCGCCGCCGACCGTACCTCGAGCTGCAGAGCATGCTCGACATGCCGTTCGGGCTGCGGCACTACTGGAAGGGTCACTTCGTCAACGAGCTGCCCGACACGCTGCTGGACGACCTCGAGCGCAGGATCGACCCCGGTGTGCAGCGCGGCTCGATCCTGATCGAGGCGATCCACGGCGCCGCCTCCCGTGTGCCGCGCGGCGCGACGCCCGTCGGTTTCCGGGACGCGGCCTTCAACGTCAGCGCGCTCGGGATCTGGGAAGACCCGGCAGCCGACGAAGAGCAGATCGCGTGGGCGCGCGCGACCGCGGCGGCAGCGGCCCCCTACTCGCTCCAGGGCGGCGGCTACCTCAACTACATGCAGGGCGACGAGCCCGTCGAACGCGTGCGGGCAGCCTTCGGCGCCGAGGCATTCGAGCGGCTGCAGGCGGTCAAGCGGCGGTACGACCCGGCCAACGTGCTGCGCTTCAACCAGAACGTGCCGCCCGCCTGATGGCCGTCACGAGCACGCGCGGCGCGAACCAGCCGCCGCCGCTCGCCGGCTACAACCTCTACGAGCAGGACGCGGCGCTCGTCGAGGGACTCCGCCGCGAGGGTGGCGAGCCCTGGGAGGAGCGGGTCGCCGCGTTCGGCGAACTGCTCGGAGGCGACCCGCTCGACTGGGGCAGGCTTGCCAACGAGAACCCGCCCCGGCTGCGAACGCATGACCGGTACGGCGAGCGGATCGACGAGATCGAGTTCCACCCGGCGTGGGACTCGCTCCTCCGGATCGGCCTCGAGGCGCACGTGCAGTCCCTGCCGTGGGTCGAGCGGCAGCCCGGAGCGCACGTCGCGCGCGCCGCGCTCTTCATGCTGCTCGGCGAGGTCGAGGCCGGCGTCGGCTGCCCGCTCTCGATGACGTTCGCAGCGGTGCCCGCACTGCGCGCGCAACCGGACCTGGCCGCCGAGTGGACTCCGCGGCTGACGAGCGGCGACGCGCTCTGCGGGATGGCGATGACGGAGCGGCAGGGCGGTTCGGACGTGCGCGCAAACGAGACCGTGGCGCGACAGGACGGCGATGTGTGGCTGCTGGACGGGCACAAATGGTTCTGCTCCGCACCGATGAGCGACGCGTTCCTCGTGCTCGCGCAGGCGCCGGCCGGGCTCTCGTGCTTCCTGCTCGAGCGGCCACAGCCCGGGTTCCGGATCGAGCGGTTGAAGGACAAGCTCGGCAACCGCTCGAACGCGTCGGCCGAGATCGCGCTCGACGGCGCGGTCGCGCGGCTGGTGGGCGACGAGGGACGAGGGGTGCGGACGATCCTGGAGATGGTCGTGCACACGCGGCTCGACTGCGTGCTGGGCTCGGCGGCGCTGATGCGGCGCGCCGTCGCGGAGGCGACGCACCATGCCGCGCATCGCGCCGCCTTCGGCCGCCTGCTGGCCCGAGCAGCCGCTGATGCAGAACGTGCTCGCCGACCTCTGCGTCGAGTCGGAGGCCGCGACCGTGACGGCGCTGCGGCTCGCCCGCGCCTTCGACGAGGACGACGGCCCGTTCCGGCGGCTGGCGACGGCCGTTGCCAAGTTCTGGGTCTGCAAGCGCACGCCGCCGCTCGTCGCCGAGGCGCTCGAGTGCCTCGGCGGCAACGGCTACGTCGAGGAGTCGCAGCTGCCGCGACTCTTCCGCGAGAGCCCGCTCAACTCGATCTGGGAGGGCTCCGGCAACGTCAACGCGCTCGACGTGCTGCGGGCACTGGAGCGGGAGCCGGAGGCGGCCGAGGCGTTCCTCGCGGAGGTTCGGCTCGCGGCGGGCGAGGACGGCCGCCTGGACGACGCGATCCGGCGGCTCGAGCAGGAGCTCGCGGAGCCCGACGAGCAGGGCGCCCGCCGGCTGCTCGAGCTGCTCGCAGTGACGCTGCAGGCGTCGCTGCTCGTCCGGCACGGCCCGTCGGACGTCGCCGCCGCCTTCTGCGCCTCGCGGCTCGACCGCCCGGGAGGCGTCTACGGGACGCTCCCGTCCGGGCTCGACCTCGCGGGGATCGCGGAGCGGCATCGGCCTCGGCTCGCCGGGTAAGCTCGGCTCGTGGCCGTCGAGATCCACTACTGCCCCGTCTGAGGCGGCTACGACCGCCGGGCCGCGAGTCTCGCGGCCGTCCTGACGAGCAAGGGCTTCCCCGCCTCCGTCGTGGAGGGTGCGAAGAGCCAGTTCGACGTGATCGCCGACGGCGAGCTCGTCTTCTCCAAGCAGCGCGAGGGGCGGTTCCCCGAGGAGGACGAGGTGCTCGGGCTGCTCGCTAGCTCCCGCTGAAGCGGGGCTCGCGCTTCTCGAGGAACGCCTGGACGCCCTCGGCGAAGTCCGCGGTGCCCGTCGCTTCCTGCTGCAGCTCCGCCTCGAGCGCGAGCTGCTCCTCCAGGGTCGCGTCGTAGGCGTGGTCGAAGAGGCGCTTCGTCATCCCGATCGCGCGCGTGGGCAGGGACGCGAACGTCGCGGCCACCTCCGCCACGTGTGCCGCAAGTCGGTCCGCCTCGACGACTTCCACGACGAGCCCCCAGGCGTGGGCCTCGGCCGCGGTGAGCCGCTTGTTGGTCGTCATCCAGTCGAAGGCGCGCGCGAAGCCGAGCAGGCGGTGGATGAACCAGGAGCCGCCGGAGTCGGGGATCAAGCCGATGCCGATGAAGCCGGGCACGAACGTGGCGGAGTCGGCCGCGATCCGGATGTCGCAGGCCGCCGCGAGGGAGAGACCCGCGCCCGCGCAGGGCCCGTTCACCGCCGCGATCACCGGCTTCTCGAGCGCGCGGATCGCGCGGATGTTGGGGTGGTACGTGCGTTCGAGCCGCTCCTGGATCGACTCGGGCATCTCCTGGAACTCCTTCAGATCCTGGCCGGCGCAGAAGCCGCGGCCGGCCCCGGTGATGACCACGGCGCGCACCTCCGCCGACGCCGCCTCCTCGAGCGCCGCATGCAGCGCGGCATGGAGGGCTGCGTTGAAGGCGTTGAAGACCTCCGGACGGTTGAGCGTGATCGTCAGGACGGCTCCGTCGCGCTCGCTCAGCACCTCGCTCATGCGGCGACCCTAACCGCTCGGCTTGCGGTCGAGGAAGCTGCGGATCGCGCCCTGCGCCTCATCGCCGAGCATGGACAGCGCGAGCCAGTCGCGGGCGTGGCCGACCGTCTCGTGCCAGGAGATGTCGCGCCACCAGTTCAGCTGCTGCTTCGCGTAGCGCGTCGTCTCGGGGAGCTTGCGCGCGAGCTTCTCGACCAGCTCGTCGACCTTCGCGTCCAGGTCGGCCGCGGGGACGGCCCAGTTGATCAACCCCCACTCCGCCGCCTGCGCCGCCGGCACCTCGTCGCAGAGCATGATCATCTCCCTGGCGCGACGGTCGCCGATCATGATCGGCAGCCACTGCGTCGCGCCGCCGGCGGGCACGGAGCCGTGCTCGAGCCCGACGTGGCGGATGAACGCGTCGTCGACCATGACGGCGAGGTCGCAGGCCATCTGCAGCTCGTTGCCGCCCCCGACGGCGATCCCGTTGACGCGCGCGACCGTCGGCTTGCCGATCTCGCGGAGCCGGTCGTGCATGTCCTTGAAGGCGCCGAACCACTTCCAGTACTCCTTCGAGTTCCCGAGCAGGTCCTCGCCCCACGCCCGCAGGTCGGCGCCGACGCAGAAGGCGCGGCCGGTGCCGGTGACGACGACGACGCGGATCTGGTCGTCCCAGGAGGCGTCCTCGAAGGCGCGGGCGAGCTCGCGGAGCATCCGGAAGTCGAAGGCGTTCAGCACGTCCGGCCGGTTCAGCGTCACGGTCGCGCGCGGGTAGTCCTTCTCGTAGACGATCCGCTCGAAGCCGAGCTCGTCGGGAGAGAGCGGACGAGGCTGGTCGGGCTCGGCCACTACGCGAGCTCGACGAACGTGACCGTGAAGGGGATGCCCATCTCCATCGCGTCCTTGCCGCTCGCGGCGAACTCCTCGGACCGAACGGCGGCCTTGAACGCGTCCATGTCGGCCCACTCGAACTCGGCGTAATACGCGAACGGCGGCGCGCCGAACGGCGAGCCGAACGCCTTCCCGTGCCGAAAGGCGTCGCACGGCACGGGTCGCGTGAACTCCTCCACGTGCCGGGCGTAGCGCTCCGGCTCGGGCTCGCGCTCGTACTGGATCACCGCTCGGACCATCTCCACTCCTTTGGCTCGGGACGTGCGGGAGCGTATAGCTTGCGCCCGTGTCCGGAGGAACCGCTGCCGCCGCCACGCTCGCCCTCATCGCGGGCCTCGCAGGCTCGGTTCAGGTCGCCGTGATGGGCCGCTTCGGCGAGCGGATCGGCTCGTTCGAGGCGCTCGCCGCGAACCTGCTCTTCTCGACCCTCGTCGCGACCACCGTCCTGCTCGTTCTCCGCCAGAGCCTCGCCGGCTTCGGCGACGCGATCCGATCGCCCTGGTGGTACTGGGTCGGCGGCGGCGGCATGGGTGTGGTCGTCGTGCTCACGATCACCGTCGTGACGCCCCGCATCGGCGCCGCCGCCACGATCGGCCTCCTGATCGCCGGGCAGCTGGCGATGGGGGTGCTGATCGACCGCTACGGCTGGTTCGGCGTCGAGCAGGTCGCGTTGAGCTGGCCGCGGATCCTCGGCGTGCTGCTGCTCGCCGTGGGCGCCCTGCTCGCGCTGAAGCGCTAGGCGGCGCGGGGGAGGCAGACCGTGAAGGTCGTGCCGACGCCGAGCTCGGAAGTGACGTCGACCGAGCCGCCCGTCTGCGCCACGATGCCGTGCACGGTCGCGAGACCGAGCCCCGTGCCCGCGCCGACGTCCTTCGTCGTGAAGAACGGCTCGAAGATCTGCGCGGCGGTGTGGGCGTCCATGCCCGTGCCCGTGTCTGCGACGACGAGCGCCACGTGGGGGCCGTCGTCGAGCTCGACGTTCGCGGTGCGCACGGTCAGGCGCCCGCCGCCGGGCATCGCGTCGCGTGCGTTGACGGCGAGGTTGAGCACGACCTGCTCGACCTGTGTCGGGTCGGCGAGCGTCGGCCACAACTCGGTCTCGAGCGCCGTCGTCAGGACGACGTCCTCGCCGAGCACGCGGGAGAGCATCGTCGACATGCCGCCGACGACCTCGTTCAGGTCGAGCCGTTGCGGGCGGAGCACCTGCTTGCGGCTGAAGGCCAGCAGCTGGCCGGTCAGCGACGCGGCGCGCTCCGCCGCCCGCGCGATCTCCTTCGCACTCTCGCGCGCGGGCAGGTCGTCCGGGAGGTCGAGCAGGAGCAGCTCGGCGTAGCCGCGGATCGCCGTGAGCAGATTGTTGAAGTCGTGCGCGATCCCGCCGGCGAGCCGGCCGATCGACTCCATCTTCTGCGCCTGCCGCAGCTGCTCCTCGAGCCGGTGGCGCTCCGTGACGTCGCGGACCGTGGCGAGGATCCGCTCCGGGCTCCCGTCGGTGCGTGTCAGTGGCAACGTCGTCGCCTCGAGCTTCACGGGGCTGCCGTCGGCGTGCAATCCGCGCACTGTCATCGACGTCGGCGCGGTCATCGCCTCGGCGAAGTTTGCGTAGGCCGCCTCGAGGTCGTCGGGATGGACGAGGTCGCCGAACGAGGTGCCGACGAGCTCCTCCGGCGTGCGACCCAGCACGTGCTTCGCCGACGGAGAGATCATCTCGATCCCCCCGTCGAGGCCGACGAGACAGATCATGTCGGTCGAAGCCTCCACGATCTCGCGGTGCAGCGTCTCGCTCTGCTCGAGCGCCGCGTAGAGGCTGGCATTCGCGAGTGCGAGCTCGGCGAGCCGCGCGAAGCGGTCGAGCAGGTCGATCTCGGCCCGCTCGAAGGCGAGGGCCTCGCGGCGCGCAATCCCGATCACGCCGACGACGCGGCCGTCGGAGCGCAGCGGGACGCCGACAACCGCGCGGAAGCCGATCTCGTCGTAGTCGTCGAGCCGGTCCGACCAGTCGCGGTAGTCGTCGATCACCACGGTCTCGCCGGTGACCAGCACCTTGCCCGAGGCTCCGCGGCCCGGCTGGACGACACGGCCGACGTGCGACTCGAACAGGCCGAGGCCGACGCGCATCCGCAGGCTGCCGCCGGCGCTCGCGAGATAGAGGTAGGCGTGCTCGGTGCCGACCAGCTGGCGGGCGTTGTCGACGATCGCGTGCAGGACGCTGTCGAGGTCGAGCCGCTCGAGCAGGCCGACGGCGGTGGCGTGCAGGCCGGCGAGCTCGCGGTTGCGGGCGTTCAGCAGCTCGAAGTCGTAGGCGGCTCGAAGCGCCACCGTCGCCTGGTTCGCGAACGTCCGCAGGGCCTGCAGGCGCTGGGGGGACGGAAGCAGGCAGTCGGACGGGTCGTCGACCCAGATGAAGCCGCGGCGGGCGCCGTCGCGCTCGACGAGCGGGACGAGCAGCCAGTGGCGGTTCCAGCCGCCGGCACCGCTGCCGTTGCGCTGCGACTTGTACGTCGAGCCGTTGGCGACGAGCGAGTTCGCGACGTCGCACTCGATCAGGTAGCACCCCTCGACCTCGAACTCCGGGACGAAGAGGACGTCGAGGTGCCGGTCCTGGAAGCTGATGTCGAGCGCCGGGTCGCCGGCCGGCCAGCCGGCGGTGCCCGCCGGCGTGTAGTGGCCGGTCTCGTCCGTGAGCAGGATCGCGACCTTCTCGAACCCGAGCGCGTCCTCGATCCCGCGGGCCACGGCAGAGAGCACCGACTCGACCGAGTCGAGCTCGACGAGCGAGGCGGAGATGTCGAGCAGCTGCGCCAGCGCGGCGCGGTCCCGCGCGGCTGCCGCTCCCGTCTGCGCTGCCTCGATCGCGGCGGTGACGTGCTCGGCGAACGCGACGAGGACGTCGAGCTCCTCGTCGGACGGCCGCAGGCCCGACTCCGGCTCGTCGACCGACACGACGCCGAGCAGCGTGCCGTCGGAGCCGCGCATCGGCACGATCAGCGCGTCCTCCGGGTGCCACGCGTCTGGCTCCGTGCCGATCTCGATGTCGGGCACGTACGAGGGCACGCGCTCCCAGTCGACCTGGTCGTGGACGATCAAGTAGGCGCCGCGACGGTAGAAGCGTTCCGTGAGGAACGGCGTCCAAGCATCGGGCCGCCGCGTCGACCCGAGGAGCGCCTCACGGGCGTGGTCGTTCCCGTGCACCGTCGTGACGCGGTAGTCGCCCTCGGCGGGCCGGTACAGGTTGATCGCGACGGTACGAAAGCCGAGCGAGGCGGAGATCGTCTCGGCGATCCGGTCGCAGAGCCGCGTCAGGTCGTGCTCGTCACGGGCGAGGCGAGTCGCCTCGAGCAGGCCGCGGAGCTTCGACAGCGTCGAGAGGGTGGTCGGTGCAGCGGTCATCCGTGCGAGTGATCGGCGACATCGCCGTCCGAGTTGAGCGGCTCAGAGGCCGACGACGTCGTCCGGCCGCACCGGGACGCGCGTCAGCGGCCGGCCGGTCGCGCTGCGCAGCGCCGAAACGACCGCGGCGGTGGAGACGACGGTCGGCGGCTCGCCGACGCCCTTGACGCCGTACGGCGCGTCCGGCTCCGGATCCTCGACGAGCTCCGAGGTCACCGGCGGCATGTCGAGAGCGGTCGGGATCAGGTAGTCGGTGAAGCTCGCGTTCGTGATCAGGCCGTCGCGCGTGCGGATCTCCTCCATCAGCGCCAGGCCGAGCCCCTGCGCCGTGCCGCCCTCGATCTGACCCTCGACCGCGAGCGGGTTGACGGCCTTGCCGACGTCCTGTGCCGTGCCGATCCAGACGACGCGGGTGAGGCCGAGGTCGACGTCCACCTCGGCGACGACGCGCATCGCCGCGACGGCGAAGGAGACGTGGGCGCGGTCGCCCGTCACCTGGCCGGTCTCGGGGTCGAGCGGCGTCGTGCGGGGGTGGCGGTAGACGCGCTCGACGTCGACGTCCCCACGCGTCCGCGCCTGCTCCTCGAGCGCCGCACGGCAGGCGTCGCGAACGGCGCCGGCGGCCATCCACGTCATCCGGGACGCGGAGGCGGAGCCGGCCGACCCGACCGCGGCCGTGCCGGGGGAGGCGAGCACGACGTCGTCGGTGCCGAGCTCGGTGCGCGCGACCTGGAGGATCACGTCGGTGACGCCCTGGCCGACCTCGGCCGACGCGCAGTGGATCTCGGCCGAGCCGTCCGCGCGCAGGAGCACGCGGGCGGCGGTGAAGTCGTCGAAGCCCTCCGAGTAGCAGATGTTCTTGAAGCCGACCGCGAAGCCGACGCCGCGCTGAACGCCCTCGCCGCGCGTCGTGTTGCCGGCGCCGCCGGGCAGCCGGATCGCCTCGCGCGGGAGCGCCTCCGGCTCCGGCACCGGCAGCGCGGCGGCGCGGCGGATCACCTCGGCCGTCGGCAAGACGCCTTCGATCACCTGCCCGGTCGGGAGCGTGTCGCCGCTGCCGAGCGCGTTCAGCAGCCGCAGCTCGACCGGGTCGATCCCCAGCTCGGCCGCGAGCTTGTCCATCTGCGCCTCGGCCGCGAAGCAGGTCTGGACGGCGCCGAAGCCGCGCATCGCGCCGCAGGGCGGGTTGTTCGTGTAGACGCAGGTCGACTCGAGCAGCGCGTTCGCGACCTTGTACGGGCCGATCGCGAAGCAGGCCGCGTTCGAGGTCACTGCCGTCGAGCTGGAGGCGTAGGCGCCGCCGTCGAGCAGGATCCGCATCCGCACGTTGACGAGCTCGCCGGCCCGCGTCGCCCGGTGCTCGCACCAGATCCGGGCCGGGTGGCGGTGGACGTGGCCGAAGAACGACTCTTCGCGGTTGTAGACGATCTTCACCGGCCGCTTCGTGTGCAGCGCCAGCAGGGCGCCGTGGATCTGCATCGAGAGATCCTCCCGGCCGCCGAAGGCGCCGCCGACGCCGGACAGGTGGATCCGGACCTGCTCGGGCGGAAGCCCGAGGCACGGCGCCACCTGGTCGCGGTCGACGTGCAGCCACTGCGTCGCGACGTAGATGTCGACCCCGCCCTCGCCGTCCGGAACGGCAAGGCCCGACTCCGGCCCCAGAAACGCCTGGTCCTGGATCCCGATCTCGTAGACGCCGCTGACGGTCACGTCGCCCTCCGCCTCCGGGTCGCCGTGGCGGATGACGAGGTGGCGGACGACGTTCGGACGCTCGTCCTCGCGATAGCCGTGGGCCATCGTCGGCCGCTCGGGATGGAGCGGTGGCTGCTCGGTCGCGCGCTCCATGTCGACGACCGGCTCGAGCACCTCGTACTCGACCCGGACCGCCGCGGCGGCACGGCGCGCCTGCTCGGGCTCCTCGGCGGCCACGAGTGCGACCGGCTCGCCGTAGTAACGGACGCGGTCGGCGGCGAGCACCGGCTGATCCGCGAACTCGAGCCCGTAGGTCTTCTGGCCCGGCACGTCCGCGTGCGTGAGCACCGCGTGGACGCCCGGCATCCGCACCGCCTGCGAGATGTCGAGCTCGACGATCTTCGCGTGGGCGTGCGGGCTGCGGACCGTGACGCCCCAGAGCATCCCGGCCGCGTTCAGGTCGCTCGAGTACGCGAACTCCCCCGTCACCTTCGGCGTCGCATCGTGCCGGGGAGCCGCCTCGCCGACGCGGGCGCGCCGGAGCTGCGCCTGCTGTTGCTGCGTCGTCGTCATGCGCGCGAGGCCGCCAGCCGTACGGCGTCGAAGATCTTGGCGTAGCCGGTGCAGCGGCAGAGGTTGCCGGAGAGCTCCTCCCGGATCACGTCGTCGCTCGGTTGCGGCACGCGCTCGAGCAGCGCCGCCGTCGCGACGACGAGCCCCGGCGTGCAGAAGCCGCACTGGACCGCACCGGCCTCGACGAAGGCCTGCTGGACGCGGTGGAGGCCGTCGTCGGAGCGGAGCCCCTCGACCGTCGTCACCTCGTGACCGTCCGCCTGCGCCGCGAGCACGAGGCAGGCGCAGACGAGGTCGCCGTCGAGGAGCACCGAGCACGAGCCGCACTCGCCCTGCTCGCAGGCGTTCTTCGAGCCGGGCAGCTCGAGCGTGTCCCGCAGCGCCGTCAGCAGGCTCTCGCCCGCCCAGACGTCGGCCTCGCGCCGCTCGCCGTTGATCGTCAGCGTGATCTTCACGCCAGCACCCGGTCCAGAGCCCGCTTCGTCAGCACCTGCAGCGCGTGGCGGCGGTAGGCGGCGGTGCCGCGCACGTCGTCGATCGGGCTGGCGGCAGCCGCGACCTTCTCGGGGAAGCCGTCGCGCTCGTCGAGCGGCGCGGTCACGAGCGCGGGCACGGGACCCGCCGAGCCGTAGGCGGCGCGAAGCTCGCCGCGCTCGCGGTCGACGCCGACCGCGAGGGAGCAGACCGCGATCACCATCGCGTTCCGCGGCCCCACCTTCATGAACGTCTGCGGCTGGCCGCTCGGCTCGACCCGCACGGCCAGGACGAGCTCGTCGTCGGCGAGTGCGTTCCGCTTCGGGCCGAGGAAGAACTCCGTCAGCGGCAGCGTGCGCACGCCGCGCGTGCTCCCGATCTCGACGGTCGCGTCCCCGACCAGCAGCGGCGGGTGCGCGTCGCCGGCGGGAGAGGCCGTGCCGAGATTCCCGCCGATCGTGCCGCGGTTGCGGATCTGGGGCGACCCGACCGTGCGCGACGCCTCCGCGAGCGCGGGGAGTAGCTCGACGAGCTCGGCCTGCATCGCCTCGGTGTAGGTCAGTCCGGCCGCGAGCCGGAGCGCGCCGTTGTCGCGGGCCCAGCCCTTCAGCTCCGGGACCTCGGCGAGATTGAGGATCGTCTCAGGACGCGCCCGGTCGAAGTTGAGCTCGACGAGAAGGTCGGTGCCACCCGCGATCGGGCGCGCGTCCGGCCGCTCCGACTTCACGCGCAGGGCCTCGTCGAGGGTTCGCGGAGTGATGACTTCCACGTCGGCAACGATACGGTACCGAGGCATGAACTCCCTGCTCGCCGATGCGTACGTGTTGACGATGGACGACGCGGAGACGGAGCACCAGGACGGCTGGATCCTCGTCGAGGACGGCTTCGTCGCGAGGGTGGGCACGGGCCAGGAGCCGGTGGCCGACGAGCGCACGTCGCTCGGCGGCGCTCTCGTCACGCCCGGCCTCGTCAACACCCACCACCACCTGTACCAGACGCTCACGCGCGCACGGGCGCAGCAGGCGACGCTGTTCGAGTGGCTCGTGGAGCTCTATCCGACCTGGGCGCGCATCGACGCCGAGGCCGAGTACGCGGCGGCGCGCACCGGGATCGCGGAGCTGATGCTCTCCGGCTGCACGACGGTCTTCGACCACCACTACGTCTTCCCGCGCGGGCGCACCGGCCTCGTCGAGGCCGAGGTGCAGGCGGCCACCGAGCTGGGCTGCCGGCTCGTCGCGTCGCGCGGGTCGATGGACCTCGGCGTCTCCGACGGCGGCCTCCCTCCCGACGAGCTCGTGGAGGAGATCGACGCGATCCTGGCCGACACGGCGCGCCTCGCCGGCGACCTGCACGAGGGCGGCCCGGGCGCGCGCATCCAGATCGCGGTCGCGCCCTGCTCGCCGTTCTCCGTCACGGGACGGCTGATGACCGAGTCGGCGGAGCTCGCGCGGAAGCTCGGCCTGCAGCTGCACACCCACCTTGCCGAGACGATCGAGGAGGAGGCGTACTGCAAGGAGCTCTACGGATGTACGCCGGTCGAGTACCTCGACGGGCTCGGGTGGCTGGACGGCGACGTCTGGTGCGCGCATTGCGTCCACCTCTCTCAGCCCGAGATCCAACGCTTCGCAGCCACGGGGACCGGGGTCGCGCACTGCCCGACCTCGAACCTCCGGCTCGGGGCGGGCGTCGCGCCGGTCCGGGAGATGCTCGACGCGGGCGTGCGGGTCGGGCTCGGCGTCGACGGCTCCGCCTCGAACGAGCGCAGCCACCTCTGCAACGACGTCAAGCAGGCGCTGCTGGTGGCCCGCGGCCGCGGCGGCCCGACGGCGATGACCGCGCGCGAGGCGATCAGGCTCGGCACCCGCGGCGGCGCCGCCGTGCTCGCCCGCGCAGACATCGGCGCGATCGCACCCGGGATGTGCGCCGACCTCGCCGTCTGGACGACCGACGGGCTCGAGCTCGCCGGCGCCGCCGATCCCGTCGCGGGCCTCGTCTTCGCCGGGGCGCACCGGGTCGACCGCCTCTATGTCGGCGGCGAGCTCGTCGTCCAGGGCGGGGCGCTCGTGCGGGCGGACGAGGCCGAGATCGCTCGCGCGCACCGTGCGCAGGCGAGTAGATTCGCCCCATGAGCACCAGGGCCGTCTCGCTGTCGACGCACGTGCTCGACACCGGTACCGGCGCACCGGCGGACGGCGTGCTGGTGGTGCTGTACCGCGGCGACATGTTCATGGCCGAGACCCGCACCGACGCCGACGGTCGCGCGCAACTCTCGGACGACCTCGACCCGGGCACGTACCGGCTCGTCTTCCACCCGCCTTCCCCGTTCTTCAAGCGCGTCGAGCTCGAGGTCGACCTCGACGACGGCCACTACCACGTGCCGTTGCTCGTCTCCCCGTACTCGTGCGCGAGCTACCGCGGCAGCTGAGCATCGAGGAGCTGACGCCGCTCTTCTCGGGCCGCACGCGGCTCGTCGAGGAGCTGGCGGAGCGGGACGACCCGCTCGCCGCGGCCGAGGAGGTCGCGCTGGCGCTGCTCGGAGGCCGATCAGGCCGCCGCGCTCGCGACGCACCCGCGGATCGGCGAGCCGTCCGACGAGCAGCGCGGCGCCGAGCCGGAGGTGCTGGAGGAGCTGGCACGCCTGAACGAGGAGTACGAGCGCCGCTTCGGCTTCGAGTTCGTCGTCTTCGTCGACGGCCGCACCCGCGCGGAGCTGCTGCCGGTGCTGCGGGAGCGACTCGAACGGTCACGGGCGGAGGAGCTCGAGACCGGATTGCGCGCGCTCTGCGAGATCGCGAGGAACCGGTGGACGCGGACTACCTGAGAGACCTCGCCGACCTCGCCTTCCGGCTCCTGCACGTGGTCGCGGGCATCGCCTGGATCGGCGCCTCCTTCTACTTCATCCGGCTCGACCTCGGGCTGCGGGCCGCCGGCTGAGCCGAAGGAGGGCGTCGCCGGCGAGTACTGGGGCGTGCACGGCGGCGGCTTCTACCACTCGCAGAAGTACAAGGTTGCGCCGCCGAAGCTGCCGGAGCACCTGCACTGGTTCAAGTGGGAGGCGTACACGACGTGGCTCTCCGGGTTCGCGCTGCTCGTCGTCCTCTACTGGCTCGACGCGGACACGAGGCTGATCGACCCGGCGGTGGCCGACCTCGACCCCTGGCAGGCGGCAGCGCTCTCCGCCGCCGGCCTGGCGCTCGCGTGGGTCGTCTACGACCTCGCCTGCCGGCTCCTCGTCGATGATCGGCTCGTCGCGGTCGCGGTGACGGCGCTCGTGATCGTCTCCGCGTTCGCCGCGGGTGAGCTCTTCGCCGCCCGGGCGTCGTACCTCCAGGTCGGCGCGATGCTCGGCACGATCATGGCCGCGAACGTCTTCGTCGTGATCATTCCGGCGCACCGGGAGCTCGTGCGCGCGAAGCAGGAGGGGCGTGAGCCGGATCCGCGGCCGGGGCTGCGCGCCAAGCAGCGCTCGGTGCACAACAACTACCTGACGCTGCCCGTCGTCTTCACGATGCTGGCGGGCCACTTCCCGCTCGCCTTCGGCAGCGACCACGCGTGGCTCGTGCTGCTCGCGATCTTCGCGATCGTCGCGGCGATCCGGCACTTCTTCAACCGCTGGCACACGGGCAAGCGCGACTGGTGGATCCTCGCCGCCGCCGGCGTCGCCGCGGTTGCACTCGCGGTCGTGCTCGCTCCCGAAGACGACATCGTGCTTGCCGATGCGGTTTCCGACGAGGCGGCGCAGACGATCGTGGCCGAGCGCTGCCAGACCTGCCACTCCGGCGCAGCCGCGCCGTTGGGCGTGCGGCTCGAGACCCTCGCGCAGATGCAGCAGCACTCCGCTGCGATTGCGACTCTCGTCGAGTCGAAAGTGATGCCGCCCGGGAACGCGACCGGGATCACGGACGAGGAGCGCGTCATGCTGGTCGCCTGGGCGAAGGCGCCCCGGTAGGGTCACGACGTGCTCGAGATCACCGCAGCCGGCATGCGCTTCGTCGCCCGCTGGGAGGACGAGCTGGCGCCGGAGACGGTGGCGGCGTTCAGGGCGATCCTGCCACTCGAGGACCGGATCATCCACTGCCGCTGGAGCGGCGAGTCGAACTGGATCCCGTGGGGCGACCGCGACCTCGGCATCGGCCCCGAGAACGCGACCATGTACCCGCACCCGGGCGAGCTCGCCCTCTACCCGGGCGGCGAGAGCGAGACGGAGCTCCTCTTCCCCTACGGCTACTGCCACTTCAAGAGCAAGGCCGGCGAGCTCTGGGCGAACCACTTCGCCACGCTCGTCGAGGGACAGGAGCAGCTGAAGCAGCTCGGCCGGCTCACGCTCTGGGAAGGGGCCCAGCCGATCTCCTTCCGCGAATCGACTTAGTTGCTTTAAGCAACTAAGTCGTCTGCGGCGCGCCTAGCGCTGCGCGCCGCGGCAGTTAGTTGCTGTCAGCAACTATCCGTTCTCGAGGCGAAGGTCGAAGCCGGCGGGCGCGTGGACGTTGACCATCCGAACGGGCGTGTCGCCGCGGTTCGAGAACGTGTGCTCGACGCCGGGCGGAACGAGCACGAACGTGCCCGGGCCGGCGACGACCTCCTCGCCCTCGACGCCGAACGTCAGCTCGCCCTCGAGGATGTAGAACGAATCGTCCTCGTCCTGGTGCAGATGCTTCGGCGGCCCGTCCCGGTGCGGCTGGATCACGATCACGGCCAGGTTGAACCGCGGCGTGTCGGCGCTGCGGGCCAGGAACTCGACGTTGCCGACACGGTGCCCCTCGCCGGGCTTGACGACGATCGCCCTCATCGGTCGGCGAGTGCGAGGCGGCCGGCGAGGGCGACGAACGTGGCACCGAAGCTGCGACGCAGCCACGTCAGCACGCGGGGACGAGCGCGCACGTGCGACCGCAGGGCGGCGGCTGCGAGGCCGTAGACGACGAACACGGCGAAGGTGACGAGCATGAAGACCGCGCTGAGCTCGAGCATCCGCAGCGACGCGTTCGGCTCGCCGCCAGCGACGAACTGGGGCAGAAAGGCGAAGAAGAAGATGGTCAGCTTCGGGTTGAGGATGTTGATCAGGATCCCGGAGACGATCACCTTCAGCGCGGGGAGCGGCGCGGCCTGCCCGACCGTGAGGGCGCTTCGATCCCGGATCGTGCTCCACGCCATGAAGAGCAGGTACCCGACGCCGAGGTACTTGATCGTCTCGAACGCGACCGCGCTCGCGTGCAGCAGCGCCGCGAGTCCGGTGATCGCGGCGACCATGTGCGGGACGATCCCGAGCGTGCAGCCGAGCGCCGCGACGACGCTGGCGCGGCCTCCGCGCGAGAGCCCGGCGGCGAGCGTGTAGAGGACGCCGGTTCCCGGCGTGGCGACGATGACGAACGTCGTCAGCAGGAAGGCAGTGCTCATGCGTCCAGGAGTCGCCGCAGGGTCGCGGTCAGAGCGTCGGTCGCGAGTGCGATGTCCTCGGGCGAGCTCAACTCAGCCGGATTGTGACTGACGCCGCCGTTGAGGCTGCGGACGAACAGCATCCCGGCCGGGACGCCCGCCGTCGCGAGGATCCCGGCGTCGTGCCCCGCTCCCGACGGAAGCTCGAGCATCGGCGCACCGACTTCGGCGACGGCAGCGCGCAGCGCGGCGCGAATCTCCTCCGACATCGGCGACGGCTCGGTTCGGATCGGCTCCTCGACCTCGAGCGCGGCGGCGAGCCGGTCGAGACGATCGGCGTCGGGCGCGCGGGCGTCGACGGAGACGACGACGCGGCCCGGGATGACGTTCGTGCCGCCGGGCTCGACCGTGATCTGGCCGACGGTCGCGACCGCACCGTCGATCCCCCGCGCGACCTCGCGCACGTGCAGGACGAACTCGGCTGCCGACACGAGCGCGTCCTCGCGCACGTCCATCGGAGTCGTACCCGCGTGGCCGGGCGTGCCCTCGAACGTGCGGCGGCCGCGCACGTAGCCGACGATCGCGGTGACGACGCCGAGGGGCGCATCGGCCCCGAGCAACGTCGGCCCCTGCTCGATGTGCAGCTCGACGTAGGCGTCGGGCCTAGCCGCGCAGCCGCGGCTCCCCGCGCAGCCGCGCTCCTCGTCGCGGAAGACGACGACGCCGAGCCCCGGCGTGCCGAGGCGCTCGACCGCCTCGAGCCCGGCGACGACGCCGAGCGTCCCGTCGAAGCGCCCCGCACCGGGAACGGTGTCGAGGTGCGATCCCGTCCACACCTCGCGCGTCCCGCCGGGGATCCGGCCGATCAGGTTGCCGGCGCCGTCGGCCTCGATCTCGAGCCCCGCCTCGCGGAACCAGCCGGCGGCGAGATCGTGCGCGGCGTCCTCCTCGGGCGAGTAGCCGATCCGGTCGCCGAGGGCGGCCAGCTGGTCGAGGCGCTCGAGGATCCGCACGGCCCGAACCTACCGGGGTCGCAGCCCCGCCTGCTCCAGCTCTGCGGCGACGAGCGCGTCGTAGCGGCCCGCCTCGAGATCGCCCAGCGGATCCTTCGTGAAGCGCAGCAGCTCGCCATACGGGAGCCCGAACGCGGCCCGCATCGCGAGCAGCCGGCGCCGCTCGGGCGAGAGCTCGCCGACCGCCTTCGCGGCACTGTTCAGCCGCCGGACCTGCCGGATCCTCGGTGGCAGCGCCCAGAGCAGGAACAGGCCGGCCGGGAGAGCGAAGAAGAGCGCGCCGAGCAGGTCGGCGAGGTCGTGGGCGGCGCTCGCGCCGCCGCGGCCGAGATCCTGCACCTCTCCACCCGAGCCCTCGCCCGCTCCTCGCAGGGCGTCGCCGAGGTCGTCGCCGACCACCGGCGTCCCGTCGACGGCGTCGGCAGCCGCGTCGAAGCCGCCGCTGACGCCCTTGCCGGCCGACTCGACGCCGTCGCCGAGCACCGCCAGCCGGTCGACGGCGTCGTGCACCTCGAGCGCGATCAGGGCGAAGAGGACCAGCGCGAGCACCGTCGCGAGGTCGCGCGCGATCGCGTCGAGGCGCGGACCAGGCCGGTCGGGATAGAGGAGCACGCCGCCTGCGTACCCGATTCAGCGCTCCGCAAGCGGACGCAGCAGCCACGCCCCCGCCACCGGGAACGCCGCCGCGATCCCGAAGGCGAGCCCCCACGACGTCCCCGAGACGACGGCGGCGAACGCGACGGGCGCCGCGACGCCGATCGCGGAGAGCACGGTCTGCTGGAAACCGATCGCGGCACCGCTGCGCCGGCCGCCGAGCTCGGCCGCGATCGTGTACGAGAGCCCGTTCCACGCCATCGACATCCCCGTCGCGAGCACGAGCGCCGGCACCAGCAACCACGCCGTCGCGTTCGAGAGGACGGCGACCGCCGCGACCGTCGCCGCGACCGCGAACCCGATCGTGCGCAGCGGCCGGACGCGGGCGCCGAGAACGTCCGACCACCGGCCGACCGCGATTCGCAGCACGGCGGCAAGCCCCTGGCCGACGGCGAACACCGCCGCCGCCTCTCCCGTCGAGAAGCCGTGCTCGTCGTGGAGGAAGAGGACGACGAAGCCCATCATCGCGACCTGGGCGACGAGGTAGAGACCGCTGCCCCAGCACGCCAGCCAGAGCCGCCGGTCGCGGAGGGTGATGTCGACGTCGGACGCGTCGAGGTGCTCCTCGGTGCCGGCGCGGAGCACGAGCGCTCCCGCGATCGCGCCGACGAGGACGAAGCCGGCGACGAAGAGCAGCCCGGCGCGCGGTGTCTCGAGCAGCGGCAGCGCGAGCGCGGCGACGGCGCCGCCGATCGGCACGGCCGTCTGCCGGACGCCGAGCGCGAGGCCTCGCTCGCGGGCGGAGAACCAGCGCATGACGGCGCGGCCGCTGCCGGACTGGACGCTGCCGCCTGCGACGCCGGACAGCCCGAGGAAGAGCACGAGCCAGCTGAAGCTGGGCGCGTACGCGGCGGCGGCGAGGAACGCGGCGCAGATCGCGAGCCCGGCGGCGAGCGTCCAGCGCTCGCCGAAGCGGTCGACGGCGAAGCCCCAGGGCAGGAGCGCGAGCGTGAGCCCGACCCACTCGGCGGCGAGCACGATGCCGATCTGGGTCAGGCTGAGGTCGTATTCCTCGCGCAGCGCCGGCGCGAGCACCGCGACCGCAAAGGAGACGGTCGAGAACGCGGCCTGGGCTGCGGTGCCCGCGGCCAGGACCGCCCAGCGGTAGCTCAAGCCTCTAGAGCCCGAACGGGTTGATCGGCCGGGAGCCCGTGTTGACCGTGACGCTCTTCGTCTCGAGGTAGAGGTCGAGCGACTCGATCCCGAGCTCGCGGCCGAACCCGGACTGCTTGTAGCCGCCGAACGGCAGCCCCGGGAACGCGGTGTACGGCATGTTGATCCCGACGGTGCCGGCCTTGATCCGGGCGGCCAGCCTGTGGCCCCGCGCCGGGTCGCCCGTCCAGACGGAGGCCATCAGGCCGTACTTGACGTCGTTCGCGATCCGGATCGCGTCCTTCTCGTCCTCGAACGGGACGATCGTGACGACCGGGCCGAAGACCTCCTCCTGCGCGATCCTCGACGAGTTGTCGACCTTCGCGACGACCGTCGGCGGATAGAACGCGTGCTCGCCCGGCTCGCCGCCGAGCACGACCTCGCCGCCCTCCTCGCGGGCGCCCTCGACGAAGGAGTGGACGCGCTCGCGGTGGGCCTGCGAGATCAGCGATCCCATCTGCGTCTCGGCGTCGAGCGGGTCGCCCACCTTCAGCTGACCCGCCTTGTCCGTGAAGGCGTTGACGAAGTCGTCGTAGACCGACTGCTCGACGAGGACGCGTGACCGCGCCTCGCAGCTCTGTCCGGCCGAGTAGTAGATCGACCAGACCGCGCTCGGGATCGCCGAGTCGAGGTCGGCGTCGGCGAAGACGAGGTTCGGGCTCTTGCCGCCGAGCTCCAGCGTCAGCCGCTTGATCGGCTCCGAGCAGAGCCGCATGATCTCGCCGCCCGTCTTCGTCGAGCCCGTGAAGGCGACCTTGTCGACGCCGGGATGCTTGACGAGGTAGGCGCCCGTCGTCGGCCCGTCGCCCGGGACGATGTTGATCGCGCCGGCGGGAAACCCGACCTCGGCCGCGAGCTCGGCCAGCCGCAGGGCGGTGACCGGCGTCTGCGGGTCGGGCTTGAGCACGACCGAGCAGCCGGCCGCGAGTGCGGGCGCGAGCTTCCACGTCGTCATCAGCAGCGGGTAGTTCCAGGGGACGATCTGGCCGGCGACGCCGACCGGCTCCTTCAGCGTGTACGAGAGGAGCGAGCCGCCGATCGGGTTCGAGCGTCCGGCGATCGAGCCGATCGCCGAGGCGAAGAAGCGGAAGTGCTCGACGGCGCCGAAGAGCTCGGCCTTCGTCGAGGAGATCGCCTTGCCGACGTTGCGCGCCTCGAGCTCGGAGAGCTCGTTCCGGTTCGCCTTGAGCGAGTCCGCGAGCGCGTGCAGGAGCCGCGAGCGCTCGTTGGCCGGCGTCTTGCCCCAGTCGCCGTCCAGTGCGGCGCGGGCTGCCTCGACCGCGCTGTCGATCTCCGCCTCGCCGGCGAGCTGCGCGGTGCCGAGCGCCTCGCCCGAGGCCGGCTCGGTCAGGTCGCGGGAGGAGGAGCCTTCGACGGTCTCGCCGTTGATGAAGAGCCCGTACTCGTTGGTCGCGACGGCCACGGCGGGACGATAGCGCTACGCACGCGGGTGGCGGAGATTGACGGAGAGCGCCGGTGGCGCGACGCCGTCCGGGAGCAGTCGCTCGTCCTCCACGAGGACGACGTCGAGCAGGTTCCGCCCCGACGTCTCCCGCTTCTCGGCGCTGAACGAGCGCTCAGCCGAGCCGCCCGTCTTCGTCCAGCCCGCCTTCGCCGCCGCCTCCTCGGCGTCGACGATCACGCGGGTGGCATCGCCCGCCGGCACCTCGAACAGGCGCGTGTAGCTCGCGAGGACTGGCGTCCCCAGCACGGTCCCGCCGGACTGCGAATCGGTGTCGACGAGCGTCCCGCCGGGAGGCACGTAGGCGGCGATCGGATCCGCCTCGAGCGCCGCCAGCTCCGCGCTCGGCTCGCCGCCGCGAAAGAGCGCGAACACGAGCACGACCAGCGCGGCCACGGCGATCAGGAGCTTCGTCCTGGTGCTCAACGCTCGAACAGTGCGGCCTGGCCCTGGCCGACGCCGACGCACATGGTCGCGACGCCGTAGCGGCCGCCGCGGCGGCGGAGCTCGTGCAGCAGCGTGACCACCAGGCGCGCACCGCTCATGCCGAGCGGGTGGCCGATCGCGATCGCGCCGCCGTTGACGTTCACCTTCTGCTCGTCGAGGCCCAGCTCGCGCACGACGGCGAGGCTCTGCGATGCGAACGCCTCGTTCAGCTCCACCAGGTCGAGGTCGTCGACGCCGATGCCGGCGCGGTCGAGCAGCTTCCTCACCGCGGGCACCGGCCCGATCCCCATCACGCGCGGGTCGACCCCGGCGACGGCGCTCGCAACGAAGGAGCCGAGCGGCTCCGCGCCGAGCTGCCGGGCTTTCTCCTCGGAGGCGATCACGAGCGCGGCGGCGCCGTCGTTGAGGCCGCTCGAGTTGCCCGCGGTGACCGAGCCTCCGTCGCGAAAGGCCGGCCTCAGCGACGCCAGCTTCTCGGCGCTCGTGTCGGGGCGCGGATGCTCGTCGCGCTCCAGGTCGCCCACCGCCACGAGCTCGTCGGCGAACTCGGCCGCTGCCCAACGCTGCTGCGAGCGCAGCGCAAATGCGTCCTGGTCCTCCCGGGACACGTGCCACCGCTCGGCGACGTTCTCGCCCGTCTCGCCCATCGTCTCGAGCGGAAACTTCTCCGCCAGCGACGGGTTCGGGAACCGCCAGCCGAGCGTCGTGTCGTACATCGTCCGGTCACCCCGCGGAAACGCCGCGTCGGGCTTCGCGGTGACGAGCGGCGCCCGGCTCATCGACTCGACCCCGCCCGCGACGAACAGGTCGCCGTCGCCGGCGGCGATCGCGTGGCAGGCGCCCACGACGGCCGAGAGCCCCGAGGCGCAGAGCCGGTTCACGGTGACCCCGGCGACCGACTCGGGCAGCCCCGCGAGCAGCGCCGCCATCCGGGCGACGTTGCGGTTGTCCTCGCCGGCCTGGTTGGCGCAGCCCAGGTAGACGTCCTCGATCTCTCCAGGGTCGACTCCGGCACGCTCGACCGCGGCGCCGATCGCGATCGCCGCCAGGTCGTCGGGACGGACGCCCGCGAGCCCGCCGCCGTAGCGCCCGACGGGCGTGCGCATCGCGGAGACGACGACCGCGCGGCTCATCGGGCGAATCGGCGGGGCCGCAGCACCAGCTCGCCGCCGCAGTTGGGGCAGATCGCGTCCACCGCCGCCCTGCACGAGGGACAGAACGTGCACTCGTAGCTGCAGATGAACGCCTCGGCCTCGTGCGGCAGCGCGGCCTCGCACCGCTCGCAGCTCTCGCGCAGCTCGAGCGCCATCAGGACACGTAGTCGAGCCGCACCGGCTCCGGGAAGGCGCCGATCGCCTCGCCGCGGCGCAGCAGCTCCTCGACCGCTTTTCGGCCCTCGTCGCCGTAGTCGCAGGTGAGCTCGTTCACGTACATGTCGACGAAGCGCTCGTTGGTGGCCGCGTCGATGCCGCGGCCGAACCGCATCGCGTAGCGCATGGCGTCGCGCCGGTTCGCGAGGCCGGCCTGGATCGACGCCAGCAGGACGCTCGACAGCTCCGGCACCCGGTCGCCGAGGTCGCGCCGGACGAGATTGACGCCGAGCGGCAGCGGCAGCCCGGTCTCGAGCAGCCACCACTCGCCGAGGTCGAGCACCTTGTGCAGCCCCTCCGCCTCGTACGTCAGCTGGCCCTCGTGGATGACGAGCCCCGCGTCGGCGCGGCCCGACGACACCTCGTCGAGGATGCGGTCGAACGGCAGCTCGCGGTGCGCGAACTCCCCCAGTGCGAGCCGGAGCGTCAGGAACGCGGTCGTCATCCGGCCGGGCACGACGACCTCGGCGAAGCGGAGCTGCTCGAACGTGAGCGGCTCGCGCGCGACGAGGATCGGCCCGTAGCCCGAGCCGATGCTGGCCCCGTGCGGCAGCAGCGCATAGCGGTCCTGCACGAACGGGTACGCGTGCAACGAGGTCGCCGTCACCTCGAGCCGGCCCTCGAGCGCCCACTCGTTCAGCGTCTGGATGTCCTGCAGCACCTGCTCGAAGCGAAAGCCGCGCGTGTCGATCGCCCCGGCAGCGATCGCCCAGAACATGAACGCATCGTCGGGATCGGGGCTGTGTCCGAGCCTGATCAGCACCGAGCGAGGCTAGCACCGGCCTAGACTGAGCCTCGCGATGCCCGAGCTGAGCGAAGCGATCCAGGACTACCTGAAGGAGATCTACAAGCTCGGCGTCGAGAGCGAACGGGTCTCGACGAGCGCGCTGGCGAAGCGGCAGCAGGTGTCGGCCGCGTCGGCGAGCGCGATGGTGAAGAAGCTGGCCGCCCTCGGCCTCGCCGAGCATGCGCCCTACCGCGGCGTCACGCTCACGCACGCCGGCGAGCAGGTCGCGCTCGAGGTGATCCGCCACCACCGGCTGCTCGAGCTCTATCTCGCCGAGACGCTGGGGATCGGGGTCGAGGACGTCCACGACGAGGCCGACCGGCTCGAGCACGCGCTCTCGGAGGAGCTGGAGGCGCGCATCGACCGCGCGCTTGGCTTCCCCACGCACGACCCGCACGGCGACCCGATTCCGGACGCCAACCTGGAGTGGCCGAAGGACGCCTAGCGGGCGCCCGCCGACGGGCGCCCGCTAGAAGCCGATCAGTCGAGACCCGGGATCTCGGCGACTGCGACGACGCGGCCGTTCGCGACCACGGTCAGGACGTGCTGGCCGTCGGCGACGATCTGGAACGCGACCGGCTCGTTGCGAAACCGGATCGCGCTCGACGCGCGGCCGCGGCCGCTTCCGTCCGCCTTGACGTTGACCGCCTTGGCGAAGCTGGCGCTGAGCTGCGGGTAGCGGCCCGTCCGCAGGAGAACGCGGGCGGTCGAGTTCGGCTTCAGGCCGGTCAGCCGGACGGTGACACCGGTGCCGATCCCGTTCGCGGTCACCGTGCCGGTGCCTACGACCCCGGACTTCGCGACCGACTTGAACGTGACTCCCTCGGCGAGCGGCGGTGTGGCCGCACCGGCCGCGGTGACTGCGATCGTGGCGAGGGCAGCGGCGAGGAGAACGATGCGGAGACGCATTGGTGATACCTCCATCGTGGACGAGTGGTTGGTGGGCTTCATACCCCCCTAGGGTATGTGGATTGGGCTGTTCTCCGCAATACGCCGCCAGGACGACGTTGCGTCAGCCTGGCGGACGACGGTCAGCGGCGGCCGAAGAAGAAGCGCTCCAGTGTCGGAAGCACTTCCTTGCGCGTGAACGGCCTGACGTGCTCGGTGGAGCCGTCGTCCTCGAGCACGCGGGCGTCGTCCTCGAGCGCCCCGTTCGCCGCCTCGAGCGCGTCGCCGAGCTCGTGGCCCTCGAAGAAGTAGTCGTCGCGGCGCGGCTCGTCGCTCGGCCGGTGCTGCGGATTGACGGCGCGGCCGACGGCCCACAGCGCCCCTTCCCTGCGCTCGAGCCAGATCACGATCCGCTCCTCGCGGCCGGCGTCGTCGAAGCCGCGGAGGATCCGCTCGGCACACCGGCCGTCGGAGGCGTTCCTGCGCATCAGGTTGGAGGATACAATCGCCCGCGATGGCGTTTCGGAACCTCTTCTCGTTCCTCTTCCAGCGCTCGTCGGCGGAGGAACGCGTCGCCGCGTACGTGATCCGCGAGCACGATCGCGGCCGCGATCTCGCCGAGATCCTCGAAGATCGCTACGTCCAGAACCGCCTCGCCGCCGAGCAGCGGGCACGCCTCCTCGATCGCCCCGAGATCATCAAGGCGATCGGCAAGGACACGATCGCCGACGCGCGGCAGGCCCTCGGCAGCGGCGTCTAGAGCTCGGTCCCGACGCCCCGTGCGCGCGCCCGCCGCAACAGCTCGGCGGCGATCGCCACGTCCCAGACAGCGAGCCCGTTCGACTTGAAGACGGCGATGTCGTTCTCGGTCTGACGGCCGGCCACCCCGCCCGCGACGACCTCGTGCAGCTCGTGCACCTCGAGCCAGTCGAGCACGCCCGATTGCACGGGCTCGATCAGGTCGCCTGACTCGAGCTTCGCGTTCTCCTTCGAGTCGCAGCAGACGAACGCCGCCCGCTGGAGCACGGCGTTGTCGAGCTCGCGCTTGCGCGGATCGTTCGCGCCGGCGGCACAGACGAGCGCTCCCTCGCGCAGCCACTCGCCCCGCAGCACCGGGTCGCGCGACGTCGTGATCGTGACGACGACGTCCTGCGCGGCCGCGTCGGCGTGCGACTCGGCCGGCTCGCCGCCGACCTTCGCGCAGAACGCGTGCAGCCGCTCCGGCGTCCGGCAGTAGGCGACGACATGCTCGATCGTCGGGACGGCCGCCCGGATCGCCTCCACCTGCGACTCGGCCTGCCAGCCACAGCCGATCACGCCGAGGCTGGTCGCTCCGGGGCGAGCGAGGTACTTCGCCGCGACACCGCTCGCCGCCCCCGTCCGCCGCTGGCCGGCCGTGTCCGCCTCCAGCACGGCCGCCAGCTCGCCCGTGGCGGCGTCGAAGAGCGTCACGGCGAAGACCGCCTGCCCGGCGGCGACCGTGTACGCCTTGACGCCGGCGTAGCCGAGCTCGCGGTCGACGGCGTACATGACCGCGAACCCGCCGTCGTCGAGCGGAATCCGCCGGCGCGGGACGTTGTCGACCCGGCTCGTCGCCATCCGCCGAAAGCACTCCTCCAGGACCGGCACCGCCTCGCCGGGCGTGATCAGGCCGGCGACATCGGCCTCGGTCAGGTAGAGCGGCAAGTCCGAAAGCCTACGCGTCGCCCTTCTGCAGGAAGCTGATCCGGCCGTTCGTCTCGAGTACCGCCCATCGCACGTCGTCCAGCGAGCCGATGCCCTCGCCTCGTGCCGCGGCCGCGAGCTCCTCCAGCGTGATCCGGTTCCGGCGCAGGTTGCGGTCGATCGGCTCGCCGTCCTCGACGACGATCACCGGCTCGCCGTCGAGCAGCGGCCGCAGACGCGGAACCTTGAAGCTCGTGTAGGAGACGGCCACCGTCATCAGCGCAATCGTCGCGCCGACGAGGAGCGCGCCGGTGACCGAGAAGTCGTTCTGGGTCACGCCTTGCTGGACGAGATCGCCGATCATCACGAGCATGATCAGGTCGAAGGGCTCCATCGAGGAGAGCTCGCGGCGGCCGATCACGCGCGTCAGGAGATAGACGAAGAGGAACGCGACGACTGCGCGGACGACGAGATCCATCAGGGAAAGATCGTCACCGTGCGGTCGAGGGCGAGCAGCGGCGTCTCCCCGTCGAGCAGCTCGACGTCCTGCGGCCGCCGGCCGATCTCGGTCGGATTGACCTGGAAGTGGAGGAAGAAGACGTGCGCCGTGCCCGCGCGCACGCGGCCGAGGTCGAAGGCGACCCTGCCGTCTCGGTTCGCCTCCCCGACGGGTGAGGGCACGAGCGTGTTCAGCGTGATCCCCTCGACCCAGCCCGGGTCGAGCAGCAGCGTCGCGGACTCGATCTCGCGCTCGGCCCGGATCGTGAACCGAGACATGAAGAAGAGGCCGCTGCGGAGGCGCTCGGGCGAGTAGACCTCGAGCTCGACGCCGTTCCCCGTCGCGGTTCGCGTCTGCGGGTGCTGGCCGAACGTGTTCATCAGGCCGAGCAGGCAGAGGACGCCGAGCAACGTCAGCAGCGTCCAGCGGACGTACGGGCGGTTCTCGCGGCCGCGCAGGTCGCGGTGGCGCGCGAGCGTCAGCTGGTCGGGCGCGGAGGCCACCACCCGCAGTTCGGCCGCCACGGGAGCTCTCCTACCGGAAAGCGGCCGCTACACTAGGCCGTCTCCGGGCGCCCGTAGCTCAGGGGATAGAGCGCTGCCCTGCGGAGGCAGAGGTCGCATGTTCGAATCATGCCGGGCGCACTACGACGCTAGGTCGAGCGATGCTCCCTCGGGAACCTCGCGCCTGACGTAGGCGAGCGCGATCACCCGCTCGCCGTCGCGAGCAGCGCTGGTGACCCGGCCGACTGCCTTTCCCTCGTAGACCAGCTCGGCGTCCGGCTCGGGCATCTCGTTGAGCTCGAGCACGCGCAGGCCGCGATTGGCATGCCCGCGGTAGTGCAGCCGCGCGATCGGCTCCTGGCCCGGGTAGCACCCCTTCGTGAAGCTGACCGCCCGCTCCGTCAGGCCGGCCTCCGCCGGGAGGACGCGATCGTCGATCTCCTTGCCCCACGCGGGCGTGCCGGCGCGGATCCGGAGCAGCTCCAGCTCCTCCGCGCCCATCGTCGGCTCGACCTCGCCGTCGAGCAGCTCGGCCGCTGCGTCGCCGTAGTCGTCGGTGGGGATGCCGTCACCGCCGAAGACGACGTGCGACGTGTGCTCCTCCGCCTCGATCTCGACCTTCGTCGCGAAGCGGAACCGGAGCAGCTCGGCGCGCACCCGCTCGCCCAGCTCGGGCTCGGTCAGGAGCAGGAAGTCGTCGTGGCCGCGGCGGAGGACGACGAGAGGTGCGATCACGCGAGCCTTCGCCGTCAGCAGGAGCGCCTCGCACGACTCGCCGGGGCCGAGCGCCGCGATGTCGTTCGAGACCATCCGGTCGAGGTACTCCTCGGCGGCCGGTCCGGAGACCCGGACGAAGGAGCGGGGACGGAGTGCTGCGCGCATCTCCGTTTACTGTAGAGACGGTGTTCAGGTCGAAGGCGGAGAAAAAGGTGATCGAGGCGGGGTACGACCCGGCGCGGCTCCCGCCGGGCCAGTACCTGACCGAGAAGTGGCCGGTGCTCCACGCCGGCTCGGTGCCGTCGACCGACCTGGCGACCTGGACGTTCGAGGTCTCGGGCGAGGTCGAGAGCCCCGTCACGCTCTCGTGGGAGGAGTTGAACGCGCTCCCGCGCACGGAGCACACGCAGGACATCCACTGCGTCACGCGCTGGTCGAAGTTCGACATGACGTTCGAAGGCGTCCACTGGCGCGAGCTCGAGAAGCTGGTGCAGCCGAAGCCGAGCGCGCGCTACGCGATCGCGGTGGCGGAGCAGGGCTTCACGGCCAACGTGCCGATCTCGTTCCTCCGCGACGAGCACGCGCTCCTCGCCACGCACGCGAACGGCGAGCCGCTCAGCGCCGAGCACGGCTACCCGCTCCGGCTCGTGATTCCCGGCAAATACTTCTGGAAGAGCGCGAAGTGGCTGCGCGGGATCGAGCTCTCCGCGGGCGACAAGCCGGGCTTCTGGGAGCGCTACGGGTACCACAACGACGCCGATCCGTTCGAGGAGCAGCGCTACCAGTTCTAGTCCTGGAGCCGGATCACTCGAACGAGTGACTACAGCCGAGGCAACGGACGCCGATACCTGGGCTACCCACCTCCCCCTAGTTTCATCCCCTCGAAGACCCGGCCCCCACCGGGTCTTCTCTTATGGAGGAACCGATGGCACCCTTGAAGCCGAGGAGCGCTCGACGGGCGATCGTCGGCTACCTCAGACCACGACGAGATGCTCTTCGAGATCCAGGAGTACGACCTGCCGGGCCTGCTCTCGATGAATACCACTGACGTCCGGACAAGCGGGCCGGCGCGTCAGGCTCCCGAGCCGACGCCACCGCTCGAGCCTCGCGAATCCGCCAGCCTGTACCGGAGCCACACGCTGCCGCTTGAGGTCGACGCGGCCTCGACGAGCTCCAGCTCGACGGGTCTGGGTAGCCCTGCGAAGAGCCGGGGGCCGACTGGGTCGAGGACGCGTCCGACAGCGAGGCATAGCTCGTCGACCAGACCCTCAGCGAGAAGTGACTTCGCGAGCGAGATGCTGGCGTGAACGCCGACCTCGGCGTCGGCGTCGACGCGCGCCTTCACCTCCGCCACGACCTCGGCCAGCGGGCCCGAGACCGATTGCGCGTTCGCCCAGCCGCCATCGAGTGGCGTCGAGGTGAGGACATACTTGGGAATCGCGTTGATGAAGTCGGCGAATGGTTGCTCGTCGGAGGTGGGCCAGTAGCGCGACCACTCGTCGTATGTGCGGCGGCCGAGGAGGACGGCGCCCTGACGGGCGAGCATCTCACCTTCGAGCTGAGCCAGTTCTTCGTCAAAGACGGGCGCGCCGTGCTTGTCGCCGGTCTCGGGGAAGTACCGATGCGGATCCTCGGTTGCGCCGTCGAGGGACACAAGGGTGTAGAGGACGATGTTCGACACAGGATCGTTGGAGACAGTAGTCCGGTTCACTCAGACCGTCTTCAGCATGCGCGCTCATCGCCTTTGGCGGAGTCTCCGGATGCGCGTGATCGGTCGCCAAAAGTCGAAAGCGCTGCCCTTCATGGTCGGCGTGACCGCCGATCAGGACGACGTGCGCGCTCGTCATGTCTGCTCGCGATGGTCGTCGCATGCGGAGGGTGCGGCCGATGGGCGGCACACCGTCGCTGGAGCGTGGTTGCCTTGCCTGAGCCAGTGTTCCGCAATGAAGCCTGAGGGAGACCCTGCTTTCGTTCGAGGCGAACGTCTCACTTCTGAGAGGATGGCACTCCCAACGACAATCGGAGAGCAGATTGCCCAGCGCGAGAGACGTGATCCTCAAGCACATCGACGCGTTCAACGGCCGTGACAGCGACGCCGACCCATGGGCCGCCGATGCGGAGTTCATCGCGCCGGGCGCCGAGTTCAGCGGCCGCGACAATGTCATCGGTTTCATCGGAGTGTTCCAGGAGGCGTTCTCGGATCTCCGCCTCGAAGTCGAGCATCTCCTCACCGACGGGCGGGCCGCAGCAGCGGAGGGAACTATGACCGGTACCCACGATGGTGTCTTCCGCACCCCCAACGGCGATGTCGCACCGACAGGACGAGCCCTTGCGCTCCGGTGGGCGGCGGTTTACGTCACCGAGGACGACGCGCTGAAGTCTGAGCACCTGTTCTTCGACCAGATGGACTTCCTCGGCCAACTCGGCCTGCTCCCCGACTAGTGCCGGAGAGCCTTTGCCTCGCCGGAGCCAACGATGCGGAATGACGCCCCAACTCGTCGGAGGTTATGCAGCGGGTCTCTAGGCGGTGGACACCCCAAGCGCAGTGCTGAAGGCGACCTCGGCGTAGTGAACATCGCCCTCCAGGCTGATCTCGGTCATGTTGTCCGCCACCCACGCGGCGACGGCGGCGCTGCCGTTCTCTGCTTCCTCCCGGCTCTCCCACGCGCTGGACGAGAAAACCTTGCTCTCCCCGATGGCTACGGCGTAGCTCTTGAAACCCGGCTGGGCCTTGAGGATCGGCAAGATTCCTGCTTCGGCCCGTCTGCCGAGAGCCTGCCCGTCCCCAGTGAAGCTATACGTCGCGATTCTTGCGATCATGTCGATCCCTTCATGCGCCTGATCGTGAAGCGCGGCGCGCTCCCATCCGCCGGCAGCCAGAACGAGTCTGGCAGATCGCGATCAACGGCGTCGCTTGGGCCAGCGTTCGGGAATGACGCCTGAGTCGGGCAGCCGGTTTTGGCCTGAATAAGTCCCGACGCGGGTAGTCGGTCCTAGATGCGCGACGTCGGCGAGTTGACGACCTTCGCCACCCTGGGCGGCGCGACGCTGCTAGGAGCCGCCGTCCTCGTGGCATCGCGAGCCCGGTGGCCCCTCTTCCAGACGCTAGTCGGCGGCGCCTTGATCATCTGTGCGCTCGCGGTCTGCACTGCGTGCTCGACCGGAAGCGACTCGACCTCGGGAGGACTGACCGTCACCCGCGAGGACGGCAGCACCGTCGAGTTCGAGGGCTCGGTGCGGGCCTGGTGCGGCCCGCCGCGGGACGGAGGCGGAAGGGCACTCCAACTCGGATCGGGTGTGCCCGTCAGCCAGTCGCGGCCCAGCGGAACCCGAGAGACCGAGCGTCCGCGGACGTACTGGCTCCTCTTCAGCCTGGTCGAACGGCTCGAGCGGGATCCCGTGCTCTCCCTTCGCGAACGCCCTATTGACTCGACCACCTGGACTTTCTATGTCAACGACCTCGAGACCGGCAACGAAGCCGCCGCGAAGAACGAGCGAAGCTCGGGCACGATCGTTGTCAGCCGCTGGGGCTGCGATCAGGGTGACGCGGTCGAGGTCACGTTCAAGGCGGTTGTCGGGAGCGAGTTCGGCGACGGTGAAGTCGTTCGCGCTGCCGGCACGGTGACAACGGAGATCGGCGGCCCGCCGGAGTAGCTCAGCCGCCTGGGCGAGCGTCCTTTCGCCGGACACGACGGAACAACGACGAAGGGCCGGCGCGGGCCGACCCTTCGCTGTTCCTATCGCCGGCCTGCGAGCCGACCGTTGCGGGCGGAGCCGGGTTGATCCGGCGGAGCCCAAGCCCATTCCGCTCGCGGCTGCGAAGCAGAAGGCGGCTCACGGGGGAAACATGGTTTCCCCCGTGCCGGTTACATCATCCCGCCCATGCCGCCCATGTCGGGCATGCCGGCGCCGGCGCCCGCCTTCTCGGGGGCCTCGGCGACGATCGCCTCGGTGGTGAGGATGTTCTTGCCGATCGATGCGGCGTTCTGCAGCGCCGAGCGCGTCACCATGGTCGGGTCGATGATCCCGGCCTTGACCAGGTCCTCGACCTCGCCCGTGTCGACGTTCAGGCCCTGGCCCTTGGCGGCCGAGCGGACCGAGTTGACGACGACCGAGCCCTCGAGCCCGGCGTTGTAGGCGAGCTGACGGAGCGGCTCCTCCAGCGCACGGCGGATGATCTGCGCGCCGGTCTTCTCGTCGCCCTCGTACGTGTCCAGCTTGATCGCGTCGATGGCGTGCATGAGCGCGACGCCGCCGCCCGGCACGATGCCCTCCTCGAGGGCGGCGCGGGTGGCCTGCAGCGCGTCCTCGACGCGGTGCTTCTTCTCCTTCATCTCCGTCTCGGTGGCAGCGCCGACCTTGACGACGGCGACGCCGCCGGCCAGCTTCGCGAGCCGCTCCTGGAGCTTCTCGCGGTCGAAGTCGGAGTCGGTGTTCTCGATCTCGGACTTCAGCTGCTTGATCCGGGACTTGATCGCCTCGGCGTCACCGGCGCCGTCGATGATCGTCGTCGTGTCCTTCGTGATCACGACGCGGCGGCCCCGGCCGAGCTGCGTGAGCTTCGTGTTCTCGAGCTTGAGGCCCATCTCCTCGGTGATCACCTCGGCGCCCGTGAGGATCGCGATGTCCTCGAGCATGCGCTTGCGGCGGTCGCCGAAGCCCGGCGCCTTGACCGCAACGGCCGTGAAGGTGCCGCGGAGCTTGTTGACGACGATCGTCGCGAGCGCCTCGCCCTCGACGTCCTCCGCCACGATCAGCAGCGGGCGGCCGGCCTGGATCACCTGCTCGAGCACGGGCAGAAGGTCCTTCACCGAGCCGATCTTCTGGTTCGCGACCAGGACGTACGGATCCTCGAGCACGGCCTCCATGCGCTCGGCGTCCGTGATCATGTACGGCGACAGGTAGCCCTTGTCGAACTGCATGCCCTCCGTGAACTCGAGCTCGAGCCCGAACGTCTGGCCCTCCTCGACGTTCACGACGCCGTCCTTGCCGACCTTCTCGATCGCGTCCGCGATCACGTCGCCGATCTCCCGCTCGCGCGCCGAGATGGTGGCGACCCGGGCGATGTCCTCCTTGCCCGAGACCTCCTTCGACTGCTTCTTGAGGTCCTCGACGACGGCCTCGACCGCCGCCTCGATGCCGCGCTTGATCCCCATCGGGTTCGCGCCCGCGGCGACGTTCTTCAGGCCCTCGCGCACGATCGCCTGGGCGAGCACCGTCGCGGTCGTCGTGCCGTCGCCGGCGACGTCGTTGGTCGCCGTGGCGACCTCGCGTACGAGCTGTGCACCCTGGTTCTCGAACGGGTCCTCGACCTCGATCTCGCGGGCGATTGTGACGCCGTCGTTGGTGATCGTCGGCGCGCCGAACTTCTTGTCCAGCACGACGTAGCGGCCCTTCGGGCCGAGCGTCACCTTGACCGCGTCGGCGAGGATGTTGACGCCCCGCTCGAGCGAGCGGCGCGCGTCCTCGTTGAACTTGAGCTCCTTGTGAGCCATTTCTGTGGTTCCTCCCTGGTCCTAGACTGCGGCGCGGTCGCCGACGACCTTTGCGAGGACGTCCGACTCACGCAGAATCAGGACGTCGTCCGACCCGAGCTTGATCTCGGTCCCGCCGTACTTGGAGAAGATGACCTCGTCACCCTCCTCGACGTCCATCTTGATGTACTCCCCGTCCTCGTCTCGCGGGCCGGGACCGACTGCGAGGACACGGCCGCGCTGCGGCTTCTCCTTCGCCGTGTCGGGCAGCACGATGCCGCTGGTCGTGATCTCCTCTTCCTCGAGGATCTCGACGATCAGGCGGTCACCGAGAGGCTGCAAATTCATGTGATGCCTCCTCGTTCTTCAGACTTTGTGACACGTCCTGGCACTCTACCTGTGAGAGTGCCAACGGCATTTTACAAATCCTCGAGACCTGTGCAAGCGAGAACCTCCGACAGCCAAGCTCGTCCTGTCACAAAGTGCCATGCGGCGTGAGTTCTCGGCCGGCGGGGTGCTCGTGCGGCGGCTGCGCGGCCGCTGGTGGGTGGCGGCGATCCGCCCGAACGGGAAGCCGGAGGGCACGTGGGCGCTGCCGAAGGGGTTGATCGACGCCGGCGAGACCGGTGCCGCGACGGCGGTTCGTGAAGTGGCGGAGGAGACGGGGCTCGCCGGCCGCCTGGAGGGGAAGCTCGGCGACGTCCGCTACGTCTACACGTGGGACGGCGAGCGGGTTTTCAAAGTGGTCAGCTTCTTCCTGCTCAGATACACGAGCGGGCGGATCGGCGAGCTCCCGCCGGGGATGGAGCGCGAGGTGGCGGAGGCGCGCTGGCTCCCGCTCGAGGATGCGCCACGGCTACTGGCGTACGGCGGCGAGCGGGAGATGGCTACGAAGGCGCTCACCTCTCTATGATCGTCCGGCCATGGCTATGTACGCGCTGAACTTTTACTCCCCGCTTGTCGCCGACCAGCTGCGGACGCATCGCAAGACGGCGACGATCCGGCTCGGCGACAAGTCGGGCAAGTACAAGAAGGGGATGATCGTGACCGTCCTCGTCGGCGTGCGCTACGGGCAGCGTGAGAAGATCTTCGACGCGGTGATCGACAAGGTCGAGGTGAAGCGGATCGACGAGCTCTCGCCGCGGGAGATCGAGCACGACAACCCGGAGATCCGCAGACCGGACGAGATGTCGCGCTTCCTGGGCCAGCTCTACAACCGTCCCGTCGGCGAGGACGAGACGGTGACGGTGATCCGCTTCTCGCAGATCATCGGCTCGATGTTCTAGGAGGCCGGCCGTAGGATGGGCGGGGAGCGCCGATGACCTCCGCCGACCGAACGCCGCTACTCGTAGTCGCCGAGGACGACCTGGACGAGCGCGCCTTGATCGCGGCCGAGCTGGTACGGCGGTACGGCGACGACTATTCGATCCGGCTCTGCTCGACGGCCGAGCTCGCCGGCGTGCTCGACGAGGCCGAGCGGAACGGCGACGTCGTCGCCGTCGCGCTGGCGTCGGGGAAGGAAGGCGCCGCGCTGCTCGCGGGCATGCGGGGCCGCTTCCCGACGGCGCGCCGAGGGCTGCTGATCCCGTGGCTCGGCTGGAGCCGCCGCGGCGTCGGCGAGCTGGTGCTGCGCAGCATGGCCCGGGGCTGGATCGACCTCTACGTGATCAAGCCCACGCGGCGCCGCGACGAGGTCTTCCATCGCACCATCAGCGAGCTGCTGCAGGAGTCGGAGCGGCTGCGGGGCGAGGGACCGGCGGGCGCGACGGTCGTCGCGGACGAGAAGTCGGCGGAAGCCCACCGCCTGCGCGCGACGCTGGCAGGGCTCGGCATCCCGCACCGGACGCTCCCGAGCAACGACGGCGCCGCTGCGGCAGTGACCCTCGCCGACGGCCAGGTGCTGACCGACCCGAGCGCCGCCGAGCTGACACGCGCGCTCGGCTTTCCCACCGAGCTCGACGACCACGAGGCAGACGTGGTCATCGTCGGCGCCGGCCCTGCCGGACTCAGCGCCGCCGTCTACGCCGCCTCCGAGGGCCTGCGGACGACCGTGCTCGACGCGGGAGCGGTCGGCGGCCAGGCCGGCTCGAGCTCGCTCATCCGCAACTACCTCGGCTTCCCCCGCGGCCTCGGCGGCGGGGAGCTCGCCCAGCGCGCGTACCAGCAGGCCTGGCTCTTCGGCGCCCAGTTCCGGCTCACCCACCGCGCGACTGCGATCGGGTCGCGCGGCGACCGCCACGTCGTCCGGACCGAGACCGGGGTCGAGGTCGCCGCGCGCGCCGTCGTGCTCGCGCTCGGGGTCGAGTACCGCAGGCTCGGCGCGCCCGGGCTGACCGAGCTCGAAGGCGCGGGTGTCTTCTACGGCGCGTCGATGTCCGAGGCGCAGGCGCTCGCCGGCGAGAGCGTCTACGTCGTCGGCGGCGGCAACTCCGCCGGGCAGGCGGCGCTCCATCTCGCCCGCTACGCCTGCAGGGTCCGGATCCTCGTCCGCGGCGAGGGCCTCGCGGCGACGATGTCGCAGTACCTGATCGACGCGATCGACAAGGACCCGAACATCGAGGTCCTGCCCCGGACCGAGGTGGCGGGGGCGGTCGGCGAGGGCAGGCTCGAGTGGCTGGAGCTGCGGACCCCCGAGGGTACGGAGACGGTGTCCGCGGCCGCGCTGATCGTCCTGATCGGAGCAAACCCGCACACGGAGTGGCTGCCGGACGAGATCGCCCGCGACGAGTGGGGCTACCTCCCGACCGGGCCGGACGTGTCCACCTGGCCGCTCGAGCGGCCACCGTTCTCGCTCGAGACGAGCCTCCCGGGCGTCTTCGCGGTCGGCGACGTCCGCGCCCGAGCCGTGAAACGAGTCGCCTCCGCCGCGGGATCGGGGGCACTCGCCGTCAGCGAGGTGCATGCCTACCTCGCCCTCGAGCCGGCTCAATGGCCCGTTCGCAGCTGATCCTGGTCGCAGTCTTGCTGGCACTCCCGCTCGCCGGGCTCGCGGTGCTGCTCGCGGCGCCCGACGCGGACGTGCACTGGGAGCACCACCCCTCCCACTTCTGGCTCGTGCTCCTGACCGCCGGCCTGAACGCGGTGCTCGCCTACGCGACCGGCGTCGCGGCCCGGCGTCGCGGCGACCGCCGCGTCCACCTCGTCTCGCTCTCGTTCCTCGCGGCGTCCGGGTTCCTCGCGCTGCACGCGCTCGCGACGCCGGGCGTGCTGCTCGACAAGCCCAACCTCGGCTTCGTGATCGCGACGCCGGTAGGGCTCGTGCTCGCCGGCGCCTTTGCGGTGCTGTCGGCGATCGGCAGCGAGCCCGTCCAGCCCAAGTACCTCGAGCGGGCGCTGCTCGCCCTGCTGGCGCTGTGGGCGGTCGTCTGCCTCGCGTTCTTCCCCGAGGTGGACGACGCGGTCGTGCCGAAGCGGCTGTCCTTCCCGATGGTCGCCCTCTCCACCGTCGGCGTGGCCTTCTACACGTACGCGGTGGTGCGCTACCTCGACCTCTACCGGGAGCGGCGCTCGCGGCTCGTGCTCGGCTTCACGGTCGCGTTCGTCCTGCTCGCGGAGGCGATGGTGGCCGTGGCGCTCGGACGCAACTGGCAGGCGTCGTGGTGGGAGTGGCACGTCCTGATGCTGCTCGCGTTCGGCGTGATCGCCGTGATGGCACATCAGGAGGGCTCGGAGGAGCGCTTCGGCCGGCTCTACGTGGAGCGTGAGGCACAGCCTGTGACGGTGCTCTTCGCCGACCTGATGGGGTTCACGTCCTTCTCGGAGCGCGCCGAGCCGACCGACGTCTCCCGGATGCTCGACACCCTCTTCGGCGTCGCGATCCCCGCGATCGAGCGCCACGACGGCCGCGTCGACCGCCTGATCGGCGACGCCGTCTTCGCGACGTTCGAGGGGGACAAGCACGCGGAGCGGGCGGCGCGCGCCGCGCTCGGGCTGCAGGAGGAGACGGCGGCACTCGCCGCGGAGCACCCCGAGTGGCCGCGCTTTCGCGCCGGGCTCAACACCGGCGCCGCCTCCGTCGGCGTGCTCGGCACGGGCACCGGCCGGACGTACAGCGCCATCGGCGACACGGTCAACCTGGGCTCCCGGATCGAGGGGCTCGCGCCGGCGGGCGGGGTCGCGATCAGCGCAGAGACCGCGCGCGCCCTCTGGGGAGCCGAGACCGAGCCGCTCGACACCGTCCAGGTCAAGGGTCGCGAGGAGCCGGTCGAGGTGCTGCTGCTGAAGCGCTTGCCGCCGGGTTAGCGCCCGGGCTTGCGGATCCGGACGCCGAGCACCTCGGGCGGACGCACCGCCGCGCCGCACTCCTCGCACTCGACTGCGAAGGCGGACGGGAACGGCGCCGAGCACTCGGGGCAGCGGTGGCGCGTCTCGCCGCCGCACTGCGCGCACGTCGCGGGCAGCTCGGCCTCGAACTCGAGGAAGTAGCGCTGCACGGCGCCGCAGCCGAGGCAGAAGCTCGTGTAGTCGCCGAGGGTCTTCCGCCGCTCCTCCTGGATCCAGTTCCGCTTGGCCACCGAAAACGACTCTAGCTAGGCTGCTCGGTCGTGACCGAGCCGCCACACGTCAATCCCTGGCTCGTCCTCTCCCTGGTCTGCCTGGCGCAGTTCATGGTCGTCCTCGACGCGACGATCGTGAACGTCGCCCTGCCGTCGATCCAGACCGACCTGAACATGGCCGAGGGCGACCTGCAGTGGATCGTCAACGCCTACACGCTGACGTTCGGCGGCTTCCTGCTGCTGGGCGGCCGCGCGGGCGACCTGCTCGGCCGCAAGCGCGTCTTCCTCGTCGGCCTCGTCGTCTTCACGATCGCGTCCCTGCTGAACGGGCTCGCCGACTCGTCGACGATGCTCATCCTCTGCCGCGGGCTCCAGGGCCTCGGCGCGGCGCTGATCTCCCCGGCCGCGCTGTCGATCATCACGACGACGTTCGAAGAGGGGCCGGAGCGGAACAAGGCGATGGGCGTCTGGGCGGCGATCGCGACCGGCGGCGCCGCGGCCGGCCTGCTCGCGGGCGGCATCCTCGTCGAGTACCTCTCGTGGCCGTGGATCTTCTTCGTCAACGTCCCGATCGGGCTGATCGGGGGCCTGGCGGCGCTCCGCTACGTGCCGGAGTCCCGCGACACGCATCACGAGACGTACGACATCCCCGGCGCCGTCACCGTGACCGCGGGCCTGATCTCGCTCGTCTACGGGATCGTCTCGACGGAGCAGAACGGCTGGGGGTCGGCGCAGACGCTCGGCTTCCTCGCGCTCGCCGTCGTCCTGCTGACGGCGTTCATCGTGATCGAGCGCCGCTCGGCGGAGCCGCTCGTCCGCCTCGACATCTTCAAGGTGCGCACCCTTCGCGCCGCGAACGTGGTCATGCTCGTCGTCGCCTCCGGCCTCTTCGCGATGTTCTTCTTCAACACGCTGTACATCCAGCGCGTGCTCGACTTCTCGCCGCTCCAGGCCGGGCTCGCGTTCCTCCCCTTCACGGTCGGGATCGCGATCGGCGCCGGGCTCTCGCAGCCGCTGATGAGTCGATCGGCCTCCGCACGACGGCCGCGATCGGGCTCGTGCTCGGGTCGGCCGGCATGCTCGGCGCTGCTCACGATCGACCGAGACGGCTCTTACCTCGCCGACGTGCTCCCGATGATGATCCCGCTCTCGATCGGGATGGGCCTGACGTTCGTGCCGGTGACGCTGCTTGCGACCTCGGGCCTGCAGGCGGACGTGGCCGGCCTCGCCTCGGGCCTCTTCAACACGTCGCAGCAGGTCGGCGGCGCGCTCGGCCTCGCGATCCTCTCGACGATCGCCGTCAACCGCACGGACGACGAGCTCGCGAGCATCTGCCGGCGCGGCCGAGCCCGATCCAGCTCGGCGAGGCGCTCGTCACCGGATACAAGGGAGCGTTCTTCGCCGGGGCGGTCCTGCTGCTCGGAGGCCTCGTGCTGCTGCTGACGATGCTGAAGAACCGGGACCTGGAGCGGATCCCGACCGACGAGCCGCTCCGCGTCCCGGCCTAGCGGCTCTGCAAGGCGTCGAGTGCGATCGCGAGCGCGATCGCGAGTCGGCGGTCGATCGTCCGCTCGGCGTCGTTCGCGAGGTCGAGCGTGTAGCGGTCGCGCATGCCGAACGCGCCGCGTGAAGTCGCCGAGGTGCTGGTCGCCGCGGTCGATCCGGAAGTGGAAGACGATCGGGATGAAGTCCCCGTACGGCACGGCGTCGATCACCCGCCGCACGATCGCCCAGAACTGCGAGCGCTCCTTCGCGATCGCGAGCTCCTGCTCGTTCGCGTCCATGATCGACCAGGTCGAGCGCAGCAGCGACTTGCCGAAGACCTTGCCGAGCACGCCGATCTTCTCGCCGGCCGGCGTCGTCACGTCGTAGCGGCCGCCGAACTCCATCATCGAGCGCGCCTTGATCCGGAAGAGCTCCTCCGTCTCGCTCTCGTCGGCGAAGAAGCGGATGTCCTCCTTGATCGCCATCCGCTTCTGCCGCACGAACGCGACGGCCGCCCCACGCGACGAGATGCGGTAGAGGTTGACCATCGGGCGGATCAGCTGCTCGATCTCGAAGACGTCTGCGTCGTAGACGGTGCTCACGCGCTCCATCCTATGTGCGTCGATAAAGTGCAGCCGTCGTTCAACCGCGGGGGTAGACGCATGGCGGTACGTGAGGCGCAGCCGGTCGGCTCGCTGCATGAGGTACGCGAGGCAGGCCTCGACCGGGAGGATCTCCTCGGCATCTACCGCAACCTGCTCGTCACCCGCGGGATCGAGGAGCGGGGCCACATCCTCTACAAGCAGGGAAAGATCCCCGGCTCCTTCTACACCGGCCGCGGCAACGAGGGCGCCGCCGTGGGCGTCGCCACCGCGATGGGCCCGAACGACGTCGGCACGCCCCTCCACCGCGACATGGGCGTCCACGTCACCCGCGGCGTCGAGCCGTGGCGGATCTTCGCGCAGTACATGGGCCGCGAGGGCGGGCCGACACGCGGCCGCGACGGGAACGTGCACATGGCCGACGCACGCCTCGGGATGATCGCGATGGTCAGCCACCTGCCGGCGATGCTGCCGGTCGCGGTCGGCTGCGCACTCGCCTTCCGGATCCGAGACGAGAAGCGCGTCGCCGTCGGCTGGTTCGGCGAGGGCGCCTCGGCGCGCGGCGACGCGCACGAGGCGATGAACCTCGCCGGCGTCCGCCAGCTGCCGGTCGTCTTCATCTGCGACAACAACCAGTGGGCGTACTCGACGCCGACGCACCTCGGCTACGCCGTCGAGCACCTCGCCGACCGCGCCGCGGCATACGGCTTCGAGGGCGTCGTCGTCGACGGCACCGACGTGCTCGCGGTCTACCGCGAGTCGAAGGCGGCGATCGAGAAGGCGCGCAACGGCGGCGGCCCGACGCTGCTCGAGCTGAAGACGCTCCGGATGGAGGGGCACGCCGTCCACGACGACGCCTTCTACGTCCCCAAGGAGCTCTTCGAGGAGTGGGCGAAGAACGACCCGGTCGAGCGCTTCCGCACCTGGCTGCGCGAGAACGCCGAGCTGACCGGCGAGGAGGAGGAAGAGATCTCCGGCCGCGTCAAGAAGCTGCTGAACGACGCGCTCACGCAGGCGGAGGAGTCGCCGCAGCCCGATCCGGGCACGCTGCTCGAGGGCGTCTACGCGACGCCCGAGGACCTCGACACGCCGCACCACAAGTAATGGCCGAGAAGACCTACCTTCAAGCGATCAGCGACGGCCTCCGGCAGGAGATGCGGCGCGACAACCGCGTCTTCGTGATCGGCGAGGACGTCGGCGTCTACGGCGGCGCCTTCAAGGTGACGCTCGGCTTCCAGGAGGAATTCGGCCCCTGGCGCGTGATCGACTCGCCGCTCGCCGAGACGGCGATCCTCGGTGCGGCAACCGGCGCCTCGATGATGGGGATGCGGCCCGTCGCCGAGATGCAGTTCGCCGACTTCATCTCCTGCGGCTGGGACCACCTCGTCACCGTGGCCGCGAAGCAGCGCTTCCGCGCCGGCACGCCCGTGCCGATCGTCGTCCGGCTCCCCTCCGGCGGTGGCTTCTCCGGCGGCCCCTTCCACTCGCAGAACCCGGAGAGCTCGTTCGCGCACATCCCGGGCCTGAAGTGCGTCTGCCCCGCGACGCCGGAGGACGCGAAGGGCCTGCTCGTCGCCGCGATCGAGGATCCGAACCCCGTCCTCTTCTTCGAGCACAAGCACCTCTACCGGCGGATCAAGGCCGAGGTGCCCGACGAGCGCTACGTGACCCCGATCGGGAAGGCCCGTACGCACCGCGAGGGAGACGACGTCTCCGTGATCACGTGGGGCGCGATGGTCTACACCGCCGAGGAGGCCGCCAAGCAGCTCGACGGCGACGGCGTCTCGGTCGAGATCGTCGACCTGCGCACGGTGATGCCGTGGGACAAGGAGGCGGTGCTCGAGAGCGTGCGCAAGACGTCGAAGGTGATCGTCCTGCACGAGGACAACCGCACCGGCGGCTTCGGCGGCGAGATCGCGGCCACGATCGCGGAGGAGGCGTTCGAGGACCTCGACGCGCCGGTGAAACGGATCGCGGCTCCCGACTGCCCGGTGCCGTTCTCGCCTGTGCTCGAGAAGGCTTTCATCCCGCAGGTCGAGGACGTCGTGAAGGGTTTGAGAGAGCTGGCGGAGTACTAGGAGAGCAGATGTCGACCGGAACGCAGACCGAAGTCGTCATGCCCCAGATGGGCGTGTCCGTCTCCGAGGGGACGATCACGAAGTGGCTCAAGGCGGAGGGCGAGCCGATCGGCCGGGACGAGCCGCTGCTCGAGATCTCGACCGACAAGGTCGACACCGAGGTTCCGAGCCCCGCCGAGGGCGTCGTCGCGCAGATCCTCGTCCAGGAAGGCGCGACCGTCGATGTCGGCACCGTCCTCGCGGTGATCGCGCCCGAGGGCGCCGCTCCCGCCGAGACGCCGCCGGCCCCCGAGGCGCCCGCAGCTCCCGAGGCTCCTCCCGAGCCCGCGACCCAGGCCGCCGCCGACGCGTCCGAGGCAGCCGCGTCCGAGACCGCCGAGCCGACCGCTCCCGCGCCGCCGCCCGCCCCGCCCGCTCCCGCCGCCGCTCCTGCGCCGCAGTCCGGCAACGGCCGCACCTTCGTCTCGCCCGTCGTCGCGCGGATCGCGTCCGAGCACGGGGTCGACCCCAACACCGTGCAGGGCACAGGCGCCGGCGGCAGGGTGACGAAGAAGGACATCCTCGCGTTCGTCGAGTCCGGCGGCCAGGCCGCGCCTGCTCCGGCCGCTGCTGCGCCCGAGCCGGCCGCGCAGCCCGCTGCCGAGCCCGCGGCAGCACCGCCCGCGCCCGCCGAACCGGCGCCCGCACCCGCCGCTCAGGCGCCGCCGCCGGCTCCAGCACCTGCGACCCCAGCGCCACCTGCGCCCACTCCGGCCGCGCAGGCGCCTCCGCCCGCGCCTGCCGCAGCTCCGGCTCCGGCAGCGAGCGCCGAGCCCGAGGCCGGCGAGACGCTCGAGCCGATGTCGGCGATGCGCAAGGGGATCGCCGAGCACATGCGCCGCTCGCTCGACACGTCCGCGCACGTCACGAGTGCGATCGAGGTCGATATGTCGAAGGTCGTCGCGATCCGGAAGACGCTGAAGAAGGAGTACGAGCAGGCGTACGGGGTCAACCCGACGTACCTCGCCTTCGTCGCCCGGGCGACCGTCGAGACGCTGCGCGAGTACCCGTGGATCAACGGTGAGATCCGCGGCGACAAGATCGTGACGCGCAACTACGTCAACCTCGGCTTCGCAGTCGAGCTCGCCGACGGCAAGGGCCTGATCGTGCCGGTGCTGAAGCACACCGAGGGCCTGAACCTGCTCGGGCTCGCGCGCGGCGTCACCGACATCGCCAAGCGCGCCCGCGACAAGAAGCTCATGCCCGACGACGTCCAGGGCGGCACGTTCACGATCACGAACCCGGGGGGCTACGGCACCTTCCACGGCACGCCCGTGATCAGCCAGCCGCAGGCCGGGATCCTCGGCACGTACGCCGTCGTCAAGCGGCCGTGGGTCGTCACCGACGAGCTCGGCCAGGACACGATCGCGATCCGGCCGATCATGAACATCACGCTCACGTACGACCACCGCCTCGTCGACGGCGCCCTCGCCGGCCGCTTCCTCAGCTCGCTGCGCGAGAAGCTCGAATCCTGGGGCGAGTCGGACTATTAGCCCCGCCTGGGACGAGCCCGGCTGGCTCGCCCGCGCGACGGAGTGGATCGACCGGCACGTCGAGCGGACGGGCGAGGTCGAGGTCGTGCTTGCCCGCGCGTGGTCGGCGGTCGCGCGCGTGCCCACGACGGCCGGCGCGGCGTGGTTCAAGGAGGATCCGCCGCCGCTCGCGTTCGAGCCGGAGCTGACGGTGGCGCTTGCACGCCGGCGGCCGGACCTCCTGCCTGAGGTGCTCGCGGCCGAGGGCCCGCGGCTGCTCACGCGCCACGCCGGCCGGCGGCTGCGGGCGCACCTCGACGACGGGCTGCCCGCGCCCGCCTGGGAGGAGCTTCTCGCCGGCCACGCCGAGCTCCAGCTCGATCTCACGGCGGACGTGGACGGCGCGCTCGGGCTCGGCGTCCTGGACGCGCGGCCCGCGCGGTTGCCGGAGCTCTCAGCGGAGCTGCCCGGAGGCGAAGGTCGCGCGAAAGCGGTTCGTCGGGCCGTCGAAGGGCTCGGCGGCGCGATTCCGACCACCGTCGTGCACACCGAGGCGCACGACGGCAACCTCTTCATCGCGAACGGGCGCGTCCGCCTGCTCGACTGGGCGGAGGCGGTCGTCTCGCACCCCTTCGTCGGCACCGTGCTGCCGCTGCGCTTCGCCGTCGAGCGCACCGGCGCCTCCCCGGAGCGCTTTCGCGACGCCTATCTCGAGCCGTTCACCTCGCTCGCGCCCCTGAGCGAGCTGCGAGGCGCGTTCGAGCATGGCTACCTGCTCGGGACGCTCGTGCGCGCGCTCACGTGGGACGTGCTCGCGATGACCCCCGAGGTCTCGGCCGAGCTCGGCGATCCGGTACCGGCGTGGCTCGAGGTCTTCGACGGCGTGTCGGACCGGACGATTACCCTGGGAGACGCATGACGAGCGCGCACGTGATCAACCTCGGCCTCGTTCCCTACGAGGAGGCGTGGGAGCTGCAGCGCGCCGTCGCCGCCGAGGTGGCCGAGGGCGGCGCGTCCCGACACGATCCTGCTGCTCGAGCACCCGCCGACCGTGACGACCGGTCGCCGCACCGAGGAGTCCGAGCTCCACATCCCTCCCGACGCCGAGGTCGACGTCGTCCAGACCGACCGGGGCGGCAAGTCGACGTTCCACGGGCCCGGGCAGCTCGTCTGCTACCCGATCTTCGACCTGGCGCGCCACGGCCAGGACGTCAAGCGCTACTGCCGCGACCTCGAGGACGCGCTGATCCTCACGCTCGCGAAGGTCGGTGTCGAGGGCGAGCGGATCGAGGGGCTCACCGGCGTCTGGCTGACGCGTCCGCCGCGGAAGATCGCGTCGATCGGGATCCACATCTCCAAGTGGGTCACCACGCACGGCTACGCGCTCAACGTCGACCTCGACACCGCTCCTTTCACAGGCTGGATCACCGCCTGCGGGCTCGAGGACGCGATGTTCACGACGATCGCGAAGGAACTCGGCCGACCGGTCTCGGTCGACGAGGTGCGCGGTCCCGCGCTCGAGGCCCTGGCCGAGGTGTTCGCGCTCCAGCCGGAGGAGCGACCGGCGCCCATGCTCGCAGGCCGCAGCTAGGCTCAGGCCGATGGAGACGTCGCTTCCCGTCGCCGAGCGCCCGCGCCGGCCGGAGTGGATGAAGGTTCGCGCGCCCAGCGCCGACGGGCACTTCTACGACGTCAAGAAGCTGCTGCACGGGCTCTCGCTGAACACCGTCTGCGAGGAGGCGCGCTGCCCGAACATCGCCGAGTGCTGGGGTCGCGGCACGGCCACGTTCCAGATCCTCGGCGAGACCTGCACCCGCGCCTGTCGCTACTGCTACGTCCACTCCGGCAAGCCAGAGGACGCGCCCGATCCGCTCGAGCCGCTCCGCGTCGGCCAGGCGGCCGCGCAGATGGCGCTGAAGCACGTCGTCGTCACCTCGGTCGACCGCGACGACGTCCCCGACCGGGGCGCTCGCCACTTCGCCGCGACGATCCGCGCGATCAAGATGAAGCTGCCGGAAGCGAGCGTCGAGGTGCTGACGCCGGACTTCCTCGGCGTCGAGGAGGAAGCGCTTCACACCGTCCTCGCAGCCCGCCCCGAGGTCTTCAACCACAACATCGAGACCGTGCGTCGGCTGCACCGGAACATGCGCGGCGCCAAAGCGAGCTACGACAAGGCGCTCTGGCTGCTCGGCCGCGCAAAGGAGCTCGCCGACTACGACGTGCTGACGAAGTCGGGGATCATCGTCGGCCTCGGCGAGACGAACGACGAGGTCGTCGAGACGATGCGCGACCTGCGCGCCCACGGCGTCGACGTCGTCACGATCGGCCAGTACCTCCAGCCGAGCCCGAAGCACGCGGCGATCGACCGCTGGGTGCACCCGGACGAGTTCCGGTGGCTGCGCGAGCAGGGCGAGGTGCTCGGCTTCGGCTCCGTCTTCGCCGGCCCGCTCGTCCGCTCGAGCTATCGCGCAGACGAGCAGCGCCACGCCGCGGAGACCGGACGTGGCGCCGTCGCCTACTAGCTCGCCGGGCTAGCTGCCGACGAACCCGTAGATGTTCATGTCGAGCCCGCCCGCGTCGGGGCAGGTGTCGGCGCTCCAGACACCGTTTGCGAACGTGCGGCACTGGAGCACGTCGAAGCCGTCGGTGCCGTTCCCGTCCGTGTAGCGCGGATCGGTCCCGGGGACGACGTCCTGCCCGCTCGGCCAGGCCATCAGCACGTTCGAGGCCGACGCGGACACGAAGTTGTAGTCCCCGAAGAACGGGCTGTCGCGGTTGCCGAACTGCTCGTAGTTGAGCGCGTAGCTGCCACCCGAGACCCGCTGGCGCGTCCAGCTCGAGCCGCCGTCGGTCGAGCGCGAGTACCAGGTCTCGACGCCCTGACGGGTATGCGTCGAGCCGACCGCCCCGCCGACCCACTGGTTCGAGAACGGGATCGTGCGGAAGTCGCCGACCGTGCCGGGCGGCCCGGTCGCGACGTCGCTGCGCGTGTCGTGGTAGACGACGTGGAGCCGTCCGGCGTAGGCATCGACGTCGCTGTAGAACTGGTGCCCCTTCGGCTGCGGGTCGACCCGCGAGGTCGCCCAGCTGCCGCCGCCGTTCGTCGTCCTGACGAGGTATGTCGACGCCTGGCTGCCGATGCCGTCGGTGACGGTCGAGTACGTCGACCCGGTCGGCGTCTGCGTGCCGGGCACCGTCGCGTCGACCAGCGCGTAGGCGGCGTCGGGGTCCGCCCCAGGAGTCGGATCCGCCGAGATGTGGACGCTCGAGTCGGCACGCCCGAAGACGTAGCCCGACTGACACTCGAACGGCCCATCCCCGCAATCGCGCGCGTTCACCCGCGGGTCGGGGCCCTCACAGCGGCCGAGGGTGGCGTCGCCGACGAGGCAGGCCTCGTAGCCGGCCTGGCCCGCCGCACCGGGATCGCCCGTCGTGTCGCCCATGTCCCACGGGATGAACTCGGTCGCGATCGCAGGCTTCGTGAACGACGCGCCGCCGTCGGTCGAGTAGACGTAGGCCACCGCATCCGGCTGCTGCTTCTTGACCGCGAACTCGCGCCACGCCACCCAGACCCGGCCCGTGCTGCCGACGCCGATGTCGCACGACTGGCTGCCGTGCACGCCGTCGGAGACCTTCATCCGGTTCGAGAACGTCCGGCCGCCGTCCGTCGAGCGGGAGAAGAAGACGCCGTTGTTCGGCCCACTGGCGGTGAACAGCGCCCAGCAGACGTAGACGTTGCCGGACGTCGGAGCGGTCGAACGGTCGACCTCGATCATCACCTTGTCGTTGAAGTGGCCCCTGAAGATCGGACTCGGCGTGCCGCGAGCCACCAGAGCAGTCCCCTGGTAGTCGGGCAGCGCGCCTGCCACCCAGCTGTAGCGGGCGACCCAGATCGAGGCGTTCGCCGGCTTGCCGCGGTTGAACGCGATTCCGCCGTAGTAGACGTTGCCGAAGCGGTCCCAGGCCTGCACCGGGTCGCCCGCGGCGAGCGCGAGCCCGAAGAGCGGTGAGGCCCGGCCCTCGGCCGTCGTGTCCTGCGGATACCCCGGCAGCAGGCTGTTCGTCCACGTCGCGCCGTTGTCCGAGCTGAAGTAGAAGCCGGCCCAGGCGTCGCCGTTGGTCGGAACCGTGCAGTAGTCGTTTGCACCGGCCGTCATCTTGGCCGGCTGCATCGGACTGACGGCAGCGGTCGGCTCGTTCTGCTGCCGGTTGTTGGTCGAGCACGCGATCGTGGTCGCGTCTTGCCCGCCGTCGTGGCGGACGTACTGCCTGTCGGTGATCTTCACGTCGCCGAGCGCAGGCGCCGTGAGCACGAGCGCTGTCGAGGCAGCGCCGAGCAGGCAGAGGAATCGAGTACGGAACACGCACTCCCCCTTCCCTCGTGCCGCCCCGTTGAGGCGGCGTCGGACGGACAATAACGCCTCCATCGCTGACTCTTGTCGACCCCCTTCCGGGGGTTCCCACAGCGGGCGACGCTGTGGCTTCATGAGCTTCGAGGAGGGAAGATGCGCGTCGCCGCCGCCGCTGTGCTCACGCTGGTGCTCGCTCTTCCGGCGCCGGCGGCGCCGGCGCCGAAACGCGCCTCGCTCCAGCTCGAGAAGACCGCCCCGCTCGTCGTCCGCGGCACGTACTTCGGCGCGCGCGAGCCCGTCCTGCTCACGTACACGGCCGCCGACCTGACCCGCCGCGTCGTCGGCGTGCGAGCGAAGCGCGACGGCAGCTTCCGCGCGACGTTCCCGCTCAGACTCGATCGCTGCGCGGCCTTCACCGTCCGCGCGGCGGGGCTCCGGGGCACGCGGGCGGTGCTTCAGGTCGAGCCCGCCTGCGAGGAGAAACGCAAGGGCCCGCCGAAACGGGCCCCCGCAGTTCCACCGAAGCCGTCGAGCGACTAGCCCGCGTCGGCCCGGTTCGGATCGAGGATCCAGCTCAGGACGGGAGCCCGGTCGAGCCGGTACGAGAAGTCCTGGCCCTTGCACTGGCCGTTCTGGCCGAACGAGGTCACCGCGGCGATCACGTTCGTGCCGTAGAAGAAGACGGGACCGCCCGAGTCACCGTTGCACGTGCCGCCCTTGCCCTGAGACGCGTTGGCGGTCGTCTTCAGGTTGAACTCGGTGATCGGCGCCTCGTTGTTGATCGCGTACGAGTTGGCCATCAACCGCTCGCGGAACGACACCGGGCGCGGATCCTGGTCGGAGAGGCCGTAGCCGCTGACCGTGAAGCGAGCCTGCTTCTTGTTCCCGGCCTCCGCGATGTAGCGGTCGATCGCACCGGCGGTCGGCAGGATCCCGAAGCCGTTCGTCGGCGTCACCGGCGTGTCGAGGACGACGACACCGGCGTCCTTCGTCTCCGGGAACCCGGCGAGGAAGCCGTAGTTGTCGGCCCGGTGGAACGTGACCCCGCCCTCGTAGGGATAGCCGGTGGTCGGGTCGCCACCCCAGCCGCCGAAGGCGTTGGGGTCGTAGTTCGGCGCGACGGACTGCTGGAAGTAGACCCGCCCCTCGTCGACGCCCTGCGTGCAGTGACCCGCGGTGACCATGACGGTCGGCGAGATCAGGGTGCCCGAGCACCGGTGGCTGAACGGGTCCTCGCCGGCCGGCGTGTCCGGTGTGTAGAAGACGAGCAGGCCGACGTTGTCGTGGACGAAGTCGTCCGTGTAGTTGCCCGTGATCGCTCCCGCCGACCCCGCGAGCGCGGCGACGGCCGCACCGAGAGCAGCCAGGAGCACGATGACCTTCCGCATGCGTTCTCTCCCTTTGTGGTTGCGTGTCCTCACGACCCACCGCCCGGCTGCAGGACGCCGTTGACCTTCAGCGAGTAGGGCGCGTACGTCGTGATCGACTCGGTCGGCTCGTCGTACATGACGATCGCCGCGACCGTCGCGGCCTGGTTGCCGATCATGCTGCGCAGCGCACCGCCGCTGAGCGAGGCGTTCCGCCCGTCCACGAGCGGCACCCGCGCGAGGATGCTCTGCTTGCCGTTCTTCGAATCGAGCGCGACGAGCTGCACGGTGTAGCCGGTGATCGGAGGCGCGACGGTGCCCCAGCCGGCGAGCGTGCCGTCCGAGACCAGCGTGCCGCCGACCTTGACGTCGTCGATCCACCAGCCCGCCTCGCCGCCGTTCCCGAGCGTTCCCCCGTCCGTCATCATCCGGAAGCGGAGCAGCACGGTCTTGCCCGCGTACGCGGCGAGGTCGAACGACTCGAGGTGCCAGTCGGCCGTCCCGTCGAGACCCGGGAGCTGCGCGACGATCGACGAGCGGGCCGCGGGATCGTGCTCGCTCGTCGTGTTGCCGTTGGCGATGCTCTGCCACGTCAGCCCGTCGTCCGTCGAGACCTGCACGAACGCGAAATCCCAGCCCGTCTCGATCTCGTGCTTCGTGTCGAAGGTGAGCGTGCGGTCGCCCGTCGCGGGGACCGCGACCGAGCGCACGATCGAGCGATCGACGTCGTCCGCCGCACCCGCGGCGAGGACGGCGTCTCCGGCCTGCAGGACCGACTGCCACTCCATCGGCGCCGCGGCGTGCTTGGCCGGGCCCGAGAACTCGATCGACTCGACGTCCTTCGCGGCGAGCGGGTTGCCGGCCGCATCACGGAGGCGCACGTAGTCGGAGCCGTTCGGCGGAGCGCCCGGCGACGAGTACGACTGCGGGTTCTCCCAGTAGATCGACGCGTTCAGGCTCGGCGCCTGGTAGTCCGCGTCCTTGGGGCCGCCGCGCAGCTTCGCGCCGTCGTCGATCGCCTTGTCGAGCGCGACCATCGCCGCCCAGTCGCGGACGACGTCCTGCGCCAGATCCCCGGTCAGGTACTTGTCGAGCACGGCCTGGAGCCCCGGGAGCCCGTTGGCGTCCTCGTTGTGCAGATCGGTCATGAACGCCTGCCCGTAACGCCCCGCGAGGAACTCCATGAACGTGTAGACGGCGCCGTAGTCGGCGAGCGTCTCGAGCCCGCCCTGGTCGTTCCAGAGCGTCAGCGAGTTCTCGGCACCGCCGTTCGGCTGCGGGATCTGGTTCGCCGGCGTCTGCAGCAGCCGCCAGCCGAGGAACGTCTGGATGTGGCCGTCGTAGCCGGTCTCGAAGATCGACCGGGCCGGGAAGCCGTAGCCGGTGACGGTGATCGCGTAGTCGGCCAGACCCTCGTTGGCCCACGTGGCCTCGCCGGGGCTGGCCCAGAACTCGAGCAGGTGCTGGTACTCGTGGGCGAAGATCCCCTCGTACCGGAACGGCTGCGCGGGCCGGTTCTCGCAGAGCACGGTCGACGGCTCGTTGGGCGGATTCGCACCGGTGCGATGCACCCAGTCGTACGAGTCGATCGACATCACGTTCCGGTTCACGAACGTGTTGATGTCGGAGGAGTGGTAGCCGGCGACATAGGACGGAAAATTGATGTCCTGGTAGTTCTCGTCGCGGAAGTTCGCGATCAGCGTCACGATCTTGTCGCCGGGGCCCTTGAAGTAGCCCGGCGTGAAGACCGAGGGGAGGATCTGCTCGAGCGTTGCGCCCGTGCCGTCACGGCTGGGCGGCGAGCTGAAGGCGGCCGACATCTTCGGCTCGATGTTCCCGTCGAACTGGCCGATGAAGTAGGCGACCTGGGCCGGCGTGATCACGTTCCGGATGCCGTCGTTGCGGCAGTCCCCGGCCGGGAACGACAGGTTGTTGGCGACCCAGATCTCGATCTTGTCGCCGACGCCCTGGAGGGTGAACGTCGTCAGCGACGCGCCCCCGGTCAGCAGGTTGATCGTCGGCCAGATCTTGACCGTCCCGATCGGCGGGCTCTCCTCCGCCGCAGCAGCGGCGACCGCGGCGCGACTCTGCGCGGGCAGCTCCGCCGGCAGGTCCTGCTTCCGCGGGCTCTTCGCCTTCACGTTGCCGCCGTGGATGACGTCGGCGTTCGGCCCGTTGCCGTTGCCGTTGCCGCCCAGCGCCGCGGCAGGCACGGCCAGGGCCAGTGCCGACACGGCGAGCGCGAGCACGCCTTTGCCTCTCTGGTGCATCTCCCCTCCCCTGTGGGTGTGTGGATCCGGGGGCTAGGGTAACCCGAAAAAGGAGAAATGCAAAGCTTGTTTGGACGCTGTGGCTAAACCATTAGCCGTGGGGCTTGGCCATCGAGCGGTAATCGAGCGCCTCGTCGAGCGTGGCGTCGTCGACTCCCTCCTCACGTGCGACCTCGCGTAGCGACCGGCCTGACGCCGCGGCCTTCTTCACGATCTCCGACGCCTTGTCGTACCCGATGTGCGGGTTGAGCGCGGTCGCCGCGGAGAGCGTCAGCTCGGCGTAGCGCTCGTTCTGCTCCCGGTTCGCCTCGATCCCGTCGACGCACTTCTCGGCCAGCAGCCGCGACGCCGAGGCGAGCAGCTTGATCGAACCGAGCAGGTTCCGCGCCATCATCGGGATGAAGACGTTCAGCTCGAAGTGCCCCTGGAGGCCGCCGACCGTGATCGCCTGGTCGTTGCCGATCACCTGCGCCGCCACCTGCGTGACGACCTCGGGAATGACCGGATTGACCTTGCCGGGCATGATCGAGCTGCCCTTCTGGAGCTCGGGCAAAAAGATCTCCGAGAGGCCGGCGCGGGGGCCGGAGCCCATCAGACGGAGGTCGTTCGCGATCTTCGTGAGGCTGACGGCGACGACCTTCAGCGCGCCCGAAGCCTCGACGAGGCCGTCGCGTGCCGCCTGGGACTCGAAGGCGTCGGCCGGCGGCGAGATGTGGAGGCCGGTATCGGCGGCGAGCAGCTCGCGGACCTTGGCCGCGAACTCGGGATGCGTGTTCAGGCCGGTGCCGACGGCGGTGCCGCCGAGGGGAATCTGGCCGAGCCGCCTGCGACTGTCGCGAACGCGCTCGATTCCCTCGCGCACCTGCGCCGCGTAGCCGCCGAACTCCTGGCCGAGCGTCACGGGCACCGCGTCCATCAGGTGCGTGCGCCCCGACTTGACGACGTCGTCGAACTGCTTCGCCTTCGCCTCGAGCGACGCTGCCAGCGTCTCGAGCGCCGGCAGCAGGTCGTGCTCGAGCTCGCCGAGCGCCGCCAGGTGGACGGCGGAGGGGAAGACGTCGTTCGAGCTCTGGCCCATGTTGACGTCGTCGTTCGCGTGCACGTCCTCTCCCGCGAGCGACGCGATCACCTCGTTGGCATTCATGTTCGAGCTGGTGCCGGAGCCCGTCTGGAAGACGTCGATGGGAAACTGGTCGTCGTGGTCGCCGTGCGCGATCGCGTCGCCGGCGGCAGCGATCCGCTCCGCCTTCTCGGCGTCGAGGAGGCCGAGCTCGGCGTTCGCGCGTGCCGCTGCGGCCTTGATCCGGCCGAGCCAGCGTGCGACCGGCACCGGGATCGGCTCACCGGAGACCGGGAAGTTGGCGACCGCCTTGCGCGTCTCGCCGCCCCACAGCTCCCGTTCGGTGTCGGTGCTCACGGGGGCGAAGTCTACCCGCCGCCGAACGCCCTTCTGAACGCCTCGGACACCGCCGGATCGCCGGCGGCGTAGCGCGAGGTGCCGCCGTTGCGGAGCTCCGTCGCCCCGCCCAGCAGCGCGGCGTAGGAGGCGCGCGCGAGCGCACCGCCCGTCGAGACTCGGCGGACACCGGCGGTCGCGAGCTCGTCGACGGTCGGCCCGTTCGGCAGCGCGAGCACGTTCACCGGCACGCCGACCTCCTCGACCACCCGCCGAATCGACTCGAGGTCCGAGAGGCCCGGCGCGTAGACGACGTCGGCGCCCGCGTCGCGATACGCCAGCACGCGCGCGATCGTGTCGTCGAGGTCGTCGACGCCGTGCAGGTGGTTCTCCGCCCTCGCGGTCAGGACGAGCGGCGCCGCTGCGGCGGCGACTGCGACGCGCTCGGCCGCGACCTCGATCGGGTCGATCGCGTCGGTCGCAGGGTCGTAGTCCTCGATCGAGCAGCCGGCCGCGCCCGCCTCGGCCAGCAGGCGAACGGTCTCGGCGACCCCTCCCGGCTCGTTCGGGAAGCAGCGCTCGCTGTCGACGTTGAGCGGCAGCGGTGTCGCGGCGGCCATGCTCTCGACGTGGGCGACGAGCTCGTCGCGGGTCACCTGCATGTCGAGCTTGCCGAGCGACCATGCGAGCCCGGCGCTCGTCGTCGCGAGGGCCTCGAACCCCATCGACGCGAGCAGCTTCGCCGACCCGACGTCCCACGGATTCGGCATCACGAAGGTGCCTTCCCGGTGCAGCTCCCGGAACCGCGTCAGACGCTCAGCGGGCATCCAGAGAGCCTAATGACAGACACCGGGCCGCGAAGCGGCCCCTTCAGGGGTCTGCGCGACCTGGGTTCCGCGAGAGCGGAATCCAGGTCATGCGACGGAAAGGATGGCGAGGGCCGGACTTGAACCGGCGACACCACGGTTTTCAGCCGTGTGCTCTACCAACTGAGCTACCTCGCCTGGAATTCGCCCGTGCAGGGTATCTCACGCATCCACGACCACTAAGGGGAGAGCATGGACGAGAAGCAGAAGGAGCTGTGGGAGCGGATCTCGGAGGTCCGCCCGACGATGATGACGACGGTCGAAGCGGACGGGACGCTCCGCGCCCGGCCGATGTGGACACAGGGGGACTCGTTCGACGGCAGCCTGTGGTTCTTCACCGCCGACGACGCACCCGAAGGCGGAGGAGCTCGAGCGCAACCCGCACGTCTGTCTCGCCTACGGCAAGCCGGACGGCGACCTCTTCGTCTCCGTGTCCGGACGGGCGACCGTCGTCCACGACGACGCCAAGATCGACGAGCTCTGGAACACGTTCGCCGAGGCGTGGTTCCCCGAGGGGAAGGACGATCCGCACCTCGCACTGATCCGCGTCGACGTGGAGCAGGCGCAGTACTGGGAGGACCGGAAGCCGAAACTGCTCCAGTTCGCCGAGATCGCCGCCGCTCTGATCACGCGGAAGCCGCCGAAGAGCGGCGACGAGAAGAAGCTCGACTTCTGACGCAAGCAGTAGCCTTCCGCCCCGATGGCCAGGCGCAAGCAGGTTGCGATCATCGGCGCGGCGCTCGACCTCGGCGCCGGGCGCCGCGGCGTCGACATGGGCCCTTCCGCGATCCGCTATGCGGGGCTCCACGACCGCCTCCAGGGAATCGGCTACGACGTGCTCGACTGGGGCGACGTCGAGACCGCCGTCCAGGAGGCGACCGAGGAGACGGACGAGACGGCGCGCTACCTGCCGGAGATCAAGGCCGCGTGCGGCCGGGTCGCGCGGCTGACCGGGATCGCGCTGGGGCAGGACGCGCTGCCGCTCGTGCTCGGCGGCGACCACTCGGTCGCCCTGGGGACGCTCGGCGGCCTGGCGCAGGCGCGCGGCCCGGGTGGGGTGCTCTGGATCGACGCACACTCGGACATGAACACCCCCGACACCTCGCCGAGCGGGAACGTGCACGGGATGCCGCTCGCCGCGGCGCTCGGGTTTGCGAACGGCCGCTTCGAGAGCGACGCCTGGACGCTGCCGGCCGTCGAGCAGTCGCGCGTCGCGCTGGTGGGTCTGCGCTCCGTCGACGCGCAGGAGCGCGAGCGGATCCGCGAGCTGGGGATCAAGGCGTACACGATGAGCGACATCGACCGGATCGGGATCGAGCGGGCGATCAGGGAGTCGCTCTCCCACATCGCCGGCCCCGGCTTCGTGCACATCTCGCTCGACATGGACGCGCTCGACCCAGAGGTCGCGCCCGGGGTGGGCACGCCGGTGCGCGGCGGCCTCTCCTATCGCGAGGCCCACCTCGCGCTCGAGCTCGTTGCCGAGTCGGGTCTCGCCGGCTCGTTCGAGGTCGTCGAGGTGAACCCGATCCTCGACCGCGAGAACGCGACCGCGCAGCTGGCCGTCGAGCTCGTCGCGAGCGCGCTCGGCAAGACGATCCTCTAGCCGACGCTCGTCCAGAGGTCGTGCGCGCCGTCCGGCCGCGCCGCCTCGAAGTAGAACCGCGTCCGCCCGTCGGGCAGCGGGACGGCGGACGCGTAGCGGAGGCCGCGGTCCGCGTGCGGCGACGTCGCGGCCGGGCCGTCCGGATCGGCGGCGAGCAGACCGTCCCGCTCTCTCGCGATCCCCGTGCGCTCGAACCAGTTCTCCTCTGCGCTCGCGCGGCCGTCGTAGAGCACGACCAGCGGCTCCCGACGGAGAACGGTCGTCATACGCGTACCGCGCTGATCCCACGTGCCGGGGGTCGGCCGCAGCACATCGCCGTGCCAGTCCCAGGACAGCCCGTCGGCGCTCGTCGCGTAGGCCGTCGTCATCCGGTCCTCCTCGCCCGCCTCGGTCAGCGGGTGGCAGCAGATCCACGCTCGCCAGTCGCCTGCACCGGCGACCTCGACGATCGGGTCCTTGACGGCGAGCTCGGCGGAGCCGGGAAAGACGATGGCTCGCTCTCCGGCCGCCAGCCCGGAGGGGTCGTCTGCGTCGATGGCCTCGATCCACCAGTGCTTCGACCGGGGCGTGGCGCAGCAGACGTACAACCGCCAGCCGCCTTCCGGTCGCCGGACGAGGCAGGGCCGCTCGAAGGAGTCCGTGCCGAAGCCGTCGCGCTCGATCCTGGCGACCGTCTCGAAGCGCTCGCCGTCGGCGGAGCGGGCGACGACGGTCTCGACGCCGCGGGTCTGGTCGCGCTCGGGGCCGATCGCCAGGCGGGTCCGGTAGCTCAGCCAGTAGACGCCGTCGGCAAGAAGCGCGTGCGGCGCGCCGGCCCAGTTGCCGGGACCGGGGCCGGGTGCGGAGACGACCACCCGTCCCTGCTGCGACGGAGGGCAGCGGCAGGGTCACCGTGCGCTTGTCACGAGCGCGACGCCGGGGAGCACGTAGCCGTCCGGAGTCGAGAACGCGATCGAGCCGTGCGCGGGCGGCGTCGTCGACCTCGGCCCGCACGTCGGGGGCGAGCTCGGCGAGGGTGACCCTCAGCGCCGCGGCGAGACTGTTCATGACGCGGCTGTACTCGTCCCAGCTGGGGAAGCGGTACTCGACCGGGACCTCCCGGATCGCCGGCGCGGCGAAACCCGCGCTCTCGACCAGTTCCTTGATCCGCTCCGGCTCGCCGAGCGCGAACTGCCCCGGCTCGCCGGGCTTCGGCGGCTCCTGCAGGCCGCGCTCGATCAGCACCGGCCCGTAGGCGGTGGCCCATGGATTTCGCTGCGCCGGCGCCCAGGTCGCGAATGCGAGCCGCCCACCCGGCTTCAGCACCCGCCTCGTCTCCCGGAGCGCCAGCGCCGGCGTCGGGGACGAGCATGTAGCCGAACCGCGAGACGACCGCGTCGACGCTCGCATCGGCAAGCTCGATCGCCTGCATGTCCATCACCCGGTGCTCGGCGCCCGCGATGCCGCGCCGGCGAGCGGCCTCCACCATCACCGGCGAGAGGTCGGTCGCGATCACCCGCGCGCCACGCGCCGCCACCGCCTCGGCGACGTCGCCGGTGCCGGCGGCGAGGTCGAGGACGACATCGGACGGCGTCGGCTCGATCGCGGCGACGAGGGCGTCGGTCACCGGCGCGTTGACGGCGGCCACCGTCTCGCGCTCGGCCTCCCATCCGACCGCGGCGGCGTCCCAGCGCCGCCTGACGTCGTCGCTCGTCTCTACGCCGCGATCCCGCTGAACTGCGGCAGGATGTCGCGCCCGTACGCCTCGAGCGTCTCCTCCTGGCCGTGGGTCATCAGGTAGATGTTGAACTGGTCGACGCCGATCGACTCGAGCTCGCGCAGCTTCGTCGTCGCCTGCTCGATCGAGCCGAGCACGCAGAAGCGGTCGCAGATCTCGTCGGTGACGAACTCACCGTGCTTCGCCCCGACGCGGGAGTGCTCGTTGTAGTCGTAGAACTTCCGCGCCTGGACGTAGTCGGTCAGCACCTGCGGGACCACCGACCCGTCGGTGCCGTAGCGGTCGATCAGGTCCTGGACGTGATTCGAGACCATCGCCGGGAACCAGCGCACCTGTTCGCGGGCGTCGGCCAGGTCCTCCGAGATGTGACTCGGCGCGCTGACGATGCACTTCAGCGCGGCCGGGTCGCGGCCGGCCTCAGCGGCCGCCTTCCGGGCCGTGTCCATGATCCACTGGATGATGTCCGGGTCGGCGAGCTGGATGATGACGCCGTCGCCCTGCCGCCCGGCAACCGCGAGCGCCTTCGGCCCGTAGCCCGCCACGTGCATCTCGATCTCCGGCAGCTCCGGCCGCACCCACTTGAGCTGGAGCTGCTTGTCGTTCCAGGTGACCTCCTTGCCGTTCATGAACGGCTTCACCATCTCGAGCGCCCGCTCGAAGTCCGCGACCTTCATCGGCTTGCGGCCGACGTAGCGGACGGAGGAGTCGCCCCGGCCGACGCCCATGATCATGCGGCCGTTCGAGATGTCCTGGAGCGTGGCGTACGCGCTCGCGAGCACCGTCGGGTCGCGGATGGCCGGGTTCGTGACCATGTGGCCGAGCTTGATCGTCGAGGTCTGGTCGGCCAGGAGCGCCATCACCGGCATCGACTCCTGCCAGAGGACGTGCGAGTCGTAGGTCCAGCCGTACTGAAATCCCTGCGCCTCGGCGAGCTTCGTCAGCTCGATCAGGCGCTGGTACGGCGGGTCGGGCAGGACGGTGACGCCGAACTCGAGCATCGGGGCGAGCATAACGCCGCTGGGGGGATCCGCACCAGTGCGAGATGTCCGGCGCCGTCGCCAGCATGGGCGCGTGACGGCGTGGCCGTACTACCTCTTCGCGATCGCCGCAGGCGCGATGCTGCCGATCCAATTCGGGATCAACGCGCAGCTCGCGAGCTGGATCGGGAGCCCGTTGCGTGCGACGTTCGTCTCCTTCGTGGTCGGCGCGGCAGTGCTGGCCGTGGCGGTGCTGCTGTTCGCGCGAGGCTGGCCAGGGTCGGAGAAGCTCGGTGCCGCACCGTGGTGGGTCTGGGTCGGCGGCTTCCTCGGTGCCTTCTACGTGCTCGGCTCGGTCGTGACCGCGCCGAAGCTCGGCGCCGCCGCCCTCTTCGCCTTCATCCTCGCCGGACAGGCGGTCGCGTCGCTCGCGGTCGACCACTTCGGCTGGGTCGGCTTCGACGAGAACCCCGTTACGCCAGGACGGCTGCTCGGGATGGCGCTCGTCGCGGCGGGCGTAGCGGCCGTGCGGTTTCTCTAGAGACCGAGTGCGGCGCGGACGCGCGCGTCCACGAGCGACTCGCCGACGAGGTCGGCCTCGTCGAGCAGGACGCCCGGAAAGGAGGGGATTCCGATCGCGAACATCCCGGCTGCCCTGACCGCGGCGACGCCCGTCGGCGAGTCCTCCAGCCCAATCGAGCGTGCCGGCGACGCCTGCAGCAGCTCGCAGGCGCGAAGGTAGACGTCGGGCGAGGGCTTCGGCTCGGCGACCTGGTCGCCGGTGACGACGACCTCGAAGAGCGACGCGAGCCCGGCGCACTCCAGCGCCCCCGCGACGAGACGGTGCGGTGTGTTCGACGCGACCGCGACCGGGACGCGCTCGCGGAGCTCGGCGACGAGCTCCGCGGCTCCGGGAAACGCCTCCGACTCCTCCAGCAGTCGCCGCTCGACGAGCTCGAGCAGCTCACGACCGAGCGCGTCCGCTCGGCCGGGCTGGCCAAGCAGGCGCTCGAGGATGCGGGAGCCGTCGTAGAGCGACGTGCCGATCAGCGCCCGCTTGTCCGCGTCGTCGAAGCTCCTGTCGTAGCGCGCGAAGAGCTCCTCCTCCGCCCGCGTCCAGCAGGTCTCCGAGTCGACCAGGAGGCCGTCGCAGTCGAAGACGACCGCGGCGGGCGGTACCGGCGGCGCCGTCAGCTGCCCGCGACCCGGGCCAGCGTCTTCGTCGCGAGGCGGTCCAGCGCCTGGACGGCCAGCTCGAGGTGCTCGGGCTTCGTGTCCTCGAGCTTCGTATGGCTGAGGCCGCGGAGGCTCTGGACGAAGAGCATCGCCGTCGGAACGCCCGCGCGTGAGACCTCGGCGGCGTCGTGGAGCGGGCCGCTCGGAAGCCGGTGCGACGTCCCCGCCACCTCTCGCACGGCCTCCTCGGCGAGGTCGGCGAGCTCGAACAGGATCGGCTCGATCTGCCAGATCCGCTCCCACTCGACCTCGATGTCCTCCTCGGCCGCGAAGCGCTCGCTGGCCTCCCGGGCGCCTCGGTTCAGCTCGGCGAGCTTGTCCGCGCTCAGGTGGCGCATGTCCAGCAGCTGCTCTGCCGTCTCGACGACCGAAGTGACGATCCCCGGCTTCGTGACGACGCCGCCGCTCGTCATCACCGCGCCGTCGCCGACGCGGGCGGCGATCTCCCGGATCTCGAGCGCGAGCTTGGCGGCACCGGCGAGGGCGTCCCGCCGCTTGTCCATCGGCGTCGAGCCGGCATGCGCCGCCTGGCCGCGCCACGTGATCCGGTGGCGCTCGACGCCGAAGGTACCGAGCACGGCCCCGAGCGGGAGGTCCATCGACTCGAGCACCGGCCCCTGCTCGATGTGCAGCTCGAGGTAGGCGGCGGCGTTCTCGAGCTCGGAGCGGGCGTCGAGGGCGGAGTCGAGGTCGACTCCGAAGCCGCCGATCGCCGTCGGCAGCGAGACGCCCTCCGCATCCTTCAGCGCGCGCAGCTCGTCCTGGTCGGCCATCGAGCCGGCGGCCGCCGACGAGCCGAAGAGCGAGCGGCCGAAGCGCGCGCCCTCCTCGTCGGCCCAGGACACGAGCCGGACGGTCAGCGGCGGCGTCCTCCTCCTCCGCGATCCGGCGCAGCACCTCGGCGCCGGCGATCACGTTGAGGCAGCCGTCGAGCCAGCCGCCGTTCGGGACCGAGTCGAGGTGGCCGCCGAGGATGAGCGCCTGTTCGCTCGCCCCCGGGAGCGTCCACCACTGGTTCCCGGCCGCGTCGAAGCTCTCGACAACGCCTGTGCCCTGGAGCTTGGAGGACATCCACTCCTGCGCCTGCTTCCAAGTCGGCGTCCAGGCCACGCGCTGCGCGCCGTTCTCGTCGCCGGTGAGCTCGCGCAGCTCGCGCAGCTCGTCGACGGTGCGGGACGGGTTCAACGGCACGCGGCGATCCTAACCAGCGCCTTCCAGACATGTCACCGGCCGGGCAGGTGTGGTAAGGAATACCCGTGTCGAGCGCCGCAGTGGCCCGTCCGGTCGTCGAGCCTCGTCGTGAGGCGCTGCTGCCCGCACTGCGGAGTGCCGGCCTTTCGCTGCTCGTCCTCGCCGTCCTCTGCGCGGCCTGGGAGGCCTACAAGTGGATCGGCGAGCGGCTCGAGCTGACCCGGCCGTTCCCCGTCAACGAGCGAACGATGCCCCACGTCTACGACATGGTCGGCCAGCTGTTCGAGCCGTCTCGGCGCAACGGGCCGCTGCTGATCGACGTCCTCCTCGATGCGGCCGCGTTCACGGCGAAGGAGGCGGCGGCAGGCTTCCTGCTCGGCGCCGCGATCGGCTTCGCGATCGCGATCGTCCTCTCCGAGTCGAAGCTGCTCCAGCGCGGCTTCCTGCCCTACATCGTCGCCTCGCAGACGGTGCCGATCCTCGCGATCGCGCCGATGGTCGTCGTCTGGGTGAGCCCGAAGCTGCCCGAGTCGCTCGCCGGCTGGGGCGCCGTCGCCGTCATCGCCGCGTACCTCACCTTCTTCCCGGTCGCGATCAACACCCTGCGCGGGCTCCAGTCCGCCGATCCGCGCGCAGTCGAGCTGATGCGCTCGTACGCGGCCAGCCGCTGGAAGATCCTCTGGAAGCTGCGGGTGCCGGCCTCGTTCCCGTTCCTGTTCACGGCGCTGAAGATCGCGGCGCCGGCGGCGGTCGTGGGCGCGATCATCGGCGAGCTGCCGTCGTCGATCCAGGACGGGCTCGCAGGCGCGATCCTCAACTTCAACCAGTACTACATCACCTCGCCCGAGAGCCTCTGGGCGACGAACATCATCGCCGCCGCGCTCGGGATCCTCTTCTTCGTCGTCGTCGCGCTCGCCGAGCGCCTGCTCGTGCGGCGCGCCCCGGAGAACGTCGCATGACCGACGCCGCCGCCGTCTCCGTCACCGGGCTCTCCAAGCGCTTCGAGCGCGGCGACGTGCTCGCGCTCGACCGGATCGACCTCGACGTCCAGCCGGGTGAGTTCGTCTCGCTGATCGGCCCCTCCGGCTGCGGCAAGTCGACGCTGCTGCGGATCATCGGCGACCTGATCCGCCCGTCCGTCGGCGAGGTGCTCGTCAACGGCAAGACCGCGCATCGCGCCCGGATGGACCGCGACTACGGGATCGTCTTCCAGGACGCCGTCCTCTACGACTGGCGCACGGTCGCGAAGAACATCGCGCTGCCGCTCGAGATGGCGGGCTGGGACCGGAAGCGGCGCGACGCACGCGTCGGCGAGATGGTCGACCTGGTCGAGCTGACCGGCTTCGAGAAGCACCATCCCTGGCAGCTCTCGGGCGGGATGCAGCAGCGGGTCTCGATCGCCCGTGCCCTCTCCTTCTCACCGCCGCTGCTGCTGATGGACGAGCCGTTCGGGGCGCTCGACGAGATGACCCGCGAGCGGATGAACAACGAGCTGCTCCGGATCTGGCAGGAGACCCTCTCCACGGTGGTCTTCGTCACGCACTCGATCGCCGAGTCGGTCTTCCTCTCCACGCGCGTCGTCGTCATGTCCGCCCGGCCCGGCCGGATCGCCGGGATCGTCGAGATCGACCTGCCGCAGCCGCGCGGCCCCGAGACGCGCGAGGACGCGCGCTTCGCCGAGCACATCACCCACGTCCGGCGGCTGCTGCGCAAGGGCCACGCCCTCGACGCTCCCGAAGAGGACGAGGCGCCGCTCTACGTCGCGGAGGAGGGCCTGTGAGCGTCGTCGCACCGGTCCCGCGGGGGACGCTCGGCGCCCGCGTCGGCCGCGGCGCCGTCGACTGGATCCCGGCGGCAGCCGTCCTCGTGCTCGGGATCCTGCTCTGGGAGGGGCTCGTCCGCGGGCTCGACGTCGAGCGTTTCCTGCTGCCGGCGCCGTCCGCGATCCTCGACACGCTCTCGGAGGAACGCGACCTGCTGTGGTCGGCCGGGATCTACACCTTCTCGGAGGCGCTCGGCGGCTTCGTGATCGGCTGCGCGCTGGCGATCCTGGCCGCGATCGTGCTCGCCCGCTTCCGCAGCCTCGGCCGCGCGCTGATGCCGTTCGCGATCGCGGCCAACGCGGTGCCGATCATCGCCTTCGCCCCGATCACGAACCAGTGGTTCGGCCCGCTCGAGAAGACGTCGAAGATGGCGATCGCCGCGATCCTCGTCTTCTTCCCGGTGATGGTGAACATGCTCCGCGGCCTCACCTCCGTGCGGCCGCAGTCGATCGAGCTGATGCGCTCCTACGCCTCCGGCGAGCTCCAGATCTTCCGCCGGGTGCGGATCCCGAACTCGCTGCCGTATCTCTTCTCGGCCTTGAAGGTGGCGACGGTGCTGGCGATGATCGGCGCTGTGGTGGGCGAGTACTTCCTCAGCTCCCAGGAGGCGCTCGGGTTCCAGATCCGGAACTCGGCCGCCCTGTTCCAGTTCGAGCTCGCCTGGGCCGCGATCGTGGTTGCGAGCGTGCTCGGAATCCTGTTCTACTCGGCTGTCGCGCTCGTCGAGCGGCTGACGATGGGCTGGCACCCGTCGTCGCGGCGGGACTGACCGGGCGTACGACCTGGCAAGAGGGCAAACGGACGAAAGGAAAGGACACCGCATGAAGAAGGCTCGGATCTGGCTCCTGCTCGCCGGCCTGGTCGCCGCGCTGTCGCTCGTGGCCGCCGGGTGCGGCGGCGACGATGACGACGAAGCGGCCGACACCGGGGCGGCCGCGACGACCTCGGAGGAGCCGCAGGAGCTCGACAAGGTCTCACTGCAGCTCAAATGGGTCACCCAGGCGCAGTTCGCCGGCTACTACGCCGCGCTCGAGGAGGGGTACTACGAGGACGAAGGTCTCGACGTCGAGCTGAAGCCCGGCGGGCCCGACATCACGCCCGAGCAGGTCGTGGCGAGCGGGCAGGCCGAGTTCGGGATCGACTGGCTGCCGGCGCTGCTGGCGGCGCGCGACCAGGGCGGCGACCTCGTCAACATCGCGCAGGTGTTCTCGAAGAGCGGCATGACCGAGGTGACCTGGAAGGACAGCGGCATCACCGACGTCGCCGGGATGAAGGGGAAGAAGGTCGGCGTCTGGTGCTGCGGCAACGAGAACGAGCTCTACGCGGCGCTCGTCAAGAACGGCATCGACCCGAAGTCGAAGGACGACGTCACGATCGTCAACCAGCCGTTCGACATGAACCTCTTCCTCAGCCGCGACGTCGACGCGGCCGCGGCGATGACCTACAACGAGCTGGCGCAGGTGCTCGAGACGGAGAACCCGGAGACGGGCGAGCTCTACCAGCTCGACGACCTGAACGTGATCTCGATGGAGGACGCCGGCACCGCGATGCTCGAGGACGGGATCTTCGTTCAGGGCGAGTGGATCGCCGACGAGGCGAACCAGGACATCGCCAGGCGCTTCCTGAAGGCGAGCTTCAAGGGCTGGGTCTTCTGCCGCGACAACCCCGACCCGTGCCTGCAGCACGTGCTCGACAGCGGGCCGACGCTCGGCGAAGGCCATCAGAGGTGGCAGCTGAACGAGATCAACGCGCTGACCTGGCCGAACGAGACCGGCATCGGCGTCATGGACGAGACCGCGTTCCAGCGCACCGCCGACATCGCGAAGCAGTTCGCGGTGATCAAGGCCGACGCATCGAGCGACGCCTACCGCACCGACCTCGCCGAGGCGGCGGTGAAGGAGCTCGAGGACGAGGGCGTCGACGTGAACGGTGCAGACTGGGAGAAGGAGACCGTCGAGGTCACCCCCGGCGGCGAGTAGGAAACGAGACCGTGAAGGGAGATCCGCAATGTCCGTTCTGATCAAAGGTGGCCGCGTCATCACCGCGGCGGACGACTACGTCGCCGACATCTTCGTCGAGGACGAGCGGATCTCCCTGATCGGGGAATCGCTCGACGTCGCCGGCCGACACGCGTGATCGACGCGTCCGGCAAGTACGTCCTGCCGGGCGCCGTCGACCCGCACACGCACCTGGACATGCCCTTCGGCGGCACGACCACGATCGACGACGTCGAGTCGGGCCAGCGGGCGGCCGCCCGCGGCGGCACGACCTGCCACGTCGACTTCTGCATCCAGGCGCCGGGCACGAGCTTCGGCGACGCGCTCGCCGACTGGAAGTCGAAGGCCGAAGGCAAGCAGCTGATCGACATGGGCTACCACATCGCCGTCACCGACCTGAAGGACGGTGGCTCGCTCGAGGAGCTCGCGTCGCTGCCCGACCAGGGGATCACGTCCTACAAGCTCTTCATGGCCTACAAGGGCGCCCTGATGGTCGACGACGAGACGCTCTTCAAGACGATGGAGGTCGCCGCCGACACCGGGGCGCTCGTGATGGTGCACGCCGAGAACGGCGACGCGATCGACGTGCTCGTGAAGAAGGCGCTCGCGGAGGGCAAGACGGAGCCCAAGTACCACGCGCTCACCCGCCCGCCGGAGACCGAGGGCGAGGCGACGAACCGCGCGATCCAGCTCGCCCGCGTCGCCGGCTGCGCGCTCTACGTCGTCCACGTCTCCTGCCACGAGGCGGTCGAGCCGATCGAGCTCGCGCGCGAGAAGGGCTGGGACGTCTGGGGCGAGACGTGCACGCAGTACTTCTTCATCGACTACACGCACCTCGAGCAGCCGAACTTCGAGGGCGCGAAGTACGTCTACACGCCGCCGCCGCGCGACAAGGCGAACCAGGACGTGCTCTGGAACGCGGTGCGAACGGACGTGCTCAGCGCGATCTCGACCGACCACTGCGCGTTCAGCTGGTCGGAGCAGAAGTCGCTCGGCCGCGACGACTTCTCGAAGATCCCGAACGGCGGCCCCGGGCTCGAGAACCGGCTGCACATGATCCACCACTTCGGCGTCCGCGAGGGCCGGATCGGCCTCAACCGGATGGTCGAGCTGCTCTGCGACGAACCCGGCGAAGCTGTTCGGGCTCTATCCGAGGAAGGGCACGATCGCCGTCGGCTCGGACGCCGACCTCGTCGTCTTCGATCCCGAGAAGACGCACACGATCACGGCCGCGGACCAGCAGTCGAGGACGGACTACAACCTCTACGAGGGCACCGAGGTCGTCGGTGACGTCGACACGGTGCTGCTGCGAGGAAACGTGATCGTCGACGGCGGCGAGGTGGTCGCGAAGCCGGGGATCGGCCAGTTCGTGCGCCGGGCGAAGTTCGGCGAGCAGCTTCATGCCAAGACGGCGGCGGAGGTCGCCGGGTAAGCCCGCTCGGCTGGCTGGCGACGATCGCGGTCGGCGCCGTCGCCGCCGTCGCGGTCGTCGACGGCGTCCGCCGCCAGGAGGACCCGGCACCCGCCACGACGGCGGAGGACACCTCCCGGCCCGCGGCCGGGCTCGCGGAGCTCGGGGCCCGCGGCGAGCTCGTCCTCTTCGGGGAGGGCTGCGGCGTGCGACGGCTCACCCTCCCGGCTCTGGCCGCCCGCGACTCGATGAGCTGCCTGCCGAGGGGAGCGCTCTCCCCCGACGGCCGGCTCGTCGCGACCTGCGTCGACGACGGCGTCGAGGTGCGCAGGAGCACCGACGGCACGCTCGCGGAGGTCGTCCCGGGCTGCGCGCCGGCCTGGCGGCCCGACGGGACGATGACGGCCGCCCTCGGCGACGAGGTGGTGCGCTTCCGCCCGTGCGCGTCCCCACAGCCGTGCGCGGTGACGCTGATCCGGCGGTTCGAGCTGGAGCGAGCGGCCAGGCGGCACCGCAGCGGTCCCCGACGGGCCGACGCGCCTCCGCGCACTCGTCGACGGGATCGCGTGGATCTCCGACCGGCGCGCTGCGGTCAGCCTCTCGATCCGCCTCGGCGGCCGCTTCGAGGGGCTCGGCCCGCTGGGCACCGTCGCGATCTTCGACGGCGGCCGGCTCACGCGGGTGCCGCAGTACTTCCGGCTCACCGGCGGTCGCCTCGCCGCGAGCCCGCGCGGGACGTACGTGACGCAGACGCCGGACGTGATCCTGCGCCGCGACGGCTCGCAGGTGACGCTGCCGGAGCACCTGCGCGACGTGCGCGACTTCGCCTGGTCGCCGAACGAGCGCCTGCTCGCGCTCGCGACCCGGTTCGCGGTGGAGGTGGTCGACGTCTCGAGCCTGGAGCGGTACGACCGGACGGGCAGCGGCCTGCGGAGCGTGACGCTGCCGCAGGCCGCCGTCCGTCTGGCGTGGCGCTAGTCGGCCTAGCTGCCCGCCCCCGCGCCGCAGTCGACCCGCGGGTTCCAGGCGTAGAGCATGCCGCTCGGGTTCGGCTTCCAGATCCAGGCGTGCAGCGCCCAGGAGGCCGGGATGCCGTAGCGGTTGTCCGCCTTGATCTCGTCGAAGGGCGTGCCGAACAGCGAGGGCCTGCCGTTCGAGAGCGACTGGAAGATCAGGTACTCGAGCGCGACGAGCTTCATCGAGCCGTCGTTCCGGCGTTCGTAGACGAGCAGCTCGGGCTTGTCCGCGTCGATCGTGCCGTCGAGCAGATTCGGGTTGAGCAGGTGAACGCCCATCGCCCCCTCGCCGGGCTGGGCGATGCAGCTGAGACCCGCCTTGTCGAACACGGTCACCGTGTAGCCGGCTTCCTTCGCCTTCTCGACGTCGTGGAACCTCGCGGTCGAGCTCTTGGCGCCGTCGAACGCGCCGGCCGCAACCGCCACGCCCACCGCTGCCAGGACGGGCACGACGGCCAGCAGCAGGATCAGTGCACGCTTCTTCATCTCTCTCTCCTCTCGCGAACGAGGCCGCCCACCCGGGAGCGAAGCGACCCTTCAGGGGTTTTCGCGACGTGTGCTCCGCTCAGCGGATTGCACGTCATGCGACGGCAGAGACGGGGTCGGGCCGCACGATCACGGTGTCGGCGACCTTGATGATCTCGGTGACGGGCAGCCCGGCGGCGTCGGCGTGGGCGTGGATCGCCTCGGGGCTCGACGCCTCGTAGATGCACACCGTGCCGACTCCCTGCCCCTCTTCGAGCACGTAGCTCCGGATCCAGCGGATGTCGTCGGGCATCCGGTCGCCCTCGGCGGTGGAGCGTGCGGCGGCCTCCTCGAGCTCCTCGCCCGAGCGCCAGCCGTCGCGGCGGAGAATGACGTACAGATCCATCCGTACCTCCCTACAGGTCGTTGAAGCGGACGACCTGATCCTCGGCAGCCGCCGTCAGCGCCCCGTCACGGCGACCGTCAACGAACCGTCAAGACCGACCGAGTACGCTTTGACGGTGCTGCGGCTGCGACTGGTGGGAGAGATCACTGCCGAGGTCGATGGCGACGATCGACCGCTTCCTCCCGGGCGGCCGCGCGCGCTCCTGGCCTGGCTCGCGCTGCGTCCCGGCCTGCAGCCGCGGACGTCGGTCGCCTCGGTCTTCTGGCCGGACGTGCTGGACGACAGCGCCCGCGCGAGCCTGCGCAGCGCCCTCTGGACGCTGCGGCGCGCGCTCGGCGAGGACGCCATCGTCGCCACACGGGACCGAGTCGGGCTGCCGCAGGACACCTGGGTGGACGTGCTCGAGGCGGAGCGCCTCCGCGCCGCCGGCCGGGCGGAGGAGGCGCTTGAGCTCTGCGACGGCCCCTTCCTGGCCGGACTCGAGGACGAATGGGCTCTCGAGGCGCAGGACGAACAGCGCGAACGCCTCGTCACGCTGCTCGAGGAGCTCGCCGCCGCCGCCGCGCGAAAGGGCGACCTGCGGCGTGCGGTCGCGCTGACGCGCCGCCAGGCCGCGCTCGAGCCCCTCTCGGAGGAGATCCATCGAGCCCTGATGCGCCGGCTCGACGCCGCAGGCGACCGTGGCTCCGCACTGGCCGAGTACACCGAGCTTCGCACCCGCCTGGTCACCCGCCTCCGCACGGGGCCGTCGCAGGAGACCCAGCAGCTCGCCGACGCACTGCGGGAGGGCGTCGCCGCCGCGACACCCACCGCCTTCCCGGTGCGACTGCTCCGCGCCGACCGGGCCGCGTTCGTCGGCCGCGAGGCCGAGCTGGCGAGAATCGCGGCCGCGTGGCAGCGTGTGGTGACGGGCGGCGGCGCCGCGCAGGTCGTCCTCCTGGCGGGGGAGGCGGGGATCGGCAAGTCGCGGATCACGGCACGCTTCGCAGCCGAGGCCAGCGCGTCTGGCGCGACGGTCCTCTACGGCGCGTGCGAGGAGCAGTCCCTCGTTCCGTACGCGCCCTTCTCGGAGGCGGTCGGCGGCAAGGCCCCGGAGCGGGAGGAGATCGAGGCGCACCTGACCGCGGCCGCCGAGGCCGGGCCGCTGCTGCTCGCGCTCGACGACCTCCACCTCGCCGACCGGAACACGCTGGCGCTGCTGGCGCGGGTCGCGCGAGGCGCCGCCGGCGAGCGGCTGATGGTGCTCGGCGCCTACCGCGACGCAGACGCAGTCGGGACGCCGCTGCTCGGGGCGATCGCCGACCTTCGTCGCGACTGCGACGTGGAGCGGGTCCCGGTCGAAGGCCTGTCGGTGAGGGAGGTCGAGGCCCTGCTCGAAGGCACGGCTGACGCTCGCCGCATCCACGACCGCACCGACGGCAACCCGTTCTTCGTGCGCGAGCTGGCCCGACACCTCGCGGAGCGCCGCGACGGCGCCGGCGGCGTCCCGGACAGCGTCAGCGACGTCGTCCTCGCACGTGTCGCACGCCTGTCACCGGAAGGCGCCGACGCGCTGCGCCGGGCCTCCGTGCTCGGCGAGTCGTTCGACCTCGCCGTGCTCGAGCGTTTCGGCGACCAGGAGGGCGTGCTCGACGCGCTCGACGAGGCTGCCGCCGCAGGCTTGCTCGAGGACGGCGCCGGCGGCCGCTACCGCTTTGCGCACGCCCTCACGCGCGATGCGGTCTACGGCGGCATCGGCGCCAGCCGGCGCGCCGACCTCCACCGCCGCGCGGCCGCCGCGCTCGAGGCGGTGCACGGGCTCGAGCCGGGCCCCGTGCTCGGCGAGATCGCCGTCCACCTCTGCATCGCCGCGAGCCCGGCCGACGTGACGCGGGCCGTCGACCTCGCGGAGCAGGCGGCCGGCTGGGCGGGTGAGCGTGACGCCTGGGAGCAGGTCGTGACGCTGCTGACGCGGGCGCTGGCCGTCCTCGGCGAGGCGGACGTCGACCGCCGGCGCCGGCTGATGCGCACGCGGGCGATCGCCTACGCGCGCCTCACGCACGCGCTCGTCGACCCACAGGGGTAGCTAGGAGACCTGGAGGTTCGCGGCGCGGCGGCGGATCTCCGCCGGCGTCACGTCTTCGAGCAGCTCGTAGATCCGCGTGATCGTGTGCGATCCGAACGCCTCGGAGTGCTCACGGATCATCTCCTCGTTGGGCGCCCCGTAGACGCAGAATGTCAGTACCTCACCGTCGTCGCCGACGACGATGTGGCTGTGCTCCCAGACGATCTCGGGGAACCGCTCCATCGCCATCTGGTCCGAGCGAACCGCCGCCGACAGCATGTCGTCGTCGCTGATCGCCCCGAAGTTCCGCTCGATCACATATCGACCCATGGCCGTCATCGTAATCGGCGCCGACGCGGGATGGAAGCGGATCCCTCTACGCTCCCGGCCGTGCCGCGTCGCCGTGTCCAGATCGCGCCAGCCGAGGAGCCCGAGGTCGCCGCCTCGTTCGCCGACCTGCGCGAGAACCTCGACGTCTCGCTGGACTTCCCGCCCGACGTCGCGGCGGACGCCGAGAGCTCGTCGCGAGCGCCGCGGCTGCCCGATGCCGACGAGACTGCGATCCCCTTCGTCACGATCGACCCGCCGGAGTCGCTCGACCTCGACCAGGCGCTGCACCTCGAACGAAACGGCAGCGGCTATCGCGTCCGCTACGCGATCGCGGACGTGGCCGCGTTCGTCGACCCGGCCGGGCCGATGGACGTGGAGGCGCACCTGCGCGGGCAGACGCTGTACGCACCGGACGAGAACGCCCGCCTCTACCCGCCGCGGATCTCCGAGCAGGCGGGCAGCCTCCTCCCCGGCGAGGTGCGCCCCGCGCTCGTCTGGACGATGGCGCTCGACGAGAGCGGCGAGGGAGCCGAGGTCGACGTCCGCCGGGCGCTCGTCCGCAGCCGCGAGAAGCTCGACTACGGCGGCGTCCAGCGCTCGCTCGACGACGGCACGGCGTCCGACTCGCTGCAGCTCCTCCGCGAGGTCGGGCTGCTGCGGCAGCAGCGGGAGGAGAGGCTCGGCGGCGTCAACCTGACGATCCCCGAGCAGGAGGTGACGCGGGGGCGGGACGGCTACGAGCTCTCGTTCCGCGCGCCGCTCCCGGTCGAGGGGTGGAACGCGCAGATCTCGCTGCTGACAGGCCAGGCCGCGGCAGAGCTGATGCTGCGGGCGCGGATCGGCGTGCTCCGGACGCTGCCCGCCGCGGACTCGAGGGCCCTCGAGCGGCTACGGCGGACGGCGCGCGCGCTCGGGGTCGACTGGCCGGACGACCTGACCTACGCCGACCTCCTGCACCGGCTCGACCCCGCCGTTCCGAAGCACGCCGCGGTCATGACGGAGTCGACCGTGCTCCTCCGCGGCTCGGGATACGCAGCATTCGACGGCGACGTCCCGTCACAGCCCAGGCACGCCGGGGTCGGCGCGCCCTACGCGCACGCGACCGCGCCCCTGCGCCGGCTGATCGACCGCTACGTCGGCGAGGTCTGCGTGGCCGTCAGCGGCGGATCGGGCGTCCCGGACTGGGTGCGCTCAGCGCTCCCGCAGCTCCCCGAGACGATGGAGCGGTCGAACCGACGGGCACAGCAATACGAGGCCGGGATCGTCTCGGCGGTGGAGGCGGCAGTGCTCGCCGAGAGCGTCGGCGACGTCTTCGACGCGGTCGTCGTCGACGTCGACGAGCACGAGGGCGGTGGGATCGTCCAGCTGCTCGAGCCGGCGGTGACGGCCCGCTGCGAGGGTGAGCTGCCGCTCGGGGAGCGCGTCCGGGTCAGGCTGACGCTCGCGGACGTGGCGAAGCGGCAGGTCCGGTTCGAGCTCGGTTAGCGGCAGGGCCGGCCGAGGGCGAGCCGGACGCGGTACGAGCGACCGCCGACCACGCGCACGTCGAGGGGGTAGCAGCCGGCGCGCGAGACGCCGAACCCGCCGCTGAACGCCGTCACCGGGCCGACCGGCCCGTCGTAGGAAAACGCCGGCGTCGAGGGCGCGCACGGCTCGATCCGGACGACGGCCTCGCCGTCCTCGTCCCGGGCGTAGTGCGTGACGAGCGCGCCGCGGTAGCGGGCGGGCACCGACAGCACGACCGGCCTGCCGGCGCGCAGGAGCGCGCCCACCTTCACCCAGTAGCGGCCATCCTCGCCGCGCGGGCCGAGGCCCGCCTGCGTTCGAGGGAAATGGCCGGAGAACGCGAGCGGCCCGGCGACGACGCTGTTGCTGCGCGGCGGGGAAAGCGGATCGGGCCACCCCCAGCCTCGATCCGCTGCTCGCACGTCCGGACCGGCGGCGTCGGCGCCGCAGCCTCGGCCGGGAGGAGGAACGAGACGACCGCGAGCAGAAGCGCCATCGCCCTCCTCTACACCGGCTGCGGACCCTCGGTTCCCCTAGCGCGTCTGCGGGAAGCCGAGGTCGACCTTCGACGTCGCCGGGTCGGGCCAGCGCGAGGTGACGACCTTGCCGCGGGTGTAGAAGCTGATCCCCTCGGGGCCGTAGATGTGCGTGTCGCCGAAGAGGCTCGCTTTCCAGCCGCCGAACGAGTAGTAGGCGACCGGGACCGGGATCGGCACGTTGATCCCGACCATGCCCGCCTCGACCTCGAACTGGAACTGCCGGGCCGCGCCGCCGTCGCGCGTGAAGATCGCGGTTCCGTTCCCGTACGGGTTCTCGTTCACGAGCCTGACGGCCTCGTCGTAGGTCGAGACACGCGTGACGCCCAGAACCGGGCCGAAGATCTCGTCCTTGTAGGCGTCCATGTTCGGCGTCACGTCGTCGAGCAGCGTCACGCCGAGGAAGAAGCCGTCGCCCTCGGGAGCCGTCTCGCGGCCGTCGACCACGACGGTGGCGCCCTGCTCCGCGCCGCCCTCGATGTACGAGGCGACCTTGTCGCGGTGCTCGCGGGTGACGAGCGGCCCCATCTCGACGTCGGCGTCGAGGCCGTTGCCGACCTTGATCTTCGGCAGGCGCAGCTTGATCGCCTCGACGAGCTTGTCGCCCGCATCGCCGACCGCGACGACCTGGGAGATCGCCATGCAGCGCTCGCCCGCGGAGCCGTAGGCGGCGCTGACCGCGGCGTCGGCGGCCATGTCGATGTCCGCGTCGGGCAGGACGATCATGTGGTTCTTCGCCCCGCCGAGCGCCTGCACGCGCTTGCCGCTCTTCGTCCCCGTCTCGTAGATGTAGCGCGCGATCGGGGTCGAGCCGACGAAGCTGACCGCGGACACGTCCGGATGCTCGAGCAGCGCGTCGACGGCGACCTTGTCGCCGTGGACGACGTTGAAGACGCCGTCCGGCAGCCCTGCCTCCTTGAGCAGCTCGGCCGTCCAGATCGATGCGGACGGATCCTTTTCCGACGGCTTCAGGACGAAGGTGTTCCCGCACGCGAGCGCCGGCGCCCACATCCACATGGGCACCATCGCGGGGAAGTTGAACGGCGTGATCCCGGCGACGACGCCGAGCGGCTGCCGGATCGAGTAGACGTCGATACCCGTCGAGGCCTGCTCGGACATGTCGCCCTTGAGCAGGTGCGGGATCCCGCAGGCGAACTCGATCACCTCGAGCCCGCGCGTGACCTCGCCCATCGCGTCCGAGAGCACCTTGCCGTGCTCGGCGGTGAGGATCCGTGCGACCTCCTCGCGGCGGTCGTGGACGAGCTCGCGGATGCGGAACATCAGCTCCGCGCGCTTCGCCAGCGACGTCGCGCGCCACGCCGGGAAGGCGGCCTTGGCGGCCGCGACGGCGGCACCGACCTCGTCGGCGGTCGCGAGGTCGACCTCGCCGGTCTGGGCTCCGAGTGCCGGGTTGTAGACGGGTGACGAGCGGCCCGACGTTCCCTCGACGGCCTTGCCGCCGATCCAGTGGGTGATGCGCTTGAGCCCTTCGGTCTGCTCTGTGGGCGGGGTCGCCAGCTCGGTCATCTCGGCCTCCTGAAGGTGATCCTGAAGCCTAGCGCTCCGGCCTTACGACCGGCTCTGACCACGCCGTCCCTTCCCTCGACACGAGCAGCGGCCTACGATCGTCGAGGAGGCAGAAGACGTGGATGACAACGAGCCGCGGCTCGACGAGCTGCCGAGCGGCACGGTCACCTTCCTGTTCACGGACATCGAGGGCTCGACGCGGCTGGAGCGTCACCTCCGCGAACGCTACGGCGACGTCCTCGCACAGCACCAACGCCTCTTGCGCCGGACGTTCGACCGGTTCGGCGGCCGCGAGATCGACACCCAGGGCGACTCGTTCTTCGCCGTCTTCGCTCGCGCGCGGGGCGCCGTGGCAGCCGCAGTCGATGTGCAACGCGCGCTTGCGTCTCACCCTTGGCCCGATGGACTTCAGGTGCGCGTTCGGATCGGCATCCACACCGGCGAAGCGGCGGTTTCCGACCAGCGCTATACCGGTCTAGCGGTACACCGCGGCGCGCGCATTACAGCCGCCGGCCACGGCGGGCAGATCCTGCTCTCCGGGTCGACGCGCGATGTCGTAGAGGACGATCTTCCTGCTGACCAGCAGCTCCGCGACCTCGGCGAGCACCGACTCAAGGACCTTCCGCGCCCGGAGCATGTGTTCCAACTCCTCTCGCCTGGACTTCCAAGCGAATTCCCGCCGCTTAGGACCCTCGAGGACCAAGAGCTCGTCGCCACGCCTCACGTGGTGGTCGCGCCGACTTGGTGGCGCAGGCCCAGGGTGGTTGCTCCACTCGCGGGCGCGGCCGCAGCCGTCGTCGCCGGCGCACTTATCCTCAACGGCGGCGATGAGGCCGGCGCTGCAAGCGTGGGTGCGAACGCGCTTGGGCTCATCGATGCTGGCAGCGGCGACATCGAGGGCGAGATCACCGTTGACGCTGCGCCAACGGGAGTCGCGCTCGGTGAGGGAGCTTTGTGGGTCACTAACGCGAACGACGCGACGGTCTCTCGGATCGATCCGGCCGGACGCAACGTCCGCCAGACGATCGACGTGGGCTCGAGCCCCAGCGGGATCGCCGTCGGAGCAGGCGCCGTCTGGGTGACCAACCACGCCGACGCGACGGTCTCGCGAATCGACCCCGAAACAGACCGGGTCGTCCAGACGATCGACGTTGGTAATGCACCGCTCGCAGTCGCTTACGGCGAAGGCTCGGTGTGGGTGACGAACTCGGCCGATCGGAACGTGTCGCGGATCAACCCCGGAAGTGGCCGCGTCGTCGCAGAGATCAAGACGGACGCGGTGGGACGCGGCATCGCAGTCGGCGGCGGTTCCGTCTGGATCACCGACGAGTCCTCGAAGCGCGTGATGCGCGTGGACCCCGGCGCGAACGAGGTAGTCGAGGAGATCAGTGTCGGGAACGGCCCGACTGGTATTGCCTTCGGCGAGGGACGCGTGTGGGTCGCGAACACGATCGACGGGACGGTCTCGCGGATCGACGCTGCAGAGTCGCGAGTGTCCGCGACGATCACCGTGCCAGGCGGACCCGGAGCTGTTGCAGTTGGGGAAGGACGTGTCTGGGTGAGCGCCGAGTTCGCGAAGCGGCTCGTGACCATCGACCCAGCGGACGGGAGTGTTGTCGACGTCGTCCCGCTCGGCAATCGGCCGAAGGGACTGGTCGTTACCGCTGACGACGTCTGGGTCGCCGTCCAGGCGTCAGGTGGCGGCCACCGCGGCGGCAGGCTGATCGTGCTGTCGGCTGAGCTCGACTCGATCGACCCGACGCTCGCATCCACATTCAACTCCGTGCCCGCGCTGAGCCTCGTCTACGACGGGCTGACTGGATTCCGCCGGGTCGGCGGAAGCGAGGGCACGCAACTCGTCCCGAATCTCGCGGCGTCGATTCCGGAGTCGCGCGAGCGCGGCAGGACGTATACGTTCCGCCTCCGGTCCGGTTTGCGCTACGCGGATGGGAAACCCGTGCAGGCCGAGGACTTCCGCCGTGCGCTCGAGCGCGCATTTGAGCTGGAAAGCCCACGACTCGCGGCCGTTGTCGGTGCGGAGCGTTGCCTAACCCGCTCCCGCTGCGACCTGTCGAGGGGCGTCGTTACGAGAGGGGACAGCATCACGTTCCATCTGAGCGAGGCGTCGCCGCGCTTCCTCCTCGAGGTCTCGAGTCTGTACCCGATCCCGCCAGGAACGCCGCGCAGGGACATCGGCACGACGCCTGTCCCCGGGACCGGCCCGTACACGATCGACAGCTATGTTCCGCGCCGCCAGCTCAGGTTGACCCGGAACCCGTACTTCCGCGTCTGGTCGAAGGCCGCGCGGCCCGATGGAAACGCGGAGGAGATCGTCTTCTCGATCGTGCCCGAAGACGACGACGACCGGCTCGTCTCGGATGTCGCCCAGGGCCGGGCGGACATTTCTCTTCTCCCGACCGAGCGCACGCCCGAGGTGAAGAGGCGCCATGCGAGGCAGCTGCACCTGGTAACCGAGGCGGCGACTGTCTACTTCTTTCTGAACACAACGCAGCCACCGTTCGACGACCGTCGCGTCCGACAGGCACTCAACTATGCGATCGACCGACGGCGCGTCGTCGAGCTCCGTGGCGGTGCAGGCCAGCCGACCTGCCAGGTCGTGCCCCCAACGACTCCGGGCTACGTTCGCTACTGCCCCTATACGGTCGACCCTCGCCCTTCGGGCGAGTGGACGGCACCGGATCTCGCCAAAGCAAAACAGCTGATCGCGGCGTCGGGAACAATCGGCCAGAAGATCACGGTCTGGACCTTGCCCTACTTCGGCAACGATGCCCGGTACGTCGTCTCGCTCCTCAGGAGGCTCGGGTACCGCGCGACGCTGAAGGAGTTGACGGGCCTCGCGTACATCACGGCGCTCGACGACCCGTTGACGCCGGTCCAGAGCGGCATGTTCGGTGAGTACGACGTGACAGTCGCCCCCGTCGCCCTCCAATTGCTGACCTGCGAATGGTTCGGAAACAACGCAAAGTTTTGCGACCGGAAGATCGACCGGCAGTTCCAGAGGTCGCTGGCTCTACTCGAGACCGACCAAGAGGCGGCCGCGCGGATGTGGGCGCGAATCGACCGACAACTCGTCGATCAGGCGCCATGGGTGCCGCTCTACACCCCGCGAACGCCGTATTTCGTCTCGAAGCGCGTCGGGAACTGGCAGTACCACGCGTATTTCCACGTCCTGCTCGACCAACTCTGGGTTCGGTAAGGGAAGACGCGGTCGAGAGACGGACATAACGATCGGAGAGTAGGCTCTCGCCATGGCCACGATCGAGACAAATCCACAGTTGGGCGCGCAGGTCAAGGCGGACGCGAAGGAGTTCGTCCTCCACTCCTGGTCGGTGCAGAACGCGATCGACCCGATTCCCGTGGCGGGGGCCGAGGGCCGCTACTTCTGGGACTACGACGGGAACCGCTATCTCGACTTCGCGTCGCAGCTCGTCAACGTCTCGATCGGGTACGGGCACCCGAAGGTCGTCGCCGCGATCAAGGAACAGGCCGAGAAGCTCGCGACGATCGGGCCGCCGATGGCCACGGAGCCGCGCTCGACGCTGGCTCGGATGCTCGCCGAGATCACGCCCGGCAACCTGAAGATGTCGTTCTTCACGAACGGCGGCGCCGAGGCGAACGAGAACGCGATCAAGGTCGCCCGCTGGGTCACCGGCAGGCACAAGATCATCGCCCGCTATCGCAGCTACCACGGGGCGACGGCCGGGGCGATCACGCTCACGGGCGATCCGCGGCGCTGGCACGCCGAGCCGGGGCTCCCGGGCGTCGTGCGGATGCTCGACCCGTACACCTACCGCTGCCCCGCCGGCCACCCGGATCCGTGCCCGGTCTGCTCGGGCGCGCCGCACCTGGAGGAGATCCTCCAGTACGAGGGCGCCCACACGGTCGCCGCCGTGATCCTCGAGACCGTCGTCGGCACGAACGGGATCATCGTCCCGCCCGACGGCTACCTGCAGTCGATCCGGGAGACGTGCGACCGGCACGGGATCCTGCTGATCTGCGACGAGGTGATGGCCGGCTTCGGCCGCACCGGCAAGTGGTTCGCCTGCGAGAACTGGGACGTCGTCCCCGACATCCTCACCCTCGCGAAGGGGATCAACTCCGGCTACGTGCCGCTCGGCGCGATGGTCGTCAGCGAGCCGATCGCCGACCAGCTCCGCGACCGCTTCCTGGCCGGTGGGCTGACCTATTCGGGCCACCCGCTCGCGTGCGCCTCCGCGGTCGCATCGATCGAGGCCTTCCAGGAGGAGGGCATCGTCGAGAACGCGGCCGAGCACGGTGCGTACCTGGCCGAGGCGCTGCCGGCGCTGGCCGCGAAGCACCCGTCGATCGGCGACGTGCGCGGGCTCGGGCTCTTCTGGGGGCTCGAACTGGTCAAGAACCGCGAGACGAAGGAGATGCTCGTCCCGTTCAACGCGGGCGGCGAGGCGGCGAAGCCGGTGGCGCGGCTGCAGAAGGCGGCGCTCGAGTCGGGCCTGTATCTGATGACGCACTGGAACGTCGTCATGGTCTGCCCGCCGTTGACGATCACCCGCGAGGAGCTCGACGAGGGTCTCGCGATCCTCGACGACGCGCTCGCGATCGCGGACGAGTACGTCGTCTAGGCCTCGCTGACGCAGCTGCCGGCGCCGACGCCGGGGAGCTTCCCGAGCAGCTCGGAGAGCTGCTCGACCTCGGCCTCGCTCAGGCTGTCGCGGAACAGCGTGCGCAGCCGGGCGGTGTGGCTGACTCCGACGCAGTCGAGGAGCTCGCCGCCGTCCTCGGTCAGCTGCGCCCAGGTGACCCGGGCGTCCGACTCGCAGTGCACGTTCTCGACGAGGCCGGCCTCCTGCAGTCCCTCCAGCAGGCGCGTCACGCCGGAGGGGGTCAGCATCAGCTTCTCGACCAGGTCGATGCGCCGGAGCCGCTGCTCCTCCGCCTTCGAGATGTGCATCAGGGCCTCGAAGTCGTTGATCGTCAGGCCGCGCGGCCGCAACACCTCGGCATCGAGCTCACGGCGCAGGACGCTGTGAGCCCGCATCAGGCGGGCGAACGCGTCGAGCTCGACTGGTTGTGGACGCAATACTTGACGACTCAAGGTTTTACCTCTATAGTTGCGGACACAAGCAAGTGTACATGTCGAACCAAGGGAGAGCAATGAGCAGCACCGAGCAGATCACAGCCGTTCCGACGGGGACCTGGAGCCTGGACCCGGTCCACTCGAGCATCGGCTTCGCCGTCACCCACAGCGGCGTCATGACCTTTCGCGGCACGTTCAAGGAGTACGACGCGAAGCTGGTCGACGGGCGCCTCGAGGGCGTCGTCCAGGTCGCGAGCGTCGTCGTCGACGACGAGAACCTCGCCGGCCACCTGCAGACGCCGGACTTCTTCGACGCCGAGCAGCACCCCGAGCTCCGCTTCGTCTCCAGGACGATCGAGCGGGACGGGGACCGCGTGTCCGTCGAGGGCGACCTGACGCTCCGCGGTGTCACGAGGCCCGTCGAGATCACCGGGACGGTCACCGGCCCGATCACGGACGGCTACGGCAACCAGCGGCTCGGCCTCGATCTCGAGACCACGGTCAACCGCCGCGACTACGGGATCAACTGGGGCGCGGAGCTGCCCTCCGGTGAGCCGATGCTCGCCGACGACGTCCTGATCACCGCCAACCTCGCGCTGCTGCAGGCGTAATCCGATGAGGATCCTCGCGATCAGCGGCAGCCTCCGGTCCGGGTCGCACAACACCGACCTGCTGCAGGCGGCTGCCGCCGTCGCGCCGGACGGCGTCGACGTGGCTCTCTACGACGGGCTCAAGGAGATTCCGCCGTACGACGCCGACGACGACGTCCCGGGCGAGGCGCCTCTGCCCGTGCGGCGGCTCAAGGACGCGCTGGACGGCGCGGACGCGGTGCTGATCGCGACGCCCGAGTACAACTCGTCGATCCCTGGCGTGCTGAAGAACGCGCTCGACTGGGCCTCGCGGCCGTTGGCCGAGTCGCCGGTGCGAAACAAGCCGGCGGCCGTGCTCTCGTCGAGCACGGGCATGTTCGGCGGCGTCTGGGCGGCAGCCGAGACCCGGAAGGTGCTGGGAGCGCTCGGCGCCCGCACGCTCGAGGACACCGTCGCCGTGCCCAAGGCTCACGAGCGGCTGGCCGACGGCGTCGACGCGACGCTGCTCGACGAGCTGCGCACCGTCGTCGACGCGCTCGCCGCGGCGGTCGAGGCGCGCGAGGCGACCCAGGTCGCGGCCTAGGAGAGGAAGCGCTCGACGGCGCCGACGGTGTCGTCGAGCGCGTCCCACAGCACGGTGTGCCCTGCGGGGATCCGCGCGACCTCGAGCAGGTCGCCGAGCGCGGCCCCATGCGCTCCGAGCAGCGCGTCGTAGGGGAGGTAGGACGTCTCGCCGAGCACGAGCAGCGTCGGCACGCGAACGCGCTCGAACGGCGGCGGCTCGCGTGTCATCTCGCCGTAGGCCGCGACGACCGCGCTCTGGCAATAGCGGTAGCGGAACTGGCCTTCGTCGTCCGGAAGCAGGTGCGCGACGAGCTCCTCCTCGACGAGCTCGCGGGGCGCGGTCGTCAGCACGCTCTCCTCGTACCGGCGGTCGATGCCGTCGGCGAAGGAGACGTAGGAGCGCTCGCGGCGCGCGTTCTCCGCTGCAGCGAGCCCGACGTGCGGCGGGATCCAGATCGCGGGATCGAGCAGCACGAGCCGCTCGACGCGCTCCGGCGCGGCCGCAGCCGCCTCGTACGCGACGCGGCCGCCGAACGAATGGCCGAGCCAGACGGCGCGCTCGTCGGGCGCCGCGGCCAGTACGTCCGCGACGTGCTGCTCCAGGCTCCAGGGCGGCTCCCACGGCGAGCCGCCGTGGCCGCGCAGATCGAGCGCGACGACGTGGAAGCGGTCGGAGAGCCGCTCCGCAAGCCTCGCGAAGTGGCGGCCGTGGCTGGTGACGCCGTGCAGGCAGACGAGCGCCGGCGCGCTCGCGCGGCCCCACTCGTAGCGGGCGAGGCTCAAGTAGGCGAGGCGGCGAGCGGGCCCGAGACGAGCTCGTCGCGACGGGTGTCGGCGTCGTTGACGAGGCTCCAGACGACGAGCCCGCCCTTGTCGATCAGGAACGTCCCGCGCACTGCGGCGCCGGTGGACTCGTCGAAGACGCCGTAGGCCTTCGCCGCCGCGCCGTGCGGCCAGAAGTCCGCCGCGAGCGTGTACGTCAGCTTCAGGTGCTCCTTCCAGGCGCGGCGCGCGGCCGCCGCGTCGCAGGAGACGAGGACGACGTCCGTCTCCGCGCTCTCGAAGGACGGCAGGTTCTCCTGCAGGTCGAGCGCTTCCTCCGCGCACACGGGCGTCCACGCGAAGGGATGGAAGACGAGCAGCACGTTGCGGCGGTCGCGGAAGTCGGCCAGGCGGACGCGCTCGGAGCCGTCGACCTCGAGGTCGAACGCCGGCGCCTCACTCCCCGTCTCGATCTTCGCCACCCGCAGCCTCCTCCCCGTTGCCCGAAGGCCGATAGTACCGCCGTCCCTTCAGCTCCTCCGGCAGGTAGTCGACCTCGAATCCGCGCGGGTCGGTGTGCGGGTCGATGTAGCCGGTGCCGTGCCCGAGCTTCTTCGCGCCGGCGTAGTGCGCATCGCGGAGCATCGCCGGCGGCCGCAGGTTGCCGCCCTTGCGCACCTCCTCGCGCGCCGACCAGATCGCGTTCGCGCTCGCCTTCGACTTCGGCGCGTTCGCGAGGTAGATCGCCGCCTGCGAGAGGTTGAGCTGGGCCTCGGGCAGGCCGACGTGCTCGAGCGCGTGCGCGGCGGCAACCGCCACCTGGAGCCCGCGCGGGTCGGCGTTGCCGACGTCCTCGGAGGCGAAGATGACCATCCGGCGGGCGATGAAGCGCGGATCCTCGCCGCCCTCGAGCATCGCCGCGAGGTAGTAGACGGACGCGTCCGGGTCGGAGCCGCGCATCGACTTGATGAAGGCCGAGACGAAGTCGTAGTGCTGGTCGGCGCCCTTGTCGTAGCGCAGCGGCCGCTTCCGCGCCGCGTCGTCGACGTGGCGCTCCTCGAGCGGAACTCCCTCGGCCTGCGCCGTCTCCCAGGCGAGCTCGATCGTCGAGAGCGCCGTGCGCGCGTCACCGCCGGCGCGCCGGGCGATCAGCTGCGACGATCTCGCCGGGGGCCTCGGCGCCGATCGCGGCCGCGCCGCGGCGCACGACCTCGCCGAGCTCCTCCTCGGACAGCGCCTCGAGCTCGACGACCTGGCAGCGGGAGAGCAGCGCCGAGTTGACCTCGAAGTACGGGTTCTCGGTCGTCGCCCCGATCAGGGTCAGCAGACCTTCCTCGACGGCGGGCAGGAGCGCGTCCTGCTGCGCCTTGTTGAAGCGGTGGATCTCGTCGAGGAAGAGGATCGTCCGCTGGCCGTTGCCGCCGAGGCGGTCGCGTGCCCGCTGCATGACGCCGCGGACGTCGTCGACCCGGGCTGACACCGCCGAGAGCTCCTCGAACGCCGCGCCCGTCTCTGCCGCGACGATGCGTGCGAGGGTCGTCTTCCCGACGCCGGGGGGGCCGTAGAGGATCAGCGAGCGGAGCCGGTCCTGCTCGATCGCGCGACGCAGCGCCGAGCCCTCGCCGAGCACGTGCGTCTGGCCGACCAGCTCGGCGAGCGTACGCGGCCGGAGCCGCTGCGGCAGCGGCGCGAGCGCCGCGGTGCGCTCGCGCGCGGCATCCGCGAAGAGGTCGCTCATACGGGCAGTATGCTCAGGCCGTGGCGACGCACGAGGACTTCTCGGAGCCCGTCCTCGCGGGCGGTGCCGCGAGCGATTACGAGCGGTACCTCAACACCGACGAGCTGCTCGCGCTGCAGAAGACGGCGGACGAGTGGGTTCACCGCGACGAGCTCCTCTTCCAGACGGTCCACCAGTCGTCGGAGCTGTGGCTGAAGCTCTCGTGGAACGACCTCGAGGCCGCGACCGGCCATCTGCAGGACGGCGAGATTCCTCCGGCGCTCCGGCTGCTGCGGCGCGCGACTCTGTGCCTGCGCTACGCGACGGAGCAGCTCGACATGCTCGAGCAGATGTCGCCGTGGGAGTACCAGGAGATCCGCAAGGTGCTCGGCCACGGCAGCGGCTTCGACTCGCCCGGCTGGCGGGAGATGCGCCGCGTCGTGCCGCCGCTCGGCCAGGCGTTCCACGCGCTGCGGGAGCAGGCGGGGCTCTCGCTCGTCGACGTCTACACGCGCGGCCGCGAGCACGAGGAGCTCTACCAGCTCGCCGAGGCGGTGATCGAGCTCGACGAGCGGATCAATTTCTGGCGGATCCGGCACTACAAGGTCGTCGCACGCGTGATCGGCGACTCCGTCGTCGGCACCCAGGGCACGCCGGTCGAGGTGCTCGGCCGGCTGATCCACCACGTCTTCTTCCCGGAGCTGTGGCGTGTCCGCAACGAGCTCACGGCCCTCTCCCAAGAGCAGCAATGAGCCTTCAGGACGAAGCGGTCGGGCTGCTGCAGCAGCTGTTGCGGCTGAACACGGTCAACCCGCCGGGGAACGAGACGATCGCCGCCGAGCTGCTGCGCGGCTACCTTGAGGAGAACGGCGTCGAGGTCGAGCTCTACGGCCGGGTGCCCGAGCGGATGAACCTCGTCGCCCGTGTGCGGGGCGGCGACGGCCCGTCCCTCTGCTTCCTCTCGCACACCGACACGGTCGTCGCCGACCCGACCGAGTGGTCGCGCGATCCCTGGTCCGGCGACCTCGCCGACGACCACGTCTGGGGCCGCGGCGCGCTCGACATGAAGAACCAGGTCGCGGCGAGCGCGGTCGCGATCGCGTCGCTCGCCCGCGAGGGGTTCACACCGCCCGGCGATCTCGTCTTCGTCGCCGCCGCGGACGAGGAGGTCGGCGACAACTACGGCCTGCAGTGGCTCTGCGAGCACCACCCGGACGCCGTCCGCGTCGACTACGCGATCAACGAGGGCGGCGGCGAGCGGGTCGACCTCGGCGGCCGCGCGTTCTACCTCTGCGCGGCGGCGGAGAAGATGACCTCTCCCTTCCGCATCACCGTGCACGGCCGTAGCGGGCACGCGTCGATGCCGGGGATCGCCGACAACGCGCTCGTGAAGGCGGCGCCGCTGATCGAGAAGCTCGCCGCGTACCGCCCGGAGGCGTCGATCGGGCCGGAGGTGGCCGGCTTCCTCGACGCCGTGCTCGGCGAGCAGCCGCCACCCGACCAGGTGCTCGAACGCCTAGCCGCCGTCGACCAGCTCGCCGTCGACACGATCGAGCCGCTCTTGTCCTTCACGCTCTCGCCGACGATGATCGCGGCGTCGGAGCGGCGCAACGTCGTCCCGGGCACGTGCGAGCTCGTCGTCGACCGCAGGCTGCTGCCCGGCCAGACGCCGGAGGACGTCGACCCGATCGTGCGGTCGATCCTCGGCGACGGCGACCACTACGAGCTGGAGACGATCGAGCGCTGGGGCGGCACCCGCTCCCCGCTCGACACGCCGTTGTGGAAGGCGATCTCCGACTGGGTCGAGGCGACCGATCCCGGCGCGAAGGTGGCGCCGCTCTGCTGCTCCGGCTTCACCGACTCGCACTGGCTGCGCGAGGCGTTCGGGACGGTGGCGTACGGGTTCTTCCCGATGCGGACGATGAGCGCCGACCTCGCGGCGCGGCTGATCCACTCGGCCGACGAGCGGACGCACGTCGACGACCTCGGTCTCGGCGTCGACTTCCTGCGTGCGGCGGCCCGCTCGCTGGCCTGACCGTGCTCGAGCTGCACTCGCCCGACGGCGCCTTCGAACTGATCGAGGCGTACCTGCGCGAGCGCGGCTTCTTCGCGCCCGGCGGCGAGCACCTCGTCGCCGATCTCTACCTGGGCTACGGGCTCTCGGAGCCGCTCCGCCGCACCAGCGTCCCGGCCCCGCCCGAACCGTGCCCGCTGCCCCTGGCAGCCGTGGCCGTTTCGGACCGGTCCTGGGGTCTGTCCCCAGGACACGTCTCGATCGGCCAGTGGGAGCGGACGTGGAGCGAGGCGGACTACGGCGACGCGGTGGAGGCGGTGCGGGACGCGATCGGGCGCGGCGACGTCTACCAGGTCAACCTCGTCCAGCACCTCAGCGCGGACTTCGAGGGCGCGCCGCACGCGCTGGCAGAGCGGCTGGGCCGGTTCCGGCCGCGCGTGCTCCAGGGCGACGGCTGGGCGGTCGTGTCCGCCTCGCCGGAGCTCTTCCTCGCCCGCCGTGGCCGCACCGTCCGCACCGAGCCGATCAAGGGCACGCGGCCGCTCGGGGAGCACGTCGAGGGCGAGAAGGACGCGGCCGAGCACGTGATGATCGTCGACCTCGAGCGCAACGACCTCTCCCGCGTCTGCGAGCCGGGGAGCGTGCGCTGGCCCGAGCTGATGGTCGAGCGGGAGCTGGCAGGCGTCACGCATCTCGTCTCGACGGTCGAGGGGACGCTTCGCTCCGACGTCGGGCTCGCCGAGCTGCTCGCCGCGACGTTCCCGGGCGGCTCGGTCACCGGCGCACCGAAGCTCGCCGCGCTCGACCTGATCGCGGCGCTGGAGCCGGTCGGCCGCGGCGCCTCGATGGGGGCACTCGGCGTCGTGCGCGGCAACGGCGACCTCGAGCTCGCGCTCACGATCCGGACGTTCGCGGTCGCGGACGACCGCTTGCACCTGTGGGTCGGCGGCGGGGTCGTCTGGGACTCGGAGCCGAAGGCTGAGATCGCCGAGTCGTGGACGAAGGCGCAGCCGCTGCTGGCGGCGATCGGCGCACCGGTCGAGGCGGCACGGCGGTGAGCCTGCTCGCGGTCGCCGTCGGCGGACGAGGCGTGGTCGACCCCGACGAGCCGGTCCTCCGCGCCGACGACGAAGCACTCCTGCGTGGCCGTGCTGCGTTCGAGACGATCCGGGTCTACGGCGGCGCGCCGTTCAAGCTCGCCGAGCACCTCGACCGGCTCGCCGGCTCGGCCGAGATGATCGGCCTGCCGGAGGTGAACAGGCTCGAGCTCGAGGAGCTGGCGAAGCAGGCGCTCCATGCGGCCGCGGTGCCCGACAGCGTGCTCCGCCTCTACTGGACGCCGACGCCGGCCGCGATCGCGCTCGTCACCGCCCTCGCCGACCACTACGACGATCTGCGGGCGCGCGGCCAGCGGCTGATCTCCCTCCGCGGCGTGCGGGCCGAGGAGCCGTGGCTGCTCCCGGGCGTGAAGTCGACGAGCTACGCCGTCAACATGGCCGCCGAGGCCGAGGCGAGGCGCCAGGGCGCCGACGACGCCGTCTTCGTCGACCGCGAAGGGACCCTGCTCGAAGGCCCGACCACGAACATCTGGTGGCGCCGCGACCGCACGCTCTTCACGCCGTCGCTCGATCTCGGCATCCTCGCCGGCGTCACGCGGGCGACCGTTGTCGAGCTCGCCGGCGACGTCGGCTACGCGGTCGAGGAGGGGCACTACGGCCTGACGGAGCTGCTGGCCGCCGACGAGGCGTTCACGTCCTCCTCCGTCCGCGAAGTGATGCCGGTGACCGAGGTCGACGGAGCGCCGCTCGAGCGCGGCCCGGCCGCGGACGAGCTCCAGGCCGCGCCCTGAGGCGGGCCGCGGCTACGCTTCCGGCATGAGCGACAAGATCCGCCTCGGCGGCATGGCCCTCTCGAACGGTGTCCTCGTGCACGGTCCGACCTCCTGGGCGTGCGCGATCCGGACGGACGAGGGCGAGATCAAGGTCGCCTCATCGCGGAAGAAGCTGCTCGCACCCGGGATTCAACAGCCGTTCCTGCGCGGCCCGCTCCGCCTGGCCGAGTCGTTCGCGGTCATCCCGGAGCTGCGTCGCAGGCTGCCCGAGGCCCGGCTGCCGTTCGAGCGTCCCTCCGTGCTCGCCGCGACGATCGCGAGCGCCGTCACCGTCCAGGTGGTCCGCCGCTCGCCGAAGCTGGGTGAGACCGCCCGCGAACTGCTTTCCGGGGCGCTCTCGCTCGCGCCGGCGCTTCTGGCGCTGCGAGGCGGCGAGCTCGCGGCGTACCACGGTGCCGAGCACGTCTCGATCGGGACGTACGAGCACGGCGAGCAGCGCGCGAAGGAGCACGAGCGCTGCGGCTCGCATCTGATCGGCCCCCTGCTGGCGGCCTCCGCCGCCGGGAACGTGCTCGCGTCGCGCGCACCCGCGCACCTGCGCGGCCCGGCCCGGACTGCGAGCTCGCTGGGCGCCGTCGGCGTCGCCGTCGAGGTCTTCGCCTGGATGACGAAGCATCCCCGCCACCCGCTCGCGAGGGCGCTCGCGAAGCCCGGCCACGAGCTGCAGCACCGGATCGCGACCGCGGAGCCGTCGCCCGCACAGCTCGAGGTCGCCGAGGCCGCACTCGCCGCCTGCCTGGAGCTGGAGCATGACAACCGGCCAGGAAGCTAGGCCGCGGCTCCCGCCCGAGATCTTCGACCTCCCCGTCGAGAAGATGCGGGAGGGCTACTACACCGACGCCTACTTCAATCACACGCGCGAGACGCTGTTGCGGGACGAGCGCCATCCGCGGGTCGTGATGCAGGTCTTCCAGCGCAACCAGGCGATGCTCGGGGGCGTCGACGAGGCGATCGCGATCCTCAAGCTCTGCTCGGACGACTGGGACGCGCTGACCGTGCACGCGCTCCACGACGGCGACCGCGTCGCTCCGTGGGAGACCGCGATGACGATCGAGGGCGACTACACGCTCTTCGCCCACCTCGAGACCGTCTACCTCGGCGTGCTGACCCGGCGGACGCTGATCACGACCAACACGGCCCGCGTCGTCGAGGCGGCGAACGGCAAGCCGATCATCTTCATGCCCGCGCGCCACGACCACCACCGCGTCCAGACCGGCGACGGCTACGCGGCCTACGTCGCCGGAGCGATGATCGGCGCCGAGATCGGGGTCACCTCCGACGCGCAGGCGTCCTGGTGGGGCGGCCGCGGCGTCGGCACCGTGCCGCACGCGCTGATCGCCTCCTACGGCGGCAACACCGTGCTCGCGGCGACGAAGTTCGCCGAGTGGGCGACGGAGGACATGAACATCGTCGTCCTCGTCGACTTCGAGAACGACTCGGTGCGAACCGCACTGGAGGTCGCGCGAGCGCTCGGCCCGCGCCTGTGGGGCGTCCGGCTCGACACCTCGGGCCAGCTCGTCGACCGCTCGCTCTGGAACGAGATGGGCGACTTCGACCCGCGCGGCGTCAACGCGCGCCTGGTCCGCAAGGTGCGCGACGCGCTCGACGCGGACGGGTTCGAGCGGGTGCGGATCGTCGCCTCCGGCGGCTTCACGGTCGACAAGATCGAGCAGTTCGAGCGCAGCGGCGTCCCCGTGGACGCGTACGGGATCGGCTCGTCGCTGATCCGCGGCCAGAACGACTTCACCGCCGACATCGTCATGACCGACGGGCGGCCGTCGGCGAAGGTCGGCCGCCGCTACCGACCGAACGAGCGGCTCGAGCTCGTCACGTAGCGAGCTCGCCTGGGAGGAGCGAGAACATGACGGAGTCCCGCCGCCGGCCGTCCGGGTGGTCGAGGTGCGAGCGGAGAACCGCCTCGCGCCGGTAGCCCGCCTTCTCAGCGACACGTTGGGAGGCGTGATTGTCAGGATCCGTCATCAGCTCCAGCCGCTGCAGGCCGAGCTCGTCGAAGCCGTAGCGGCTCAGGAGCCGCAACGCGCGGGTGACGACTCCCCGCCCCCGCGCCTCGGGCGCGCACCAGTAGCCGATGTGCCCCGTGCGGTTGCGGTTCACGCTCATCCCGATCGCGCCGGCCACACGCCCGTCCACCTCGATCGCGTACTGGTGCTCGCCGACGCCCTCGATCTCCCCGCGGACGAAGGCGAGGGCGTGCTCGCGCCGGTACGGGCGCGGGATCAGCGGGATCCAGAACTGGATCTCCGCGTCCTGGCAGGCGGCGACGATCGAGTCGACGTCCTCCTCGCGCCAGCGCCGCAGCTCGACGACGCCGTCCGTGGCGATCGCACCGCTCATGCCAGCGACTCGCCGACGATGCCGGGCCACTCGGCCAGCGGCTGCTCCGAGCGGACGACGTGCGCGCCGGACGCGGCGAAGCGGGCGAAGTGCGCGTCCGCCTCGTCCGTGTAGTCGACCGACCCGGGGACGACGACCGGCGACGTGCAGTCCTCGAGCAGATAGACCTTCTCCTGGAGGCCGCGCTCCTGCACGTTCGGGTCCGAGAGCAGGTCCTCGATCGTCCACGCGACGCAGTGGCTCTTGGCCTCGCCGGCGATCACGACCGCGTCGTACTGCAGCAGGCGCTCGATCAGGGGCTGGTTGCGCTTGCCGAGCCGCTCTCCCTCGAGGTCGTACTCGACCTCCGGGCCGAGCATCGAGTAGTGCTCGGTGAGCGGGTTGTCGCCCTTCGGCTGGAAGTCGGGCGGCGCATGTCGAACGATCGAGTGGAAGAAGATCGCCTCCTCGAGCGCCGACACGAGTGCGTAGCCGATCCCGCCGAGCATCGCGTGGAACGGCCAGATCGTCAGGTTGTACTTCCCGCCTTCCTCCAGCGTGCGCGTGTAGTAGCGCAGGTGCTGCTCCGCGTAGTCGGGGTCGAGGCCGAGTCCCGCTGCCGCAGCCGGGTCGAACCGCCAGCGGCCGCTCTCGACGTCGGCGGCGGTCACGAGCGTGAACGCCTCCGGATGGTCGCCCTGGTCGTCGACGAGGACCACCCGGTGGAAGATCTGCAGCGCCTGATGCGTGTCGAGCGTGGGGACGATCTGCGTCAGCGCGTCGACGTTGCGGTAGACGAAGTCGCAGAGGCGGCGCGAATCGTCGAGCGCGCCCGTGCCGGAGCGGCCGGCGACGAAGAGCTCGAAGCCGGGCGAGCAGAACGTGTTCTGCATGTCGACGACCACGAGCGCGATCCGGAAGCGGTCGTCCGCCGCCGGCTGCACCGAGTGCTCGGCACGCCAGCGCTCGGCATCCTCGAACCTCGCTGCGTAGTCGACGCGCCAGACCTCTCCGACCCGGTCGGGGTTCCAGTGGGGAGGCAAGGGGAGCACGGGAAGTAGTGTAGGAAGGTGGTTCCGCCGCTCGTCGAGAGGGCGCTCGCGCTGACGGAGCGGCTCGGCTTCGAACACTCGTGCCTCCCCGAGGTCGGCCGCCTGCTCCACGTCCTCGCCGGCTCACGCGGCCGCGAGCGAGTCGCGGAAATCGGCACGGGCACGGGGGTCGCCGCCGCCTGGATCGTGTCCGCGCTGTCGCCGAGCACGCCGTTCTTCACGACCGAGATCGACCCGGGGCGCGCGTCCGCCGCACGGGAGCTCTTCGCCGCCGACGAGAACGTCCACGTGCTCGAGGGCGACTGGCGCGAGCTACTGCCGCCCGAGGCCCCGTTCGACCTCGTCTTCTTCGACGCCATGAAGCAACTGCGCCCGCGCGAGGACGGCGAGCTCGTCGCAGGGCTCCTCGCCCCGGGCGGAATCGCCGTCCTCGACGACCTGACTCCGGGTCACGTGGGGCCCGATCCCGTCCGTCAGTTCTGGCTCGGCAGACCGGACCTGGCCGCGACGGAGATCTTGACGACACCGGAATCCGCAGCGATCCTGGCGGTCCGTCGATAGCCGCTACAGGCTTCGACACAAGCTGCCGATAGGAGCCGGGATGCCGGACGTGGGGAACTTCTTCGATCAGGTTGGCAACTACGCGTTGACGTGGCTGCCGCTCATCTTCTTCGGCCTGATCATCTACCTGCTCTGGCGCACGCTCCAGTACATGCCGCGCGTGAAGCCGGCGAAGCTGGAGGCGAGCGCGAGCTCCTCGGTCTCGTGGGCCGACGTCGCCGGCGTCGAGGAGGCCAAGGCCGAGCTGCAGGAGGTCGTCGACTTCCTCCGCCACCCGAAGCGGTTCCAGCGCCTCGGCGCGCGCGTGCCGAAGGGGCTCCTCCTCTACGGGCCGCCCGGCACCGGCAAGACGCTGCTCGCGAAGGCGGTGGCGAAGGAGTCGGGCGCGAAGTTCTACTCGCAGAGCGCCTCGGCGTTCGTGGAGATGTTCGCCGGCCTCGGCGCCTCCCGGATCCGCAAGCTCTTCGAAGAGGCGCGCAAGAACGCGCCCGCGATCGTCTTCATCGACGAGCTCGACGCGGTCGGCACTGCGCGGCAGGGCGGCGGCTTCCACCGCGAGCACGACCAGACCCTGAACCAGCTGCTCGTCGAGTTGGACGGCTTCGACGAGTCCGCTCAGGTGATCGTGATGGGCGCGTCCAACCGCCTCCAGGACCTCGACCCGGCGCTGCTCCGGCCCGGCCGCTTCGATCGCCAGGTGCTCGTCTCGCCGCCGGACCTGAACGGGCGCGAAGCCATTCTCGGCGTGCACACGCGCGGGAAGCCGCTCGCGGCCGAGGTCGACCTCTCGGTGATCGCCCGGCAGACGTCCGGGCTGACCGGCGCCGACCTGGCCAACCTCTGCAACGAGGCCGCGATCTTCGCGGGCCGGCAGGAGCGGACGACGATCCTGATGGAGGACTTCGACGGGGCGATGGAGCGTGTGATCGCCGGCATGCAGCAGCGACGCGTGGTCACCGAGAAGGAGAAGCGCATCCTCGCCTACCACGAGGCCGGGCACGCACTGATCGCCTACATGATGGGCGACCTGCTCCCGATCCAGAAGGTGACGATCGTCGCGCGCGGTGACGCGCTCGGCTACGCCTACTACCTGCCGATGGAGGAGCGCTACCTGCACACCAAGGAGGAGTTCCTCGACGTGATGAAGATCGCGCTCGGCGGCCGCGCCGCGGAGCAGGTCGTCTTCGGCCGCGTCACGAACGGCGCCTCCAACGACCTCGAGAAGGTGACCGAGATCGCCCGCGCGATGGTGTTCGAGTACGGCATGTCGGAGGCTTCCCCCTCGCGGACGATGCGCGCCGACAACTACGCCCTCTCCGAGGAGACGAAACGGCTGCGCGACTCGGAGCAGGCCCGCCTCACCGACCATGCCTACGAGGAGGCGCAGCGACTGCTCGTGAAGCACCGCGTGTCGCTCGACCGCCTCGCCGGCCAGCTGCTGGAGCGGGAGACGCTCTCGCGCGACGAGCTCTTCGAGCTGCTCGGGACGATCGAGCCCGAATCACGGGCCTCCGAGACCGTCGGTACGGTCCGGGTGGTCGAGAACTAGCCCGGTAGCATCGCTGCCGTGCAGGTCCGCGGCATCCACCACCTCGGCGTCGCAGTCCACGACCTCGACGAGGCGGTCGACACCTACGAGCGCCTCTTCGGCGCGGAGATCGAGCACCGCGCCACGGTCGACGACCAGGGCGTCGAGGCGGCGGCCGTGCTCGTCGGGGCCGGGCGGGTCGAGCTGCTCGCGCCGCTCGGGGACGAGACGCCCGTGGGCAGGTTCCTCGCGAAGCGCGGGCCGGGCATGCACCACGTCGCCTACGAGGTCGACGACGTCCGCGCCGAGCTCGACCGGCTCTCCGCCGAGGGCGCCGACCTGATCGACGCGACGCCGCGCCAGGGGCTGTTCGGCCTTCAGGTCGCCTTCGTCCATCCCGACGCCGTCCACGGCGTCCTCACAGAGGTGGTGTCCGTTGAGTGAACCCGACTCCGTCCGCGTCGAGCTCTGCTTCGACGGGGGCCAGATCATGGGCGCGACCGTGACCGTCAAGGGCGCGGACGAGCTCGAGCGCGCGCTCGCGACCGACCAGGGCGGCTCGCTGATGCTCGACGCGAGCGACGGCCGCTACACGGTCGTGCTCGGACGCGTCGTCTACATGAAGCGCTACGCACGCGAGTCACGCGTCGGATTCGGCATCTGAGGGCACCTCTCTTCCGGTGACCGAGACCCAACAGAAGGGACCCTCCGCGGCCGAGATCCGCAAGCTCGTGGAGCGGGGCCAGCAGGGCGACCGCAGCGCGCTCGAGGAGCTGTACCTGATCCACTTCGACCGGATCTACAGCTACCTGCACATGACCGTCGGCAACCGGCACGACGCCGAGGACCTGACCACGCAGACGTTCATGCGCATGCTCGAGTCGATCGGCAAGTTCCGCTTCCAGTCGGCACCGTTCTCCGCCTGGCTGTTCCGGATCGCGCACAACCTTTCGATGGATCACTTCCGGGCCAACCGGCGTTGGCAGCCGGAGGAGGACGTGCCGGAGCCGCACGGGTCCGAGGAGCGCTCCGCGGAGGACGAGGCGTTCCAGTCGATCGGCCGCCAGTCGATGCTGGAGCTGATCGACTCGCTCTCGCAGGAGCAGCAGCAGGTGCTGACGCTGAAGTTCGTCTTCAACTTCTCGAACGCCGAGGCGGCGACGATCCTCGACAAGACCGAGGGTGCGGTCAAGTCGCTCCAGCACCGGGCGCTCGTCTCGCTGCAGAAGCAGATCTCCGGCGACTCCGAGTAATGGCGCTGGAGGTCGGGATCGTCGGGCTGCCCGGCTCGGGCAAGACGACGCTCTTCACGGCGTTGACGAGGACGGGCGGCGCCGGCTTCGGCAAGGAGAACGTCGGCATGGCGTCGATCGCCGACGACCGGCTCGAGCAGCTCGCGTCGCTCGTGGGCGCCCGGAAGGTGACGCCGGCGACCATTCGCGTCGTCGACGTGCCGGGGACGGGGCCGGCGCTCCTCGGCGGCCTCCGCCAGGTGGATGCGATCCTCGCGGTCGCGGACGGGTTCTCGGAGGGCGCAGATCCGACCGGCGATCTCGAGACGCTCGACCTCGAGCTCCTCGTCGCCGACCGCGACCACGTCGAGCGGCGCCTGGAGCGGGTCGAGAAGCAGGCGAAGTCGGGCGACGCGGCGCTGCGCAAGGAGGTCGAGCAGCTGCAGGCGCTGCTCGCGCACCTCGAGGCCGGCAACTCGCTCCGCGACTATCCGGGCGAGCTCCCCGCCGAGCTGGAGCCGCTGACGACGAAGCCGTTGCTGGCAGTCGAGAACGGCCCGGGCGGGATCGACCTCCAACTGGAGGCCGAGCTGGCGGAGATGTCCGACGAGGAGGCGGCCGAGTTCCGCGAGGGGCCGTCGGCCCTGGACGAGGTGGTGCGGCGGCTGCGGGACGCGCTCGACCTGATCACGTTCTTCACCGCGGGCGAGAAGGAGACGCGCGCCTGGACGCTGCGGCGCGGGCAGACGGCGCTCGAAGCCGCAGCGTCGATCCACTCGGACATCGCGCGCGGCTTCATCCGCTGCGAGACGATCTCGACCGAGGACCTGCTCGCGGCCGGGTCGCATGCGGAGGCGTCGAAGCGGGGGACGCAGCGGTTGGAGGGGAAGACCTACGAGGTCCAGGACGGCGATGTCCTGAACATCCGCTTCAACGTCTAGCGAAGCCGCTCGGCGAGGTAGCGGAGGCCGATCGGGTAGCGGTACTCGATCGCAAGGTGCGTCGCGTCGAACAGCTCGACGTGGAGGTCGCGCACGGGGAGCGCGGTCAGCTCGCGGCGCAGCCACTCCGCCGTCAGGTCGAGGTACCACTCGTCCCGCATGCCGACGTCGACGTAGATCGCCCGGAGGCCGCGGAGCGCGTCCGCGTGGCGGGGCACGAGCGTCGGGTAGTCCCATTCGAGCCAGCGCTCCCAGAGCTCGGGGATCACCAGCGCGGTGTCGATGTCGTACGGGAGCCGGATCGTGCCGTCCGCGTCGGCCGAGTAGGCGGCGGCGAAGCCCCACTGGAGCAGGATGTGGATGTCGTCGGGGTGGGCGAGCGGCGCGGGGCCGCTGCGGAGCTCCTCGAGGAAGCGCTCGATCGAGCCGCCGTAGGCGTCCCGGAGCCGGCGGGCGGCGACCCGGAAGAAGGGGCGGATCGAGACCTCGAAGAGGCCGCCGCCCGCGTGGCTCGCGAAGCCCTGGAAGAGGTCGGGCCGAAGCATCGCGGTCACCGCGGCGCCCTGACCGCCGCTCGACTTCCCCGCGACCCCGCGGAGGCCGTTCGAGTCGTAGCGGGAGTCGACGAACGGCACGATCTCCTCGCAGATGTAGGTGTGGTAGCGGCCGCTCCCGTTCGAGTCGACGAACTGCGAGCCGCCGACGGAGGTGAACGCGTCGACGAAGACGACGCGCGCGTCGACGTCCTCGCGGTCGAGCAGCTCCAGGAACGTCGGCCTGAACGCGGCGCGGTTCCGCCACATCTCGAGCTGGCCGGTGAAGCCCTGGAGCACGTAGACGACCGGCCCGCCGGAATAGCCCGGCGGCGTGTAGACCCAGAGCGGGCCGCTCGTGCGGGTCGCCGAGCGGGTTGCCGCGCAGCGCGACGCTCTCGATCACGTGCTCGTCGAGGGCTCCCGTCATCCGGCGGTGATCATCGCAGCGCCGGCGAGCGCGCCGATCACGCCCAGCCGCTGCGTCCGGGCGACGCGCTCGTGCAGGACGATCGCGGCGAGCGCCACCGTCACGACCGGGTAGAGCGCCGACAGGACCGAGACGATGCTGAGGTAGCCGCGCGTCACCGCCAGCGAGAAGAGCATGTTCGCGCCGACGTCGCAGAGGCCGATCACGACGAGCGCGGGGAGGAACGAGCGTCCGGGCCGCAGCGACACGCCGACCACGAGCGCTGCGACGAGGGCGATTCCGAGCGAGACACCGCGGGCCGTCGCGACCGCAAAGGGGACGCTCTCGTCGGCGGCGCGGTCGGCGAAGACGAAGTAGAGGCCGAAGCCGACCGCCGCCAGGAGCGCGAGTCCGATTCCGGCCGCGCGTCCGCCCCCGCGATCGGCGGGCTCACGTGACGCGACGGCGACGCCGACGAGAGCAACCATGACGCCCGCGAGCTGCAGCGGACCGGGCCGCTCCCCGGAGCCGATCCCGACCGCGAACGGGATCAAGGCGGAGACGGCCGAGACGGGCGCGACGATCCCCATCGCGCCGATCGCCATCCCGCGGTAGAGCGCGCCGATGCCGAGGCAGCTGCCGACGCCCGCGGCAGCCGCCCACGCGGTCGCCGTCCAGCCGGGGAACCCGTCCCCGGAGAAAAGCACCCAGGTCGCGGCTGCCGCGAGCCCGAAGACCTGCTGCACCACGAGCACGGTCAGGACGTGCAGCCGGCGCGACGTCAGCCCTCCGAAGAAGTCGCCGAGCCCCCACGAGGCGCTCGCGGCCAATGCCAGCGCGATCGCGAGCACTACTCGACCGGACGGGTCGCCGCGACGGCGTCGAGCTGGTTGGCGTGGTAGAGCACGGCCGCCTCGGCCGTTCGGGCGGCGCTCCGGTCGTGATGCGCGCCGATCGCGTGCAGCAGCTCGGCGCGCACCGTCGTGTCGAGCCCTGTCGCCCGTTCCTCGACGAGGCGCAGGCCGAGATGGACGTGGCCGAGGAGCCGCCCTTCGTCGGTCGGCCGGAACGACGGCCCACGCCCGAGCTCGCGGACGCGGCCGAGATCGTGCAGGAGCGCCGCTGCGAGCACGAGATCGGTTCGCAGCCGCTGGTGCAGCTGGGCGGTCTCGCGAACGAGCGTGGCGACGCCGACGGTGTGCTCGAGCAGCCCGCCCGCGTAGGAGTGGTGTGTCTCGGCCGCAGGCAGCTCGCGCATGGCCTTTCGCAACGACGCATCGCCGAGGATCCCGCGCACGGCCGCCGACAGGCCCGGATGCGTGAGCTCGCCCGCGAGGAACTCGAGGAAGCCGTCGAGCTCGTCGGGGTCGCGGCGCAGCCGCGGCGCCAGACCGGCGGGATCCTCGTCGGATGCCTCGACCGACCGGATCTCGAGCTGGAGCCGGTCGTCGAAGCGCTCGACGCGGCCCAGGACGCGAACCGCGTCGCCCTCGGCGAAACGCCCGTCGAGCAGCTCGACGTCGTTCCAGATCCTTCCCTCGATCCTGCCCGTCGGGTCGACGAGCTCGAGCGCGAGGTATGGAGCGCCCTTGCGCGTCGTCCGCCGCTGCTTGCGCGCGACGGCGTAGACCCCCTCGACCGTGCGGTCGGGGGCGAGCTCGGCGATCGTGCTCATGGGGTGAGTCTAGGGCGCGAGCCTGTTGGTACGTTGCCCGCCATGGCGGTCGTCAAGCCCTTCCGCGCGCTCCGCTACGACCCGGCCATCGCCGGCCAGCTCGAGACGCTCGTCGCGCCGCCGTACGACGTAATCTCGGAGGAGCAGCGCGAGGAGCTGCGGGCGCGCAGCCCGCACAACGTCGTCCGCCTGACCCTGCCCGAGTCGGAGGAGGAGGCGGCCGCCGACCTCGAGGCGTGGCGTAAGGACGGCGCGCTCGTCGAGGAGCCGCCGGCCGTCTGGGCGCTCGAACAGGACTACGTCGGCCCGGACGGGGTCGCGCGGACCCGCTTCGGGATCGTCGCGTCGCTGAAGGTGGAACCGTACGAGACCGGCACCGTGCTGCCGCACGAACGCACCCACGCGGGGCCCAAGGAGGGCCGCCTGCGTCTGCTGCGCGCGACGCGAGTCCAGCTGGAGCCCATCTTCCTCCTCTACGACGGGCCCGCGCCGACGGGGCGTCCCGACCGGGATCCCGACCTCGAGGTGGAGGGCGCCAGGCTCTGGCGGCTCGACGAGCCGACACTCGTGCGCGCCTTCGACGACAAGCAGCTCCTGATCGCAGACGGCCACCACCGCTACGAGACCGCGGTCGCGTTCGCGCAGGAGGAGGGGACGCCCGCGAGCGCGCAGATGCTGGTCGTGCTCGTCTCGACCGAGGATCCGGGGCTGGAGATCTTCCCCACGCACAGGCTGTTCTCGACGCCGAAGCACCTCGAAGGCGAGAACGGCTCGGGCCCGGCCGTGACCGAGGTGACTCCGGCCGAGCGCAGGCGCATCGGCGTCCCGGAGGGCATGCTCGACGTCCAGCTCGTGGACACGCTCGGGCACGAGGGGATCTCGTACACGGCCGACGCCGACGAAGCCGAGCGGCGCGTCCGCGACGGCGAAGCGGCGGTCGCCTATCTGCTGGAGCCGACGCGAATCGAGGACGTCTTCGCCCACGCGCGACGCGGCGAGGTGCTGCCGCAGAAGACGACGTACTTCTTCCCGAAGCTGATCTCCGGCTTGCTCTTCCATCCGGTTTGACCTCGAGCCGATGAAGCCGTGGCTCGACGTCTGCCGGAATGCGGTCGGCGACATCAAGGCCGTGCTCGCCGAGCTGCCGACGCGGGTCGAGCGCGAGCCCGTCCTCCAGACCGGTGTCGGCGGCGACGACACGACCGCGATCGACGCCGCCGCCGAGACGGCGGTCGTCCACCGGCTCGAGCACCTCGACGAGGACTTCACGCTCGTCTCCGAGGAGCTCGGCGAGCGCGTCTTCGGCACGGGGGCGCCGTGGCGGGTCGTCTGCGACCCGATCGACGGCTCGTTGAACGCGAAGCGCGACATCCCGTTCTTCTCGCTCTCCCTCGCCGTGGCCGACGGCACGACGATGGAGGACGTCGTCTTCGGCTACGTCTACGACTTCGGCTCCGGCGAGGAGTGGACGGCCGAGCGCGGCCGCGGCGCGTTTCTGAACGGACGAGCGCTCGGCGCGGTGAAGCCGAAGGACGAGATCGAGATCCTCTCCTTCGAGGCGACGACGACCGCCGAGGTCGCCGACAAGGCGGCCGAGATGGTCGGCAGCGCCCACCGGCTGAGGATCATGGGCTCGCTCGCGCTCTCGCTCTGCCACCTCGCCGCAGGGCGGGTCGACGCCGTCTGCTCGCTCAAGCCGGCCCGCTCGGTCGACATCGCCGCCGGCCAGCTGCTCGTGCGCGAGTGCGGCCTCGCGATCGACCTCTTCGAGGATCCGCCGTTCGGCGAAGCCCCGCTCGACCTCGTCGGACGTTCACGTGTCGTCGCGGCGGGAACGACCGAGCTGTGCCGGAAGCTGGGCGACGTCCTCACCGCATAGGCTGCTCGGGCTGGAACTACGCCAGCTGGCGTCACGGCGTCTTCTATCCCGAACGCTGCCCGCCGCGGCGCTGGCTCGCGTTCTACGCACGCCACTTCGACACCGTCGAGCTGAACGCGACGTTCTACCGCCTGCCGACGGTGAAGGCGGTCCAGGGTTGGGTCGACCAGACACCGGCCGACTTCGTCTTCGCGGTCAAGATGAGCCGCTACGTCACGCACGTGAAGCGGCTGCGCGACCTCCCGCCCAGCCTGGAACTCTTCTACTCGCGGATCGAGCCGCTCGTGCGCTCGCCCAAGCTCGGGCCGGTGCTCTGGCAGCTGCCGCCGACCTTCAAGCGGGACGACGACAGGCTCGCCGAGGCGCTCGGGCAGCTCCCGAAAGGGCGCCACGCCTTCGAGTTCCGCCATCCGAGTTGGTTCGTCCCCGAGGTGGTGGAGCTGCTGCGGGGGCAGGGAGCCGCGCTCGTGATCGCCGACCGGCCCGAGATCCAGTCGTTCCAGACGCACGAGCTCACGACCGACTGGACATTCGTCCGCTTCCACGCAGGTTCACGCGGCCGCAGGGGCAATTACTCCGAGGCCGAACTTCGTGAGTGGGCCACGCGAATCCGCTCGTGGCCGGTGACCGAGAGCTACATCTACTTCAACAACGACTGGGAGGGCTTCGCGCCGCGCAACGCCACTCGGCTTCGCCGGTTCCTCGAATCGGCGTCGTCCGACTAGACTTGGTCTCAAGTCGGCGCCACCGCACCTCCAACCGCACGGTGGACGAACGAGCTCAACACCCCGCAACCGATGACGGCGCCGCAACGATTCTCGTTTGCGACGACGATCCGAGCCTTCGCGAGCTCGTCCGAGCCGTGCTCGGCTCCGGCTACCGCTTCGTCGAGGCCGCCGACGGGACCGAGGCGCTCGCCCTCGCGCGCGAAGACCGCCCCGATCTGATCGTGCTCGACGTGATGCTGCCCGGCCTGAGTGGGATCGAAGTGCTCGAGGCGCTGCGGACGGACGCGGAGCTGGAGTCGATCCCGGTCGTCGTGATCACCGCGTGGAGCCACGCCGAGATCGACGCGCAGGTGGCCGGTGCCGACCGCTTCGTCTCGAAGCCGTTCGACCCCGACGACCTCAGCACCGCCGTCAAGGAGCTGCTCACGTGACCCTCGCACGTCGCATGTGGCTCGCGAGTGCCGCTCTGGCGCTGCTCGTGGGCGCCGCCTTCACCGCGCTGATCCTGGCCGTCTCGGCCCAGCGCGAGGCGACCGACCGCGAGGCCCGGTCGAAGGACGTCACGGCGGCGTCGCTGCAGCTCGAGAAGACCGTCTCCGACATCGAGTCGAGCTTCCTCAGCTACACCGTCACGAACAACGAGCGGTCACTCGAGGTCTACAACGAGGCGAGGCCGAAGCTGCAGAACCAGTTCGATCGCCTGCAAAGCCTCGTTGCCGACGACCTGCCCCAGGACGACCGTGCTCACAAGCTCGAGACGCAGATCCGGGACTACGTCTTCGCCTACGTCGCGCCGCTGATCTCGATTCTCAAGGAGGAACCGAACATCGCAGCCGACGACGCCGCGATCGCCCAGACCGGAAAGATCGCAACCGACGAGATCCGTCGTCTCTTCACGGAGTTTCGCGCGGTCGAGAACGGTCTCGCCGCGAAGGCCGGCCAGGACGCGGACGCGCGCACCGACCTGGCCGTGCTGATCGGCGGCGTCGCGGTCGGCGCCTCGATGGCCCTGATCGCGCTCTTCGGAATCGTGCTCGCCCGCTCGATCGGGCGCCCGGTGCGCGCTGTCGCCGACGGAGCCGGCCGCATCGCCGGCGGCGAGCTGTCACTGCGGCTGCCGGAGGAGGGCCCTGGCGAGGTCGGCGACCTGACCCGGGCGTTCAACGAGATGGCGGAGCGCCTCGAGGCGGGCCACCACGAGCTCGAGCAGCAGAACGAGGAGCTGCGCGAGAGCGAGCGGATGAAGACCGAGCTCGTCAGCATCGTCTCGCACGAGCTCCGCACCCCGCTGGCGAGCGTGCTCGGGTTCACCGCGCTGCTGCTGAAGCGGGAGTTCGAGCCCGCGACGCGGCGGCACTACCTCGGCATCGTCGACGCGCAGGCCCGACGCCTCGCCGCGCTGCTCGAGGACTTCCTCGACGTGCAGCGGATCGAGCACGAAGGCGTCGACCTGGCGACGGAGCGGGTCGACCTCGCCGACCTGCTCGACGAGCAGGCGCAGCTCTACGCGGCCCAGAGCCCGAAGCACCAGCTGGCAGTGGAGCTCGCAGAGCGCCCGCTGACCGTCCGCGGCGACCCGGGGCGGCTCGCGCAGGTCGTCGGGAACCTGCTCTCGAACGCGATCAAGTACTCGCCCGACGGCGGCACCGTCGAGCTCGTGGCGGCACGAAGCGCCGAGGGCGTCCGCATCGCGGTGCGGGACGAGGGGCTCGGGATCCCCGAGGACCAGCAGGACCGCATCTTCACGAAGTTCTTCCGCGGCGACGCCGGCGCCACCGGCATCACCGGCACCGGCCTCGGCCTCGCGGTCTCGCGCGAGATCGTGGAGGCGCACGGAGGCCGCATCGGCTTCGACAGCGATCCGGGCCAGGGAACGACCTTCTGGCTCGAGCTGCCGGGAGCGAATGGAGAGTCCAGAGCGACACAGACGAAGGAGGAAGCGCGATGAAGAGCAGAGTCGGCTTGGTGCTGGCCGGAACGATCGCCGGTGTCCTCGCCGTCGGCCCGCAGAGCTTCTCGGCGGCAGGAACCGGACCAGCGGTGATCAGGGTCAACGACCGCGTGCTTGCGGACACGCGGATCGACGTCGGGGCGCGCGGACGCTCGCCGGGCGACATGGAAGTCGTTCGCTCCCGGCTGCTCCAGCGCGGGACGCTCGACGTGATCGGGCGCTCCGAGCTCGTGTGCACGTTCGTCGACGCCGGGCGGTCGCGGGTCTGCCGGGGCACGTACATCCTCCCGAAGGGGAAGATCGTGGTCGGCGGCTCGATCCTCTACTCGCAGTTCTACGACCTCGCGGTGCTGGGCGGCACCGGCCTCTACGACAACGCGAGGGGCACGCTGACGATCACCCGAACCCACCGGAAGCCGGTGCGGGACCTCGTCCTCTTCCGGCTCGTCGGCTAGGAGGGCTGCGCCGCTACGCTCAGGACATGACGGTGGATCGCGACGAGGTGCTGCGCGCGCTCGAGCGGGTGATCGATCCCGAGCTGCGCCGGCCGGTCACCGATCTCGACATGGTCCGGGACGTGCGGATCGACGGCGGCGACGTCGCGGTGACGATCGCGCTGACGGTGGCGGGCTGCCCGCTGCGAAGCTCGTTCCAGGATCAGGTCGCCGAGCACGTCGGCGGCCTCACCGGCGTGCGGCGCGTCGAGCTGCACTTCGACGTGATGAGCCCGGACGAGAAGGCGGCGCTGACGACGAAGCTGCGCGGCGGCCGGCCCGAGAAGACGATCTCGCTCGATCCGTCGACACGCGTGATCGCGGTCGCGAGCGGCAAGGGCGGCGTCGGCAAGTCGTCCCTGACCGTGAACCTCGCGGCGGCGCTCGACGGCTTCGGCCAGCAGGTCGGCGTCATCGACGCCGACGTCTACGGCCACTCGATCCCGCACATGCTCGGCGTCCACCAGCGGCCGATCGTGGTCGACAAGATGATCGTCCCGCCCGTCCGCGGCAGCATCAAGCTGATCTCGATCGGCAACTTCCTCGACGAGAACGCGCCGGTGATGTGGCGCGGGCCGATGCTGCACCGCGCGCTCGAGCAGTTCCTCTCGGACGTCCACTGGGGCGAGCTCGACACGGTCGTGATCGACATGCCGCCGGGGACGGGCGACATGGCGATCTCGCTCGGGCAGCTGCTCCCGCGGGCGGAGGTGCTCGTCGTCACGACGCCGCAGCCGCTGGCGCAGGACGTCGCGGCGCGCGCCGCGATGATGGCGCAGAAGACGGGCCAGAAGCTGCTCGGCGTGGCCGAGAACATGAGCGGCGACGCCTTCGGCGAGGGCGGCGGGGCGGCGCTCGCCGAGCAGCTCGGCGTGCCGCTGCTGGGGACGGTTCCGCTCGACCGCGCGCTCCGAGAGGCCGGGGACGCCGGCGTCCCCGTGGTCGAGGCCGATCCAGACGCGGAGTCCTCGCGCGCGCTCGTCGCGCTCGCCGAGGCCGTCGCGGCGACCCGGCAGGCGGCGATCCGCCGGCCGCTGACGCTGCTCTCCTAGCCCGAAACGACGAAGGGCGCCCGAAGGCGCCCTTCATGCCGTCTCTCTCCAGGGAGACTCTCTAGCGCTTGCGCACCTTGTCGAGCACCCAGGCGCCGGAGACCTGGCTGCAGGTCATCTCGACCTGGTCGCCGGTCTTGACGCGCTCGACGTCGTCGTCGTCCTTGACGGTGCAGCTCTGCGAGGCGGAGCCGTCCTTCGGCTTCACCGTGATCGAGGTCGCGCTGACCGCCTCGATCTGGCCGCGGACGAAGAGGTGCACGCTCGGCTTCGGCGTCTTCTGCTCGCGACAGCGCATGCCCTTCGCGATCACGGCCGCGTTCGTGCCAGTGCCGCTGCCGATCGCGCCGCCCGTGAGCCCGCCGGTCTTCGAGAACGAGCCGGCGAGGCTGCCGAAGACGATGCCGTCGCCACGGCCGGCGTTCCCGCGGACCCAGCCGTCGAGCTTGCCGTCGGTGTTGACCGCCGAGAACCCGAGGTGAGTGCGGTCGTCGGAGGCGCTGATCCTCAGCCAGCCGTCGATCCAACCCAGCTTCTTCGTCACGTTGTAGACGCTCTTCGCGTGGAGCACCGCGGCGCCGTTCAGGTCGGGCGTCGTGCTCGTCGCCGTCCCCGCCCAGCGGCCGGTCGTGACCTCGAATGTCTGGCCCTCACAGGTGTACGTGCGCGTCTGCACGTTCGACGGAGTCGTCGCCGTGAGCGTCGCGCTGGCAGCGGCGACGTCTGAGGCCTTGAGATGTGCCACCGCGGCGCCGGTCGCCACGAGGGCGCCGAGCGCGGCTGTGATCAGTACGAGTCGCTTCATGCCGTTTTGTCTCCTTCTCGGGTCTCACAAGACAAGACGCTGGGAGTCTGAGCTTTCCGGCGAAGCAGCCGGTAAGGAATCCGTGAGGATTTCGTGAGGGGCGAGGCCGGAGCCGTGCGCAGACGGACCAGCCGGAGAGCGCCGCATCCGTACACTCGACACGTGCAGGCTGCCGCCTTCTTCGACCTCGATCGCACGCTGCTGCGGCGCTCGAGCGCGCTCGCGCTCGCAGGCGCCTTTCGCGAACACGGCGTGATCGGGCGCGGCCAGCTCGCCAAGGCAGCCGCGTGGCAGCTGCTCTTCGCCGCCCGCGGCGCCGGGGCCGAGACGGTGCGGAAGGCGGCCGAGGACGGGCTGATGATCCTGAAGGGCTTCGCCGTCGACGACCTGCGGACGCTCGTCTCCGATGCGATGGAGCCGGTGCTGAAGCCGCTCGTGTACCAGGAGGCGGTCGAGCTCGTCGCCCGCCACCGCCGGCGCGGCGAGCCGGTCTACATCGTCTCGGCGACGCTGCAGGAGATCGTCGAGGAGCTCGCCGACGAGCTCGGCTTCGACGGTGCGCTCGGCTCGACCTGCGAGATCGCCGACGGCCTCTACACGGGGCGCTCGCTGCGGGCGTGCCACGGCGAGGGCAAAGCGGCTGCGATCCGCGAGCTGGCCGACGAGCGGGGATACGACCTGGCGGGGTCGACCGCTTACTCCGACAGCCACACCGATCTTCCCTTCCTGGAGGCCGTCGGAAACCCGGTCGTCGTCAATCCCGACCGTGAGCTGCGGCGGGTCGCGGAGGAGCGCGGCTGGCCCGTGCTGGCGTTCGCCGAGCTCGCCTATCCGGCTGTCCGGCGACGCTCAGCCCGGCGCTGCTCGGAATCCCGCTCGTCCTCGGGGCGGGCGCCGCCGTCTGGGCGGCGCGGCGACGTGCAGCCTGAGGACTCGGCCCGGCGAATCGCGGCGCTCGGGTTCTCCGACGCCGACACGGCGACGCTGACGAGCCATTTCCTCGACGCGGAGGCACGCGGCAAGCTCGGCCACGGGCTCTCGCGGATCGACTGGCTGGAGACGCTGCCCGATCTGCAGCCGGAGGCGCGGCCGCAGCGCCTCCACGCGGAGCCGGGCTACGAGCGCTGGGACGGGAGCGGGGCGCTCGGCTACCTGACGCTCGCCACGATCGTCGACGGGATCCTCGCCGACCCGCCTGCGCGCGCCCGCGTCGTCGTCGCCTCGAACTGCTTCCCGACCGGGATGCTCGGCTGGTACGTGCGCCGGCTCGCCGAGGGCGGGCTCGTGGCCGCGCTGACCGCCACCTCGCCCGCACGGCTGCCGCACCCCGAGGGCGGCGAGCCGCTCGCCGGCACGAACCCGCTCGCGATCGCGATCCCGAGCTCCGACGGCGCTCCGCTCGTGACCGACGTCTCGATGGGCGCGGTCACCTACGGCGACGTCCTCCGCGGCGCTGCGTCACCCGACGAGCTCGTCCCGTTCGGTGGCGAGCAGTCGCACAAGGGCTTCGCGCTCGCGCTCGGGCTGGAGCTGCTCGTCGGCGCCCTAGCCGGCGACGGCTACGGCGCCGTGCTCGTCGTGGCGCCGCCGAAGCAGATCCCGTGCCCGAGCTGCGCGCCCGTGCGGCCGGGCTACGACTCCCCGGGGACGCGTAGCTCGGCGAGATCCTCGTCTTCGTCGGCCCAGCGCTTCAGCTCCGGGTCGCCCTCGAGCGCGCGATCGAGCCACGGCCGCGCCTCGTCGATGCGGCCCGGCCTTGGCGAGGATGCAGGCGCGGTGGTAGAGCAGCGGCGGGTGGTCGGGCTTCTCCGCCAGGCCGGCGTCGAGCTCGGCGAGCGCGCCCTCGTAGTCGCCCGCGTCGGCCCTGCGGGTACGCCGCGAAGAAGTACTCCCACGCCGAGATCTCGTGCTGCCCCGGCTTGCCGCCGACCGCGAGCACGGTCGTGCCCGGGCTCCTCGGCGCGCGCGTACCGCTTGATCGTCGGGTCGCGCAGGAAGACCGCCGAGCCGGCCGGCACATCCCGCTCTCCTCCCCGTCGAGCACGAACGTGGCGCGCCCGGTCAGGACGATGTAGATCTCCTCGTGCCCGAGGCGCTCCTCGGTGTGCTCCTCGACGACGTCCTGGCCCGCCTCGGTCGCCGGTGTAGGCGTTGATGCCCGAAGGCCGTGATCCCGAAATGCTTCCGCAGGGGCGTCCAGCGCAGCGAGCCCGGGCCCGGGCATCGACTCCACCCCGGTCAGGCTCGCCACCTCGTAGCCGCTCATCGCCTCCTCCTCAGCTCGGCCAGCACGACCGGGTCGATCTCGGCATCGCCGTCGACGCGCTCCTCGAGGTTCGCCGCTCCGGCCCAGTCCTCCAGCCGCTCGTAGCCCGAGCCGGGCGAGGTGGCCCGTCGAGCTCGGCCCGCAGCTCGTCGTCCACGGGCAGCCACTTGTCGCGCGGCGTCGGGCCGAAGAGCTGCTGGTGCAGCCCGAAGAGCCGGCGCAGCTCCTCGATCGGCGTCTCGTGGTCGTCCACCCGCAGGTCGACGAGGACGTCGGAGAGCCCGGCGTAGCCGCCGTCCCGCTCGACGACGATCAATGCCGCCGACTGCTGCCCGCGCTTGTCTCCGCCCGCCGCCTGCGCGGCGCCAAGCGCGTCGAGCAGGCGCTCGGCGAGCGGGCCGCTCGAGGACTCGAACGATCTCCGCAAGGGCGTCGACCGTGGCGCCGGAGACGAGCAGGTTCCCCTGCGCGGCGTAGCCGGGACCCGTCCGCCCGCCGGCCCAGTCGTGGCACGCCGACCCGGTGAAGCTGGCGCCGACGCCCTGGCGCGTCGACGATCCCCGAGCTTGCCGCTGGTCGCGGCCCTCGTCGGCCTCGGTCAGCCGCGTCGACGACCTCCTCGGCCGACAGCCCCTGCCGGAGCAGCGCAAGCCCGTCCGGGCCGTAGCGCGGGTTCGCGTACGACTGCGTCGCCACCGCGCCGGCCTGCGGCTCCGCCCACGGGACGATCGAGCCGACCGCGAGGAACTTCGACTGCGTCGCGACGCCCCACTGGCCCCGCTCGAGGTCGCAGGCGACGATCGAGTACGTCGAGACCGGCCTAGCCATACGTCAGCGTCGGTCAGGTCGAGGGCGAGCAGCTCCTCGGTCGGGACGAGCACGCATGCCACCTCGGGCCGCGCGAGCGCCGCCTTCACGGCCTCGGGCGTCCCCGCGCGGACGACGACCGGCGTGCCCTCTGCATGCGCCGCGCGAAGCCGCTGCTCGTCCACGACGTCGTCGAGCACGAGCGCGCCCGCCGACGTCGAGCGACCCCTCGAGCGCGCGCTCGGGCACGCGCCGCCCGGTTGCGCCGAACCAGCGCTCCCTCACAGCTCGATCGACCCGCCCGGCTCCAGCGCGATCACCTCGACACCCGGTGCGAGCTCGCGCAGCTCGTCGGGGGTGCCCGCCAGGATGGGGAACGTGCCGTAGTGGCAGGGAACGCAGCGCTTGACGTCGAGCAGCTCGCAGCGCGACCGCCGCCTCCTTCGGATCCATCGTGAAGTGGCCGCCGATCGGCAGGATCGCGACGTCGGGTGCGTAGAGGCGGGCGATCAGCGCCATGTCGCCGAAGACGTTCGTGTCGCCGGCGAAGTAGAGCTTCGGGCCCTCGCCGAAGTCGAAGACGAGCCCGCACGGCTCGCCGGTGTAGATGATCTCCCACTGCGTCGCCGAGCCCTCGGGCGCATCGGTCATGTAGCTGGACGAGTGCTGCGCGTGCACGAGCGTCACCTTGAGGCCGGCGACCTCGACGGTGCCGCCCTTGTTCGGGTCGTGCGCGCCGTCGGCCTCGCAGCCGAGCATCGAGAGGTAGTCGCGGAGCTCGACCGGCGCGACGACCGGGCAGTTGAACTTCTTCGCCAGCTCGAGCGTGTCGCCGACGTGGTCGTTGTGGCCGTGGGTGATGAAGATCCCGTCGACGCGCTCCGGCTCCTTCTCGTTCTCGGGGCACTTCGGGTTGCCGTTCAGGAACGGGTCGACGTAGATGCGCTTGCCGCCCGGGGTGTCCACGCGGAACGCCGCATGCCCGAGCCAGGTGAGTGTCGTAGGCATGCACGGGAGCCTAGAGGACCGTCCGGTCCTGGGTCGAACATCAGACCCATGACAACGCGTCTCGCCTCCGTCTGCCTCGTCCTCGGCGCCGCGCTCGCGGACGCCGCCGGCGAGCACTCGCTCGCCTACTACGCCCTCGTCGCCGCCGTGCCCGTCGTCGCGCTGGCCGCGCTCTCGGGCCTCGGAGACGTCCTCGACGGCTCGGCCGCGAGCTCGCACGACCGCGGAATCGCGCTGCTCTCCGCGCGTCGCGCTCCCGTTCGTGCTCCTCGCGACGGCCGTGCGCGCGCCGCTGCTCGACGAGCGGACCGCCGCCCGTGATCGGGATCACCGCCGTGGTCGCGGCGCTGGCGATCTTCGCCGTGCAGGCGCTCGTCGCCGCCACCGCCGTCGCGCCGCGCGAGCGCTTCCGCGCCGCCTTCCGCGCGCGGCTAGAACGGCAGCGACGCAGCGGCGTCGCGGGCGAGGTCGATCAGCGGCTGGACGAAGAAGAACGAGCCGATCGTGACGGCGACCGAGAGGAAGACCGTGGTCTGCAGCATCGGGTCGAGCGGCGGCGAGCCGCCGGCGACGGCCGGCCGCAACTCGGCGGCCGGGCGCAGGTAGAGCGCCCGCACGACGCCGAGGTAGTAGTAGAGCGAGATCGCCGTCGCGATCACGCCGGCGACGATCAGCCACCACCAGCCCGCCTCGTACGCGGCGGAGAAGACGTAGAACTTGCCGATCAGGCCGCCGGTGAGGGGCATGCCCATGAAGCCGAGCATGAAGACCCACATCGCGGCGCCGAGGAACGGCCGCTCCCAGCCGAGGCCGCCGAGGTTGTCGAGCGTCACGGGCGCCTGCAGCTCCCGCTCGCGCGCGGCGACGACCGCGAACGAGCCGATCGACATCGCGCCGTAGGGGATCAGGTAGTAGAGGAGCGCCCGGCCGCCGAGCTCGTTGTTCGCGGCGACCGCGATCAGCATGAAGCCGGCGTGGGAGACGGAGGAGTAGGCGAGCAGCCGCTTCACGTCGCGCTGCACGAGCGCCGCGAGGTTCCCGATCGCGAGGGAGGCGATCGCGATCACGGCGATCGCCACCGTCCAGAGGTGCTCCTGCTCGGGGAAGGCGACGACGAGCAGGCGCAGCGTCAGCACGAGCGCCGCCACCTTCGTCGCCGCCGACATGAACGCGGTCACCGACGTCGGCGCGCCCTGGTAGACGTCGGGCGTCCACATGTGGAACGGCGCCGCCGAGGCCTTGAAGCCGAGGCCGGCGATCAGCATCGCGAGCCCGGCGAGGAGGAGCGCGTCGTCGCCGGCTGTCGCCGCCGCGATCTCGGAGAAGCCGAGCTCGCCGGTGGCGCCGTAGACGAGCGCCGAGCCGAAGAGCAGGATCGAGGAGCCGAACGCGCCCACGATCAGGTACTTCAGCCCCGACTCGAGCGACGCCTCGCGGTGGGTGTCCATCGCGCAGAGGATGTAGAGCGCGATCGAGAACCACTCGAGCCCGAGGAAGAGCGTCATCAGATTCGACGAGGTGACGAAGAAGACCATGCCCGCGCCGGCCGCGGCCAGAAGGGCGTAGTACTCGCCCGCGTGGTCGCGCCGCCGCTCGCCCCAGGCGAGGAGGACGGTGAGCGCCCCGGCGCCGGCGACGATCAGTGCGGCCAGCGCGCCGAGGCGGTCGCGCGTGAACGACTCCGCGATCAGCGAGCGGCGCCTCCGCGCTCTCGGTCGAAGACGATCGCGGCGAAGACCCCGGCCGTGACGAAGCCCGCGAACGCGACGAAGGCCGTGAAGAAGCGCCGCATCCACCAGGGGACGAGCACGCTGCCGAGGAGGGCCGCGCCCGAGGCGCCGAGCAGCGACAGCGTCGGCGCCAGCGCGAGCCAGTCGACCTTCGGGGTCGGGATCACGGCGTCGCCTCCGCAGCCTGCGTTCCCGGCTGGCTCGGGAACGACCGGTCGGAGATCGACGCGGGCCAGGCCGAGAGCACGAGCAGCAGGGCGACGAGCGGGACGACGATCGCGAGCTCGAACGGGCGCACGTCGGAGCGCCTCCTCGCGGACGTCGGCGCCCCGGGCGGCGTGCAGCACCGCCGAGATCAGCCGCAGCATGTACATCGCGGCGAGGACGATCGCGGCAGCGCCGACCACGGACCAGCCCCAGCCGACGCCGTAGATCCCCGCCGAGGATCAGGAACTCGCCCGCGAACGCCACCGACCCGGGCACGGCGAGCGCGATGATCCCCGTCGTCATCAACACGGTCGCCAGCACCGGCCGCCCGCGCGCCATCCCGCCCAGGCCGGCGAAGGCGCTCGTGCCGGTGCGCAGCTCGACCATGCCGGCGAGGAGGAAGAGGATCGCCGAGATCGAGCCCGTGCGCGACTGACTGGAGGATCGCCCCGTCCACCCCGAGCTCGTTCAGCGAGAAGAGCCCGATCGTGATCAGGCCCATCTGCGCCATCGAGGAGTACGCGGTCACGGTGCGGATGTCAGGGGCGCGGAAGGCGAGCACCGACGCGTAGATGAGCCCGATCGTCGGCAAAGGTGAGGATCGCCCACTGGAACTGCTCGACCGGCTCGGGGAACTTCGCGATCACGATCCGCAGCAGCCCGTACACCGCCGCCTTCGATGAGGCCTTGGACCGGGCCTTGGAGGTCTTCTGGCGCAAGGGCTACGAAGGCACATCGCTGCCGGACCTGACCGAGGCCATGGGCATCAACCGCCCGAGCCTCTACGCCGCCTTCGGCAACAAGGAGGCGCTATTTCGCAAGGCCATCGATCGCTACGCCGAAGGGCCGGCGGCCTATTTTCGCGAGGCCTGGCGCGCCGACGGCCCGCGCCGTCGTCGAACGGCTGCTACGCGGCGCCGTCGACCTGCTGACCGATCCGCGACATCCGCCGGGATGTCTCGTGGTGCAGGCCGCGCTTTCATGCGGAGACGCGGCAGAGCCCATCCGGCAGGAACTGGTCTCGCGCCGTAAGGCGGGCGAGGCAGCGATACGCCAGCGCTTCGAGCGCGCGATATCGCAGGGCGATCTACCGGCCGACGCCAACGCCGCCGATCTCGCCCGCTTCATCGCAACGGTCAACGTTGGAATGGCGGTCCAGGCAGCCGGCGGTGCAAGCCGTGATGAATTGCAACGCGTGGCCCGGATAGCGCTGCGATCTTGGCCTGAAGCGCGCCGGGGTCACGACACACCAGCCGGCACGGCACGCAGACGACGACTCGCGTGATCCCCCCCCCCCCCCCCCCCCCCCCCCCCCCCCCCCCCCCCCCCCCCCCCCCCCCCCCCACCGGAGGCGACTGTGAAGCTAGGTGGGCCTGCCATTCATCCGGGCGAAATCCTGTCCGACGAACTGACCGAGATTGGGGTGACGGCATCCGACCTGGCCCGGGCCATTGGCGTACCGATCAACCGCGTGACGCAAATTCTGAAGGGCCAGCGGGGCATCACCCGCCGACACAGCGCTCAGGCTCGGCCAGTGGTTTGGCTCCGGCCCGGAGATCCTTATGGACCTGCAGAAGGACTACGAGCTGAGAACTGCAGAACGGAACTCGGTGACGCCATCAAAACCATTCCTCACCGTCCGGAACGCCCACCCATCCGCGCAAGGGATCCTTCTGATGGGATGCGCAGGTACGAGGAACGGGGAAAGGAACGGGTCGTCTTGTATTGACACATTTCTGCACGTTCCCGGATAGACTTTCAACATGATGCCGCAATACAAGACCTGACCCCAGTCCCCAGTCCGACCCCAGTCCCCAGTCCCTCGCCGAATAGTCGGCAATTCCGGGCTACTTGTGCGCGACTTCGATTGGTTGCTCTACCAGCTCCTCGCCAAGCACTTCGCGCGCGACGCACGGGCGCAGTTCGCCATCCCCCGACGGGCCGGACTGCCGCTACCGGCTGTACAGCCACCGGTATCTGCTCACCCACGGCGATCAGTTTCGCGGGGGGGGGGGGACGGGATGATCGGCGCGCTCGGGCCCATCATCCGCGGCGACCACAAGAAGCGACTGGCACCAGCTTATCGAGCTCAACTGCCTCATCGTGAACGGCTGCTTCCCATCCGGTTCAAAGGTCATGACAAGCACAGGGTATGATACGATAGAGCGTCTATCCAAAGGGGATTTCGTTATGTCCAGGGACGGTATTAGGCAGCAAGTTACACACGTCTTCACTAAAGAAGCGAATCGCCTGATCGGCATCAAAGTCGCTGGGTTGCCCGAGGTTGTGCAATGCACGCCGAACCATTTGGTATGGGCGGTCAAGCGCGCCAGCGGGACCAACGACGTAACGCCATCTAGGCGCAATCTGATTAGCGCTCTGCACGTGCAAGCGGGGTTTTTTCTTCTGTGGGGAGCACACCACCGCGCCAGGCTATGCCCTAAAATCTGGCGGCGGTTAGGCAAGGGTGTCGTCAGGTCTATTTGGCAGCTTGGCAAGTTCAGCATTCATTGCCTCGTTATCTAGCAGCTCGTTAGATTCGCCGCGACGCATGGCGGCAAACCTTTCCGACACGTGATGCTGGATTACCCGAGCCATGGCGAGGACGTCGTGCCCGCACGCCATGGTCGGCAGCGACTCAAATACTTCCCGCTGCAAGCCAGAGAAAGGGATTTGGCCACCTCCGCCCTTTTTAAATCGCCAAGCAACGATGCAGCGCGGGCCGACGGACTTGTCTCTCGTTGAAACTTGGTAGTTGACGCGGGCGAGATAGCTTGCCACCGCCTGCGGCGCGATGCGGCCAGCATCGTGTGCAGCCAAGATTTTCAAGAACGTGCGTACCCACTTTCGATCTCGCGATAAGTGAACGGCGCCTGAGCCAACAATTCCGACAGCACGCGGTGGCAGGTGCCACCGCGTGCTTACGTGACGCGTGAAGCGGAAAAAGTAGTTAGCATGGCCAGGGGGGCGAACAATGTCGATCGAATAGATCTTAGGGTCACCGTTGAGGAAAGCTGGAACGACTACGTGGTGGGCTGGTATTGGCCCCAGGTGCCCAGGAATCTTGGTGCGCACTGCACCGGCGAGGACTCTGAGCGATTGCTCCAAGGGGAGGTTCAGTCCCCGTAGCACTCGCGCATCCAATCGCAGGGCTCAGTTCCGAGTGCGGTTGAACCCAGACCGGCGTAGCCGAGCAGCGCAACTCCGTCGGTGGTGTCCAGAAGTAGCAGCTTGCAAGCATTGTCCGTTAGCGTTCGATCTCGATTGGATAATCGTCGATCAGTTAGCAGCCAGATTGACTTCTTACTGATGGCGGCGACAAGGAGAGTCATCGGGTGGTGATTGTTTGATGCTGGGGCACGCGGTCGGGACAAGCCGGCTTGGGCGCGACCCACGGTGTCGGCTTCAGCGGCATCGTTGGGCCAAGGCGCCTGAGTATCCCACGACGGAGCCCCGGAGACAAACGGAAGAAGCGCTGAAGAGTGCAGCGGCGGGCCCCGACGGGCCTGGTTGTCTTGGCCGCCCGAGACTCAGCTAGGCCACACCACCACGCCCGGCCTATGTGGAAGGAGACACCGGACCGGCCGCACGACCTTGTGCGGCGCCGCTTATCAGCCGGCGCGTGCTGTCCGTGGCTCGCCGCACCTTAGCGCGGAGATCCGGGCGCGGCGGTGCGGGACTAGGGTATCGGCGGTCTGTTGGGAGATTCAAGCGTGGCTACACAGGTGTCAGCGGCACGTTCCGCCAGTTCCATCGCACAGCCGTGGGTCGGTAGTTCGGCAGATCCGACTTGATGAGGTTTTCGTACTCGGTCTTGAGCAGGTCGAGGTTGAGACGGAGAGCGTCAGCGTCGTGCTGCACCAAGGTGAATCGATGCGCGGCGGTGTCAAGAACTGCCCCGTCCCGGCTTTTGATTCTGAAACACACTGCGTACTCGCCAGGCTTCCACAAGAAACTCGATTTGTAGAGTTCAAGAAGATCATATACCTGCCTGAGATCCGAGGGCTTGATCGTGGTAGTCGGCGTGCTGGCGTCTCAGGTAGTTCAGGTGCTCAACGAGCGAGTTCAGAGCGAGTCGGTGTCGCTCGCGGAAATCGAGATTGTGGAACCGCACCAGTTTTTCCAGCAAGACAGCCGTCGTAACCTTCAAGGCGATCGCTGGTTGGTCCTTCTCGATCGATTGGCGGTTCCCCGCAGCATCGACGATTTCACTAAACGTCTCGCTCAGCCCTATCCTACTGAGAACGTGAGAGTCACCGGCCCCGTGGCGTAGCTCTACCTCAAAGTGATCGATGATGGCGTCCTTCTTTGAGGCGGAGAGTGCCAGACGGATGTTGAAGATTGGGCCGAAGGCCGTAAAGCCGACCTCGACCCGCCGCTCAGGCACGATATGGACGCGGGGCTTCACCAGCCAGCGGTACATCCACGATGCGATCTGTGGTACCCATGCAGCAGCACCTATGTAGGCGGCTATCTCAGCCGGACGCATCAAGTTTTCCCTCTGTAGTGTCTAGACATCATGACTTCCGCCGAGCGCGATCGTCGGGGCTGCTTTGGCGAATGTCAACCATCTCAGTATTCCGCCGTCGCGAACTGCATGCTGTGGACGTGGATCTGGTGACCGCAGCGAGGATCTTCGTCGGGGATCACTTCGACCTCAATCATCCTCCCTCTCCCTCCGCCGCTTCTTGTTCCGGTCCAGCAGCCGCATGAGCTGGGTCACGTGGTCTAGCAGATTGAGGAGCTGGTAGATGAGTCGCATGGGCATCCGTGTCCTCCGTAATCAAGGTTTGGGTCGCTACTACCCTAGCGGCCTGTTTCGTAGTTTTGGGCTACGCGCAACGCGTCCTGCACCTGTTCGACGAGCTCTTATCGGCGGTGTCGGGAAGAATGACGTAGTCGCCATCTGGATTTGTGAGCGCCACACCTGCGGCGCCCCGCTCCATGTACAGAGTGACCCCCCACCCTTCGGGCAGGGATCTGCAAACATATTCGATTGCCTCCTGCATGCTACGCCCTCCGCTTCGACGGTACCACGCGCGCGATCTCAACACGCGAGGTGGCCTGGCGGTAGGCGCTCGCGACCCCATCGGTCGGCGCGCCGTGCGTCAGGATGTGCTCGGGGTAGATGTCGACGGGGTGCCCGTCTCGCCCGGACGCATGGCGATGGACAGACTTACCGGCGCGAGGCCGATCTCAACGCGGTCGTCCTCCGTTGGGCGCGTGAGCACGTTCAGCGCTTCCGCGAGCTGGATGTGCTGATTCATGGGTTCGAGACGCAGCGCCCGATGATCTCAGCGCCGGTGATGAGTTTGATGATGAGGATGTCGTCCATGATGGTAAATCTCCTAGTTTGCGAGTGGTGTTGAGTTTCAGTCGTGTACTCAATTCGAAGACCCCCCGGACCTCGTCAACAAAATCGCGGAGCCATTCGGCCATGTCCCCCTCTTCGTGGTCGTCGGCGAGCCCATCGACATAGGAGCCCCACTGCTGCACGGCGTGGGGCTTTGGCGATGAGCCGGGCGTTGGCGCGATCCTGAGTAGTGGGGAGGTCGCCGAAGTCGCAAACGGGGTTGCCGTTTGTCCCTTGTACCGAAAGCGAATCGGGCAACACGGCGCTTGGCGATAATGCATGTAACCCATGGCCCCGGTGTAGGATCTCCTCAATGTTCACCGGCAACAGAAGAAACAGAAGCACTTTCCACACCCAAAATCCGTCTCTTCCAGGTACTTTCTGAGTTTCCATTCCGTGCTTCCTCGAGTATCGGTCTGGCCGCTTCCGTTATCCCGCACCGCTCCGCCGGCGCCAGGAACTGCGCGACGACGCTGCCAGGTCTCGGTCGAGCGGCGTGATGTCGGCCTTTTTGGACCATCGGCACCTTGAGCACGTTGATCGGGTGCGCGATGATCACGAGATGGTCGTAGCTGCGCCCGCGCTTCCTTAGCGCGTAGGTGGAGCCGGAGCCAGCGCGTGCCCGCGCCATTCCTTAACCCGTAGGATTTCGCCAAGCCCGATTACCGTCGCCCCCATGTGCCGGGCGGCACCTATTTCTTCACCGTCAGTACCCATCGGCGCCAAACGTTTCTCACCGATGCCGACTTCCAACGTTATGTCAAACAGGGGTGACTGCCGGCAAATTGGGGGAGCACCATCGAATCACTCAAACGAGCCGACTTCGGCGAATGAGTCGGCGCGGACACGCGCCCTACGCTCACTGGTATTGACCCTTTGCCCTCTGAGCGGTCAGGGCGGTTGCCCGAAGCGGCAATCCCGTGCTACTGTCAATGCCAGTAACTTTCAGGAGGAGCAACACCATGCCGTCCCGCACATTACGCAACACGTCTCCCTCTCGCCGCGCCCGGGAGACTGATGCACTGCGCGCCTTCTGACACAGGCGACAAAGGTGGATTGAGCCGGTCGCCAGAGACCGGCGCCGTTTCAGTTGTGCGGACCGGATCCGCCGATGTTTTCCATCGCTGGGTCCACGGGCTTTTGGCCCGCCGTGCGATCGACCAGCAGGGTCACGAACCACAGCACGATGCCGATTGCTATCAGCATCGCGGCAATCGTGTACTGGACGGGATCGCGCCCGGTCCACGGACCGACCAAAAAAACGCAAGATGCAGCGCCGAGGAACGGAATGAAGGCCGGTGCGCGGAAATGGTTGTGGTCTACATGATCTTTCCGGAGAACGAGCACGGCCACGTTCACCACCGTGAAGACGCCCAGGAGCAACAGGGCGGTCGTGCCGCCAAGCGCGGGAACCTCGCCGACGATGGTAATGAGCGCGAAAGAAAGAAGCGTGGTGAAACCAATTGCGATGTACGGCGTACGCCGCGCGGGATGAACCTTGCCGAGCGACGGCGGCAGCACGTGCTCGCGGCTCATACCATAGACGAGCCGGCTTGCCATCAGCATGTTGATCAGCGCGCTGTTGGCCACGGCGAACATGGTGATGAAGCCGAACATCTCCAGCGGAAAGCTCGGGGCGCCAACCTTGACCACCTTCAAGAGCGGCGTCTCCCCTTCACCAAGCTCGTCGGGTGGAACGAGCGTGATCGCCGAGATCGACACAAGCACGTAGACAAGCCCTGTCAGCAACAGGCCGACGAGCAGGATTCTGGGGAAAATCCGGGTCGGGTCCTTTGTTTCCTCCACCATATTGACCGAGTCCTCGAAGCCGACCATGGCGAAGAATGCGAGCGTGGTCGCGGCGATCACCGGCCAGAACACGCCACCGTCTGCCGACGTCTTGAACTCGGTGATGCGCGACACGTCCCCTTGACCGGCTCCGATCGCCCAAAGCCCAATGAAGATGATGATGAGAAGACCGGAAAGCTCGACGCAAGTGAGCAAGACATTGATCTTCACGCTCTCGCTAACGCCGCGATAGTTGACTGCCGCGACGGTCGCCATGAAGGCGAGCCCTACGAGGGTGATACCGATACCGCCCGTAAGGCCGAGACCAAAGGCATCCGACAGGTTAGCGGCGAAGGCACGCGCCGCGGTCGAGGCGGAGGTGATGCCCGAGCACATCACCGCGAAGGCGACGATGAAGGTGAGGAAGTGAATGCCGAATGCCCGATGCGTGTAAAGCGCAGCGCCCGCGGCGCGGGGATATTTCGTGACTAGCTCGAGATAGCTAAAGGCCGTGAGCACGGCCACGACGAAGGCCACCAGAAAGGGCAGCCAAACGGCGCCGCCCACGTGCTTGGCGACCTGGCCCGTGAGTGCGTAGATGCCGGTGCCCAGAATATCTCCCACGATGAACAACAGCAGAAGCCAAGGGCCCATGACCCTTTGCAGGCTCGGCTCAACCGTCGCCTTGGGTTTGCTCTTGCCGCGAACGGCGAGGTCGGTCATCAGGCTTCCTTCTATGGGCGTGCAGACAATATATAGTGAAGGGCTTGCCGCCGGAGGTCAACACCGGCCGTGGCGATGCTCTGTATCGCTGCCTGCCTCGCGGTCTCAGCCCTGCTCGCCTTCACGTTGCGGTTCGTGGGCAGTACAACCAGGCTTCGAGCAGGTGCGGGACGCCGCCGGCTTCCTCGGCAGGGTCTGGGCAATCATGCCGGGACCCGAGGCCGGCGAGGCGCCAGACCGCGTCGAAGATCTCAGCCCCGGATCTCCCCTCGCACCCCCCTCCGTGAGGGCCTCCAGCACGGCGCTGGAGGGCGTCGACCTTGGGATCGAGATGCCGCCACAGGAAGGAGTCATTCATGATTGATGTCATATGC
>CAWGZI010000014.1:0-141902 GCA_963827015.1 uncultured Gaiellaceae bacterium | reverse complement strand
GCGAGCAGCGGGCCCGGCCAGGAACGCGAGCCCCCAGCGGGCATCGCGCCAGAAGAGGACGAGCCAGGCCGCGGCGAGCGCCCCGTAGAGCAGCGCCAGCCCGAGCGCGTGGTTGCCGAGTGGGAGAATCGGCGCCGCGAGCGCGAGCGCGAGCCCGGCACGCGGCGAGCGGTAGCCCGCCAGGGCGGCCAGCGCCGCGAGCGCGGGCGCCCAGCCGGTCGGGAAGAACGGCAGCGCCGTCGCCGCCGGCGAGCGCAGCCGCGCCCGCGACGGCGGCCGGAACGCGCCCGCTCGGCGAGAGCTTGTGTTGAAGCAACACTTTCGACCGTTCTTCGAACGCTTGCCGCCTGCGAGCGCGCTGCGCAGCTCCTTCGCCAGCGCCGCGGCCGGCGGGCGCTTCGCCGGGTCGTGTGCGGTCGCGTGCGCGATCGCGGCCAGCAGGCGCTTCGGCAGGTCGGGCCGCTCCGGCTGCAGCGGCGGGCAGCCGGCCTCGATCGTGGCGGCCATCTGCGGCAGCGGCACGCCCCAGAACGGGTGCTTTCGCGGCCAACGCCTCCCAGAGCAGGATCCCGACCGCCCAGACGTCGCTCGCCGAGCAGGCCTCCTCGCCGCGGAGCCGCTCGGGGGAGATGTACGCGAGCGTGCCGGGGACGTCGCCGACCGCCGTCAGCGTCTCGGCCTCGTCGAACTGCGCCAGGCCGAAGTCGAGCAGGCGCACCGAGATGCCGTCGTCCTCGGCGAGCAGGACGTTCGACGGCTTGACGTCGCGATGGACGATTCCGCGGCTGTGTGCGTGCGCGAGCCCGTCGAGGATCTGCGCCGCCGCCTCGACCGCCTGACCGTCCCGGAGGTCGCCCGAGCGCATCGCGTCGCGGAGGGTGCGGCCGCCGACGTACTCGTACGCGATGTAGACGTGGCCGGAGTCGGAGCCGAAGCCGTACGCCCGCAGGCAGCGCTCGTGGCGGAGCCGGGAAGCGGCCTCCGCCTCGCGCTCGGCCCGGTGTGCCGCCTTCCCCTCGCGCGGCACGATCTTGAGCGCGACGTCGAGGCCGTTTCGCTCGTCCCGCGCGAGCCAGACCGAGCCGGAGCCGCCGCTCCCGAGCGGGCGGAGCGGCCGGTACCGATCGAGGACCAGATCCCCGCGTGGGAGCGCATGTGCAGCTGCGGACACGTTGTCTCCCGGGTTGGCCGCCGCAGGACCGATTCCTGCCGTCGAACGCACGGTCACGGCCGAAGCACCCGTTACAGTGGCCACGTTCGACCCCTCGCTTTGCCATGAGCAGACCGCGATACCGACTTCGAGTTCGACTTCTTCGAGGAGCCTGAGACCCAGGAGGCGCCGGGCCGGAGCGACCGCACGTTGCGGCGCCCGCTGGGAGGAGGCCGCGGCCCACGCGTGCCCGCGCGGCCCGATCCGTCCGCGCGCCGGCTTCACGCCCTTGCTGCGCCTGCTCGGCCTGATCGCCTTCGCGATCCTGATCGTCGTGCTCCTGCTCCTCTGGGTGCAGAGCTGCCAGGAGGACGCGAAGCGGGACTCCTACAGCGACTACATGACGTCGATCTCCGACATCGGCACCGACTCGGAGCGGATCGGCCGAGAGCTCAGCGACGCCCTGACCACGCCGGGGATCAAGCCGGCGGAGCTGCAGAAGCAGCTGGCCGGCCTCGTCCAGCAGCAGGAGATCGGCGCCGACCGCGCGCGCAAGCTCGACGCCCCGGGCCGTTGCTGAACTCGCACGATCACGCGGTCGAAGCGCTGACGTTCCGCGTCGACGGCCTCGCCGGCCTGTCCGAGGCCTTCCGGCGCACGCAGGGCTCGAAGGACGCGGCCGCGGCCGGCGCGCTGCTCGCCTCGCAGGCGGAGCGGCTCGTCGCCAGCGACGTCGTCTGGGACGATCTCTTCAAGGAGCCGGGCATGTCGGTGCTCAGGACCGAGGAGATCAGCGGCGTCGAGGTACCGGACTCGAACTTCGTCCAGACGCCCGATCTCGCCAGCACGCGCTCGATGGTGCCGATCTGGGAGCGGATCAACGGCTCGGCCGCGTCGGGGTCGACCACGGGCACGCCCTCGGGCCTGCACGGCACCAACATCGAGTCGGTCAAGGTGGTTCCGGGCGGCCAGACCCTGTCGGAGTCGGCCGAGAACACCGTCGAGGCCTCCACCGACCTGGCGTTCGCGGTCGCGGTCGCGAACGGCGGCGACAGCCAGGAAGTGAAGATCGTCGTGACGCTGACGATCCAGCAGAGCCCGACGCCGATCGTGAAGAAGCAGACGATCGACATCATCAACCCCGAGGAGACGAAGACCGTCGTCTTCCGGGAGTTCCCGTCGGTCGACTTCGGCGAGCGGCGCGTGATGCGAATCGACGTCGATCCGGTGCCCGGCGAGGCGAAGACGGACAACAACTCCGCCGAGTACCCGGTCATCTTCTCGCTGGGCGCGTAGCGCGTGACCGCCGAGCTGATCGTCGCGACCGCCGCGGCGGCTGCGGCCGTCGTCGCCCTGGCGGTCTGCTTCTGGCTCTGGATCCGCGTCCGCAGGCTCCGCAACGCGCAGCGGGTGCTGCTCGGCGGCGGCCGCTCCGACCTGGTCGACTTCGCGGTCTCGCTCCAGGGTCGGATCGACGACCTGCACCGCGCCGTCGACGAGATCGCCGCCGGGCTCTCGCGGGTCGACCGCCGCGTCGACGGCGCGCTCACGAACACGGCGGTCGTCCGCTACGACGCGTATGCGGGCACCGGCGGGCACCAGTCGGCGTCGTTCGCGTTCCTCGACGACAACCGCACCGGCACGGTGGTGACCGCGATCCAGGGCCGCGACTACGCCCGCCTCTACGTCAAGGAGGTCGACCGCGGCCGGGCGCCGATCGCCCTGTCCCCGGAGGAATTGGAAGCCGTAGAGCGCGCCATGGCGCGCTAGAGGTACGCTTCGGGCGAGTTGCAACAGGTCCTCGTCCTGAATGCAAGCTACGAGCCGCTGAACGTCTGTTCGGTGCGGCGGGCGCACGTGCTCGTCTGGAAGGGGAAGGCCGAGGTGCTGGAGAGCCTGCCCAAGGGCCTCCGCTCGGCGACCGACACGTATGTCTGGCCGCACGTGATCCGGCTCGTCCAGTACGTGCGGGTGCCGAGGGCGATCCAACGCAAGATCTCGCGCCGCGCCCTCTTCGCGCGAGACGGTTGGCGCTGCGTCTACTGCGGGACGTCGTCCGGCCGGCTGACGCTCGACCACGTGATCCCGCGCTCGAAGGGGGGCGAGTCGATCTGGGAGAACGTCGTCACCGCCTGCGCGCCGTGCAACCTGCGCAAGGGCGATCGGCTCCTGGAGGACTCTGGCCTGCACCTGCAGCGGCCGCCCCGGCCGCCCGCGCCGGTGCTCTTCATCCACCTCGCCACACCGACGATCCCGCAGATCTGGGAGCGGTACCTGCCGGGCTCGGCGACCGCCGCCTAGCGTGGGCTTCACCTGCACGGTCTGCGGGGAGACCCACACCGGCGAGACGCGCGACATCCGCATGAGCCTGCCCGACCCGATCTTCCGGATCGAGGAGCCCGAGCGCGAGCGGCGCGCGTGGGTGGGCGAGGACTCGGCCGTGCTCAGGGACGGCGACGTCGAGCGGTTCTTCGTCAGGGCCCTGCTGGAGCTCCCGATCGAGAAGGAGGAGGGCTACTTCGGCTACGGCGCCTGGATCGAGGTGACGCCGTCCGACTTCGAGACGCTACGAGAGCTCTGGCACGACGTCGACGGCTGGCGCAGCGAGCCGTTCCCCGGCACGCTCGCCAACGAATTGCTGCCGTACGCCTTCACGGAGGGCCTGCCGGTGCGCATCCGACTCCGGGACGTGAAGCTGCTCCCACTCGTCGAGCTCGAGGACGTCGACCACGAGCTCGTCCGCGCCCAGGGGAACGGCATCTCGGCGCACCGGGCGCACGAGCTGGCCGCCACCGTCGCCTAGTCGCGCTCGACCGGGCCGAGCGCGTACCACTCGCTGAACGAGCCCGGATAGAGCCGCGCGTCGTCGCGGCCGGCGAGGTGGAGCTCGTGCAGGACGGCGCAGGCGGTCACGCCCGAGCCGCAGTAGACGACCAGGTCGGGCGCGTCCAGGAGTTCCTGGGGCAGCGGCGACTCGTCGAGGAAGAAGCGATTGCGCGCGCCCGGGGATGCGGCCCGCGACCGGGTCGATCGGTTCCGTCTCGCCGCGCCAGCGCTCGGGCGCCCGCGCGTCGACGAGGGTGAGCGACCGGTCTCCGAGCCGCTCGAGGATCTCCGCGGCGTTCGCGGTGTCTCCCGTACGCGGCCGTGCCTGGAACGTCCGCCGGCTCGATCTCCTCCTCACCGGTCGCCAGCGGCCCCTGCCAGGCGTCGAACGCGATCACGCCCGCGGCGTCGTGCCCGAAGTGGCGGAGCAGCCACCAGAGCCGCGCGGCCCAACCGGTGTCGTCGTCGTAGCCGACCACGAGCGTGGCCGGGCCGATGCCGGCCCTGGAGGCCCAGGCGGCGAAGTCGTCCGCGGTCGGCAGCGGATGTCGTCCGCCCCCGTCGCCGCCGGTGAGGTCCGCCTCCGGATCGGCGTGCGCGGCGCCGGGGACGTGGCCGGTGAGATAGGCGTCGCGCGGACGGCAGTCGACGAAGCGGGTCTCCACGGCCGCAGCCTAGCGTCTGCATGAAATGCAGCTATAGTGAATACTATGCATTCACGCGAGCTAGGAGCGACATGAGCAGGATCGCAGTGGTCGCCTTCTCCGGCGGCCTGGACACCAGCTGCATCGTCAGCTGGCTGAAGGAGGAGTGGTACGGCTACGACGAGGTCGTCGCCGTCCTCGTCGACGTCGGCCAGGAGTTCGACCTCGAGGAGTCGATCGTGCGCGCGAAGGCCGCGGGCGCCGACGACGTCGTCCTCGTCGACCGCAAGGCAGCGTTCGCCGAGGAGCAGTGCGCCCGCGCGATCAAGACGAACGCGCTCTACGAGGGCAAGTACCCGCTCGTGTCCGCGCTCTCGCGGCCGGTGATCGCGCAGGCGGTCGCCGAGCTGGCAGTGGAGCTCGGGGCCGAGGCGGTCGTGCACGGCTGCACCGGCAAGGGCAACGACCAGCTCCGCTTCGAGCTCTCGTTCAAGGCGGTCGACCCGGGGCTGCGCGTGATCGCACCGCTGCGCGACCGGATCTGGACGCGCGACGAGGAGATCGAGTACGCCCTCTCGAAGGGAATCCCCGTCCAGGCGACGCAGGCGGCGCCGTTCTCGATCGACGAGAACCTCTTCGGGCGCGCGATCGAAGCCGGCGTGCTCGAGGACCCGTGGGCCGCCCCGCCGGAGGAGCCCTACGCGCTGACGAAGGATCCGGCGACGGCGCCCGAGCCGACCGAGGTGACGATCGGCTTCGAGGCGGGAGTCCCGGTCTCGCTCGACGGCGAGGAGCTGCCCGCCGCCGAGCTGATCGCGCGCCTGAACGGGCTCGCGGGCGCCTACGGGATCGGACGGCTCGACATGATCGAGAACCGCGCCGTCGGGATCAAGAGCCGCGAGGTCTACGAGGCCCCGGCCGCGCTCGTCCTGATCCAGGCCCATTCCGCGCTCGAGGACGTCGTGCTGACGAAGGACGAGGCGAGGATCAAGCGCGGGCTCGAGCAGAAGTGGACGGAGCTCGTCTACGAGGGTCTGTGGTTCAGCCCGGCGCGCGAGGCGCTCGACGCGTTCGTCGACAAGACGCAGGAGCTTCTCGACGGCGAGGTCCGCGTCGAGCTGCGGCCGAACGCCTCGGTGGTCACCGGCCGCCGCTCGCCGCACATGCTGTACGCCGAGAAGCTCGCGTCGTACGGCACCGGCGAGACGTTCCCGCACGCGGCCGCCGAGGGCTTCATCCGGATCGCTGCGCTCGAGGTCGAGCTCGCCGCCGCGCGCCAGCGGGCGACGACGGAGGTATGAGCCTCTGGAGCGGACGGGTCGCGCGGGAGCTCGATCCCGCCGTCGCCGCCTTCCTCCGCGCCGACGACGCCGAGCTGCTGCCCTACGACTGCGAGGCGACGGCGGTGCACGCGCGACGGCTGCACGCGGCGGGTCTGCTCGACGACGACGAGCTCGCCGCGGCCGAGGCGAAGCTCGTCGAGATCGCAGCCGGCGGCGGCATCGAGCCCGAGGACGAAGACGTCCACACCGCGATCGAGCGGCTGCTCGGCGACGTCGGCCGGAAGATCCACGCCGGGCGATCCCGGAACGACCAGGTTGCGGCAGCCTTCCGGCTCTACGTGGCCGACGCCGCCGTCGAGGCGCGGGCGGCGATCGTCGCGCTCGCCCTCTCGGTGCTCGACCGCGCCGAGGAGGACGCCGAGACGGCCATGCCGGGCTACACGCATCTGCAGCGCGCGCAGCCGGTGACCGTCGGCCACCACCTCCTCGCCTGGGTGGAGATGCTCGAGCGCGATCTCGGCCGCTTCGCCGCCGCCGCCACCGCTGCTGCCCCCAGTCCGCTCGGAGCCGGCGCGCTCGCAGGCTCGACGCTCGACCTGCCGGCGCCTGCCGGTCAGATGCGCAACTCGCTCGACGCCGTCGCCGACCGCGACTTCGCCCTCGACTACCTCTACGCGTCCGCGCTGTGCTTCGTCCATCTCTCGCGGATCGGCGAGGAGATCGTGCTCTGGACGACGGCGGAGTTCGGCTTCGCGCGACTCGGCGAGGAGAGCGCGACCGGCTCGTCGATGATGCCGCAGAAGCTCAACCCCGACGTCGCCGAGCTCGCGCGCGGGAAGGCGGGAACCGCGATCGGTCGTCTCACCGGCCTGCTCGCGACGGTGAAGGGCCTCCCGCTCGCGTACGACCGCGACCTGCAGGAGGACAAGGCGCCGGTGTTCGCGACGCGGGCCGACCTCGGCGGTGCGCTGGGCGCGCTGACCGCGCTCGTCCGCGGGCTCGAGCTCGACCGCGAACGGCTCGCCACGGCTGCGGCCGATCCGGCGCTCCTCGCGACGGACGCGGCCGAGGCGCTCGTCCGCCAGGGGGTGCCGTTTCGCGACGCGCACGAGCAGGTCGCCGCCTCGGTGCGGGACGGAAGCTTCACGCCGCCGGAGGCGACGCCCCGCGCCGCGCCCGGGCCCGGCGGCGTCCGCGCCGCGGTGGCGGCCGCGCGGGCACGTCTCGACTCCGTGTGACGCGCGCGCCCGCAGCGGCGTACACACGGCATGAAAACGCGAATCCTTCCCATCGCCGGGCTGCTCGTCCTCGCCGCGCTGCTCGCTGCCGTCTCCCTGCCGGGAGCGGCGTCGAGCGCCGCTGCCGAGGCGGGTGGCATCACCGTCCAGGGCACGGCCTCCGTGGCGGCCGTCCCGGACCGCGCCGAGCTCTCCTTCGGTGTCGAGAGCCAGGGCCAGACCGCGAAGGCGGCGCTGGCGGCCAACGCAGCCGAGATGCGCCGCGTGATCGCGGCGGTCAAGGCGGCCGGCGGCACCGACGTGAAGACGCAGTCGGTCTCGCTCTCGCCCCGCTACGACGAGCAGAACGCCGTCCAGGCCTTCGTCGCCACGAACTCCGTTTCGGCGACGATCAAGGAGCTCTCGAAGGCGGGCGCCCTGATCGACGCGGCCGTGAACGCGGGCGCGAACCAGGTCTACGGCCCCTCGCTCTCCCGCGGCGACCAGGGCGAGCAGTACCGCAACGCGCTCAAGGCAGCCGTCGCCGACGCCCGTGCCAGCGCGCAGGCGCTCGCCGCCGCCGCGAACCTGTCGCTCGGCCGGATCACTGCCGTCGTCGAGGGCGGTGGCTCCCCGCCGCAGCCCTTCGCCACCGCTGCGAAGGCGATGGATGCCGGCTCCACCCCGATCGAGCCCGGCACGCAGCAGGTCACGGCCGTCGTCTCGGTCACCTTCTCGGTCTCGTAGCTCGAAACGGACATGTCCCAGGGACAGACCCTGGGACATGTCCGTTCCGGGTGCGTCAACCGGTTTCGACGGCGACGGTCGTCGCGGGCGCCGTGGCCTGGTGGCGCATGCCGGGCGAGAGCGCGGCCGCATGCGACTCGCTGCCGTAGCCGCCGGGCACGGGGATGTAGAACTCGGGATAGCCCCACATGCCGTGCTCGGACACGTCGAGCCCGGCCCGTTCGACGGCCTCGTCGACGCGGATCCCGGCCAGTCGCTTCATCGCCCAGAGCGCCCAGAACGACATCGTGAACGTGAAGGCACCGACCGCGAGGATGCCGAGCGCCTGGACGCCGAGCTGGTGGGCGCTGCCGGTGTAGATCAGCCCGCCCCGGCCCGTGGCGAGGTTGGACGCCAGCGCCGGCAGCGCGAAGAGCCCGGTGGCGAGCGTGCCCCAGACGCCGGCGAGCCCGTGCACCGCGACGGCGCCGATCGGGTCGTCGATCCCGATCGACTCGACCCAGAGCACGGCGCCGACCGCGATCGCGCCGGCGACGAAGCCGATCACGATCGCCGCCCACGGCGCCACGAACCCGCAGGCGGCGGTCACCGCGACGAGCGCGGCGACGACGCCGTTGAGCAGCATCGAGAGGTCGGGCTTCCTGACGACGAGCCACGACGTCAGGATCCCGCCGAGCGCGCCGGCGGCCGCGGCGACGTTCGTCGTCAGCGCCACGTAGGCGAAGTAGCCGAGCTTGTCGCCGCTCTGGATCCCGAGCGTGGAGCCGGCGTTGAAGCCGAACCAGCCGAACCAGAGGATCAGGACGCCGAGGGTCGTGTACGCCATGTTGTGGCCGGGGATGGCGTTCGGCCGCCCGTCGGCGCCGTACTTGCCGAGCCGCGGCCCGAGCAGCAGGGCGCCCGCGAGCGCCGCCAGCGCGCCCTGGTAGTGGACGACCGTCGAGCCGGCGAAGTCCTGCATCCCGAGCGCGAAGAGCCAGCCGTCCGGATGCCAGATCCAGTGCGAGACGACCGAGTAGATCAGGACGAAGACGACGCCGAAGGCGAAGTAGACCCACAGCTTCGTCCGCTCGGCCATCGCGCCCCAGACGATTGCGAGCGAGACGCCCGCGAAGACGACCTGGAACATGTACGCGCCCGACGCGGGGATCGTCGAGAACCACGAGAACGGCTCCGCGCCGATCGCGAGCAGCGTGTCCGCGTCGGGCAGGAAGCCGGACCCGCCGACGAGGCCGTTCCCCCCGTCCCCGAACGCGATCCCGAAGCCGACGAGGTAGTAGACGACCGCGGCGAGGGCGAAGGTGAGCACGTTCTTCGCCGCGACGTGGCCGACGTTCTTCATCCGCGTCAGCCCGGCCTCGAGGAAGGCGAAGCCCGCCTGCATGAACATGACGAGCACGGCCGCGATCACGACCCAGATCGTCGAGGCGGCGATCGCGAGGTCCTTGTTGCTCACGCCGCCACCTCCTCGAGCGGCCGGCCGGTGCGGTTGTGCGTGACGCTCCAGACGGGCGTCGTCCAGACGATCCCGTCCCCCGACTCGTGCCCGGTCCGCGCCGTTTCCACGATCGCCTCGACCACGTCGTCCGCGCGCTCGCCGTCGACGACGAAGATCAAGAGCGCCTTCGGGAGGAAGCGCGACTCGAAGACGCGCCCCCGGTACTCGTGAGTGATCCCCGGCTGGGCGCCGTGCCCGACCGCCTCGATCACCGTGACGCCGACGTGGCCGGTGCGCTCGGTGACGGCGTCCATCACCTCCTCGACCTTCTCGCGCACGACGACCGCTTCGATCTTGATCACGTCGCCTCCTCAGCAGTCGTAGTAGAGGCCGAACTCGGCCGGGTGGGGGCGCAGCCGGACGACGTCGACCTCGTGCTCGCGCTTCCAGTCGATCCACGTCCGGATCAGGTCCTCGGTGAAGACGCCGCCGCGGAGCAGGAACTCGTGGTCGGCCTCGAGCGCGTCGAGCGCCTCCGCCAGCGAGCCCGGCACCTGCGGGACGTCGTGCCCGGCCTCCTCGAAGAGGTCGTAGTCGGCCGGGGCGCCCGGGTCGAGCCCGCGCTCGATCCCGTCGATGCCCGCCATCAGCATCGCCGAGAAGGCGAGGTACGGGTTCGCCGCTGCGTCGGGGCAGCGGAACTCGATCCGCTTTGCCTTCGGCGAGTCGGAGTACATCGGGATCCGGATGCAGGCCGAGCGGTTGCGCTGCGAGTAGACGAGGTTGACCGGCGCCTCGTACCCCGGCACGAGCCGGCGGTACGAGTTCGTCGTCGGGGCGCAGAACGCGAGCAGCGCCGGCGCGTGCTCGAGCAGGCCGCCGACGTACGAGCGGGCGAGCTGCGAGAGGCCCGCGTACCCGGACTTGTCCGCCATCAGCGGCGTCCCCTCCTTCCAGAGGGACTGGTGGCAGTGCATCCCGGAGCCGTTGTCGCCGAAGATCGGCTTCGGCATGAACGTCACCGACTTGCCGTGCGCGCGGGCGACGTTCTTGACCACGTACTTGTAGGTCATCACCTGGTCGGCCATCCGGGTCAGGCTCTGGAAGCGGAGGTCGATCTCGCACTGGCCGCCGGACGCGACCTCGTGGTGGTGGAACTCGCACGGGATCCCGAGCCGCTCGAGGGTCAGCACCATCGCCGTCCGCAGGTCGTGGAGCGTGTCGTGCGGCGCCGCCGGGAAGTAGCCCTCCTTCGGCCGCGAGGTGTAGCCGAGACCGGGCTTGCCGGAGTTCCAGTATCCCTCGCTCGAGTCGACCGAATAGTGCGACGCGTTCGGGCCGAGGTCGTAGCTGACCTCGTCGAAGACGAAGAACTCGCACTCGGGGCCGACGAAGCACGTGTCGGCGATGCCCGTCTGGCGCAGGTACTCCTCGGCGCGCCTCGCCACCTGGCGCGGGTCGCGCGAGTAGCCCTCACGCGTGATCGGGTCGGCGATCTCGCAGATCAGCGAGAGCGTCGCCGCCTCGGTGCCAGGGTCGAGGATCGCCGAGCTCGGATCCGGCATCAGCAGCATGTCCGACTCGGAGATGCCCTGCCAGCCGCGGATCGAGGAGCCGTCGAAGCCGAGGCCGTCCTCGAACGCGTCCGCGCCGAACGCCCGCAGCGGCAGCGTCATGTGCTGCCAGGTGCCGAGCAGGTCGCAGAACTTGAGGTCGACCATCGAGACGCGCGTCTCGGCCGCCCACTCGAGCGCCTCGCGCGCGTCGGGCAGCGTCTCGCCGCCGTTCATCAGGTAGTGCCGGTCTTCGAGCTCTGACATCGCCGTTTCCTCCTCCGTCGGACCACAAAAAAAGCGCCCGCAGCTCTGATCAGCTGCGAGGCGCCATAGCCTCGGATCCGCCTCCGGCGGCGGAACCTGCCCTCACCGTAGAGGGTCGGCCGGACGAAGGCAAGGCCGGAAATTCGTCTGGCGTCCCGGCCGAACGGCTGGTATCGTCGGATGCCGATGAGACTCCTCACTCACATCTAGGACACCCGTTGCCGCGGCCCGCCGTAGTAGCGGGCGTCGCGTGCTGTGTTCTGGAGTTTCTGTGAGCGAAGGAGTTTCTGGCATGTCCGAGGTCATCGAGTTGCATCGCCCGATCCCTGCAGTGGAGGTCCGCGACCTCCGCAAGGAGTTCTCGCGCCGCGACAAGAAGGCGGGCCGGTTCGCGCGCAAGAAGCGGGCCGCGCTGCAGGGCGTCACGTTCACGATGGAGCGGGGAGAGTGCGTCGCGATCCTGGGCCAGAACGGCTCGGGGAAGTCGACGCTGGTCCGGCTCCTCTCGACGCTGCTCTTCCACGACGGCGGCAGCGCCGAGGTGTTCGGCCACGACGTCTTCTCCGAGCCGCGCCCGGTGCGCAAGCTCGTCAACCGCGTCTCCGTCGAGGCCAGCTTCTTCAAGAAGATGTCGGCCGGCGAGAACCTGCACTACGCGGCTCGCTACTACGGCATGGGGCCGCGTGAGACCCGTGTCAAGATCCCCGCGATCCTCAGCAAGGTCGGCTTCCCCGTCGACCGGCGCACGGAGCCGATGGAGAACCTCTCGCGCGGGATGCAGCAGAAGGTCGCGCTCGCGCGGGCGCTGCTCACCTCGCCGGTGCTGCTCCTGCTCGACGAGCCGACCACGGGTCTCGACCCGCGCTCGAAGCTCGAGGTGCAGGACTTCGTCCGCGAGGTGCGGCAGACGCACGACGCGACGATCCTGCTCTGCACGCACGACCTCGCCGAGGCGGAGGCCCTGGCCGACCGCGTCGGCGTGCTCGACCGCGGCGAGCTGCTCTTCCTCGAGACCGTGCCCGAGATCCTGAAGCGGTTCGGCGTCGAGACGCTCGAAGAGGCGTTCTTCGCCGCGACCGGCCGCGAGTTCGATGCCGAGACGGACGAGGACGACGAGGACCGGGAGGTGTTCGCATGAGAGCCGCAGCATCCACCCTCAGAGCAGAGCTGATCGGCCTCGGCGGCGTCGTCGAGCGCAACGTCTACCTGACCCGCCGCTACATCTGGTGGGACGTCGCCTTCATGGTCTGGACGATCGCGAACACGCTCACGATCGTCTTCATCGCGAAGGGGATCGAGGCGACCGGCGGCTCGATCGACGTCAACCGGACGACCACGCAGCTCCTGATCGGCGCCGTCGTCTGGGCCTACCTCGGGATCCTGTTCGAGTTCATGACCGAGACGGTCGCGTGGGAGCGGTGGGAAGGAACGATCGAGTACACGTTCATGGCGCCGCTCTCGCGCGCGATGCACCTCGCAGGCGCGGGCTTCTTCGCCGTGCTCTACGGGCTGATCCGGGCGATCATCCTCTTCCTCGTCGTCGCGTTCTTCTTCGACCTCGAGATGCCGAACGCCGACTTCCTGGCCGCGTTCGTCGTGCTCGTGGCCGGCTCGCTGGCGTTCATCGGCATCGGCGTCATGACCGCCGTGCTGCCGCTGATCTCGCCGGAGAAGGGCGCGCAGCTCGGCTTCGTCGCCCAGGGGATGCTGCTCGTCGTCTCGGGCGTCTACTACCCGACCGAGGTGCTGCCGCGGTGGATGGAGTGGCTGTCCGTGATCTCGCCCGCGACGTACGTGCTCGACGGGAGCAGGGACGCGATCCTGAACGGCGCCGGGGTCTCGACGATGTGGGACGAGATCTGGCCGCTGCTCCTGATCGGCGCCGTCGCGGCTCCGGTCGGCCTCTGGGTCTTCCGCCGCGGCGAGATCTACGCGAAGAAGCACGGGAAGCTGAAGCGATCGGGGTAAAAAGCTGAAGCCCGCGGGACGGGAAGCCGATACCAGCGTTGTTGCGGTACGTGCACTCGTTCACTCCTTGCGGGAGGTTCACCTTGAAGTCACGGTTTCTGATCCTGGCGGCGACGGCCCTGGCGCTGCTCGTCGCCGCCGGTCCGTCGCAGGCGATCACGAGCGGCGAGCTCGACAACGGGGCGCACCCGTACGTGGGCTTCGCGCGCAACCTGCAGTCCTCGTGCTCGGCCACGGCGGTCTCGCCGCGGCTCGTGATCACGGCCGCGCACTGCTTCACGTTCCCGACGGACACCGCCTGGGTGAACTTCGACGAGAGCTTCCGGACGAACCCGTTCCCGAGCTCGTCGTTCCACAAGGGCACGTGGCATGCGGACCCGCGGTTCTGCAGCGCCTGCAAGCCGGGCCTCGTCGGCCTCGACACGCACGACATCGCGGTGATCGTCCTCGACGAGCCGCTGTCGCTGAGCTCGTACGGCGCCCTGCCGAGCCTCGGTCTCGCCGACCGGCTCGGGAAGGGAGCGGAGATCACCTCCGTCGGCTACGGCGTCCAGGAGCTGATCCCCTCGCCGGGCGGCAAGGCGCGCTTCCGCGACGGCTTCCGCATGCGCGCGCAGAGCACGATCGTGAGCGACGAGAACAGGCTCGCGGCCGAATTCCTGAAGCTCTCGGCGAAGCCGACGGGCGACAACGGCGGCACCTGCTTCGGCGACTCGGGCGGGCCGAACTTCGCCTCGGGCACGAACGTCATCCTCGGCGTCAACTCGTTCGGCACGAACGGGAACTGCACCGGCGTGACGTACTCCTACCGCGCCGACACCGCGTCGGCACGGGCGTTCCTCGCCCCGTGGGTGGCTCTGTACGGCTAGTCGTATAGACTCCTCCGGTCTTTGAGGCGACGGGGCCTCGGGCGCGCGACCGGAGACGGCGTGCACCCGGGGCCCCTTCGCATTTCCACGGTCGAAGGAGGAACGAGGCATGTCGATGATCGAGAGCAAGCACCGGGCGACGTCCGAGCCGGAGTCGCGCAAGCAGGTGCTGAAGGAGATCGAGAAGCAGAAGGTCGAGTACGTCCTCTTCTGGTTCACGGACCTCGAGGGGCACCTGAAGAGCTTCGCGATCACCCCGCAGGAGATCGAGGCCGCGCTCGACGACGGGATGGGCTTCGACGGCTCCTCGATCACCGGCTTCAACGCGATCGAGGAGTCGGACATGGTCGCGATCCCCGATCCCGACACGTTCCGGATCATGCCCTCGCGCGAGGGCGAGGCGGTCGTCGGCCGGATGATCTGCGACGTCGTCAAGCCCGACGGCACGCCGTACGAGGGCGACCCGCGCTTCCAGCTCCGGAAGGCGCTCGAGCGGATGCAGAGCATGGGCTTCGACACGTTCAACATCGGCCCCGAGCTCGAGTACTTCCTCTTCAAGGACAACAAGGGGACGGAGACGCTCGACGAGGGCGGCTACTTCGCGATGACCGCGCTCGACGCGGCGACCGAGCTGCGGAACGAGACGATCCAGGCGCTCGAGTCGGTCGGGATCCCGATCGAGTACCACCACCACGAGGTGGCGCCGTCGCAGCACGAGATCGACATGCGCTACGCGCCCGCGCTCGACATGGCCGACGCGACGATCACCTACCGGCTGATCGTGAAGGAGGTGGCGGCGAAGAACGGCGTCTACGCGACGTTCATGCCGAAGCCGCTCTTCGGCGAGAACGGCTCGGGGATGCACACGCACATGTCGCTCTTCACCGACGGCCGCAACCAGTTCTTCGACGAGAGCGACCCGCACCACCTCTCGCCGACCGCGAAGGCGTTCATCGCCGGCCTGCTCCGGCACGCCCGCGAGCTCTCGGCGGTCTTCGCGCAGTGGGTCAACTCCTACAAGCGGCTCGTGCCGGGCTACGAGGCGCCGGTCTACGTGGCCTGGTCGCAGCGCAACCGCTCCGCGCTGATCCGGATCCCGCTCTACAAGCCGGGCTCCGAGCAGGCGACGCGCGCCGAGATCCGCTGCCCCGATCCGGCCTGCAACCCGTACCTGACCTTCGCGGCTCTGCTGCACGCGGGCCTCGAGGGGATCGAGCAGCGGCTACGAGCTCGAGGAGCCGATGGACTCGAACCTCTACCACCTGACCCCGGCGCAGCGCGACGAGCGCGGGATCGTGGCGCTGCCGGGGACGCTCGGCGAGGCGGTCGAGGAGCTCGCGGGCTCCGAGCTGATGAAGCGGGCGCTCGGCGAGCACATCCACGAGCGCTACGTCGAGATCAAGCGCAAGGAGTGGGACGACTACCGGATCCAGCTGACGCAGTGGGAGCTCGACAAGTACCTGGCAGTTCTATAGACAGCCGGGTCCTCGAAAGCGCATACTCCGTGCAGGGTTGCGGCGCAAGGCGAGCGCTGCACCTCAACTGACGGCCGATCGCGGGCTCCTCACGGAGCCCGTGGTCGTTCAGCCCGATCGGGCGACGGAATGGGGCGACAGCCCGAGCGAAGCGACCCTTCAGGTCTGCGCGATCTCCGGGCTCCGCCCGGAGATCATGCGACGGCTAAAGGAACTTGCGGATGGACTCGCGGACGACGCGGAGGCCGATCACGCGAGAGCCGGTGTCGATCTCGCCGATCGCCTCGGCCGGCACGAGCCGGCGGCCGCGCATGAACCCGCCGCGAACGGCGAGCGCGTCCGGGACGTCGGGCTGCGAGCCGTACATCGGCGACTCGACCCGGCCGATCACGCGGCCGCGCACGTCGGCGACGAGAAAGCCCTTGACGCTGCGAAGGTCGAGTTCGAGTGCGCTCATGGATGAGGACGTTATGCCCGCCGTTTGAAGTTTCTCCGGCTGCCGCGGTAAGGAGTTTGTAAGGGCGGTCGGACGGCGCGACCTACAATCGATCGGTGGACGCGAGCGCACGGCACCTGCGGCTGCTGACCGAGACGATCGCCGCGGTCAACTCGACGCTCGACCTCGAGGAGGTGCTCTCGCTCGTCGCGAGCAAGGTCGCCGAGGCGCTCGACGCCGACGCGTGCTTCGTCTACCTCTACGACGAGCGCGCCGACGAGCTCGTGCTCCGCGCGACCCACGGCACGCGCGTCGAGGAGATGACGCGGCGGCCGCGGATGCGGCCGGGCGAGGGGATCACCGGCTCGGCCGCGGCGGAGCGGGCGCCGATCGCGATCGCGGCGCGCGCCCACCTCGATCCGCGCTTCAAGCTCTTCCCGAACCTGCCCGAGGACGAGTACGAGTCGATCCTCGCCGTCCCGATCCTGGCGCGGCAGAAGCTCGAAGGAGCCCTCAACGTCCGCACCCGCGAGCCGCGTGAGCACAGCGAGGCCGAGGTCGACCTGCTCGTCGCGATCGCGTCGCAGGTGGCTCAGTCGATCCAGCACGCGCGGCTCTACGCCGATGCGCAGCGGCGCGTCCACGAGCTCGAGTCCCTGGCGCGGATCTCGGAGGCGGTCTCGGAGTCGCTCTACCTCGAGGAGTCGCTCGAGGCGATCGTGAAGACGACGATCGCGGCAGTCGACGCCACCGGCGCCGCGCTCGTGCTCGAGGACGGCGAGATCGCCTGGCCGGAGGGGCGCGCCGGCGCCCACAACGTGCGGCTGCCGCTGCGCTGGAAGCGCCGTCAGATCGGCGAGCTCGTCTGCGACCGGGATACGCCCTTCTCGGACGAGGACCGGCAGCTGCTGGAGGCGATCGCGCACCACGCAGCCGTCGCGCTCGAGCACGGTCGCGCGGTCATGCGCGGCGTGCTCGCCCAGGAGATCCACCACCGGGTCAAGAACAACCTGCAGACCGTCGCGTCGCTGCTGCGTCTGCAGGCGCGCGCGCCCGAGGTCGACCCGCGTCGCGCGCTCACCGACTCGGTCAACCGGATCCTCGCGATCGCCGCCGTGCACGAGGTCCTGACCGAGCACCGCGAGGACGACGTCGATCTCGCCGAGCTGATCGAGCGGCTGCGGGCGATGCTGGTGCAGGGGCTCGTCGCGGGCAAGGCGGTCGAGGCCGAGCTGGAACCGGTCTCGCTCGCCGGTGACCGCGCGACCGCGCTCGCCCTCGTCTTCAGCGAGCTCTTCCAGAACGCGCTCGAGCACGGCGGCGGCACCGTCCGGATCGTGCTCGCGCGCCGCGGCGAGGACGTCGCCCTCGCCGTCGCCGACGACGGGACCGGCATGAACGGCAGCGGCGACGGCACCGGGCTCTCGATCGTGCGGGCGCTCGTGCGGGAGGAGCTGCAGGGGACGATCGAGCTGACGAGCGAGCCCGGGCTGCGCGCCGAGGTGCTGTTCCCGGCATGAGGCTGCTGATCGCCGAGGACGAGACGATCATCCGCATGGACCTGCGCTCGCTGCTCGAGGCGGCCGGCTTCGAGATCTGCGCCGAGGCGCGCGACGGCGAGGAGGCGGTCGAGCTGGCGCGCAGCGGAGCTGCCCGACCTGGCCGTGCTCGACGTGAAGATGCCCCGCCTCGACGGGATCGAGGCGGCGAAGCGGATCCTCGAGGAACGGCCGATCCCGATCGTGATGGTGACCGCCTACGGCGAGCGGGAGCTCGTCGCCCGCGCTGTCGAGGCGGGCGTCTTCGGCTATCTCGTGAAGCCGTTCCGCGAGACCGACCTGCTGCCCGCGATCGAGACCGCGCGCGCCCGCCACGAGGAGCTGACCGCGCTCCGCGAGGAGGCCGAGTCGCTCGCCGACGCACTCGCGGCGCGGAAGGCGATCGAGCGGGCCAAGGGCCTGCTGATGGCGAAGGAGGGCCTCTCCGAGCAGGACGCGTTCGCGCGCCTGCGGAAGGCGAGCCAGGTGTCAGGAAAGCCGCTGAAGGTCGTCGCCGAGGCCGTCGTCGCGACCCTGGAGACCTAGGCGAGGGTTGAGCTTGAAAGCCCTGTTCTAGCCGCCTAGACTCCCTCCCGCGCCGGGGTGTTGAGGATCGGCGTAGGGGTTAGAGCGGGCTCCTCGAAGGGAGACAGATGAGAACAGTCTTCGTGGTCGCGCTGCTGGCCGCGGCGCTAACCGCTGGCGTTGTGGCGAATCCCGCGCCGGCCGTGGTGCATGAGATCTATGCGGCGTGGTGTGCGGGCAAGGGCGAGATAGAGCCACCGGGAATCTCCGACGATGCGAAGAAGAATTTCGCGAGACCCGTGATGGCAGGTGGTGTCGTGAGCATCCATCCGTTCACCGGGTCTGCAGGGCCGGGGCTCCTGATCGACTTCGATTTCGACGCCCCCCAGGCGAAGATCATTCCGACCGGCCAGATTCTTGTGATCGGCAGCACTCCGGACGGGCCGCTGTACCTGGAGGGGTTCATGATCGATCCGAACTTCCCGGCCTTCTCGAACTGCGCCAACCTGCGCCTGTGACCTGATCTCGCGATGGCGGAGGCGTGCTCAGGCGCGTCTCCGCCACTTCGACGACTCCGAGCGGGACCGCTCTTTCGCAGGCGGCCCGCTCTTCCGACAAGTCCCGCGACGGCATCTAATTCTGTTCGAGCAGGCGGGCGGTTTCGCGCCGGCGCAGGAGCCGAAGGGCGAGCCAGACGAGGAGCCCGACCAGGAGGAACGGGCCGGCGACGACCAGCGCGTAGAGAAGCGCGACGGCCTCCCAGGCCAGCACGTCCTTGATCCCGTCGAGCCGGCCGCCGCCGACGGCCGCCGCCTCGATCTCCTCGGTGGTGAGCGTGAGGTAGACCGTCGAGGTCGCCGCCTCGGCGCGCGTGCTCCGCATCGCCTCGCGGAGCCCGGTCAGCTTCTGGCGGGTCGCGTTCAGGCGCGACTGGAGGACGACGCGGTTCTCGGCCGAGAGCGTCGCGCTCTCGAGCTGCGTCAGAATCTGGGCGATTCGCCGCTGCGTCTGCTCGATCTGGGTCTGGAGGCTGTCCGCCTGCTGCTGCAGGTCGTCGATCCCGTAGCGCTGGCCGAGGATCGTGCCGAGCTGCGACAGCTCCGCGAGCGCGCTCTCCACCTCGGCCGTCGGGATCCGCAGCGTGATCTGCGCGGTGCCGACCCCGGCCGAGGGGGCGTCGTACTGGAGCGAGGCGACGCTGCCGTCGTGGTTGCGCGCGATCTGCTGGGCGCGCTTCGTCGCGTCGGACAGCGCGCCGACGTCGTCGACGCGAAGGCTGAGCTCCGCCTGGAAGCGCTGCAGCTGCCCGGGCGCGGGCGCGATCGCGCCGCCCGTGGCGTCCTTGGCGGTGGGCACGAGCGCGCGCTGGACCGGCGGGCTCGCCGCGGAGCTCTCGAGCTCCGGCGCGGTGTTGAACGTGTCCGCAGCGGCCGGCGCACCCGCCGCGGCCTGCTCGTCGTCCCGGCTGCCGACGTCACCGCGGGTCAGTCCGATCACGCCCGCCGCGACGAGCGCGACGACGACCGTCGCCGGCGCGACCAGCACGAGCCTGCGCCAGCCCCACGTGAACCGGAGCCGGTCGAGAAAGGGCTCCCGCTCGGGCTCGTGGACGGACAGCGCCCGCACCCGCTCGCGCAGGACGGTCGGCGCCTCGGGCCGGGCGGCGCGGATCTCGTTCAGCAGCGTCTCAGACATGGATGCTCACCCTCTCCTCGAGCTTCTTCAGGGCCCTCGACAGCCGGGTCGAGACGGCGGTGGGGCTGATCCCGAGCACACGCGCGGCCTCGTCGCCGTCGAGCTCGAGCAGGACACGGAGCGCGATCACCTCGCGCTCGCCTGCCGAGAGCTCGCGCAGCGCGGCCTCGAGCTCCGGCGAGAGGCCTTCCGCAAGACTGTCTTCGAGCCGGTCCGGCACTGCGGCGCGCTCCTCGCGCCGCCGCCGTCGCTCCTCCGCCCGGAACCAGTCGAGCGCGGTCGTGCGCGCGATCTGGCAGAGCCAGGTGCGTGCGCTGCCGCGGCTCGCGTCGAAGCGCCGCCAGGCCCTCAGGGCCTTCTCGAACGTGTCCGCCGCCAGGTCCTCGGCGAGCGAGCGGTCGCGGGTCAGGTAGACGAGATAGGCGTACACGTCGTCGAGGTGCTCCTCTGCGGTCGCGGCAAAGGACGCCGACCAGGCCGGTTGCCTGCGGGGAAGCGTCATCGCCTGCACACCGTGTCTACGCCGCCGGACGGCAATTCGTCACCGTGCTCGAGTTTCGCGCGTTCACGGTTCCGTTGTAGCCTCGCCCGGCGTGGAGCGGTTCCCCGTCGCGGTGGTGGGTGCGGGCCAGGCCGGGCTCGCGGTCAGTCACGAGCTGGACGGGCTCGGCATCGAGCACGTCGTGCTCGAGCGCGGCCGGGTGGGGCAGACGTGGCGCGACCGCTGGGACAGCTTCTGCCTCGTCACGCCCAACTGGAGCGTCCAGCTTCCCGGCGGGCCCTACGACGGGCCGGAACCGGACGGATTCATGCCGCGTGACGAGATCGTCCGGTACCTCGAGCGCTACGCGGCCGGTGCGCGAGGGCGTCGATGTCGGCGCGGTCGACGTCGCAGACGGCTTCGTGCTGCGGACGTCGGCCGGCCACCTGGCCGCCGACGCGCTGGTCGTGGCGACCGGCACGTACCGCCGTCCGCACCTGCCGTCCGCCGCCGAGACGCTGCCGGACGAACTGCTGCGGCTGACGGTGGAGGACTACCGGTCGCCGGCGGGGCTGCCCGACGGCGCCGTCCTCGTCGTGGGGAGCGGCCAGTCCGGCTGCCAGCTCGCCGAGGAGCTGCACGACGCCGGCCGGGAGGTCCTGCTCTCGTGCGGTCGCGCACCGTGGTTGCCGCGGCGGCCCGGAGGTCGAGACCTGGTCTGGTGGGCTCACGAATCGGGTTTCCTGGACGGGAGCGTCGACGCGCTCCCGAGCCCGGAGGCGCGGCTCTCCGCCAACGTGCTCGCGACCGGCCGCGACGGCGGCCACGACCTCCATCTCCGGGTCCTCCGTGACCGCGGCGTCACGCTCGCGGGACGTTTCGTCGGAGCGGACGGCGGCCGGGCCTACTTCGCCGACGACCTCGGTGACAGCGTCGCCTGGGGCGACGAGGCCTACCGCCAGCTCGCCGGCCTGTTCGGACAGCTTGCGCGTGATCGCGGTCTCGAGCCGCCGCTCCCCGAGCCCGAGCCGTTCGAGGCCACGGCGCCCGCGAGTGTCGAGCTCGACCGTCTCGGCACCGTCCTGTTCACGTCCGGGTTCCGGCCCGACTATGCCTCCTGGCTGCCCGCGCAGGCGTTCGACCCGCTCGGTTTCCCACTCCATCGCGACGGCGAGAGCACGGTCGTGCCCGGTCTCTTCTTCCTCGGTACCCACTTCCTGCGGAAGCGGAAGTCCTCGCTCCTGCTGGGCGTCGGCGAGGACGCGGCGATCGTCGCGCAGCGAATCGCCGGTCGCTAGGCCTCCGCCGCTTCGAAGAGACGCTCCCAGCGCTCGAGCAGCTGCTGCAGATCCTCGCGCGCCGCCGAGTGCGCCGCGAGTGTCTCCGCGTTGCCCCAGTCGTCGGCGAGCAGCCGCTCGAGCTCTGCGAGCTCCAGCTCGCGCGCCTGGATCGACGCCTCGACCTGCTCCAGCTCGCTCGGGCTCGGCTTCGTCTGCCGCTGGCGCGGCTTCTCCTTCCGCTCCTTCGGCGGCGCGGGCGGCGGCGCGCTCTCGTCGCCGCGGACGCGGACGTAGTCCGCCCAGCCGCCGTCGTACGAGCGCAGGCTTCCGTTCTCGACCGCCACGATCCGCTCCGCGACGGCGTCGAGCACGGCGCGGTCGTGCGAGACGAGCAGCACGGTGCCGGGGAACGCCTCCAGCGCCGCCTCGAGCGCCTCGCGGCTCTCGAGATCGAGGTGGTTCGTCGGCTCGTCGAGGACGAGGAAGTTCGCACCCGACGCGACGACGAGCGCCAGCGCGAGTCGCCGCCGCTCGCCGCCCGAGAGGGCGACGACGGGCTTGTCGTGGTCGTCCCAGCCCGAGAAGAGGAAGCGGCCGAGCAGCGCCTGAGCCTGCGAGCGCGGCAGCCCCGTCGCGCCCATCGCGCACTCGAGCACGCTGCCGCGCTCGTCCAGCTCGACCTCGTGCTGTGAGAAGTACGCGATCTCGACGCCGTGGCCGATCCGGCCGAGCCTGCCGCCGACGACCGCCTCCAGCAGCGTCGACTTGCCCGACCCGTTCGGCCCGATCAGCGCCACGTGCTCGCCGCGCTCGAGCACGAGCTCGGCGTCCTCGAGCAGCGGCTTCGACCCGGCCGCGAGGGCGAAGCCCTCGGCCTCGACGACCATCCGGCCGCTGCGGGCGGGCTTGAGGAACTCGAAGCCGAGCGTGCGCCGGCCCGCGCGCGGCGCCTCGACGCGCACGGCCTCGATCCGCGCGATCTGCTTGAGCTTTGCCTGGGCCTGGCGCGACTTCGTCCCGTAGCGGAAGCGCGAGACGAACCGCTCCAGCCGGGCGATGTCCTCGGCCTGCCGCTCGGCGAACTTCGCCTGCATCGCCAGGCGGGCAGCCTTCTCCTGGCGCCAGACGTGCCACTTGCCGGGGAAGTACGTCGACTTGCCGCCCTCGAGCTCGAGCACGGCGGTGCCGACGGACTCGAGGAACCAGCGGTCGTGCGCGACGAGGATGACGGCCGCGTCGATCGTGGCGAGCTCCTGTTCGAGCCACTCCATCGACTCCATGTCGAGGTGGTTGGTCGGCTCGTCGAGCAGCAGCAGGTCGGGGCCGCCCGAGAGCGCTCGCGCGAGCGAGGCGCGCGTCAGCTCGCCGCCCGAGAAGGTCTCGAGACCGCGCTCGAGGTCGGCGTCGGCGAAGCCGAGCCCGCGCAGGACCGCCGTTGCGTGGTCGCGCCAGCCGTAGCCGCCGGCGTGCTCGAGCCGGGCCTGTGCCTCGCCGTAGCGGCGCAGCGTCTCCGCCGCGTGGTCGCCTGCGGCCATCGCCTCCTCGAGCCGGCGGAGCTCGCGCTCGGTCTCGATCAGGTCGGCCGCGCCGGAAAGGGCGTACTCCCGGAGCGTGAAGCCGCCTAGGCGCGGCGGCCGCTGGTCGTGCAGCGCCACCCTCGCGCCCTTCTCCCACGCGAGCTCCCCTCCCGCGAGCTCGGTCTCCCCGATCAGCGCCCGCAGCAGCGTCGTCTTGCCGGCGCCGTTCGGGCCGGCCAGCGCGAGCCGGTCGCGCCGTTCGACCTTGAACGAGACGCCGTCGAAGAGCGGCTCGCCGGAAAGCTCCTTCCGGAGCGCGGATGCGATCAGCACGGCCATAGCGCTAAGGGTAGGCGTCGCCGCAGCGCCGGAGCAGAAAGCCGTATGTTTACGTCGTGACCGACGCGCAGGTGCAGAAGCGCTCGATCGACACGATCCGCGCGCTGGCGATGGACGCGGTGCAGAAGGCGAATGCCGGGCACCCTGGGACGGCGATGGCGCTCGCGCCGCTCGCCTACGTCCTCTACCGGCGCGTGCTGCGCCACAACCCGACAGATCCCGGCTGGGCGAACCGCGACCGCTTCATCCTCTCGGCCGGGCACGCGGCGGTCCTCCAGTACGCCTCCCTCCACCTGACGGGCTACAACCTCTCGCTCGAGGAGCTGAAGCGCTTCCGGCAATGGGAGTCGAAGACCCCGGGACATCCCGAGCACTTCGTCACCGACGGCGTCGAGACGACCACGGGCCCGCTCGGCCAGGGGTTCGCGAACGGCGTCGGCTTCGCGATCGCCGACCGCTTCCTCGCCGAGCGCTACAACCGGCCCCACGACGAGATCATCGACCGCTTCGTCTACGCGATCTGCTCCGACGGCGACCTGATGGAGGGCGTCTGCTACGAGGCCGCGTCGATCGCCGGCCATCTCGGTCTCGGCCGGCTCGTCTACTTCTACGACGACAACCACATCACGATCGACGGCACCACCTCGCTGACGTTCACGACCGAGGACAAGGCGAAGCGGTTCGAGGCGCAGGGCTGGCACGTCCAGTCGATCGCAGACTCCGAGGACGTGGACGCGATCGAGGCGGCGATCGGGATCGCGCAGGCCGAGCGCGAGGCGCCCTCGCTGATCATCGTCCGCAGCCACATCGCCTACGGGGCGCCGAAGGCGGTCGACACGGCCAAGTCGCACGGCTCCCCGCTCGGCGAGGAGGAGGTCGCGGCCGCGAAGAGGACGCTCGGGCTCGACCCGGACACGCACTTCGACGTCCCGGCCGAGGTCTACGAGCACATGGACATGCGCGAGCGCGGGATCGAGCTCCAGCAGGAGTGGGTGCAGCGGTTCGAGCGCTGGGCGGAGAAGTTCCCGAAGCTGAAGGAGGAGTGGGACGCGGACCGCTCCGGCAAGCCGCGCCCGGGGTGGATCGAGGCACTGCCCGAGTTCCCGCCCGGCGAGGACGTCGCGAGCCGCGACGCCGGCAAGAAGGTGATGCAGGCGCTGAAGCCGTTCACGCCGACGATGATCGGCGGCGCGGCAGACCTCGTCGAGTCGACGAAGACCGAGTTCGAGGGCGCCGGCCTCTTCTCCAGGCAGCACGCCGGCCGGAACATCCCCTTCGGGATCCGCGAGCACGCGATGGGCTCGATCGTGAACGGGATCGGGCTGACGCAGGGGATGCTGAAGCCGTACGGCTCGACCTTCCTGATCTTCTCGGACTACATGCGGCCGGCCGTGCGGCTCTCGGCGCTCGGGCACATGCAGTCGCTCTGGGTCTGGACGCACGACTCCGTCGGCGTCGGCGAGGACGGCCCCACGCATCAGCCGATCGAGCACCACATGGCGCTCCGTGCGATCCCCAACCTCTGGTACGTCCGCCCCGGCGACGCGAACGAGACCGCAATGGCCTGGAGGATCGCGCTCGAGCGCGAAGGCGGCCCGGTGGCGCTGGCGCTCTCGCGCCAGAAGCTGCCCACGCTCGACCGCACCGAGGTGGCACCCGCCGAGGATGCGCTTCGCGGCGCCTACACGCTCTGGCAGTCCGGCGACGGCAGTCCGGATCTGATCCTGCTCGCAACCGGCTCCGAGCTCGGTGTCGCGTACGAGGCCGCGCAGACGATGGACGCGAACGTCCGCGTCGTCTCGATGCCGTGCTGGGAGCTGTTCGAGGCGCAGCCTCAGGACTACCGCGACGAGGTGATCCCGCCGGACGTGCGCGCGCGCCTTTCGGTCGAGGCGGGGATCTCGCACGGCTGGGAGCGCTGGATCGGCGACGACGGCGCCTCGGTCGCGATCGACCGCTTCGGCGCCTCGGCTCCGGGCGATGAGGTGCTGCGGCATCTCGGCTTCACGGCCGAGAACGTGGCGGCCCGTGCCGCCGCGCTGCTCGAGCGGGTGGCATGAAGGTCGCGGTCGCGTTCGACCACAGGGGCGTGAAGCTGCGGGAGCGGCTGCTCGAGGAGCTCGATGCCCTCGGTCACGACACCGTCGACCTCGGCACCGACACCGACGCGAACCGGATCGACTATCCGGACAAGGCGCGCGAGCTCGGCGAGGCGATCACCTCCGGGGACGCCGAGCGCGGGGTCCTCGTCTGCGGCTCGGGGGTCGGCGCCTCGGTGGCCGCCTGCAAGATCGCCGGGATCCGCGCCGCGATCTGCCACGACGTCTACTCCGCCCATCAGGGCGTCGAGCACGACGACATGAACGTACTCTGCCTCGGCTCCGAGGTGATCGGCGCCGAGCTCGCGGTCGACCTGATGCGCGCCTTCCTGCGGGCGCGCTTCGACGGCGGCGAGCGCTACGTGGAGCGGCTGCGAAAAGTCGAAGCGATGGAGAAGGAGATGAAGGATGGCCAAGTCACGACTGCATGAGCTCTCCGAGGCCGGGGTCAGCCCGTGGATCGACTCGGTCTCGCGCGAGATGCTCGAGACCGGTGAGCTCGCCCGGCTGATGGACGAGGACGCGATCGTCGGCGTCACCTCCAACCCGACGATCTTCCAGAAGGCGCTCGCCACGGGCGACTGGTACGACGAGCAGCTCGGCGAGCTGCTGAAGACCGAGGACGATCCGACCGAGATCTTCCTCCAGCTGGCGATGGAGGACATCCGCCGCGCGTGCGACCTGATGCGCCCGATCTGGGACGGCGGCAAGGGCGAGGACGGCTACGTCTCGCTCGAGGTCGACCCGACGCTCGCCTACGACCGCGAGGCGACCTTCGAGCAGGCGATGCGGCTGCACGAGGAGGTCGACAAGCCGAACCTGTTCGTCAAGATCCCGGCGACCGTGCCCGGGCTCGCCGCGATCGAGGACTGCATCGCGAAGGGCAAGTCGATCAACGTGACCCTGATCTTCTCGCTCGACCGCTATGCGGCGGTCGCCGAGGCCTACGTCCGCGGGCTCGAGCGGCTCGTGGCGGGCGGCGGCGACCCGACGAAGGTCGCGTCGGTCGCGAGCTTCTTCGTCTCGCGGGTCGACTCCGAGGCCGACCGGCGGCTGGACGAGATCGGCGGCCAGGCGACGAGGCTGAAGGGCAAGCTCGCGATCGCGAATGCGAAGCTCGCCTACCGCCACTGGCAGGAGACGTTCGCCGGGCCGCGCTGGGAGTTCCTCGAGGCCAAGGGAGCCACCTCACAGCGGTGCCTCTGGGCCTCGACGTCGACGAAGAACCCGGAGTACCGCGACGTCATGTACGTCGAGGAGCTGATCGGCGCCAAGACCGTCAACACGATGCCCGCCGAGACCGTCGTGGCGTTCCAGGATCACGGGGAGGTCAAGCGGAACTCGATCCTGGACGGTGTCGCGGAAGCCCAGAACCTGCTCGAGCGGCTCGCCGAGGTCGGCGTCGACTACGACGACGTCGTCGCCACGCTCGAGGACGAGGGCGTGCAGAAGTTCGCGGACTCGTTCCAGGAGCTGCTCGGCGGCATTTCCGCCAAGCGGGCCGAGCTCGCGGCCGCGTGAAGCCCGCGGAAATCGTCGAGCGGATCTGGGGCTACGACGCGTCGCTCTGGACCGACTCCGGCGAGGACCGCTGGCTCGGCTGGCTCGACGTCGTCACCCGGATGCGCCAGCACGTGGACGAGCTGAACGCGTTCGCCGAGTCCGCGACCGAGCAGTTCCACGACTGCGTGCTGCTCGGTATGGGCGGCTCCTCCCTCGCACCCGAGGTGATGCGGCGCACCTACGGCGTCGAGTCGTTCCAGGTGCTCGACACCACGCACCCCGAGGCGATCCGCCGGCTCGAGCGCGAGATCGATCTGGAGCAGACGCTCTTCCTCGCCTCGTCGAAGTCCGGGTCGACGGTCGAGACGCGCTCGCACCTGGAGTACTTCTGGGAGCGCACCGGCGGCCGCGGGCTCCAGTTCGTCGCGATCACCGACCCCGGCTCGGAGTTGGACGCGCTCGCGCACGAGCGCGGGTTCCGGGCCGTCTTCCCGGGCGAACCGGAGATCGGCGGGCGCTACTCCGCGCTGTCCATGTTCGGGATCGTCCCGGCGGCGCTGATGGGCGTCGACCTCGCCCGCTTCCTCGAGGTGGCGGCCGCGATGGTCGTCGCCTGCCAGGAGGGGGACGGCAACCCAGGCCTCGAGCTCGGCCTCGCGCTCGGCGAAGGATGGAAGGAAGGACGCGACAAGGTCTGCATCGACGACTCTCCGACCGGGTTCGGGCTCTGGGCCGAGCAGCTGATCGCGGAGTCGACCGGCAAGCTGGGCAAGGGCATCGTGCCGGCACCCGGGGAGCCGCCGGACGGGCCCGACCGCCAGCGGGGCGAGCTCGAGCTCGTCGACCCGTACGAGCTCGGGGCGGAGTTCTACCGCTGGGAGTTCGCCACCGCGGTCGCCGGCCACGTGCTGGGGATCAACCCGTTCGACCAGCCGAACGTGCAGGCCGCCAAGGACAAGACGAACGAGGTGCTGGCGGCGGGCGAGCCGGAGCTTGCGCCGCGCGGATCGCTCGACGAACTGCTCGGGCAGGCGCAGGCGGGACGCGACTACGTCTGCATCCAGGCGTTCATCGACCCGGCGCGCGAGGACGAGCTGGCGCCGCTCGTCGATCGTGCGCACGAGACGGGCTGCGTCGTCACCAAGGGGCTCGGCCCGCGTTACCTCCACTCGACCGGCCAGCTGCACAAGGGCGGGCCGAACACGGGCCTCTTCGTCCAGGTCGTCGACGAGACCGCCGACGAGCTGGCGATCCCCGGCCGCGACTTCGGCTTCGGACGGCTGATCCGCTCGCAGGCGGCAGGCGACTTCGCCGCGCTCGAGGACAGCGGCCGGCGCGTCATCCGACTGAGACTGGAGGACATCTAGATGCAACTCGGAATGGTGGGCCTCGGCCGGATGGGCGCCGGGATGACGAAGCGCCTCGCAAAGCAGGGGATCGAGATGAAGACGTACGACCCGAACGTGGCCTCGACCGCGAAGTCGCTGCGGGCGCTCGCGAAACAGGTGGACGCGCCGCGCCACGTCTGGATCATGGTCCCGGCCGGGAAGATCACCGAGGACACGTTCCAGAAGCTGCTCGGGATCCTGGAGCCCGGCGACACGATCGTCGACGGCGGCAACTCGAACTTCCGCGACTCGCAGCGGCGCTACAAGGAAGCGCGGAAGCAGAAGATCGCGTTCGTCGATGTCGGTGTCTCCGGCGGAATCTGGGGCCTGGAGGTGGGCTTCTGCCTGATGGCCGGCGGCGACAAGGCGCCGGTGAAGCGGCTGGCTCCGGTGTTCGAGGCGCTCGCCCCGGAGAACGGCTGGGCCCACGTCGGCACGTCCGGTGCCGGCCACTTCACGAAGATGGTCCACAACGGGATCGAGTACGGGCTGATGCAGGCCTACGCCGAGGGGTTCGAGTTGATGAACCAGTCGGAGTTCGAGCTCGACCTCTCCGAGATCGCGGGGATCTGGCGCTACGGCTCGGTCGTGCGCTCGTGGCTCCTGGAGCTGTTGCACGAGGCGCTCGAGCAGCACGGGGACGGGCTCGACGACATCGCTCCCTACGTCGAGGACTCGGGCGAGGGGCGCTGGACGATCGGCGCCGCGATCGACAACGCGGTTCCCATGCCCGCGCTCACCGCGGCGCTCTTCGGCCGCTTCGCCTCGCGGCGGGAGATCGACTTCTCGGCGAAGGTGCAGGCGGCCCTGCGCAACCAGTTCGGCGGCCATGCGGTCAAGGCGGTCAGGGCCGCGAAGAAGGCGCCCGACCCGAGGTGAGCTCGAGCGACGACGGCAATCCGCTCCTCGAGGGGCTTCGGCTCCGGCGTAGCCCGGACTCGTGCGCGATGGTCGTCTTCGGCGCGACCGGCGACCTGACGCGCCGGAAGATCTTTCCCGCGCTCTACGCGCTCGCTCTGCGGCGGCTGCTGCCCGAGCGCTTCGGCGTCGTCGGCGTCGCGCGCACCGAGCAGACGACGAAGCAGTGGGTCGCGGACATGAAGCAGGCGGTTCGCGAGCACGCCCGCGACGAGTTCGACGCCGGGGTCTGGAACGACCTGGCCGAGGGGATGCGCTACGTCGCCACGGACTTCGCCGCCGACGAGGGACAGGACCGGGTCGTCGACGCGTTGCGCGAGCTCGACGAGCAGCGGGGCTGCTCCGGCAACCGCCTCTACTACCTGGCGGTGCCGCCGGATGCCTTCGAGACGATCGTGAACGAGCTCGGCGAGCGGCGCAGCACGTCGGGATGGATCCGGCTGATCGTCGAGAAGCCGTTCGGCCACGACAAGGCGTCCGCACACCGGCTGAACGCGATCCTCCAGCAGCACTTCACCGAGGAGGAGATCTTCCGGATCGACCACTACCTCGGCAAGGAGACGGTCCAGAACATGCTGGCGTTGCGGTTCGCGAACGGCATCTTCGAGCCGATCTGGAACCGGCAGTTCATCGACCACATCCAGATCACGGTCGGCGAGTCGATCGGGATCGAGGGCCGGGCGGCGTTCTACGAGCAGGCCGGCGTGATCCGCGACGTCTTCCAGAACCACCTGCTCCAGCTCGTCGCGCTGACGGCGATGGAGCCGCCGATCGATTTCACCGCCGATTCGGTCCGGAACGAGAAGGTGAAGGTGCTCCGGTCGCTGCACACGCCGGGCCCGAAGTCGGTCGTGCGTGGCCAGTACGGCCGCGGCGTGATCGAGGGCGAGGAGGTCGCGGGCTACCGTGAGGAGCCCGGCGTCGCGAGCGACTCGACGACCGAGACGTACGTCGCCGCGAAGCTCTACGTCGACAACTGGCGCTGGGCGGACACGCCCTTCTACGTCCGCGCCGGCAAGCGGCTGCCGCGGCGCGAGACGACGATCGCGATCCAGTTCCAGCGGGCGCCGCACCCGCCGTTCGCCGAGATCGCCGGCGAGGGCCTGCGGCCGAACGTGCTCCTGATCCACGTCCAGCCGGACGAGGGCGTCTCGCTCGCGATCGGCGCGAAGGTGCCGGGCGCCGGGATGAACATCCGCACCGTGCACATGGACTTTCTCTACGGCGGCGCCTTCCGCACGAGCCTGCCCGAGGCCTACGAGCGCCTGATCCTCGACGCGATGCTGGGGGACGCCACGCTCTTCACGCGCGCCGACGAGGTGGACGAGCAGTGGGCGCTCGTCGACGCGATCGTCGCCGCGTGGAAGCGCGACCGGCCGAACTTCCCCAACTACCCTGCGGGCAGCTGGGGCCCGGCCGCGGCCGACGACCTGATCCATCGCGACGGCCGCAGCTGGCGCAGGCACTGATGGCGAGCGTCGTCGCGCAGGTCGAGAAGCGCCTCGCCGAGCTGCGCGTCGGACATGCCGACGGGACGCGGACGAGCGTGATGACCCACGTCGCCTGGGCGCCGCCACAGTGGGCGGCCGTGGCGCGCCGCACGCTCGCCGGGCTCGAGGAGCTGCACCCCTCGCGCACGATCCTGCTCTTCCCGGACCCGCGCAAGGCCGACGCGATCGGCGTCGACGTCGACCTGAAGTGCTTCACGATCCCGGGCTCGAGGCGCGAGGTCTGCTCGGAGGTGATCAAGCTGCGTCTCGGCGGCGCGCGCTCCCGCGTCCCGGGCTCGATCGTCGAGCCGCTCCTGATCACCGATCTGCCGACGTTCTGCCGCTGGCGCGGCCTCCCGCCCTGGGGGAAGTCCGAGCTCGAGCAGCTCGTCGACGTCTGCGACCGGCTCGTCGTCGACTCCTCCGAGTGGCGCGGGCTCCCCGGCGCCTACCGCAAGCTGGAGCAGCTCTTCGACCGGATCGCCGTCTCCGACATCGCCTGGGGGCGGAGCGTCGCCTGGCGCGGCCGGCTGGCCTCGCTCTGGCCCGAGGTCAAGGCGGCGAAGACGCTTTCCGTGACGGGACCGAAGTCCGACGCCCTCCTGCTCGCCGGCTGGCTGCGCTCGCGGTTGCGCCGGAAGGTGAGTCTCTCGCACCGGCCTGCCCGCGTGCTCGAGCGGGTCGCGGTCGACGGCGAGGCCGTGCCGCCGCCGCGCGGACCGGCCCTGGACGCGAGCGACCTTCTCTCGGCCGAGCTCGACGTCTTCGCGCGCGACCCGGTCTACGAAGCGGCCGTCAGCGCAGCCCGCTGACGTCGAGGACGCCGTTCCACGAGACGGAGCTCTCGTAGCGCCCGCCCGCCTCCTCGGCGATCACTTTCAACGGCGCCCAGTCCCAGATCGCGAGGCCGGGGGCGTCGAAGGCCGCGTCGGCGGCTCCCTCGGCCACGAGCATGTGCGCCCAGAAGTCGCCGAAGCCGCGCAGGTGCCAGGCGTCGTACGCCCCCGGGGGTGGGGGCCGGTCGAGCGCGTAGAGGACGGTCGCATCCTCGAGCCGGCCGACGCCGGAGACGCTGATCGGCTCCCCGTCGGCGAAGGCGCCGCCGCCGCGCTCGGCCCACCAGCGGCGTCCGAGCGCGGGAGCAGAGACGACTGCGACGCGGTCGGCGTAGGCGATCAGCGTCGCCCACACCGGGATCCCGCGGGTGTAGTTGCGCGTCCCGTCGATCGGATCGAGGATCCAGCCGCTCGCGTCCTCGCCGCCCTGCTCCTCGCCGAGGACCGGCTCGCCGGGCCGCTCGCGGGCGAGCCGCTCCCGCAGCATCTTCTCGACGGCACGGTCGGCCTCGGAGACCGGCGTCAGGTCGGGCTTCGTCTCGACGTGGAGGTCGTGCGCGCGAAAGCGCGCGAGTGCGATCGCATCGGCGTCGTCGGCGAGCGAGAGGGCGTACTCGAGGTCCGGGCCCAAGGCCCGAGGAGCCTACCGCCCGGACTTCTTGACGACCGCGAAGGTGGGCTTCGCGACCTTGACGCTCACGGGCGCCGACCACGACATCGCCCGGGCGGTGCCGGGAAGGGAGAAGTTGACGCCGCGGACGCGGTAGTACCAGACGCCGGGCTCGAGCGTCAGCAGCGCGGAGGTCGCGAAGGTGAACTTCTCGCCCGCCGTCACCCACGGGTAGCGCGACTTCGACCACTGCACCTGGTACTGGTCGGCGCCGAGCGCGGGCTCCCAGGCGATCAGCGGTGCGCCGTAGAACGAGGGGCGCGCGGTCGCGGCCGAGGTGAGCCGTCCCTTCGGCGAGAGGCCGGAGACGAACGGCGAGCTCGAGCTGGCGACGAGGGGCTTGCTGCCCTTGCCGAAGGACTGGACGCGGCCGCTCGCGCAGACGTCCTGCGGCAGCTCGAGATCCCAGTAGTCGATCGTCGCGGTCAGGTTCTGGACGTCCTCGCCGGCGCCGTGTGCGTAGGTCGACCCGGTCGTGGTCAGGATCTCGCTCGTCGCCGTGTTCACGGAGGCGATGGTCAGCGTCTCCTGCGTCGCGCCCGCGCCGATTCGGACCAGCTGCGTGGCGCCGAAGCCGGTCAGGTCGGCGAGGCGGAAGGTGCTCGCACCGGGAGCGGTCGCGAGACCGAGCGTCGTCCGCTTTGGGTCGGCCGACTCGAAGCGAACCGGCACGGCGGTCCAGTAGAAGCGTCCGTTCGGCCAGCCGCTGTCCCAGAGATCGACGGGAGCGCCGGACGACTTCGGCGTCGCCGGCAGCGACGGGTCGTTCTCCGGCGGCGTGTTCGAGGGATCCTCCGCCGGCGGCGCACCGGTGGAGGGCGCCGGCGTCGACGTCGAGCCGGGGGTCGTGGGGGTCGCGGCCTGCTTCGCAGGCGCCGGGTCGGTCTCGGTGCCCTTGACCGTCGCCGAGTCGAACATGAACTGCGGCGGGCCGGCCTGGCCCGGGTTCAGATCCTTGAGGTACGTCGTCGAGGCGGCGGTCACCTCGGCCGTCGTCGTCGGCAGCCTCAGCGAGCCGGTCGTGCGCGGCACGTATGCGGGCGACCCGACGACGGAGCCGCGATGGATGACGTTGACGCAGTCGGAGTCGCTGAAGACGTAGACCCGGTAGAGGTCGGCGGCGTTGCCGGCGGCTGCCCGCGTTCCCGCGAACGCGAAGCCGGGCGTCAGCTCGTGGAGCGCCGCCGCGGTGCCGTTGCTGACCGTCGTGTCGGCGGCTGCGACGGAGGGGGTCACGGTGCCGTCCACGATCGCCGGATTCGTCGTCGTGTAGGTCGGGCTCCAGGGGCCGTAGCTGACGGTCGGAAGGCCGGTCGGGATCTTCCCGTAGAGGCTGCGCACGGCGCGAACGCGCCAGCTGACGCTGCCCGAGTACTGCGCCTGCTGGTGGAAGGAGTAGAACTCGCGGTGGTCGACGGCATTCGTCCTCATGCCGACGATCTTCCGTAGCGCCGGGAACCAGACCTGGTAGCTCGTCGCGCCGCCGACCACGGTCCAGCGGGACATGCCCGGATAGGTCTCGATCGGCTGCGGGACGTTGCTCCAGCGGACGTTGAAGCCGAACGAGGCGCTCCACGGGCTGACGCCCTCGCGGGTGATCGCGCGCACCCGCGCGTAGACGGCGTACGGGTTGCCGGTCATCCAGGGAAGCGCGACCGGAACCGACACGGCCGGCGTCTTCAGCTTCGCGTCCGACCAGAAGGTGCCGGCCTCGGTGAAGGCGGGGTTCTTCGAGAGCTCGAACTCGTAGCGCATCGCGCCGCGCACGGGCAGCCACGAGAAGGACGGCGTCCGCGCGAACTCGTGCGTGACGGCCTCGCTCGGGCGGAGCAGGAAGGCGCGCAGGCCCTGCGGCGCGGCCGGCGCCGCGGCGACGCGTGCCTGCACGGACCCGGTCAGGACCAGGGCGGCAAGGCAGAGGAGAACGAGACGAGAGAACCGCATCGCTTACCGTATTCGGCCGCGAAGCGACCGCTGCCGTCACTCAAAGGGGGGATAGGAGACGCCCGGCCGCGAGCACGAGCCCGTCCGCCCCGGCGCGGCCCGCGATCTGGAGCGACGCGGGCAGCCCGTTCTCGGCGAGGCCGCACGGCAGCGCGAGCGCCGGCCAACCGAGCGCCGAGAACGGATAGGTGAAGCGGATCAGCGCTTCGCGCACGTCGAGGTCGCCCGGCGCGGCGCCACGCTGCAGCGGCGGCGGCACGATCGGCAGCGTCGGGGTCAGCACGAGGTCGAGCCCGGCGAACGTGGTCTCGACCTGTTCGCGGTAGTCGCGGCGGAGCCGCTCGGCGCGCTCGACGTCGGCGTCGCGGACGGCGAAGCACTTCTCCAGCTTCAGCCTCACGTCCTCGCCGTAGAGGTCGGCGTTCTCCGCGAACAGCTCGCCGTGCACGCCGGCCACCTCGCGCATGAAGACCGCGTAGGTCTCGGCCGGGACGAGTGGGAGCTCGACGGGACGGCGGCGGGGGAAGCCCCCCGCGGCCGCCTCGACGCGCTCGCGCACGCCCGGATCCGCGAGCGCCGTCCAGGCGATCCCCACCTCGAGCTCCTCCAGCGACTCGAGCTCGACCGGCTCGAACGGCGCCAGCACCGCGAGCATCCGCTCGCAGGTGTCGACGTCGGCCGCGATCGGGCCGGCCGTGTCGAAGCTGGCCGCGAGCGGCCAGCAGCCGTCGAGCGGGACGAGCCCGTGCGTCGGCTTGTGGCCGACGAGTCCGCAGCATGCGGCCGGGATCCGGATCGAGCCCGCCGAGTCGGTCCCGAGCGCGGCGTCCGCGAGCCCGGCGGCGACCGCCGCGGCGGACCCGCCGCTCGAGCCGCCGGCGACACGGCCGGGGAAGCGGGGGTTCGGGACGTCGCCGAAGTGCGGGTTCTCGGAGGTGGTGCCGTAGGCGAACTCGTGCAGGTTCGCCTTGCCGACGTTCGCGTACCCGGCCTCCTCGAGCAAACGCACCGCCGTAGCCGTCTCCCGCGGCACGTGCCCGGCGAAGACGGCGGACCCGTAGGTCGTCTCCAGCCCAGCCGTGTCGAACAGATCCTTCACCGCCAGCCGGATCCCCTCCGGCGGCGACTCCGGCTGCGCGAGGAAGATCGTCAGTCCAGCGCCAAGTAGAGGAACGCGACGCCGACGGTGCCGGCGAAGAGGACGACGAAGATCCCGAACAGGGCCCAGCCCAGGATCAGGTTCTTGCGCTCGAGCTCGGGGGTGATCTCCTTCACAGCAGCACCGGGTCCACGGCCGCCGCCACGAAGAGCAGCGCCAGGTAGAGGAGCGAGTAGTGGAAGAGGACGCCGGCGTTGCGGCGGGTCGGCGTGCGCCGCAGGTGCCAGGCCAGCGCGAGGAAGACCGCGCCGAGCACGGTCGCGGCGGCGGAGTAGACCGGCCCGAGCCAGAAGCCGACGGCGAGCGTGAACGCCACCAGCACGAGCGAGTACCAGACGATCTGCCTCGTCGTCTCGGCCTCGCCCTTCACCACCGGCAGCATCGGCACCTTGGCGGCCGCGTAGTTCTCCTTGATCAGGAGCGCGAGCGCCCAGAAGTGGGGCGGCGTCCAGAGGAAGACGATCAGGAAGAGCCACAGCGCGGGCAGCCCGAGGTCGCCGCTCGCCGCCGCGTAGCCGACCAAGGGCGGTACCGCCCCGGCGGCGCCGCCGATGACGATGTTCTGCGGCGTCGAGCGCTTGAGCCAGCGGGTGTAGACGACGACGTAGAAGAGGTTGCCGACGAGCGCGAGCGTCGCCGTGAGCACGTTGACGGTGCTCGCGAGCAGGACGAACGAGAGCGCTGAGAGCGTCAGCCCGAACTCGAGCGCGTGTGCGGATGTGACCCGGCCGGCGGCGACGGGGCGCTTCTCCGTTCGCTTGCCCATCAGCCGGTCGATATCGGCGTCGAGGACATGGTTGAGGGCGCTGGCGCCGCCGCAGGCGAGCGCGAGCCCGATCATGGCCGCGGCGAAGAGCCCGGCCGACGGGACGCCCTGGGCTCCGACGAACATTCCGGCAGCGCCGGTGACGAGCAGCAGCGACATGATCCGCGGCTTCGTCAGCGTCACGTAGTCGCGCCATGCGCTCGAAAGGCTGGGCCCGGCGGCGACGCGCTCGCCGCGCAAGCACTGCGCAGCGGAGACGGCGGCCGCGGCGAGGGCGGCCGAGGCCAGGCCCACGTGAAGGCCGTCGGCGGTGACGGCGGCGGCCGTACCGAAGAGCGCGAGCGCGAGCAGGGAGGGCGCGAGCAGGCGGCGGTGCGCCCACCAGGCCGAGACGACGACGGCCGCGAGCGGGGGCACGGCGAGCGCCGAGGCGAGGTCGTGGCCGGCGCCGACGGTGCCCGAGACGACCGCGACCAGCGTCCCGGCGACGCCGCCGAGAGCCGCGAGCTGAAGCCAGAAGCCCGGCGAAGCCGAATGGGAAGCGCTAGAGGTCACCGCGCTCCCTGAGCCGTCGCCGCAGGTCGTAGAGCGGTCGCGCGCTCGTCACGTACGGCACCTCGTCGAAGTTGTGCGCCGGCGGCGGCGAGGTCGTGTACCACTCGAGCGTGTCCGCGAGCCACGGGTCGTTCCCGGCCCGCCGGCCCTTGCGCGACTTGATCGCGTTCCACGCGAAGATCAGGAGCCCGAGGCCCATCACGTACGAGCCGATCGTCGAGGCGAGGTTGTACTCCTGCAGCAGGCCCGTGTCCTCGTAGGTGTAGATCCGGCGCGGCATCCCCAGCAGCCCCAGCATGTGCTGCGGGAAGAAGGTGACATTGAAGCCGACGAAGACGAGCCAGAAGGCGAGCTTCCCGGGCCGCTCGTCGAGCAGGCGGCCGAAGAACTTCGGCCACCAGTAGGTGAGGCCGCCGAGGATCGCGAGCAGCGAGCCGCCGAAGAGGACGTAGTGGAAGTGCGCGACGACGTAGTAGGTGTCGTGCACCTGCCAGTCGATCGGGAAGGCGGCGAGGAAGATCCCCGAGAGCCCGCCGATCGTGAAGACGCTGACGAAGCCGAGGGCGTAGAGCATGGGCGTGTCGAAGTGGATGTTCCCGCGCCACAGCGTCGCCAGCCAGTTGAAGATCTTCACTCCCGTCGGGACGGCGATGATCATCGAGGCGATCATGAAGAACGCGTTCAGGAACGACGGCATCCCGACCGTGAACATGTGGTGCGCCCAGACGAGCATCGAGAAGAACGCGATCCCGGCGGTTGAGAAGGCGACCGCCTTGTAGCCGAAGATCGGCTTGCGCGCGAAGACGGGGATGATCTCGGAGATCATCCCGAAGGCGGGCAGCACCATGATGTAGACCTCGGGGTGCCCGAAGAACCAGAAGACGTGCTGGTAGAGGACGGCGTTCCCGCCCTCGTTGGGCGCGAAGAAGTTCGTGCCCGCCTGGCGGTCGAGCAGGAGCAGCGTCAGGCCGGCCGAGAGTGCGGGTAGCACGACCAGCAGCAGCACCGCGTACGTCCCGATCGCCCAGATGAAGAGCGGCATGCGGGTCCACGACATCCCCTGCGTCCGCATGTTCACGATCGTGACGATGAAGTTGATCGCCCCCGCCAGCGAGGAGATCGTGAGGATGTGCAGTCCGAGGATCCACAGGTCCTGGCCGTTGCCGTCGCCCTGGAGCGAGAGCGGCGGGTACGCCGTCCAGCCCGACTTGGCGGCGCCGCCGGAGGCGAAGAACGAGAGCAGCAGGATCATCCCGCCGAAGAGGAAGAGCCAGTAGGAGAGCGCGTTCAGCCGCGGGAACGCCATGTCGCGCGCCCCGATCATCAGCGGCACGAGGAAGTTGCCGAAGCCGGCGAGGATCGGGACCACGACGAGGAAGACCATCGTCGTGCCGTGCATGGTCATGACCTCGTTGTAGGAGTCGCGCGTGAGGAAGTCGTTGTCGGCCTGCGACAGCTGCGTGCGCATCAGCAGCGCCATCACGCCCCCGGCGAGGAAGAAGACCCCCGAGGTGACGATGTAGAGGATCCCGATCCGCTTGTGGTCGACCGTGACCAGCCAGCTCGCGACGCGGCCGCGCTGCCAGGCGGGGATCGGCGTCTCAGCGTTGACCGCCAAGCAGCTCCTCCTCCAAGTAGTCGGTCAGCGCCTTCATCTGGCGCTCCTCCCAGTCCTTCCCGATCGGCGGCATCTCGCCGCGCCCGTTTCGGACGACCTCCTCGACCGCGGCCGCGTCGGCGAGCAGGCCGTTGCCGGCCAGCTTCGGGCCGATGTCGCCCTCGCCGGCGAGCCCGTGGCACTTGCCGCAGGCGCCGCGGAACGTCTCCTCGCCGAGCGTCGACGTTCCCGCCTCCTGCGCCTCGGCCTCGTCCTCGAGCCAGGCGTCGAACTCGTCGCGAGGCATCGCCTCGACCTCGGCGCGCATGACGGCGTGTTGGATCCCGCAGAACTCGGCGCACTGACCCCGGTAGATGCCGGGCGCGTTCGGGTTGAACCACGTCTCGTTCTCGTTGCCGGGGATCGCATCGAACTTGCCGCCGAGCGCCGGGATCCACCAGGAGTGGATGACGTCGAAGTCCGGAGCGGAGACGGCGAGCCGGGTCGTCTGCCCGACTGGCGCGCGGAGCTTGTCGACCGCGATCACACCGTTCGGGTACGTGTAGTTCCAGTAGTAGCGGTACCCCTTGACCGTGACCTCGACGCGGTCGGCGGCCGGGACGTCCTGGATCCCGGGCAGCTTGTAGAAGACGAACGAGCCGATCGCGACGAGGATCAGCACCGGCGCCACCGTCCACGCGAGCTCGATGTTGGTGTTGCCGTGGATCTGGGCGCCCTCCATGTCGCGGGTCCGTCGGTCGGCGCGGTAGCGCACGATGAACCAGACGAGCGCGCCCTGGACGATCACGAAGATCGCGCCCGTGAAGATCGCGACCCAGTAGTAGCTGTCGTTGATCCGTTCGGCGTTCGGCGAGGCGGGATCCGGCGGCGCGAAGCCCGGATCGCCCGCGAACGCCGTGCCGGAGAGCACCAGCGCGCAGAGCACGACAACTGCGAGAGACCGGCCCACGGGCTGCCATTCTATGAAGGTGACCAGGGCGGTGCGCAGCGGAACCCGCGTCGAGCTTCCGCCCGGTGTGGAGAGCCCGACCGAGGTCTACGTCAACGGCGTCGTCCAGCGTCCCGGCTCGGACTACCGCGTCGACAACGGCGTCCTCCGCTTCAGCCGCGAGCTGCACCAGGAGGGCAAGCTCGGCTTCTGGCGCTGGACGTCGATCCTCTTCGGCGTCGCGGGGACCTACAGGCAGAACGACGTCGTCGACGTCATCTACGAGAGCTCGGCCGGCGGCCGCACGGTCGCCAGCAACCTCCCGGTCGAGCAGGAGCCCTAGCGGCTGCGAGGATCGAGGTGCTCGACGAACTCGCCGGCCTCGCCGTGCTTCTCGATCACCCACCAGGTGTCGCCCTGCCTGGCGATCGTCTCGATCTCGGGGAGCCAGTGCTCCGGAGTGACGATGAAGTGCCGCGGATGGGCGCGCACCGCCTCGTACGCCGCGATCGTCGCAGGCACCTGGAGCGAGCAGTCCGCGTTCGAGCACTCGCAGTAGAACTCGTAGACGTGGTCGTCCGAGCCGTGGACGGCGGCGATCGCCTCGACCTTCTCGTTGATCTCGCGGAAAAGGGCCTCGTTCTGCGCCAGCCGCTGCTCACGTGCGTCCATCGGCGCACACCGTAGCGGCGGATCGCTATCCCAGCCGCTCCGCCGACGCGGTCGCGGCACGGAGCAGGGCGGCGTCGTCGTCCGTGAGCTGCCCGGGACTCGAGCCGCCACGCCCAGTTGCCGGTGGGCTCGCCCGGCGTGTTCATACGCGCCTCGCTGTCGAGCCCGAGCACGTCCTGGAGCGGGATCATCGCGAGCGCCGCGGGCGAGGAGAGCGCCAGTCGGATCAGCTCCCACGGATCCCTGTCGGGGAAGCGCCCGCGCAGGGTGTCCGTGTCGTGGGTCGTCGTGTAGACGACCTGCTGCTCGCGGTGGTTCTCGAGCCGGTGCGGGTTGTCGTCCGGGCCCTGGAAGGCCCAGACCAGCACCGCCATGCCGGGGAAGCCGAGCCGGTCGCGCAGCTCGTGGACGTCCGGCGTGATCAGGCCGAGGTCCTCGGCGATCACGGGCAGCGGCCCGAGCTCGGCCGCAGCTGCCTCGAAGAGCGCCGCCCCAGGGCCGGGCAGCCACGTCCCGGAGCGTGCGTCCGGCGCGTCCTCCGGGATCGCCCAGAACTGGGCGAAGCCGCGGAAGTGGTCGACGCGGGTCAGGTCGACGAGGTCGAGCGTGCGTCGCAGGCGCTCGATCCACCAGCGATAGCCATCCCGCGCGAGCGCGTCCCAGTCGAAGAGCGGGTTGCCCCAGTGCTGGCCCGCGGGGCCGAGCTTGTCGGGCGGCGCCCCCGCGACGAGGCCGCGGAGGAAGAGCTCCGGATGGGCACGGTGGTCGACGCTCTGCTGGGCGACGTAGATCGGCACGTCCCCGATCAGCCGCACGCCCGACTCGGCGCGCGTAGGCGCGCAGGGCCGACCACTCCCGGTCGAAGCGCACCTGATCCTCGACACTGCCGCCGGCCGCTTCCCAGTCCTCGATCCAGTAGGCGTTGTCGGTGCGGAAGGCAGCCGCCTCCCTCGCCGCGACCGGCGCCTCGGGGTCGGCGAGGAAGCCGTCCCACGCCGCGAACGCCGAGGAGGACGCGTACGGTGACCCGGCCTCGTCAGGAGGGTCGAGCGGCAGCACCTGCCACCAGCTCTGTCCCGCCTCGGCGAGCCAGTCGACGAAGGCGTATGCGTCCGCGTCGAGCCTGCCGCTGGGCAGCGAGGTCGGGTGCAGCACGACGCCGCTGGATCGTTGAAGCTTCATCGCTGTTTGAAGATCGCCGTTCGCTGAAAGTCACCGAACCGTGCCCGCACCCGCCCTCAAGCAACCACCGCCCCGGATCCAGATCCAGGACGTGCGCCCTCAGGTCGACTGCGGACGCTATCCCGTCAAGGTCACCGAGGGCGATTCGGTCGGCGTCTCGGCGACGATCTTCAAGGATGGCCACGACATCCTCCGCGCCGTCGTCCGCTACCGGATGGCCGGGTCGCGCGCGTGGCGGGAGGCGCCGCTCGAGCCGCTCGGGAACGACCGCTGGGCCGGCGGCTTCGAGCCGGCCGGGCTCGGCCGCTGGCAGTACACGATCGAGGCGTGGGTCGACCGCTACGCGACGCTGCTCGACGAGCTCGACCGCAAGCTCGCCGCCGGCCAGACGGAGCTGGCCGGCGAGCTCTCGGAGGCGGAGGCGCTCTTCGGCCCCGGTGAGCTCGAGTCCTGGCGCGTGGCGGCAGCGAAGCTCGGGGTCAAGGACCGGCACGGAAAGACGAGCCTCGACCGGCCGCTCGAGGCCGACGTCGAGCGGGTCCGGGCGAGCTTCGGCTCCTGGTACGAGCTCTTCCCGCGCAGCTGGGGCGGCTTCAAGGGCGTGCAGAAAATCGCTGCCGCAGCTGGCGGAGCTCGGCGTCGACGTCGTCTACCTGCCTCCGATCCACCCGATCGGCGAGACGAACCGGAAGGGCCGCAACAACGCGCTCGAGGCGGCGACGGGGGATCCCGGCAGCCCCTGGGCGATCGGCGGCGCCGCCGGCGGCCACGACGCCATCCATCCCGAGCTCGGAACGGCGAAGGAGTTCGACGCCCTCGTCGCGGCGGCGCGGAAGGCCGGGGTCGAGATCGCGCTCGACTTCGCGATCCAGACCTCGCCCGACCACCCCTGGCTGAGCGAGCACCCGGAGTGGTTCAACCGCAGGCCGGACGGGACGCTCAAGTACGCCGAGAACCCGCCCAAGCGCTACCAGGACATCTACAACGTCAACTTCGACTCCGAGGACTGGCGGGGGCTTTGGGAGGCGCTGAAGGGCGTCGTCATGCACTGGTGCGGCCGCGGCGTCCGGATCTACCGCGTCGACAACCCGCACACCAAGTCGGTGCCGTTCTGGGAGTGGCTGATCGCGGAGGTGCGCGCCGAGTACCCGGACACCGTCTTCTTCGCCGAGGCCTTCACCCGGCCGGCGATGATGACGACGCTCGCGAAGATCGGCTTCAGCCAGTCGTACACGTACTTCACGTGGAAGAACACGAAGCCGGAGCTGCGCGAGTTCCTGCACCAGCTGCTCGAGTGGTCTGCCTACTACCGGCCGAACTTCTTCGCGAACACGCCCGACATCCTTCACGAGTACCTGCAGGAGGGCGGGCGGCCGGCGTTCGAGGTCAGGCTCGTCCTCGCCGCGACGCTTTCGCCGTCGTACGGCATCTACTCGGGGTACGAGCACTGCGAGAACGTCCCGGTCGCGCGTGGGAGCGAGGAGTACCTCGACTCGGAGAAGTACGAGGTGAAGCAGCGGGCGCTCGACGGGCCGCTGCTGCCGCTCCTGCGGCGGCTGAACGAGATTCGCCGGGCGGAGCCGGCGCTTGCAGCGCTTCGAGAACCTGCGCCTGCTCGACACCCACGGCGAGCACGTCTTCGCCTACTACAAGTCCCCGGACATCGCGGTCGCGGCCAACCTCGATCCGAGCAGCCCGCGCGAGGACGTCGTCGTCGTCCCGCCCGACCTCGGCCTGCCGGAGGAGTTCCCGGTCAGCGACCTGCTCACCGGCGAGCGCTACCGCTGGCGGATCGGCCGCAACTACGTCGGGCTCGCCCCCGGCGGCTCACATCTGATGAAGATCGGCGCTGCGTGAGCGAGCCGGAGCACCCACAACCCGTCCACTGGTTCGAGTCCAACCCGACCTGGTTCAAGACGGCGGTGTTCTACGAGATCCACACGCGCGCGTTCTTCGACGGCAACGACGACGGCTCGGGCGACTTCCGTGGCCTGATCCAGAAGCTCGACTACCTGCAGTGGCTCGGGATCGACTGCATCTGGCTGCTCCCGTTCTATCCCTCGCCGCTGCGCGACGGCGGCTACGACATCGCCGACTTCTACGGGATCAACCCCGACTACGGCACGGTCGAGGACTTCCGGTCCTTCGTCGAGGCCGCCCACGAGCGGGGGATGCGCGTGATCGTCGACCTCGTCATGAACCACACCTCCTCCGAGCACCCCTGGTTCCAGGCCTCGCGCGACCACCCGGATGGCCCCTACGGCGACTTCTACGTCTGGTCGGACACCGACGAGCCGTACTCGGACGCGCGGATCATCTTCATCGACACCGAGGTGTCGAACTGGACGTACGACTCCGCGCGCGGCCAGTACTTCTGGCACCGCTTCTTCAGCCACCAGCCGGATCTGAACTACGAGAACCCGGCGGTGCAGGACGCGATGATCGAGGTGCTCCGGTTCTGGCTCGATCTCGGCCTCGACGGCTTCCGGCTCGACGCCGTGCCGTACCTGTACGAGGAGGAGGGCACGAACTGCGAGAACCTGCCGCGCACGCACGAGTACCTGAAGCGCGTGCGCGCGGAGATCGACGCCAACTACCCGGACCGCGTGCTCCTGGCGGAGGCGAACCAGTGGCCCGAGGACGTGGTTGCATACTTCGGCGACGGGGACGAGTGCCACATGGCCTTCCACTTCCCCGTGATGCCGCGCATGTTCATGTCGCTGCGGCGGGAGGAGGCGTTGCCGATGATCGAGATCCTCGACCGCACGCCGCCGATCCCCGTCAACGCCCAGTGGGGCCTCTTCCTCCGCAACCACGACGAGCTCACGCTCGAGATGGTCACGGACGAGGAGCGCGACTACATGTACGAGGAGTACGCGAGGGACCCGCGGATGAAGCTCAACCTGGGGATCCGGCGGCGGCTGGCGCCCCTGCTCGACGGCGGCCGGGACGAGATCGAGCTGATGCACGCGATCCTCTTCTCGCTCCCGGGTTCACCGGTCCTCTATTACGGAGACGAGATCGCGATGGGGGACAACGTCTACCTCGGCGACCGGGACGGGGTCAGGACGCCGATGCAGTGGACGGGCGACCGCAACGGCGGCTTCTCGCGCGCCGACTTCGCCCAGCTCTACCTGCCGCCGCTGATGGACCCGGTCTACGGCTTCCAGGCCGTCAACGTCGAGGCGCAGCTGCGCCTCCCGACCTCACTGCTGCGCTGGCTGCGGCGCTTCGTCGAGCTGCGCAAGCAGCATCCCGTCTTCGGCCTCGGCGACTACCGCGTGCTCCGGCCCGAGAACCCGAAGATCTTCGCGCACATCCGCTCGTTCTCCGAGGACATCGTCCTCTGCGTCCACAACCTCGCCCGTACCGCGCAGGCGGTCGAGCTCGACCTCTCCGCCTTCGCCGGCCGCGTGCCCGTGGAGCTGCTCGGCAACACCCGCTTCCCGCCGATCGGCGAGCTGCCGTACCTGCTCACACTCGGCCCGCGCGGCTTCTTCTGGTTCCAGCTCCAGGACCCTGCCGATGACGAGTGACCTGAAGAGCCGCATCGAGAGCGGCGACCTCCACTTCCTGGACGGGCTCGTCCTGCTCGGGACGATCGCGTCGCAGCGCTGGTTCGGCGGCAAGTCGAAGGACGTGCTCGACGCCCGCGTGCTCGACGCCGGCGTCACCCAGGGCGAGCCGCCGATCCTCGCGATCGCGATCGTCGAGGTGCGCTACGGCCTCCAGACCCACGACCTCTACCACCTGCCGCTCGGCTTCCGGCCGACCGGGGACGGCTGGGCCACGTCCGTGATCGCCGAGACCGAGGGCTGGGTCGTCTACGACGCGATCGCGGACCCCGAGCTGGCGCGCAGCATGCTCGAGCTGATGCGCGCCGAGGGCGCGCTCGAGACCGGGGAGGCCACGATCGTCTTCCGGCAAACCGGTGACCTGCCCGCCGAGATCGAGTCGGTGCGCCCGATGGGCGCCGAGCAGTCGAACAGCTCGCTCGTCTTCGACGAGCAGCTTGCGCTCAAGCTCTACCGCCGGATCGGGCCGGGGATGAACCCCGAGCTCGAGGTGCTGCGGTTCCTGACCGAGCGCAGCTTCGAGCACACCGCCTCGCTCGAGGGCTACGTCTCCTACGAGGGTCGGCCGCTCGAGGCGACGCTCGCGATCCTGCAGGAGTTCGTGCCCGCCGACGGCGACGGCTGGGAGCTTGCACTCGACACCCTCGAGCGCGGCGAGGCCGACTGGATCCCCGAGCACGCGCGCCGGCTCGGCGAGGTGACGGCGCTTCTGCACAACGCGCTCGCCTCCGATCCGAACGACCCGCACTTCGCGCCCGAGGAGCCGAGCACGGAGGCGCTGGCGCTGCTCTCGGCGTCGATCGACGAGGAGATCGAGCAGGTCTTCACGTCCCTGCCCGACATCCCCGCGCTCGAGCGAGTCCGCGGCCGCGGCGAGGAGGTGCGCGACCACCTGCGCCAGCTGACGAACATCGGCCACGTCGGCCGGGTGATCCGCACTCACGGTGACTACCACCTCGGCCAGGCGCTCTGGACGCAGGCCGGCGACTGGCTGATCCTCGACTTCGAGGGCGAGCCCGCCCGCTCGGTGCCCGAGCGCCGGCGCAAGACCTCGCCGCTGCGCGACGTCGCGGGGATGCTGCGCTCGTTCGCCTACGCCGCCTCGGCGGCGAAGATCCAGCGCGACGTCGAGCCACCCGACGACTGGGAGCGCCGCTGCCGCTCCGACTTCCTCGACGGCTACTTCGACACCGCGGACCCCGCGCTACTGCCCTCGAGTCGCGAGCAGAGCGAACGGCTCCTGACCGTGTTCGAGCTGGAGAAGGCCGTCTACGAGCTGCGGTACGAGCTCCACAACCGGCCTGACTGGGTCGCGATCCCCGCCGCCGGGATCCTGCGCATGCTGGAGCAACGATGAAGCTCGGCGAGCTCGATCTCCACCTCGCCGGGGAGGGCCGCCACGAGCGCCTGTACGAGCGTCTCGGCGCCCACGTCACCGACGAGGGCGTCACCTTCGCCGTCTGGGCTCCGAACGCGCGTGCCGTGGCGGTCGTCGGCGACTGGAACCTGTGGGACGGCCGCGCGCAGCCGCTCGAGCCGCAGGGGTCGTCGGGCATCTGGGCCGCCGCCGTCCCCGAGGCCTCGGAGGGCGACGCCTACAAGTTCGAGGTGCACGGAGCCGACGGTCATCTGCGCCTGAAGGCCGACCCGTTTGCGTTCCACGCCGAGATCCCCCCGAAGACGGCGTCGCGGATCTACCACTCGCAGGTACGAGTGGGGCGACGACGCGTGGCTCGAGCGCCGCCGCAGCTTCGACCAGCTGCACGAGCCGATCTCGGTCTACGAGGTGCACGCCGAGTCGTGGCGGCTCGGGCTCGGGTGGAAGGAGCTCGCCGAGCAGCTCGTGGCCTATGCCGGCGACCTCGGCTTCACCCACGTCGAGTTCCTGCCGGTCATGCACCACCCGTTCTCCGGCTCGTGGGGCTACCAGGTGACCGGCTTCTACGCCCCCGTCTCGACGATGGGCGAGCCGGACGACTTCCGCTCGCTCGTCGACGCCCTCCACCAGGCCGGCATCGGCGTCATCCTCGACTGGGTTCCCGCGCACTTCCCGCGTGACGACTTCGCGCTCGCGCGCTTCGACGGCACGGCGCTCTACGAGCACGAGGACCCTCGACGCGGCGCGCATCCGGACTGGGGGACGCTGATCTTCAACCTCGGCCGCAACGAGGTGCGCAACTTCCTGCTCGCGAACGCGCTCTACTGGCTGCGCGAGTACCACGCGGACGGGCTCCGCGTCGACGCGGTCGCGTCGATGCTCTATCTCGACTACTCGCGCAAGCACGGGGAGTGGGTGCCGAACGTCCACGGCGGGCGCGAGGACCTCGAGGCCGTCTCCTTCCTGCGCGAGCTGAACGAGGTCGTCTACGGCCGCGAGCCGGGCGTCACGACGGTGGCCGAGGAGTCGACCGCGTGGCCGGGCGTCTCCCGGCCGACCTATCTCGGCGGCCTCGGCTTCGGCTTCAAGTGGAACATGGGCTGGATGCACGACACGCTCGAGTACGTCTCGAAGGAGCCGGTTCACCGCCGGTTCCACCACCATGAGCTGACGTTCTCGATGGTCTATGCGTGGAACGAGAACTTCGTCCTGCCGCTCTCGCACGACGAGGTCGTGCACGGCAAGCGCTCGCTGCTCGGGAAGATGCCCGGCGACCGCTGGCAGCGCTTCGCCAATCTGCGGGCGCTCTACGGCTACATGTGGGCGCACCCCGGCAAGCAGCTCCTCTTCATGGGCTGCGAGTTCGCGCAGGAGAAGGAGTGGAGCGAGCCGGCCGGGTCGCTCGACTGGCACCTGCTCGACGAGGCGGACCACGCCGGGATGCTTGCGCTCGTCCGCGACCTCAACTCGATCTACACCGAGGAGCCCGCGCTCTGGCAGCTCGACCACTCGCACGAGGGGTTCGTCTGGCTCGAGCCCAACGCGGCCAACGAGAACGTGCTCGCCTTCGCGCGTCGGACCGAGGACGGCAAGCGCTGCGTCGTGGTCGCCTGCAACTTCGCGCCCGTCGTCCGCGAGGGCTGGCGGATCGGCCTGCCCAAGGCGGGCGCGTGGCGCGAAGCGCTGAACACCGACTCGCGCTTCTACGGCGGCAGCGACGTCGGCAACGGCCTCGGGATCGAGGCCGAGAAGACGCCGTGGAACGAGCAGCGCTGGTCGGCGGAGATCACCCTGCCGCCGCTCGGCGTCGTCTGGCTCGTGCCCGCCGCGCCCGAGAAGACTTAGTTGCTGTCAGCAACTAAGTCCCCTTCGCGCCCGTAAGCGAGCCGCCGGGAGGAGCTTGTTGCTGTCAGCAACAAGCCGATCGCGCGCCGCTAGGGTGACGGCGTGGAGCGCGCGAACAGCATCGAGGTCGAGGGGCTCGTCCGCGAGTTCAAGAAGGGCCCGCGGGCCGTCGACGGGATCGAGCTGCGCGTCGAGCCGGGGGAGATCTACGGCTTCCTCGGCCCGAACGGCGCCGGCAAGTCGACGACCGTGCTGATGCTGACGACGCTGCTGCCGCCCACGTCGGGGACGGCGCACGTCGGCGGCTACGACGTCGTCGCCGAGGGCCCGAAGGTGCGCAGCGTCATCGGCGCCGCGCTGCAGGAGGCGGCGCTCGACCCGATGCTGACCGGGCGAGACCACCTCCGGCTGCAGGCGACGCTGCAGGGGATCCCGCGTGCCGACCGCAAGGAGCGCGCACAGGAGCTGCTCGACCGGGTCGGGCTGAGCGAGGCCGCCGATCGGAAGGTCGGGGGCTACTCGGGCGGGATGAAGCGCCGGCTCGACCTCGCGCTCGCGCTCGTGCACCGGCCGCGCATCCTCTTCCTCGACGAGCCGACGACCGGGCTCGACGTCCAGAGCCGCACCGCCCTCTGGGACGAGGTGGCGCGGCTCGCGCGCGAGGACGGGGTCACCGTCTTCTTGACCACGCAGTACCTCGAGGAGGCGGACGTGCTCGCGGACCGGGTCGGGATCATCGACCACGGGCACATCGTCGCCGAGGGCACGCCCGAGGCGCTCAAGGCCGAGATCGGCCTCCCGAGCGTCCACGCCACGCCGATCGACCAGGAGGACCGCGACCGGCTCGCGGCCACGCTGGCGCCCTACGGCGAGTCGCTCGACGGCAGCGCGCGCGACGTCGTCGTGCGCCTGCGCGAGGGCCTCGCGGGTCTGCCCGCGGTCGTGCGCGCCGTGGACGACGCCGGCCTGACGCTCGCGAGCCTCGAGATCCAGGCGCCTTCGCTCGACGACGTCTTCCTCGCCAAGACCGGCCGCTCGCTCGAGGGCGCCGGCGAGGACGAGCCGGACGCGGCCGAGACCGCGGCGTGAGCTACGGCGTCGGCTCGAACGTCTGGGGCCAGATCGGCGCGGTTGCGCGCCGCTCGGTCGTCCGCACGGCCCGCCAGCCCGCCGCCGTCGTCTTCCCGCTCGTCTTCCCGATGCTGCTCCTGCTCGTGAACTCCGGCGGCCTCGACGCCTCGACGAAGCTGCCCGGCTTCCCGACCGACTCGTTCGTGGCCTTCGCGCTCGCGGTGCCGTTCATCCAGGGGGCGCTCTTCTCGACGATGAACGCCGGAACCGACCTCGCCAGGGACATCCAGACCGGCTTCCTCAACCGGCTCTCGCTCACCTCGATGCGCGGGACGGCGCTGATCGCCGGCCTGCTCGGCGGGGCGGTCGTGCTCGGACTCGTCCAGGCGGCGTTCTACGTGGTCGTCGGGCTGATCGTCGGCGTCGACTTCGCGTCGGGCGCGCTGGGGATCCTCGTCCTCTTCGCCTTCTCGGCCGTGATCTCGGTCAGCTTCGCCGCGGTGGGCGTCTTCCTCGCCCTGCGGACGGGCTCGGGCGAAGCGATCCAGGGGCTGTTCCCGCTCCTGTTCGTCTTCCTCTTCCTCTCGTCGATGAACACGCCGCGGAACCTGATCGGCGTCGACTGGTTCCAGTTCGTCGCGACGGCCAACCCGGTCTCGTACCTGATCGAGTGCGTCCGGAGCCTGATCATCGGGGGCTGGGACGGCGAGGCGCTCGCGCTCGGGTTCGGCTTCGCCGTCCTGATCGGGATCATCGCCGTCTCGGTCGCGACGCTGGCGCTCAAGGATCGGCTGGTGCGGACATGAGGATCTGGCCCGTCGCCTCCGGCGTCGCGTGGCGGACGCTGAAGAACGTCTTCACCAACCCGGCGCTGATCTTCCCCTCGCTGATCTTCCCGCTCTTCTTCTTCACCGCCTTCGCCGGCGGCCTCTCGCAGGTCGCGCGGGTGCCGGGCTTCGACTTCGAGCCGGGCTACACGGCGTTCCAGTTCTGCTTCGTGCTGATCCAGTCGGCCGCCTTCGGCGGCGTCTTCACCGGCTTCGGGATCGCCCGCGACTTCGAGTCGGGCTTCGCGCGACGGCTGCTGCTCGCGGCGCCGAACCGCTCCGGGATCGTGCTCGGCTATGCGCTCGCGGCGCTCGTGCGCTGGCTGGTGACGGCAGCCGTGCTGACGGTGGTGGCGCTGATCGCCGGGATGAACGTCTTCGGCGGCCCCGTGGACGTCGTCGGCATGTACACGCTGGCGCTCCTGATCAACCTGGCGGGCCTCCTCTGGGCCTGCGGCGTCGCGATGCGCTTCCGCACGATCCAGGCCGGTCCGGTGATGCAGATGCCCGTCTTCCTGATTCTCTTCTTCGCGCCCGTCTACGTGCCGCTGACGCTGCTGAACGGGTGGATCGAGGCGGTCGCGACGGTGAACCCCCTCACCTACGTGCTCGAGGCGGTGCGGAGCATGCTCGCGGGTGACGAGGTCCACGTCCTCTCGGCCTTCGTGATCGCGGCAGGTCTCGTCGGGCTTTTCTCGCTCTGGTCCATGCGCGGCCTGCGGAAGGCGGAGGCGGCCGGGTAAGGCCGTCGGCTACCGTCGCGCCGTGTCCGTCGCGACCGACTCGATCCTCGGCGCCGTCCCCGTGGCCGGCGACCGCACCGTCTTCCGCATCTGGGCGCCCGACGCCGCCACCGTCGCAGTGGCGGGGCACCCGCTCGGGGAGGAGGGCGGCGGGTTCTGGGCAGGAGAGGCGCCGCTCGGGCCGGGCGACGACTACCGCATCACGATCGACGGCGGGGTCTGGCCCGATCCCTGCTCGCGCCGGCAGCCGGAGGGCGTCCGCGGCCCCTCGCGCGTGCTCGACACGGCCGCGTTCGAGATCGCGCCCGGCCCCGGGCTCGCCCTGGAGGAGCTCGTCCTCTACGAGCTCCACGTCGGCACCTTCTCGCGCGAAGGCACCTTCGACGGCGTCGTCCCGCAGGCTGCGCGACCTGCGCGAGCTCGGTGTCACGGCGATCGAGTTGATGCCCGTCGCCACCTTCCCCGGCGAACGCGGGTGGGGCTACGACGGGCTCTACACGTTCGCGCCGCACGAGGCCTACGGTGGCCCGGCGGGGCTGGCGCGCCTCGTCGACGCCGCCCACCGCGAAGGGCTCGGCGTCGTGCTCGACGTGGTCTACAACCACATCGGCCCCGGGAACGAGGCGCTGCGCGCGTTCGGCCCCTACTTCACCGATCGGCTGGGTCAGACGCCCTGGGGCGACGCGCTCGACTTCGCGCAGGCCGGGCGTCCGCGAGTGGGCGATCCAGAACGCGGAGCTGTGGGTCCGCGACTACGGGATCGACGGCCTCCGGCTCGACGCCGTCCACGCGGTTCACGACGACGGGACGCGGCACGTGCTCGCGGAGCTCGCCGACCGCGTTCGTGCCGTCGATCGGGACGCGCTCGTGATCAGCGAGATGGGCCTGGCCGACTTCCGGCCGCTGACGGAGTGGGGCCACGACGCGATGTGGCTCGACACGCTTCACCACGCGCTCCACGTCGCGCTGACCGGCGAGCGGGACGGCTACTACGCGGACTTCGACGGCTCGATGGCCCGGATCGCGGCTGAGCTACGGCGGTCCGAGGGACCGCAGATCGTCGCGGCCGCCCAGAACCACGACCAGGTCGGCAACCGGGCGCTCGGCGACCGCCTCCCGGACGCGCAACGTCGCGTCGCCGCGGCGGTCGTCCTCTTCAGCAACTTCACGCCACTGCTCTTCCAGGGCGAGGAGTACGGAGAGACCGCCCCCTTCCGCTTCTTCACCGACCACATCGACCCGTTCATCGCCGACGCGACGCGAGAGGGGCGCCGGCGCGAGTTCGAGCACTTCGCCGGCTTCCAGGGCGAGGTGCCCGACCCCCAGGACGTCGAGAGCTTCGAGCTCTCGACGCTGACGCCGCGCGAGCCGGAGCAGCTCTACCGCGACCTGCTGCGGCTGCGCCGCGAGCTGCCGCGCGAGCTCGAGGTGGGATACGACGAGCACGCGCGGACACTGACGCTCCGCCGCGGCCGGGCCACGCTCGAGGTCGACTTCGCGCGCGAGACCGTGAGCCTCGACGCGTGAGGGTCTGGCCCGGCAAGCCGTTCCCGCTCGGCCCGTGGTGGGACGGGGAGGGGACCAACTTCTCGCTCTTCTCCGAGAACGCCGAGAAGGTCGAGCTCTGCCTCTTCGACGCGAACGACCGCGAGACGCGCTACGAGCTGAACGAGCGGACGGCGTTCAACTGGCACGGCTACCTGCCGGGTGTCGGGCCTGGTCAGCGCTACGGCTACCGCGTCCACGGTCCCTGGGCGCCCGAGCAGGGCCATCGCTTCAACCCGAAGAAGCTGCTGATCGACCCCTACGCGAAGGCGATCGAGGGGCCGGTGCGCTGGGATCTCGCCAACACGCTCCCCTACGTGCCGGGCGAGGCGGACGCCGACCTCGAGCGCGACGACGAGGACGACGCCGAGGCGATTCCGAAGGGGATCGTGATCTCCGAGGCGTTCGACTGGGAGGGTGACCAGCCGCTGCGGACGCCGTGGCACGACACCGTCATCTACGAGGCGCATGTGAAGGGCTTCACGAAGCGGCTGGACAGCGTCCGCGAGGACCTCCGCGGCACCTACGCCGGTCTTGCATCGGAGGCGTCGCTCGAGTACCTGACCTCGCTCGGCGTCACCGCGGTGGAGCTCCTCCCCGTGCACCACATCATCGACGAGCAGGCGCTGGCGGACAAAGGGCTGACCAACTACTGGGGCTACAGCTCGATCGGCTACCTCGCCCCGCACGCGGGCTACGCCGCAACGGGGTCGACGGGCGACCAGGTGCGCGAGTTCAAGGGGCTCGTGAAGGCCCTCCACCGGGCGGGGATCGAGGTGATCCTCGACGTCGTCTACAACCACACGGCGGAGGGGAACCACCTCGGGCCGATGCTGTCGTTCAAGGGCATCGACAACCTCTCCTACTACCGCACCGTCCCCGGCGACCCGCGCCACTACATGGACTACACGGGCACGGGCAACTCGCTCAACCCGGTCCACCCGTCCGTGCTGCGCCTGATCATGGACTCGCTCCGCTACTTCGCGATCGAGTGCCACGTCGACGGCTTCCGCTTCGACCTCGCGTCGGCGCTGGCGCGCGAGTTTCACGAGGTCGACCGCCTCTCGGCCTTCTTCGACATCATCCACCAGGACCCGGTCCTCTCCCAGGTGAAGCTGATCGCCGAGCCGTGGGACGTCGGCGAGGGCGGCTACCAGGTCGGCAACTTCCCCGTGCTCTGGACGGAGTGGAACGGGATCTACCGCGACACGATGCGCGACTTCTGGCGCGGCCAGGCCGGCGTCAGCCAGTTCGCGCAGCGCTTCACCGGCTCGAGCGACCTCTACCAGAGCGACGGTCGCCGGCCCTTCGCGTCGATCAACTTCGTCACCGCGCACGACGGCTTCACGCTCCGCGACCTCGTCTCCTACAACGAGAAGCACAACGAGGCGAACCTCGAGGGCAACCGCGACGGCGACAACCACAATCGCAGCTGGAACCACGGCGTCGAGGGCGACACGGACGACCCGGCGATCAACGTCCTCCGCGAGCGGCAGCAGCGCAACTTCCTCGCCACGCTCCTGCTCTCGCAGGGTGTGCCGATGCTTCTGGGCGGCGACGAGTTCGGCCGCACCCAGCACGGCAACAACAACGCCTACTGCCAGGACAACGAGATCTCGTGGTTCGACTGGAACCTCGACGAGCGGCAGCAGCACCTGCTCGGCTTCACCAAGCGCCTGATCGAGTTCCGCGCGCGACACCCCGTCTTCCGGCGGGCCGACTTCCTCACCGGCGAGGAGCGGCTCGGCTCGGGGTCGCCGGACGTCTGGTGGTTCCGCCCCGACGGCCGGAAGATGACGCAGCGCAACTGGCAGCAGGGGAACACGCAGACGCTCGGCGTCTTTCTCAACGGCGCCGAGATCCCGACGATGAGCCCGCAGGGCGCGCCGGTGATCGACGACTCGTTCCTGATCCTCTTCAACGCGCAGGCGGAGGACGTGGTCTTCACGCTCCCGGCCGTGGCGTACGGCCGGCGCTGGGGGCACGAGCTCTCGACCGCCGAGCCGGACATCGCCCCCGGCTCCGAGCTGTATCCGGCCCGCGGCGTCGTCGCCGTCGAGAACCGCTCGCTCGTCGTCCTCCGCCGGGTCGCCTAGTGGACGTCCGCGCCACCTACCGGCTCCAGCTGGGGCCGGGACTCGGCTTCGGCGAGGCGCGGGAGCTCGTGCCCTACCTGCGGGAGCTGGGCGTCTCGCATCTCTACCTCTCGCCGTCGCTGCAGGCGCGGCCCGGCTCCACGCACGGCTACGACGTCGTCGACCCGACGCGGGTCTCCGAGGACCTCGGCGGCGAGGAGGAGCTGCGAGCGCTCTGCTCGGCCGGGCTCGGCGTCGTCCTCGACATCGTCCCGAACCACATGGCCGCCGCGGACGAGAACCCGTTCTGGCGAGATCCGCTCTGGCGCGCGAAGTTCTTCGACCTCGACTGGCGCACCGGCTTCCACCGCCGCTTCTTCGACGTCGGCGAGCTCGCGGGCGTGCGGATGGAGGATCCCGAGGTCTGGGAGGTGACGCACGCGAAGGTCGTCGAGTTGGCGCAGGACGGCGTCATCGACGGCGTCCGCGTCGACCACCCCGACGGGCTCGCGAACCCGCGCCGCTATCTCGAGCGGCTGCGCGAGTCGGGCATCGAGCGCGTGTGGGTCGAGAAGATCCTCGAGCCGGGCGAGCGGCTGCGGCCGGAGTGGCCGGTGGAGGGCACGACCGGCTACGAGTTTCTCAACGACGTCACGCCGCTCTTCGTCGACCCCGTCGCGGAGGAGCCGCTGACCCGGCTGTACGCGGAGTTGACCGGTGAGACGCGGACGTTCGCGGAAGTCGCCGCAGAGGCCAAGCTCGAGCAGGCGAGGGACACGTTCACCGACGAGGCGGCTCAGCTCGCGTCACGGCTGCCGTTCGAGGCCGACGTCCAGCAGGCGCTCGCGTCCTTTCACGTCTACCGCACCTACGTCGAGCCCGACGCCGGGCTCGTCACCGACGCCGACCGGCAGGCGGTCGCGGAGGCGGGCCTGCCCGACGAGTTGGCGCGGATCCTGCTGCTCGACGAGCGCGGACACGACGCCTTCGTTCTCCGGTTCCAGCAGACGACGCCGCCGGTGCACGCGAAGGGGGTCGAGGACACGGCCTTCTACCGCTGGAACCGCTTCGTCGCGCTCAACGAGGTCGGCGGCGACCCCGATCGCTTCTCCCTGTCGGTGGCCGCGTTCCATGCCGCGAACCTCGCTCGTCCTCCCGGCGGCCTGCTCGCGACGACGACCCACGACACGAAGCGAAGCGGCGACGTCCGCGCACGGCTGGTCGCGATTGCGGACGATCCGTCCGCGTGGGAGGCGATCGTGCGGCCGCGGGCCGAAGGCTGGCGCGACAAGAACGAGGCGTATCTGATCCTGCAGACGGTCGTCGGCGCCTGGCCGCTGACGCCGGAGCGGCTCGACGGCTATCTCGAGAAGGCGCTCCGCGAGGCGAAGGTGCACACGACCTGGATCGACCAGGATCACGAGTGGGAAGCAGGCGCCAAGGCGTGGGCGGTGAGCCTGCTCGCCGACGAGGAGCTCGGCGCGTACGCCGAGCGGCTGTCGACGCGGGCGGCGCAGGTCGTCCGCGGCACGACGCTGCTGAAGCTGACGGTGCCGGGCGTGCCCGACATCTACCAGGGCGACGAGCTGCCCTTCCTGGCGCTCGTCGACCCGGACAACCGGCGTCCGGTCGACTTCGACGCCCGAAGGCGCCTGCTCGCGTCCGCGTCACCGCCGCCGAAGCTCGACCTGATCCGCCGGGCGCTCGCGCTGCGCGCCAGGCGCCCGGCCGCTTTCGCGGGCTGGTACGAGCCGGTCGAGGCGCCTGAGGACGTGGTCGCGTTCTCCCGCGGCGGTGAGGTGCTCGTCGCGGTCGCGCTCCGCGGCGACCTCGGCGGCTTCCGGGCGCCTGCGGGCGAGTGGGCCGACGTCTACCGGACGCCGGAGCTGCTGCTGGCCGAGCGCGTCTAGGCCGGCTGCACCACTTTGGGCCGCCGGCCGACGAGCCGCCAGGTCTCGACCGGCCCCTTGCCCTTCACGTCGACGAGCCCGAGCGGCTCCGTGAGGAAGTCGTCGCGCAGGAGCTCCCACGTCGAGCGGGTGATCTGAATCGCGTCCGCGCTCCCGTGCGACTCCATCCTGCTCGCCATGTTGACCGTGTCGCCCCACAGGTCGTAGAGGAAGCGACGCCGCCCGATCACGCCGGCGACGACCGGCCCCGAGCTGATGCCGATCCGGAGGCGCAGGTCGTGCTCGGCGCCCTCGGGCAGGCAGCTCTGTGCGCACGCGCCCATCTCGAGCGCGAGCCCCGCCAGCGCTTGAGCATGATCGGGGCGCTGTCTGGGGACTCCCGCGGCGACCATGTAGCAGTCGCCGATCGTCTTGATCTTCTCGACGTCGTGCCGGTCGACGAGCTCGTCGAAGCTCGTGAAGAGACGATCCAGGACACCGACGACCTCACGCGCGTCCAGCTCGCCCGCGAGCGGGGTGAAGTCGACGACGTCCGCGAAGAGGATGCTCGCCTCGTCGAAGTGGTCCGCGATCGAGTGCGGATCCGACTGGAGCCGCTGCGCGACCTCTGCCGGGAGGACGTTGAGCAGGAGCGACTCGACGCGCCCCTGCGCGGTGTCCCGCTCCCGCGCGAACGTGACGAGCAGGACCATCGCGACGAGCGAGACGACGACGATGTTGAGGATGTCGGAAGGTCCCGACGAAGGCGCTCGGCAGGTCGGCGCCGTCGGGCCGCACGATTTCCGCCAGGACGATCGAGACCAACATCGTGGCCACGAAGGCCGCAAACCACGGCCAGGCGCGGCCGGGGCGGTCGAACGCGACGGCTCCGAGCGGCGCGAGCAGCGACCAGAGGATCACCGAGCTCGACTCGTCGAGGCCGCCGATCATGATCAGCCCCAGCGCCGGCGCGACGAGGATCAGCACGAGCTGCGCAGTGCGGAGGAACGGAAAGCTTCGGTTTCGTGCGAACAGAGCGAGGCTGATCGCCGATCCTGTGAAATACGCCCAGGGCGTCAGCGCGACCCCGTGTTCACCGACGAGCCAGTAGAGGCAGCCCCAGACGAAGGCGACCGGCAGGATGACGAGCGCGACGCCGACCAGCAGGCGCTTTCGGAAGCGCTCCTCGGTCGTGTCGCGCGAATCCGCTCCGATCGAGAGGGCGCGTTCGTGCAGCGGCGTGGGCATCAACGGCGAGCGTAGACGACGCGTTCGACGAGGCTGGCGACGGCGGTCAGCTTGGCTTCGCCGGCGTCCACAGTGAGATCGGGCGCGCACCTTCACGATGTGCACCGGGCCGAGCGAGCGGCGGGGCCGTTCGCGCAGCCCCTCGCTCTGGCGATGACGCATGCGGCCGGCGCCCTCCTCGATCGGATCGCGAGTCGCCACCCATGTCAGCCCGACCCGGCGCTCCTGGAGGCCGAACCCGACGACATCCACCTCGTTCATCTGCTCTGAACCCCGGTAGATTCGTGCGGTGGGATCACGCGAAGCCGCCTGCCACTGCGGCCAACTTCGTCTGCAGGTCGAGGGCGACCCGTTCTCCGTCTCGATCTGCAACTGCCTCGCCTGTCAGCGGCGAACGGGAACCGCATTCGGCATGCAGGCCGGATTCAAGAGCGACCAGGTGCAGGTGATCGGGCGCTTCGGCGACTTCACGCGCGTCTCCGACGAGGCCGATCGGAAGGAAGGCGTATTCCACTTCTGCCCGGACTGCGGCTCGACCGTCTTCATCACCGAGCCGGCGGATCCGGACCTGCTCGTCGTCTCGGTGGGTTCGTTCGCCGACCCGGCCTTTCCGCCGCCGACGGAGTCGGGGTACGACTCTCGGCGTCACCCTTGGGTGAATCTCCCCGAGTCGATTCGCCAGTTCGCACCCGAGTTGTGGTGGGATTCGGCACGGCCGCTCTACGAGGCCGGCAAGTACGCCGAAGCTGCGGCGAAGGGCCGCGAGCTGTCGAGGAGCGTCCCGACCAGCCGTACCTCTACTTCAACACCGCGTGCTGCGAGAGTCTTGCCGGCGAGGCAGCCCAAGCCGTCGAACACCTCCGCCGAGCGATCGAGCTGTGGGAGGGCTGCCGGGAGCTGGCGCAGCACGACTCGGACTTCGACCCGATCCGCGACGAACCAGGCCTTCGAGCTCTGCTCGGCTAGCCGCGGCGGATGGACGTCTACGTCTTCGCCTGGGGTAACAACCCACGCCGCGCCGGGCTGAAGGGCCGGCTCCTGTGTCGTCGAGGCACGCGGTGCGATGAGCACCGTGCTCGTGCGCTTCCTCGACACCGGCGAGCGTGTGACCACGAGCCGTCGCGCGCTGAGACACGAGCTGCCGACCAGGGCGCCCGGGCGGGTCGGGGATGGCCCGAGGACGCGCCCGGAACCGATCGAGCTCGGCGCCCTCGACGATGAGCGCGGTCAGTCCGGCGGCTGACCTCGTCTCGTGCTCCTCACCCTCGTGCCAGAAGACCGCCTCGCCCGCTTCGATCTGTTCGTCGACTCCGTCCGCCCCGCTCACCTCTCCTGAGCCGTCGAGCACGGCGAGGATCTGCGGGAAGCTTGCGGGATGACGGCGGATCCGCCCGCCGGCCTCGACCCGGAAGATCGCCGCCTGGACGAGCGACCCCTCGAGGATCGACGGCGTCAACGGCGCAACCGTCACGCGATCGAGCAGATCTCCGCCGGGCACGAACGCCACCTCCGAGGCGAAGCTGAACCGTTCCACGAGCACCTCCCTGCTCCAATGGCCGTCGGCCCAACCATCTCAGTCCGGAGCCGGGTGCGAGACGTTCATCCCCGACGCTCACCTACGATTGCGTCGTGCCATTCACGCTCAGGAACCTCAAGGAGGATCTGGAAGACGTCGGCTCGAGGTTCGACGGCGCCCCGGATCTTGAGTTCCGCTTGGCGACCGAGGCGCTCGAGCTCGAGAAGTCCGGCCTCAGCTACCAGCGCGTCCCGCCCGGCTATCGCTTCCCATACGGCCACACGCACCGCACGCAGGAAGAGGTGTACGTCGTCGTGCGCGGGAGCGGGCGGATGAAGGTCGACGACGAGATCGTCGAGCTCAAGGAGTGGGACGCCGTGCGCGTGCCGCCCGGTACGTGGCGGGGCTACGAGGCCGGCCCGGAGGGCCTCGAGATCCTCGTCATCGGCGCGCCCAGCCTCGGCGACGCTCGGCGCGAAGACGTCGACGGCCGGCGCGACTGGTGGGCTGCCGACTAGAAAACCCCCGCTCAGACCGTTCGAACTTCTGCGAGCCGTTTGACTGCGAACTCGTCGGTTCCGCTGGGGTCCCAGCAAACGGCGGCTTCCCATGCGGCATACGCTTGCGCGGCAACGTCGTGCGTGTCGTCGTCGAGACCGGCGGCGTTGTGTGGCAACACCAGGTCGAGGTCGGGGACGTCGACGTGCGATTCGTCCCAGTCGATCAGCGCGACCCGGTCCGCGGTCATGCGAATGTTGCGCGGGTTGGGGTCGCCGTGGACGACGCACCGCTCTCGCCCCGTGAGCCGCGCCCACGCCGCTCGGCAGCGAACGACACCCTCGGGCGGCATCGCGCGGAGGTCGACCTTCGTCCCGGTCTCCGCGTGCAGGAGGTCGGTCGACGATCGCCAGCCCGGGCGTTGGGGCCAGCCGTGCGTGAGTCGGTGCAGCAGGCGGAGCGTGTCGGCGACGCGACGCCAGTCGTCCTCCGTCTGGGGCGGTCCGCCCCCCACGTAGGTCATCACGACCAACCCGTCGGCGAAGTGCCGACCGTCCGTGGTCGGGATCGGCACCGGCACCGTCATCCCTTCACTGTCGAGGTGTCGCAAAAGCTCGGTCTCCCACGCAAGGTCGGCGTCGCTGCGCGTCCCGAGCCGACCGACGGCGAGCTGTTCCTTGACGCGCACGCTCCAGACCTCGTTGACGCCGACTCCGCCAGTGAGCGGTTCGATACGGGCGACGTCGTCACCCCACTGATCGAGTGCCTCCCATCCCACTGCGACATCTTTGCGCCGATGAGTTAGTGGTGTCCGATCGGTCTACCCTCGAGAGCACCACCGACGTGCGGCCGGCGGCCGCGTGGACAAGGAGGCACGGATGGCGCGGTACCTGATCTCGTTCGACGCTCACGCGATGGATCACATCCCCGAGGAGGACATGACCGCCGTGGCCGAGGCGGCGCACGCGGTGGTGCACGAGGCCATGGACGCCGGGGTGTGGGTGTTCGGCGGCGGTCTGGAGAACGAGAAGGCGAGCATCGTGGCCACCGACGGAGCGGTCGCCGACGGCTCGTACCCGCAGGCGATCGGCGGGTTCTCTGTCATCGACGCGCCTTCACGCGAGGAGGCGCTGACTGGGCCGCCAAGATCGCCGTCGCCTGCCGCTGTGCTCAGGAGGTCCGCGAGTTCATGCCCGACCCGGCCGTGGGCAACTAGACACGCTCACCTGGGCCGGCGTTCCCGGACTGCGCGCGGCGCGGATGTTCAGGCGCATCTGCCGGCAGTCGAGCGTGAGGATGGTGTGCCGGAGGAAGCCGTTCCCCAGGTTCCCTCGAGCGCGCGTCGGGTCGCTCGCCGGCCGCGGGAGGAAGACCGTCGGTACGCGCTGCAGGCGTACGTCTCCCAGAGCCCAGCGAAGAGACCATCCCCTCGTACGCCTCGACCGCGCCTCAGGCGCCGGTGAGCGTACGAGGCGCGGCGGCGTCGCGTGCCGACGACGCCGCAGAGAGCGTCAGCCGATCTGCTCCGCCAGCCCGATGAGAATGCCTTCGGGGCCTCGGACGTAGCAGAGCCGATACACGTCTTCGTATTGGACAACTTCGTCGACGAGCTGCGCGCCGTGCTCGCGGAGACGGGCCAGCGTGTCGTCGAGGTCGTCCACCGCGAACATGACGCGGAGGTAGCCCAGGGCGTTGACCGGCGCGGTGCGGTGGTCGGCGACCGGGGCCGGGGTGAGAAAGCGTGAGAGCTCGATCTTGCCGTTGCCGTCCGGCATCCGCATCATGGCGACCTCGACGCGCTGGTCGCGCAGGCCAGTGACGCGGCTTGACCAGTCTCCTTCGATCATGAATCGCCCCTCCAGCTCGAGGCCCAGTTCCGAGAAGAACGAGATGGCGGCATCGAGCGACTCCACGACAATGCCGACGTTGTCCATCCGTCGAAGCGCCACGCGGGCATTCTCGCGGATTGCAGTGTTCCCCGCGCTCCGCAGGGTCAGGCTATCAGCTTGGCTCGACCACCTTCGCAACGACCCAGCGGTGCTTGCCGATCTTGCGGTCGCGGACGAAGCCGAGGCTCTCGTACGTCGACAGAGCGCCGTGAAAGAGAAAACCCGCAGGAACGGAGGCCGCGTCCTCCGGATACCCCTCTACCTTCCCGCCGCCGAGACCGGCGATGAGGTCGAGCGCACCCGCGAGCGCCGCGGTGGCGACACCGTTGCGTCGGTGCCCCTTGCCGACGAAGTTGCACGCGATTCGCCAGTCGGGCAGGACCGTGAGGCCCTTCTCGTACTCCGCGCGGTTCTTGATCCTCGGCACCTCCTCGGGCGCGCCGAATTGGCACCAGCCCAGGCAGTCGTCCCCGTCGAACACGAGCGCTGCATGAGCGGTGCCTGCCCGGACGCGAGCCAGCTTCCGCTCGCGCTTGGGGGGTTCCGTGCCGCGGTTGTCTTCGTGGAACCCCATGCACCAGCAGCCCCCGAAGACGCCGTTGTTGCGCTCCACGAGGGCGGCGAATGCAGGCCAGCTCGACTCGTCAAGGGCTCTGACGGTGTACCCGGGCACGCCGGCGGAGCGCAACCGACGCGGCTCGTCCATCACCTGCGAGGGCTGAAGGAGCCCCGACGCGGGTATTCGGTGGGTGATGCGCGACGTCGGCGACACGTTGCTCCGGACGCTGGTCGGCAGCACCTTGACCATCTGTGTGCTCGCCGTCGGCGCTGCGTGCTCGACCGGGAGCGACTCGACCCCGGGAGGACTGACCGTCACCCGCGAGGACGGCAGCATCGTCGAGTTCGAGGGCTCGGTTCGGGCCTGGTGCGGCCCACCCCGGGACGGAGGCGGAACGGCGCTCCAGCTCGGATCGGGTGTGCCCGTCAGCCAGTCGCGCCCCGGCGGAACCCGGGAGACCGAGCGTCTGCGGACGTACTGGATCCTCTTCAGCTTGGTCGAGCGGCTCGAGCGCGCTCCCGTGCTGTCCCTCCGCGAGCGCCCGATCGACTCGACCACCTGGACGTTCTTCGTCGGCGACCTCGAAACCGGCAATGAAGCCGCTGCGAAGAACGAGCGCAGTTCGGGCACGATCGTTGTCAGCCGCTGGGGCTGCGATCGCGGTGACGCGGTCGAGGTCACGTTCAAGGCGGTTGTCGGGAGCGATTCGGCGACGGAGAGGTCGTGCGCGCTGCCGGCACGTGACGACGGAGATCGGCGACCCGCCGGGGTAGTTCTGCTGCGGCGGCTGGCGTCGGGATCGACGCCCGACGGGATGGGCACGGCACGGGCTGACGGGTCGATCAGTTCGGTGTGCGTCACGAACTCTTCGAAGTCCAGAAGGAACACACGCGCCTGCGAGACGTCGCACGATGGCCAGGGCGTTACCAGGCGGTCGTCCAGCAGCCCTTCACCAGCGTCCAATCACGGTCACGACGCTCTCGCACGTCGGGCACGCAACGTCCATGGCCTGACTCTCGAACGTGTCCAGCCGCGCCTCCCTCGAGTGGGCCAGTGTTCGGGAATGACGCCTGAGCGCCGTCACCGACACGCGTGCCGATCGAGACGACGGATCTCCTCGTAGAGGCTCGAGTCACCCGGAGGCAGGTGGTTCGGGAGTGCCAGCCCCAACTGCTTGATCGCCTCGCGTATCGCCACGCACCGGTGTCGCTCATCGATGCTGCCATCGACGTACCAGTCATCAACAACTGACCTCCACTCCGCCACGGCGACCTGAGTGGAGACGTCCGCAGCCTGCATGCTTGACGTCGAGGGCGAAGCTGACTCCTCGTCGAAGCAACCTGACACGACCAAGCACATGGAAAGCAGTCCGACCAAAACTCTGACCCTCACGGGCCGAACCTACAGCGCCGAGGTCACGATTCCGTAAGGAGAGATCAGAGCATCCGTCGCCTGCGCGAGTGTGCGGGAATGTCTCTTGACGCCCCAAGCGGACAACTGACCTGATTCAAACTTCGAGACCTGCGCGGAGGGCATCCTCGATGGTCGCCCGCTGCTCGATCATCCATACCCGTCGGCGCAGGATGCGGTCGCCCACTCCTTCGGCCCACATGCGTGCCCAACCTCCGCCACGCTGTTTGGCGTTGGCCCGCATCCGGTGCCAGGAACGGGTTGCGCCGTCGATCGCGACATCGCAGAACGTCGCTCTTAGCGAGTCGGTCAGTCCATACGCGTCGACGAACATGGCCAGCCGAGTCGGGGCGTTACACATCGCCAGCGCAGGATCGCGATCTGGCTCAGGGAACAACGGCACCCACCACATCGCCGTGTTGATGACGTCGCCGAGACGACTGCCGGGCCGGGTCAGGTCGAAGTCGATAAGCCCAATGGGCTTGCCGTCGCGGAACACGACGTTCTGTGGTGTGACGTCGAAGTGGCTGATGATGTCGGAAGGCGGCTCCGATCGGAGGTCGGCGGGCATGTCGACGTGGACGTCGTCGCCGAACCAGCGCGCATCCGCCGGAGGGACAAAAGAGGCCGAAGCCTCGTGTAGACGGCGAAGAAGGTCGGCGATACCGACGAGAACGGACGTGGCTGCGGCCCACGACTCCACCACCGGCTGCCTTGGTACATCGCCCGGGATGAACTGGAGGATGTCGCGGCCTCGCTCGTCGATGCCGAGGTAACGCGGCGACTCCGGGAACCCGACCCGATTGAGGTGGTGGAGGTAACTCGCAACCGAGCTCGACCACGGCCCTCGCGGACGGCGGACCGTATCGCCGACGCGCACGACTCCCTCTGTGACGTCACCGCCCGCCAGTGGCACCTCTTCGCCTTGCGCGGCGGCTTCGATCGGCTCGACGTCCATTTCCTGCAGGTTACTTGCCGCACCTGGAGGGGCCCACTCGTTTGGGCCAGTGTTCGGGAATGACGCCTGAAGCAGTCGATACGGTTCGCGTCGATGACGGACTGGGTGGCCCTTCTGTTTGCGATCGAAGACGCGGATTCGGACTCGGCGACGGTCACTGCGACTCTGGTCCAAGATCTCAACGAACAACGGGAATGGACGCACGGCGAGATCGCGTTCGTGGACGAAGTGGAGGAGATCTCCGCCACGAACCAGAAAGACGAGCCAGTCCGGACCCTGGGCGGCGTGCTCACGCTCACCGGGCCCACGGACGACCTCGCGAGCGAGCGATCGCAGTACGAGGATGTCGAGTTCCTCATCGAGCGTCTCTGCGAGTTCAGTAGCGGCGGCCGCACCGTTGTCATCGAGTACGACGGCGAGGAGATCGGCGAAGTCCGAGACGGGCAGGCTGACGTGTCGCTGCGTGTCGGGCTGCTTGGCGAGGGCGCAAGCGGGTTCAAGAGCCATAACCCGCTCCCGTGGGCCAGTTCGGGAATGACGCCTGAGAAGAGGCAGGCTGGCTCAGCGGCCGGTAGTGCGCTTGATCTCTTCACCAGCGTCGTTTCGACCGACTAGGGCCAGGACTAGGGCATCTTGTTCGACTGTGGCTAGCGCGTGGCCCGCAGCGACATGAAGCGGCACGGTGCTGCCGTCCTGAAGTTCGGCAACGACGTGCGTGATCGCTTCGTCGTAGATGCGGGCGTGCAGGATCTTGACGCTCGGACGTTCCGCAGTCCACCAGGTCTCCGGCCGCATGTCGGACACGTGAGGCTCGTTGTCGCAGCCGCCCAGGCCGTATGGTCGCCCAGTCGCTCGGTCGCTTCCAGCCTGGATGAGCCAGCACTGACGTCCATCTTCGGTCGGTGCTGCCCAGAGGTAAATCGGCCCGTCAGCCGTGTCGAGCGCGAAGATTCCCCGAGCGCCGGAGGCGACGACCGGGGAGAACCGGTCGTGGAGCGTTGCCCCAGCCTCGTTCGCAGACTCGAAGAGCTTTGTCCGCAGAGCGTCGCTCGAAGCGAAGTGCGTTTTTACCTCTACGGGTGCTGGCGTCCCCTCGATCAGGTCGAGGAGTCGATCGCGAACGCCCAAGGCTGGTGTAACCGAGAGAACGGCAAGCGCGAGAGCAGCCACAAGTGCCGAGTGACGGCGCCGTGGCTTCCAGCGTCGTCGCTGCACGCTCGCGAACGGTTCGCCCACGGTGGCCATGACCTCTGCCCAGTCTGGCCGCCCACGCTCGGACGCCGGCACGACGCGATCCAGCAACTCCGCCAGCACCTGTTCGCTCACCGCACTACCTCCTCGCACACCGGGAGCAGTGCTTTCCGAGCCGCGTGCAATGTCGCCGCGACCGTGCCCCGCTCAACCTCCAGAATCTCCGCGATTTCCTCGTAGGAGAGATCGGCGTAGTACCGCAGAAAAATCGTCCAACGCTGTCGCTCCGGCAGCGCAGCGACAGCCGCCCGAACGGACTCATCCGGCTCCACGGCCGCTACGGCGGACGGCTCGGATTGAACGCGAGGCTGCGGCGCACGGATCGCGTCCAAGCAGACTCTCCTCAGCGACCGCCACACCCAGCCCCGCAATGACCCGCTGCCACGAAAGCCGGATCGCCCTCGAACGGCTCGGGCGAAAGCCTCCTGCACAGCATCGTGGGCAAACTCTCGATCGCGCAGCATCCCGAGAGCAACGCGATAGTAGGCCGCGTAGCTATCCCGATAGAGCGCCTCGATCCTACGCAGCAGCTCGTCGTCACTAACTCCCTTCACCACCACTACGACGGTAGACGGCATCGGATCGTTCGTCGGGCTCGTCGGGGTTGACCGTCGCCTGGCCGGCTGCACCGATCTGCTCGGGCGCCGGCGCGTGCTCGAGCACGCGGAGGCAGACGTCGACGACGCGCGGGTCGAACTGGGTGCCGGCGGCCTGCTCGAGCCGGCGGAGGGCTTCCTCCCGGTCGAGCGCGTCCCGGTACGGGCGATCGGTGGTCATCGCGTGGAAGGCGTCGCAGGCGAAGATGATCCGCGCCTCGAGCGGGATCCCCCGCCGACCTTCCGGTCGGGGTAGCCGCCGCCGTCCCAGCGCTCGTGGCAAGCGCGCACGATCCCACACACGTCCTGGAGCTGGTCGATCGGGGCGATGATCCTCGCGCCCAGCTCGGGATGCGTCTCGATCAGCCGGCGCTCGTCCTCGGTGAGGGGGCCGGGCTTCAGGAGGATCGAGTTCGGGATCCCGATCTTGCCGATGTCGTGGAAGAGGGCGCCGAGCTCGAGCCGCTTCAGGGTCTCGCCGTCGAGGCCGAGCTCCTGCCCGACGAGCAGTGAGGTGTCGGTGATCCACCGTGCGTGCGACGACGTGTACTTCGTCGCGTGCCTCGAGCGCGTTCGCGAGCGCCTGACCGTCGAGAGGAACGTCCGCTCGAGCCCCTCGAAGCTCGACGCGTTCGCCATCGCGAGCTTCGCCTGGTGCGCGAGGCCGCCGAGCAGCTCGAGCTCTGATCGGAGACGTCCTTCGCGTTCTCGGGCCCGATCGCGATCGCGCCCCAGCGCCCCTCGACGGAGAAGGGGGCGAGGACGGCGAACGTCCCGTGCAGGGTCGTGTCGACCAGGGGCTCGGTCTTGCCGACGAGCGAGCGCAGGCTGCGGGCGGGCTGCGGTCCGGGGGCTCGGACCGTCACCGACCGACGCGCAGACGGCGGCGTCCCCGCCCTCCTGGTCCTCAGCCAGAGCCACGCGCGACGGGAGTCCGTGAACGTGCCGCGCCCTCGACGATGCGCTGGAGCACGTGCTCGAGCCCCTCGGCAGCGGCGAGGTCGCGCCCGAACTCGAGCAGCGACTTGGCGACCTCCGCCTCGCGCCGCTGTGCCTCGTAGAGGCGCGCGTTCTCGAGCGGACGGCCGCGTGGCCCGCCAGCACCTCGAGCAGGCGCAGGTCGTCCTCGTCGAACTGGTCGAGTCCGAGACTGGAGACGACGATCGCCCCCGTGACCACCGTGCCGTACTTCAGCGGCACCGCGATGATCGACTCCTCGATCGCCTCGGTGCCCTCGATCGTGATCGCGAACTCGCACTTGGAGGCGTCGTGCAGGAGCAGGGACTCGCCCGTCTCGACGACGCGGCCGGTGAAGCCCTCGCCGACCCGGGTGCGGAACACCTCGGCCGCGGTGCGGTCGGCGGCCGTCAGCTCGCCCTGGAACGCGATCGGCAGCAGCTCGTCCTCGTCGCGGACGAAGACGCGGCAGTTGTGGTAGTCGATCAGCTGCCGGAGCTCGTTCGCGATCGCCATCCCGATCTCGCGGACGTCGTTCGAGCGGTTGAGCTTGCCGGCGAGCGACTGGAGCATCTTCAGGTGCGCGATCGAGCGGATGTCCTCGCCGCGGCGCTCGCCGACGGCCGGCCGCTCGGTGTCCGAGTCGTCGAAGAAGACGACGCCGGTTCTTGCCACGCGCCTTGGCGGTCATCATTGCCGCCTCGGCGCAGGCCACGAGCTCGCGCGGGTTGGCCGCGTGCTCCGGCCCCTGGGCGATGCCGATCGAGACCGCGATCTTCCGGCGAGGTCAGCTCGACCTCGTCCAGCCGTGAGGCGAGCCGGCCGCGAGCGCCACCGTGTGGGCCTCCTCGCGCTCGGCACGATCACGGCGAACTCCTCGCCGCCGATGCGGCAGACGACGTCGCCGGAGCGAACGGCCGCGCGCAGGTGGTCGGCGAGCTCCGCGAGCACCTCGTCGCCGACGGCGTGCCCGCAGACGTCGTTGACCTTCTTGAAGTCGTCGATGTCGACCATCACGACCGCGACGCTCTCGTGCTCGGCGGACGCGCGCGTCAGTTCGCGGCGCAGCCGCTCGTGGAAGTAGCGGTGGTTGTAGAGGCCGGTGAGCGAGTCCGTCTGTGCCTCGCGTTCGAGCCGGGCGCGGATGTGCGCGTTGTCGAGCGCCAGCGCGGCCGCGTCGCCGAGGCGCTGCGCCAGCTCGAACTCGGCCTCGCTGAACGATGCGTGCTCGCCGATCCGGTAGACGTTCAGCGTCCCCTTCAGCGCGCCGCGCGCGATCAGCGGCACGACGATCAGCGCCTCCGGCTCCGTGGGTCCCCGGCACGAACGCGACGCGCGGATCGAGGTGCGCCTGGTTCGGAGCACCGGCTCACGGTGCTCGACCGCCCACCCGGTGATCCCGACGCCGAAGGGGAACGTGTCGTCGAGGATCTCCTCGGCGTACTCGCTGCGGACGAGCGCAGGGATCAGCTGCCGCTTCGGCTCGTCCGCCTCGTAGATGTGGAGCGCCTCGTAGGGGACGATCTCGTCGAGCGTGTCCGCGATCCGGACGAGCAGCGAGTCGAGGCTCTGCTCCGAGAGGAGGTCGTGGAAGACGTCCGCGAGGCGCTGGTACGAGTCGGCGGACGGCGTCGCGCCGGGTACACCGGCGGCCGTCACCAGCCGCATCCGCGGCGTGCCCAGGTCGAGGTCGTTGCGTGCCGGTTCGTCCATGTCCCGTGAAGGGGCCGCCGCGGGGGTGTGCCGCAGGAAACCCACCGGACGGATCATCGCGAGAATCCGGCTTGCTTCTCTCCCTCTTTCGGGTGACACGAACAGTGCTTGACAGCGCAGGTGCCTTCTCGTTGTATGGCCCTTGCGAGTGGCGACGACGGCGGAGAGCACAGCCCCTGCGGCAACGACCGGATCGGTCGTACGGCTCGAGGCAGTTCGGAAGAGCTTCGGCGACAACCTGGTGCTCGCGGGATCGATCTCCCTGTCGCCCCGGCGAGGTGCTCGTTTATCGGCGCGAGCGGATCGGGAAGAGCACCCTGTTGCGATGCTTCAATTTACTGGAGGATCCGAACTCCGGCCGGATCTTATTCGGGGGAGTGGAGATCACGCGCCCCCGCGTGCCGAGCTCTCGGGGTGTGCGGCGCCGGATGGGGATGGTCTTCCAGCACTTCAACCTCTTTCCACACTTGACCGCGCTGGACAATGTCATGGTAGCCGCGCAACGGATGCGCCAGAGGCCCACAGGAGGCGGAGTCGCGGGCGGGGGAGTTGCTGGACAAGGTGGGGCTTGCCGGAGAAGGCGGGTCAGCACCCTCACCCTCTCCGGCGGTCAGCACCAACCTCGCGATCGCGCGGGCGCTGACGATGGATCCGGACGTCATGCTGTTCGACGAGGTCACCTCGGCGCTCGATCCGGAGTTCGTGGGTGAGGTGCTGACCGTGATGCGGGACCTGGCCCGAACGAGGCATGACGATGGTCGTCGTCACCCACGAGATGTCGTTCGCGCGGGGAGTGGCCGACCGTCTGGTCTTCCTCGACGAAGGGGGATCGTCGAGGAGGGGGTTCCCGCCGCCATTCTCGACAGCCCGCAGGGAGAGGCGCACACGGCGGTTCCTGCGTCGCTCGCTCCAGCTCGCGCATTCGCTCGAGGAGTTGTCAATGGCAGAAGCAGTAACCGAGGAAGGAGCACACGAATGAAGAGGATTCTCCTGGCGACGGTGGGGGTCGCCATCCTGGCGGTGGTAACCGCCACGGTGGGCGTCGCGAAGACCGCCGAGACCGAGCGGGACCGCGCGGGCGGAGGCGGCGCTGCCGAAGCTGCCTGCGGAGATCGCGAACCGGAAGCGGTTCATCGTCGGGGTCAAGTGCGACACGCCGCCGTTCGGCTACCTCGACGTCCGGGGCAAGAACGCCGGCGTCGACGTGGAGATCGCGAAGTGGTTCGCCCGCTACGCGTTCGGCCGCGAGCAGCGCCTGACGTTCGTCTGCGCCCCGACGGCCCTGCGCGAGCCGCTGCTCACGAACGGGCGGGTCGACCTCGTCATCTCCACGTTCACGTACACGGCCGACCGCGACACGCGGATCGACTTCTCGCGGGCCTACTACAAGGCCACCGGCCGGCTGCTCGTGAAGAACAACTCGTCGATCTCCGACGCTCGCCGACATCCGCGGCAAGAAGGTCGCGACCACGAGCGGCTCGATCTACGACCGCTGGATGAAGCGCTGCTTCCCGACGGCCGAGGTCGTGGTCACGGACAGCGTCACGAACGCGGTCATCGCGTTCAACCAGGGCCGGGCGGACGCGGTCATGTTCGACGACACGTCGCTCGCGCTGATCGCGGCCACGGACCCGTCCGTCGAAGATGACGGACGACCAGAGTTCCTGGAGGCGCCGTCCGGTATCGGGATCCGGCAGGGGAACACCGCGCTCAAGCGCTGGGTCGACTCCCGGCTTGAACATCATGAAGCAGAAGGACAAGTTCGCCCCGATCATCCGGACCAACATCGCGTACCGCGGTTCGTGCCGTCGTTCCTCGAGGAACGTGCTCCGGGCCGAACAACAACCTCCGGCTACCGCTCGGCGAGCCTGCCGAGCATCGACACGGTCTGCCCCTAGAGCAGACCGCTGAACCGGTGGCGGCCGCCTCGGCGCGGCCGCCACCCATATAAGCCCCTCATGATCCTCGCCGTCACGTACGACCTCTGGAGCTTCGTGTCCGAGAACTGGCGCGAGCTCCTCGACGGCCTCTGGGGCACGCTCAAGGTCTCGGCGATCGCGATCAGCAGGCTCCTTCGTGATCGGGCTCGTGCTCGGAGCCGCACCGCGCGCACCGGATCCCCGTGCTCAGCCAGCTGACGGCGATCTACGTCGAGATCATCCGCAACACGCCGATCCTCCTCCAGATCTTCATGATCTTCTACGCGCTGCCGCAGTACGGGATCGTGTTGAACCAGTTCACCGTCGCCTGGGTCTCCGTGATGATCTGGGGCGGCGCCTTCAACAGCGAGAACTTTCGGGCCGGCTTCGAGGCGGTCTCGTACCGGTACCGCGAGGCCGGCTCCGCGCTCGGCTTCGGCCGCTCGGACGTTCCTCAACGTGACGCTGCCGATCGGCGGCAGGATCGCCCTCCCCTCGTCGATCAACACGTACATCTCGGTGGTGAAGAACACCTCGCTGATGTATGTGATCGGCTATACGAGCTGACGACGACGGCGATCAACATCAGCAACCTGACCCTCGAGACGCTCGAGGCGCTGACGGTCATCGCGGTCATCTACCTGTCACTGGTCTGGCGCTCTCGGCGCCGATCCGCCGGCTGGAGTCGCGGCTCGGGCTGCCGGAGGCACGCCGATGTCGACGGGGCGGCGGCGCCTGTTCGTCTGGCTGGCGCTCATGGCTGCCGGCGCGGCGCTCTACGTCTGGCCGCGCGTCCTCGACTCCGACTGGGCCGAGCCCGTCGCGCGGTACATCGTCACCGAGGGCCTGCCGGACACGCTCTGGGTGTCGACGATCGCCGTCGTCGGCAGCGTCCTCATCGGGATCACGCTCGGGACGCTGATGACGATCCGGTTCCCCCCGTCGCGGGCGCTGATCCGCGGCTACATCGAGGTCTTCCGCGGGCTGCCGATCCTGGTCACCGTCTTCATCGTCTACCTCGGCCTCCCCGCGCTGACGCAGACGCTCAAGTTCAGCCCTCTGATGGGGGCCGCGATCGCGCTGGTCCTCTGGGGCAGCGCCCAGGTGGCGGAGGCGACGCGCGGTGCGGTCCAGTCGATCCCCCGCGAGCAGCACGAGGCCGCCTCCGCGCTCGGCTTCGGCTGGGTCGGGACGCACGGCTTCGTGATCCTCCCGCAGGCGCTCCGCCGCTTGCTGCCGCCCCTCGTCGGCTTGCTCGTCAACATCATCCAGAACTCGACCCTCGCCCAGGCGATCGGCGGTCTCGAGCTCCTGCAGACGTCGAAGTCTCAGGTCGAACGGCTCACGTTCTTCCCGCCCGCGGGGATCGGCGAGATCCACGCCGTCGAGATCTTCGGCGGCGTGATGGTCTCTTCTTCCTGATCTCGTTCCCGCTGACGCGGTTCGCGGCAGTGCTCGAGAAGCGCCTCATTTGAGGGATTCGCCCCGCACCTAACAGGATCCTTACCTCGAGCACGCCAGTTGCGCCCCGTTTGACGTCCTCTGAGTGACACCACCGATGCACGCTCAGGAGGAACGTTCATGAAGCTCAAGGCACTCATCGCAGCACTCGCAGTCGCGGCCGTGCTGCCCGTCGCCGCCTCCGCCGACTCGGCGTCGCCGGCGGACAAGGCCAACGGCGCCCGCGCGTGCCAGGCCCTGAAGGCCTCGCTCGGCGCGTCGTTCGCGTCGACGTACGGCACGAACGCCGACAAGTCGAACGCCTTCGGCAAGTGCGTCTCGAAGTGGACGCAGACCGAGCACAAGAACCGGCATGCGGCGGAGCAGGCGTGCGCGGCCGAGCAGGCCGACGCCGCGTTCGCCGCCTCGCACGACGGCAAGTCGTTCGCGCAGTACTACGGCACCGGCAAGAAGGGCGCCAACGCCCTCAACCGCTGCACGCAGGCGAAGCGCGCTGCCGCGACCGCTGCGGCCAAGGCCGCAGTCGTCAAGGCGTCCCGCGCGTGCAAGGCGGAGCGCACCGCGATGGGCGCGGCGCCGTTCAAGGCGAAGTACGGCACGAACGCGGACAAGTCGAACGCGTTCGGCAAGTGCGTTGCGAAGCTCGCTGCGGCCAAGCAGTAGGGCGCGCGCATCGAACGGGCGGGGCGCTGCGGCGCTCCGCCCGATCGCTCGCCAACATTCCCTCGATCGAGTGACCTTTCCGGGGGATGCCCCGTACACAAACGGGGGAGGGGGGATTGCGCGGTTCTGGCGATCCTGAGCAAGACGGTTCCCTTGCGGCAGGAGCGGCAATTTGGCGGCAGCGAAGAGTGCGGTGAAGACGCGGACCCCGCGTGGTCGGCTTCGCCGTGCTCTGCCACTCGCGGCACAGGCCGCCGGCGCGCTCGTCGCGTGCGGGCTGTGGACCGGAGTCGCGTCACCGAGCCTGAAGCTGCTGCCCGGCCTCGACGGGCTCGCCGACGACAGCATCGCGATCTCGCTCCAGAGCGCCGTGCTCGGGATCGACGACGGCAGCGGCCGCCCCGCGGAGGAGCGGGCGCGCGACGCAGCCGCCGTCCTCGGCCTCACCTACGGCGAGACGCTGCTGTCGCCTGCCGCGGTCCGTGCCGGGGCGGTCGTTCGGCAGGACGGAACCTTCGTCCCGGCCGTCGTCCAGGTCGGGGCGTTCGCGGCCGCCGCGTGCCACGCCCGGTTCGAGCCCTTCCTCGGCTATTCCGGCGCCCGGTGCGGTGCCCGCCGCCGAGCCTGCCCCGGTCGTCCCCGTCGCCGTCGCCGTGCAGCCGTTCCAGCCCGCGCAGGCTGCGCCGGCGGTCGCGCCGCGCGAGGTCCGTGCCCGCCGCCGCCCCGGTCGCCGCATCCATTCCTTCGGCTGCTCCGACGGCCACGCCGGCTCCGCTGCTTGCCTCGCAGACGATCGAGTTCGCCTCCGGCGCGCCGGCGCATGCGCTCGTCGGCGGCTCGTACACCGTCGTCGCGAATGCCAGCTCCGGGCTGCCGGTGAAGCTCGCGATCACCGGCAAGAAGAGCGTCTGCAAGCTCGCCGGCTCGGTCGTCTCCTTCCGCGAGGCGGGGACGTGCACCGTCGAGGCGCATCAGCCGGGCAACGCCCGCTACCGGGAAGCGCGGCGCGCTGCAGTCGTTCTCCGTCGCCCGCGCGCCGCAGGCGATCACGTTCTCGTCGACGCCGCCGTCCCCCGCGGTCCCGGGCGGTCCGGCGTACGTCGTCTCCGCGACGAGCAGCTCGGGGCTCCCGGTCGCGCTCTCTGCCGGCAAGGGAAGCGGCGGGGTTTGCAAGGTGTCCGGCACGTCGGTGTCGCTGACGGGCTCCGGTACCTGCACCGTCGAGGCCGAGCAAGCCGGCAACGAGAGCTACGAGCCCGCGCCCCGGGTCCAGCAGTCCTTCACCGTCGCGGCGGCACCGAAGGGTGTCAGCGCCCAGTCGATCACGTTCACGTCCACCGCGCCGGCGACCGGGATCGTCGGTGGCACGGTCTACTCGGTCTCGGCGGTCGCGAGCTCCGGCCTGCCGGTCGGCTTCTCCGCGGCGCCCGCCAGCGCCGGCGTCTGCACCGTCACCGGCTCTGCCGTCAACTTCGTCGGCGAGGGAACGTGCGTCGTCAGCGCGCACCAGACGGGCGAGCGCCGACTACCTGGCCGCTCCGACCGCGAATCAGGCGTTCCCGGTCGATCGCGCCCCCCAGGCCCTCAGCTTCATCTCCGCGCCGCCCGGGACCGCGGTCGCGGGCGCGACGAGCTACACCGTTGCGGCGGCCGCGACGTCGGGCCTGCCGGTCGAGCTCTCGGTCGCCCAGTCGAGCGCCGCCGTCTGCGCCATGGCCGGCGCGACCGTCACCGCTCTCGCCGCGGGACCTGCACGATCGAGGCGAACCAGTTCGGCGACGACACCTTCCATCCTGCGCCCCAGGCGCTGCAGTCGTTCAACGTCGGCAGCGCCTCGCCGTCGCTCAGCGACCAGTCGATCAACTTCACGTCCACGCCTCCGGCTGCGGCGACGATCGGCGCCCCCGCCTACACAGTCGCGGCGACGGCGAGCTCGGGTCTGGCCGTCTCCTTCTCGGCGACGTCAGGGAGCGCCGGCATCTGCTCGGTCTCGGGCTCGACCGTCTCGATGCTCGGGGCCGGCACCTGCACGATCAACGCCGACCAGGCGGGCTCCGCCGGCTACCACGCAGCTCCGCAGGCGCAGCAGTCCTTCACGATCGGCCGCGCTTCGCAGGCGATCAGCTTCGCCTCGATGCCGCCGGTCCCGGCTGCGGTCGGCGGCCCCGACTACGCCGTCACGGCGTCGGCGAGCTCCGGCCTGGCGGTCGGCTTCTCGGTCACTCCCGGCAGCGGGGGCGTCTGCGCGATCTCCGGCTCCTCCGTTGCGCTCGTCGGCGCCGGCACCTGCACTGTCGTCGCCACGCAGGCCGGCAACGCGGCGTACGACGCCGCGGCGCCGGTGCAGCAGGCCTTCACGGTCGGCCCGGGAGCGCCGACGCTGAGCCCGCAGACGATCAGCTTCACCTCGACGCCGCCGGGGTCGGCCGTCGTCGGCGGCGCCTCCTACACCGTCGCGGCCTCGGCCAGCTCCGGCCTCGCGGTCGTCTTCACGCTCGCGTCCGGCAGCGCGGGCGTCTGCACGATCTCCGGCGCGACCGTCTCGCTCGTCGGCCCCGGCACCTGCACGATCGACGCGAACCAGCCCGGGAACGCGAGCTACCTGGCCGCGCCGCAGGTGCAGCAGTCGTTCACGGTCGCGACGCCGCCGCCGGCCTCGCAGACGATCAGCTTCACCTCGAGCGCTCCCGGCGCCGCGGTCTACGGCGGGCCGTCGTACACGGTCTCGGCCATCGCGACCTCGGGCCTGCCGGTGACCTTCTCGGCGGCGCCGAGCAGCGCGGGCGTCTGCACCGTCTCCGGCTCGACCGTGACCATCGCCGGTGCCGGCACCTGCACCCTGTCGGCGAACCAGGGCGGCAACGGCGCCTACCTCGCCGCGCCGCAGGTGCAGCAGTCGTTCACGGTCGCGCGGGCGCCGCAGACGATCACGATCACGTCGACCCCGCCGCCGGTCGACAAGCACAGCCCGCCCTACACGATCACGGCGACGGCGACGTCGGGCCTCTCCGTCACGTTCGGCATCGCGCCCGTCGAGCGCCGGGATCTGCACGATCTCGGGCTCGTCGATCAGCTTCCTGAAGAAGGGCGACTGCATCGTGCGCGCCAACCAGGCGGGCAACGCGAACTACCTGCCGGCGCCGCAGGTGCAGCAGACGATCGACGTGCAGGCGCACGTCTGACCGATGACCGAGCTCTACCGTCACCCGACCGGGGGAGACCCCCGCCTCCTGATCGGTCGATGTCAGATGACGCTTCGCCGTTCGAAGGAGAAAGGACCCGATTGGCCGGGCAACCGCGCACGAGGCAGCTAGCCGCAACACCCGTTGCCCGCTACGCGGTGCTCGTCTTCCTGCTCGCGGCCGCGCTCGTCGTCACCGTCGCGGTCGCGCTCGACCGCAACGCCCGCCGCAGCAGCTGGCAGGAGCACACGACCGCCCTCTCCGGCGGCGCGCGGGTGGGCGCCTCGTCGTTCGAATCGCTGCGCGCGAACCTGCGCGTCCAGGCGACGCAGCTCGCGACGTCGCTCCCGCTCCAGCGCGCGGTGGTCACCGGCAACGAGGCCGAGCTGCGGCGGATCGCGGAGACGCGGCACGCCCGCATCGACCTCGGGGGGCGCACGATCGGGGAGCTCGCCGCGCCGCCGCGGATCGCGTCGTCCGCCAAGATCACCGACGGTTTCCGCGTGCTCGCGAACGTCACAATCGCGCTGCCGCTCGGCGACGACGTCCTCGCGGTGCTGCGCCAGGCGACGCCGCTGCCGAGGCACTCGGGGCTGCTGCTCGTGCGCGACGGACGCGTCATCGCCGGCGGCCCGGAGGGCGCCGCGGTGCACGATGCGCGGCGGGCGTGTCCACCCTCGGTGGACACCGCGTTCGCCGCTCAGGCCGCGCCGCTGAAGGCTGCGGGCACGTCGCTCGTCGCGGTCGAGCCCGTGTCCGCCATCGACGCGCTCTCGGAGCGCTACCGCCGCTTCGTCTTCCTCGCGGCAGCGATCACGCTCGCCCTGGCCGCGGTGCTCGCAAACCGCCTCGCCCGGCCACTCGCCCAGGTCGTCGGCGACGTCGCGCGGCTGCGGCGCCAGGCGCATACGGACGCGCTCACCGGCCTGGCAAATCGGCGTGAGCTGACGGTGCGGCTCGGCGACGAGCTCGAGCGCGCCGCGCCGGAACGCCACCAGCCTCTCCTTCGTCATCTGCGACATCGACGACTTCAAGGTGATCAACGACGGCCACGGCCACCAGGTCGGCGACGAGGTGATCAAGGCGGTGGCGTCGGTGCTCGCGAGCTCGGTCCGCGAGACCGACCTCGCAGTCCGCTTCGGCGGCGAGGAGTTCGTGATCGTGCTCCCGGGCGCCCGTCTCGCGAACTCGAGGCGGACGGCCGACGCGATCCGGCAAGGCGGTGGAGGAGCTCGAGATTCCCGTTTCCCGCGGCGAGCCGATCCGCGTCACGGCGAGCTTCGGCGTGGCCGAGTTCCCGACCTACGCGACGCCGGAGTCGCTGCTGGCGGCGGCCGACGCCGCGCTCTATCAGGCGAAGCGCGCCGGCAAGAACCGCGTCGCGACCTCCACGGTGCACGGCGAGTCCGAAGCCCCGGACGCCGCCGCCGAGCCCGCGCCCGTCGTCTAGCCCTACCCGCCCGTCGTCGTCGTGGCCGGCGGGGGCTCGGTGGTCGTCGTGGACGTGGTCGTCTCGTCCGCGGTGGTCGTCGCCGCGCCCGTCGTCGTCGAAGCCGTCGTCGTCGAATCCGTCGTCGTCGTGTCGGTGCTCGTCGTCGTGGCAGCAGCGGTCGTCGTCGCACTCGACGCGGTCGTCGTCGTGGCGCCGGTCGTCGTCGTCGAACCGGCCGTCGAGGTGGACGTGCCGGGAGCCGTCGGCGGCGCCGGTCGCGCGACGATCCCGCTGGCCTCGAGCTCGTCGCGGATCTCCTGCTCGACCTCGGCGATCTCGGCCACGACGGCAGCCAGGTCGCGGCCGTGCGACGGCAGCGTGTCGAGCTCCTGGAGCGCCGCGGTCAGCCGCGCCTGCAGCTCCGCCGACGGCTCCTGGGTCACGGTGATCACGAGCTGCTTGGCGATCGCGACCGTCACGCACGCGGGGCAGTTGACGTTCAGCGCGCCGGCCGCGTTGATCGGGACGATCACGTTGCTGGTGCCGACGACGAGCACGAGCTGGACCGAGACCGCGACCGTGGTGCACGCGTTGCAGCTCGCGAGTGCGAGCGCGCTGTTGGTATTCGTCACCGGGGCGCCGTCCCTGACGGTGACGACCGCGTACGCGACCTTGTACGTGACGGCTCCGTCCCGCGTCCCGACCGCGACCGCCTGCGTCCCTCCTGGGCCGGGCTCGCCGGGGAGCCGGAAGGGAAGCGCGACAGCGTTCGTCGGGGCCGATGCGGCCGCCGGCGCCTCCGGCTGTCCGGCCGCGTCGACCGTCGGCTCTTCGGCGTCGAGCGAATCGGTGAGCAGAACGACCGGGTCGTCGCCGTCCTCGCCGGGGAGAACGAGGAGCGCCGGTTGCTCCTCGGTCGCGCCGTCGACCGGGATCATCGCGACGGCGAGATGCGTCCCCGGCTCGAGGCGTGGAGTGGAAATGCCCGAGGGCCGCGCCGTGGCCTGTGGCGCCGACACGGCGCGCGCGAGGGAGATCAGCGTCCCCTGCTCCTGCGCCTGGATCGGCTCGTACTGCCCGGCCGGCCACCACGCCCACGCCATCGTCGTCGCGGCGGCCGTAGCCGCCGCCGCGAGCACGCCCTGCCGGATCGGCCTGCCGCTGCTCCACGTCTTGGCGGCGCCCCACGCGGCGCGGGCGATCCCGTGCGTCAGCACGACGGCTGCCCGAGCGCCGGGAGCGCGAGCCCGAGCAGCTGAATCCCGCCGGTGACGGCGCCGACGACGTCGCCCTCTCCGGCCTGATCGGGAATGGCCGGTGCGATCGTGCGCGCGCTCGCCCAGGCCGTCGCCAGCAGCCGCGGCAGGAGCAGGATCGCGGCAAGGGCGAGCGAGAGCAGCACCGGAACGATGACGAGCACCCAGAGCGTGACGATCAGGCGCGCGCGCCCCGTCAGCGCCGACGGCTCGTCGCGGTTCCAGGGCAGCAGGCGCCGCAGGGTCGGTCCGATGTGAGGAGTAGAGATCGGGGACGCCCGTGAGGTCGGAGAGGATGTGGTAGCCGTCGAGCCCGCACGACGGGCGAGAGCTGCTGCACCATCTGCATCAGCTGGAGCGGCGACGAGCAACAGCACCGCGTCCCGCGCCGGACGCAGCCACACCGCCGACCGTGGCGACCGACGAAGATGGCGTTGAAGTAGAGGCCGCCGAGGTCGGTGCGCAGCCGGCCGCGCCGCGGCGAGGCGGTAGGCGTCGGTGACGTCGGTGTAGAAGGCGGGCCAGACCATGTAGAGGCCCGACGCCCATGCCGCCCGGGCGGCCGCCGCCGTAGCGGCAGGCTGCGGCGTGGCCGAACTCGTGGAAGCCCGCAGAGCCGATGGCGAGCAGGAAGACCAGCAGGAGGAGCTCGGGGTTGCCGAAGGCGTCGACGCGTCGCCGACGCGACACCCTTCTCGACGAGCACGAACCAGAGCACCGCGGCGAAGAGCGCCAGCATCGGCCAGACGACCCAGGGCCGGAACAGGGGGGTGAACGGCGCGGTCAGCCGCTCGGTGATCCGGCGATTCGTGACGAGCACCTTGCAGCGAAGGCCGAGCAGCGGGTTGCGTCGCTCCGGCGCGTTCGCCTCGGTCCCCGCCAGGAGGCCTTGCGCGGCGAGCTTCTCGGCCAGCCGGACGACGTGCTCCTCGTCCAGCTGACGGTCGAGCCGCTCCGAAAGGCAGGCGGCGAGCTCGCCGAGGCCGCGTCGGCCGTCGACGCAGTCGAGGAGCGCGTACAGGAGCGGCCCGAGCTGGACCATCTGCCCGTCCGCGCGCCGGACGAGTGCGGCGCCGCGCTCGTACCCAGCGCCGTCGACGTCCCCGAGCAGCTCGACGCCGCGCGCCCAGGTCGAGCGCGCCCCTGCGTGAGGCGGCTCCGACCTCTGCGCGTGGCTCGGCGGTCGCGGTCATGCGGCCACCTCCGCCCTTGTTACTGGTCGACGTCCGCGTCCTGCTCGGCCGTCGCGTTCGCCTCGACGTCCTCCAGGGTCTGGGAGATCTCGAGGTTCTGGACGGCCGCGGCCTGTGCAACCGCGCCCGGCGAGGCGATGTTCGCCGAGACGGCGGCGTCGATCGGCGCGGCGACGTTCGCGTTGGCCGCGACGGCGCCGGCGATCGGTGCGGTCAGGTTCGCGTCGGCGTCGACGTTCACGTTCGCGGACAGCAGGCTGCCGCCGTCCAGGAACGAGTTGACGCCGCCGACCACGGCGCCCGCCGTGTCGTCGACTGCGTCGGTGCTTGCCTCAGGCGCGTCCGTCGTCGTGCCACCGGCACCGGCAGCAGGGACGGCGTCGGCTGCGCTGCCGCCGCCGTCGGTCACGGCTCGCCGCGGCTCCGTGCCCGTCGCGTCCCGCAACCGGGGCGGCGGTCCGGCGTCCGGCGCGCCCTCGCCGGCATCGGCGCTCTGCGAGATCGACGCCGCCTGCTCGGCGACGGCGTCCGCGCTGCCGCTGATCGACTGCGTGAGCGAGCCCGACTGCTGTGCCACGGCGACGGCCTGCGCGTCGGGGCTGAGCAGGTTCGCGCCGGCCGCCGCCTCGATCGGCGCTGCCACGTTCAGGTTCGCCGCAGCGGCCAGGTCGATCGGCGCGGCGAGATCCAGCCCGAGATCGACGTCTGCGTTGACGTCGAGGAGCGAGAGCACCTCCTTGTTCGGAAGTGCGACGGCGTCCTCCGCCTCGATCTCGTCCATCGAAACGTGCTCGCGGTCCTGTTCCTTCACGGTCGATCCCTCCTCATCCTCGTTGTCGAAACTCGTACGAGTTACGAACGAGACAACGGCCGGAACGGTTTGGCGCTACCGGTACAGCCTGTAGCCCTCGCGGGCGATGCGGAAGCCGATGCGGCGGCCGTCCACGCGACGGCAGGTGACGCCGTTCCTCGCCGAGGCGCAGCGCACCTTGCCGAGGCTGATCGAGCGCCCGTAGGCGAGCGTCCGGCAACCCGAGCCCGCGTAACAGAGCGGGCCGACGTCGCCCCGGCAGGCGCCGACGAAGACGCGCGTCCCGGAGACGCCGAGGCTGTTCGGCACCCAGTCGAGATCGCAGGACGCCGGGCGCGCGCGAAGCGTGCAGCCACGAGTGCTCCTTGACACGCACTCGGCGCCCGCCCCGAACATGACGCAGTCGATGTTCCCCGACGGGCTGCGGAAGTGGACGATGCTCTGGGCCGGCACCGACGGCGCCGCGGCGCCGGCGAGCAGGAGGACGAGGAGGGCGCAGCGCACCACCGGGCGACGATATCGCGCGGGTCGCGTGCTGCCGCCCGGCGTGGACACATTCGTTATCCTCGCCGCGCGCGTGGCCCGCGCCATCGGGTCGCGCGGTCGCCAACGGGTCAAAGGAGAGTGGGATGAAGACACGTCGCGCAACGTGGCTTGCGATCGCAGCCGCGGCCGTGCTGTGTGTGTTCGGAGCCGCGCCGACCGCCACCGCCGCGCCGCCGAACCCGGGAGTCGTGGTGGAGGACGGGGTGACGCAGCCCGTGTTCGGCTACGCCGACGCGATCCGCGAGCGCGTCTGGGTCGAGTCGAGCTTCGACAGCGACGTGGACGGCGTGACCGACCGGATCGCGCTGGACATCATGCGGCCGGCCGAGAGCGAGCCGGGGCTGAAGGTGCCGGTGATCATGGACGCCAGCCCGTACTACTCGACGCTCGGCCGCGGCAACGAGGCCGAGCTGAAGACGCGACGCGGACGGCGACGGCCGGCTCGACAAGTGGCCGCTGTTCTACGACAACTACTTCGTCCCGCGCGGCTACGCGGTCGTCCTGCTCGACATGGTCGGGACCAACAGCTCGACCGGCTGCCCGTCGACCGGCGGCACGACCGGACACCTCAGCGCCGTCGTCGGTGATCGACTGGCTGAACGGCCGCGCGCAGGCGTACGACGCGGACGGCAACCAAGTGCGTCGCCGACTGGAACAACGGCAGGACCGGGCATGATCGGCAAGTCCTACGACGGCACGCTCGCCAACGGCGTCGCCGCGACCGGCGTCGAGGGCCTGAAGACGATCGTGCCGATCTCGGCGATCTCGTCCTGGTACGACTACACCCGCTCGAACGGCGTCGTCACGCGCGGCGACAGCTACCCGTCGAGCCTTGCGAACACCGTCACGGACCCGGCCGCCGCGCCGTACTGCGCGGCGGTCCGCGACCGACGATGGCCGCGACGACGGCGACGAGACCGGCGACTACACGCCGTTCTGGGCCGAGCGCGACTACCTGCCCGGACGCTCGACAAGGTCGAGGCGAGCGTCTTCGTCGTCCACGGCCTCCAGGACGACAACGTCATGCCCAACCACTTCTCCGAAGTGGTGGGACGCGCTCGCCGCGAGCGTCGTGCCGCGCAAGCTCTGGCTGACGCAGACCGGCCACGTCGACCCGTTCGACTTCCGCCGCGCGGAGTGGGTTGAGCACGCTGCACCGCTGGTTCGACTACTGAGCTGCAGGGCATGCGCAACGGCATCATGCACGAGCCGCAGGCCGACATCGAGGACGCGGCCGACGAGTGGCGAGACGTACAGGCGCTGGCCGGTCGACGCCCGCCAGGAGGTCTTCGCTGAAGCTTCTCGCCGACACGCCGACGACGGCCGGGAGCCCTCGCGATCGGGCCGCCCACCGACCGCCCGAACATCCACCCGTGTCCACCAGACGATCACGGACACGCCGTTCCTCAGCGAGACGAACGCGATCTCGAACCCGACGACGGTGACCGCCAACCGGCGCGTCTTCCTCTCGGCGCCGCTCGAGGCTCCCGTTCACATCTCCGGCACGCCGGCGGTGCGGATCCGGGCGTCGGTGAACGCGACCGATACGAACTTCGGCGCGGTGCTGGTCGACTACGGGCCGGCCACGCAGGTCTCGCGCAGCGGCGACGGCGCGCAGACGCTCGCGACCTCAGGACTGCTGGGGCGAGAGCGAGCGCGACCGACGAAGCCTGTTACTTCCAGGTCGCGAAGCGGCTCACGAACGTCACCCAATGGCGCGTCTCGAAGGGGATCCTCGACGCGCTGAACCGCAACTCCTACGCGGTGGCCGAGCCGCTGGTCGCCGGCCTGGAAGAGTCGTTCGCCTTCCCGCTGCTGCCCCAGGACTACGTCTTCCCGGTGGGGCACAGGATCGGGCTCGTGCTCGTCGGCAGCTATTCGGGCTACAGCTCGCAGGCGGATCAGAACCGCGCGACGATCACCCTGAACGTGACCGAGACGCTCTTCGACCTGCCTGTCGTCGGAGGCAAGGCTGCGCTCGGCCGAGCCGGACTGGAGAAGGTCACGCCCGCCGACGTCATCACGACCTCGCTAGGCGAACCCGAGAGCGAGGTGAGCACGAGCGACCTCAGGGACGGCTAGCTCTCAGGCGTCCGGGCACCCTCGAACCCGGTACGACCGGGCGATCGGCCGTAGACGACGTGCTTCGGTTGGAGCGCACGAAACGTGGTCCGCGTCGGTGTGCCGGCTGACGCGTGCTCGAGCTTCGTTTCCGCCTCGAACCGCTCCCAGGCAGCCTCGCTCTCCCAGACGCCGATGATCCTGAAGCCCTCGTCGGTCGGGCCGGCGACATGGATGACGAGACCCTCGGGTCGAGCCGCGATGGCGGCGGCGAGGTGCTCGTACTGCTCCCAGGTGGCCGCGATGTCCTGAACGAAGGCGTACGACATGCAGGGAGACTCGCGAAGACCGCCTTAGTCTCGGTATAGCGCGGTGCCAGCGCAGAATGGAGGCGAGATCGCGATGGAGCTACGGATCCTTGGGCCGCTCGAGGTCGCCGGCGAGAACGGACCGGTCGACCTGCGTGCTGCGAAGCACCGGCGGCTGCTCGCGGCGTTGACGCTCGCTCGTGGTCAATCGTGCACTGCGGACGCACTCGTCGACGCGGTCTGGGGCGCGAGCCCACCTGCGTCGGCCCGAAAGCTGCTGCAGGTGTACGTCTCGCAGCTTCGCAAGGCGCTGCCGAGCCGAGAAGCGCTCGTGACGACGCCGAGCGGGTACGCGCTCCGCTCCGAGCACGTTTCCCTCGATGCCGACCGGTTCGAACGGCTTCTGGACGACGGCGTCGAGGCGCTGGCGCAGCGGCAATCCCTCGCTCGCGCTCTCGCAGCTCGATCGCGCACTCGCGCTCTGGCGAGGGTCCGCGTATGCCGACGTGATGTACGAGGACTTCGCCCGAGCGGAGGCCGAGCGGCTCGAAGAGCTTCGGCTCGCGGCGCTCGAGGCGCGGCTCGAAGCCTTGGCCCAGCTCGGCCGGAACGAGGAGGTGCTCGGCGAGGCGCTGGCGATGGCACGAGAGCACCCTCTCCGGGAGCGCGTGCAGGGCGTCGCGATGCTGGCGCTCTACCGGGCCGGGCGCCAGACGGAGGCACTCGACCACTACGGCGAGCTCCGGCGCCGCCTGGACGAGGAGCTCGGGCTCGAGCCGAGTGTCGAGCTTCGCACGCTGCAGCTCCGCATCCTCCGGCAGGATCCCGAGCTCGCGTCGAGCGTCTCGCCCGCCGACGCCGCGAGCGTGCTCCCCGTGCCGCCGAACCCGCTTGTCGGACGCGAAGCGCGACCTGGGAGACCTGGCCGCGCTCCTCTCGCGGCGCGACGTGCGGCTGCTCGTCCTCACCGGCGCAGGAGGAAGCGGCAAGACGCGCCTCGCGCTCGCTGCCGCTCGGCAGGCCGCAGTCGAGCTTCGCCAACGGCGCCGTGATCGTCGAGCTCGCACCGCTCCGCGATCCCGGGCTGCTCCTGCCGACGATCGCGAGCGCGATCGGCGTGGCGGAGGTGCCCGGCCAGGCGCCGCTCGACACGCTCGCGGCGGCCATGAGCAACCGCGAGCTCCTCCTCGTCCTCGACAACGTGGAGCACCTGAGCTCGGCGACGCCTGCCCTCGTCGAGCTGCTCGCCCGCGCGCCTCGGCTGGTGCTCCTCGTGACCAGCCGCGCCGTCCTGCACCTCACCGGCGAGCACGTCTTCCCGGTCTCTCCGCTCGACGACGACGCCGCGGTCGAGCTCTTCGAGCAGCGGGCTCGGGCGCTGCAACCCGACTTCGAGCTCACGGCCGAGAACGAGACGCATGGTCCGCGAGATCTGCAAGCGCGTCGACGGCCTGCCGCTTGCGATCGAGCTCGCAGCCGCGCGGATCAGGTCGCTGACCCCGCAGGCGCTGCTCGAGCGGCTCGAGCAGCGGCTGACCGTGCTGACGGGCGGGCCGCACGACCTGCCGGCCCGCCAGCAGACGCTTCGCGAGACGATCGACTGGAGCGTCGGGCTCCTGAGCGACGACGAGCGAGCAGCGCTCGCCCGGCTGTCGGTGGCCCGGGCAGGTGCGACGGTCGAGGCCGCGGAAGCCGTCTGCGAAACCCGCCTCGACGTGCTCTCGATGCTGATCGACCATCACCTCGTCCGGCGCGTGGTCACGCGCGGGCGGGTCGCGACTCTCGTTGCTCGAGACGATCCACGAGTACGCCTGCCGAGCTGCTCGCCGCCGACCCGGCGGACGCCGACCGGGCCCGGGCACCGGCTCGCGGAGTGGTGCCTCGCGTTCGCGAACGAGGCGGAGCGGCACCTGAGCCAGGATCAACAGACCGAGTGGCTCGACCTCCTCGAGACCGAGCACGACAACCTGAGGGCCGCGCTCGACCACCTCGAGTCCTCGGGCGCCGCGCGAGCAGCAGCTCGATGCTGGCCGTGTCGCTCAGCCGCTTCTGGTACGTGCGCGGCCACCTCGCCGAAGGGCGAGCACGGCTCGAGCACGCACTCGAGGCGACCGCCGACCGAGCTCCCGGCTCAGCGCCGCCGAGCCTGCACGGCCGTCGCGTCCTTCGGGCTGCTCCAGGGCGACCACGCCGCGGCGATCCGCTTCGCGGACGAAGCGCTCGCCGCCGCCCGCGAGGAGGACGATCCACGCTTCGTCGCCAACGCGCTCAGCAACCTGGGCGCGATCCTGCTCGCGGCAGGCGATCGTGAGCGCGCCGAGCCGACGCTGGAGGAGGCGGTGACGCGTGCGCGCGCCGCCGGCGACGACCGGATCGCCGCCCTTGCGATCAACAACCTCGGCGACTTCGCGCTGACCGTCGGAGACTACGAACGCGCCGAGCCGCTCTTCTCGCGAGAGCCTCGGCTTGCTCCGCGCGCGCGGAGACACGGCGAACGTCGCCCGCTCGCTCTTCAACAGCGGCGCGGTCGACCTGATGCTGGGTCGAATCACGGCCGCCGAGGATCGGTTCCACGAGAGCCTGACGCTGTGCCGCATGACGGGCAACCACGAGGACAGCGCCTGGTCGTCTGCTCGGACTTGCCGCGACGAACCTCGCGAACGGAGAGGGCGAGCGCGGAGCGATGCTGCTCGGGGCCGCCCGCGCGGTCCTGACGCAGATGGGCGCCGACTTCAAGCCGTTCGAGCGACACCTGGACGAGGCCACCGAAGCACGCTCGCTCGGACGCTGCTCGGCGCTGCCGGCCACGAAGCCGCGCTGGAGCGCGGAGCGTCGATGACGCTCGAGGAAGCGCTCGACCTCGCTGCGCTCGGCAGCCGGCGCGCCTATACCCGCGCTAAACCCTGCCTCGGGATCCTCCGCCCGCATCCACGGAGATTCGATCGGAGGTCACGATGAACCAGACGAGCAAGAGGACGGACGTGGTCCGCAGCCGTGTCTCGCCGCCGCGCTGCTCGGTGCCGCCGCGATCCTCGCGACGGCGACGTCGACCGCGACCGCGGGCACCACGGCCTGCGCGATCTGCGGCAAGAACCTGATCAAGAACCCGGGCGCCGAAGGCGGCCTCGGGATCATGGCCGTCGACGCGAGCGGCGCGGTCCCGGATTGGACGAATGTCGCGGGCGAGTTCGGCGCAGCCTCGTACGCCTTCCCGAACGGGTGGTTCTCGGCGAGGTCCACCGGACCGAAGAACCGGGGCAAGAACTACTTCTTCGGGGGCACGACCCGGCCGGCGATCGAGGCGCAGGCGACGATCGGCAAGCAGACGATCAAGCTGCCCGCCGCCGCCGTCGGCAGGACGGCGACGCTCAGCGGCTGGCTCGGCAATTACTCGAAGAACACGGCTCAGGTGCGCGCGCAGTTCGAGGACGCCGCCGGCAAGCTGCTCTCGGCGGTGCGGATCGGCCCGGACACGACGATCGCGGGGACGAACATGACCGCGAGAAGCCGGAACGCCAAGGTGCCGGCCGGCAGCCAAGCAGGTGACGATCGTCGTGACGTTCGCGGGCGGCGGAGCCAACTACAAGCTCGCCGGGGCGGACGCGCTCTCGTTGACCCTGCGCTGACGCTTCGCAGCGGTCTGCGTGGCGGGGGGCCGGCTCGGCTGGGTGGAGGGGAGCACCTGGCCGAGCCGCTTGCCCGAGGGCGCACGCCGCGAGGGACGTTCCGTGCCTAGAGGATCGTGATCGTGAGCGTCTGGGGTGCGCTCGTGTCGCTTCCCCCGTTGGCGGTGCCGCCGTTGTCGACCGCGCGCACGGTCACGGTCGCGCTCCCGAGCGCAAGCGCGGTGGGCGTGTAGGTGAGCGTTCCGTTCGGAGCGATCGCCGGTTGGACGGCGAAGAGCCCTGGGTTGTCGTTGGAGACGACGAACGTGACGCTCTCCGACGCTTCGTCGGCCGGCCCGGGCGTGATGGCGGTCGCCCAGCCCGGCACGGTTTGCAGCCCGAGGAGCGAGACAGCCGACTGATTCGACCCGCCGCTGAAGGTCGGAGCGTCGTTGACCGGCGTCAGGGCGATCGTGAAGGTGCTGGGGGCACTCGTGTCGGTGCCGCCGTTGGCGGTGCCGCCGTCGTCGATTGCGGTGACGGTGATGGTGGCGAGGCCGTTGGCGTCCGGGGCGGGGGTGTAGGTGAGCGTCCCGTTGGGAGCTACCGCCGGTTGGGTGCTGAAGAGCGCGGGGTCGTCGGCGGAGGCCGTGAAAGTGACGGTCTGGCCGGATTCGTCCGCGGGACCGGTCGTGATCGCGGTCGCCCACCCGCCGACCGACCGAGCGCCGGCGTCTTCGAGCGCGGTCGTGTTCGCGCCGACGTTGACGCTGGGCGCGTCGTTGACGGGCGTCAGGGTGATCGTGAAGGTGTGTGGAGCGCTGGTGTCCGTGCCGCCGTTCGCGGTGCCGCCGTCGTCGACGGCGGTGACGGTGACGGTCGCCAGGCCGTTGGCATCGGGGGCGGGGGTGAAGGAGAGCGTTCCGTCCGATGCGATGGCGGGCTGAGCGGCGAAGAGCCCGGGGTTGTCGGCGGAGGCCGTGAAGGTGACCGTCTGCGTGGACTCGTTCGTGGGGCCGGTCGTGATCGCGGTCGCCCAGCCGGCGACCGACTGAGCGCCGGCATCTTCGAGCTTGGTCTTGTTCGCCGGGGTGGTCAGGTCGGGCGCATCGTTGACGGGGGTGAGGGTGATCGTGAAGGCGCGCGGGGCGCTCGTGTCCGTGCCACCGCTGGCAGTTCCGCCGTCGTCGCGGGCGGTGACGGTGACCGTGGCGACGCCGTTGGCGTCCGGGGCGGGGGTGTAGCTGAGCGTTCCGTCGGGAGCGACAGCAGGCTGCACAGTGAAGAGCGCCGGGTTGTCGGCGTCGGCCGTGAAGCTGACGCTCTGGGTGAGCTCGTGCATCGGTCCGGGCGAGATCCCGGTCGCCCACCCCGTGATCGACTGAGGGCCTGCGTCTTCGAGCACGGCGTTGTTTGCGGGGGTCGAGAAGCTGGGCGCCGCATTCGGGGTGGGAAGAGCCGGTACTGGAGCCGGAGCCGGCGGGTCGGCGGCCGGAGGCGTCGGTAGTGGTGGCGTCGGTGTGGGGGTGACGGGCGCGCTGGGCTTGGTCGGCGCTGGCGCGGGCGGCGCTTCGGGTCGCGGCGGCGGAGCCGGAGCTGTCGGCTCCACTGCGGGAGGAGCCGGGAGCGGCGACGCCGTCACCGGCGCAGCGTCGGCCGCGCCCGCCGGCTCGGGTGCCGCGCGTCGAGCGCTTGCCGGCACCAGCCGGGCGGGCGGGCTGCCCTTGGCCGGCGAGGAGCGGGGTGCCGGCGGCGTTGGTGCCGGGAGCGGCTGTGCGGCCTCGACGATGGGAGCCGCCGGCCGCGCGGCGCGCACCGCGGCAGCCTGCGCCGCGTCTTGCGGGCCCACGATGCCGGTGGCGGCCGTCGTGGCGATGACGGCGATTCCGCCGAGCGACGTCCCGAGGAACGGTGTCAGCGGCATCCGGGCGAGGAGCGGTGCATGCGAGAGCCACGAAAGCGGCCCCATCACGAGCCGCATCCTGCCGAGCGAGATGTTCACGAAGGCCCGCACGAGGCGAGGATCGAATTGCGTCCCCGCACAGCGCGTCAGCTCGGCGCGGGCTTCCGTCGGTGTTGCAGGCTCCTTGTAGGAGCGTGCGGAGGTGATCACGTCGTAGACGTCGGCGATCGCGACGATGCGTCCGCCGAGCGGGATCTCCTCACCTGCGATGCCCCGCGGGTAGCCCTTGCCGTCCCAGTGCTCGTGGTGGTACCCGACCGCGTCGGTCCACTCGCCGAGCCACTCGTTGAGGGGCTCCGACGAGAGTCTCGCCGTACAGGGGATGGCGGCGGAGCTGCTCCCATTCCTCGTCGGTGGGCTTTCCGGGCTTGTTCAGGATCTCCGGGCTGATCTCGAGCTTGCCGATGTCATGGAGAAGCGCTGCCCAGTTCAGACGGTCGAGGTCGTCGGCGCCCAGGCTGAGCTGCTTGCCGAGGCTGTACGCGTAGGCACGGACACGTTCCGCATGGCCCCGCGTGATCTTGTCGTGGACGTCGAGGGCGCCGGCCAGCTGGAGCAGGATCTCCGCGGCCTCCTGCGCGCTGGCCGCCTCGTTGGCGTTGCGGAGGAGGCGCAACCGCTCTTCGAGGCTCTCGAGCGTCCCGCTGCGGAGTGCCAGCCGGAACCTGGACGGGGACTCGTCGGGGAACACCAGCGAGAGCTCGAGCAGCGCCCCCAGGGGCAGCAGTCGACGCGAGAGCGCGTAGATGAGCGACACGACCGCGGTCGCGGCGAGGCTCATCCCGAACCACCAGGCGAGGAAGATCCAGAGCGACGAGATCGGCACGCCCGTCACCGCCGTGGCGAGGCGCACGAACAGGAGCGAGCCGCCTATCGGCAGCGCGTAGACGAGCAGGCGGAGGCCGCGCGCACGCCAAGGGTGCGCCGACCAGCGCGGACTGGCCCTCTCCGCCGCCATCCCTTCTCTATCGGCCGCCGCGTGGGGGGACTGAATCACCAAAACGACCCCCGGCTCGTCCAGCTAGGGTCACCGCGTGGAGGGCCGACGCGCGCTCGCGCTCGAGCGACTGCGAACGGAGCGGTTCGACCTGCTCGTGGTGGGCGGCGGCATCATCGGCGCCGGCGTCGCCGAGGTGGCGTCGCGGCACGGGTTCAGGGTCGCCCTCGTCGAGCGCGACGACTTCGCCTCGGGCACGTCGAGCGCGTCGTCGAAGCTCATCCACGGCGGCCTGCGCTACCTGCGGCTCGGCCACTTCAGCCTCGTCCGGGAAGCGCAAGCGGAGGTGAGGATCCTGACGCGGTTCGTCGCCCCTCATCTCGTCCGGCCGCTGAACTTCGTGCTCCCCGTCTATCGCGGCGGCCCGTACGGGCGGATCCCGATCCGCGGCGCGCTCTGGTCCTACGCGGGCCTGACCGGCGCCGTCTCCGAGCGCGGCCGCATGATCGCGCCCGCAGCCGCCTCGAAGCTCGTCCCTTCGCTGCGGCTCGAGGGCCTGCGCGCCGCCGGTCTCTATCCCGACTCGCAGACCGACGATGCGCGGCTCTGCCTGGCGAACCTGCGTGGGGCGGCCGACGCCGGCGCCGTCGTGCTGAACCGAGTCGAGCTGGTGGGGCTGGCGCCAGGCCCGGTCGCGCAGGTGCGCGACACGCTCTCGGGCGAGGCGCTGGAGATCGGCGCTCGGGCGGTCGTGAACGCCGCAGGGCCGTGGATCGACGAGGTCAGACGGCTCGAAGCCCCGCGGGCCGGCACGTCGGTCAGCCTCAGCAGAGGCGCGCACCTCGTGCTCGACCGGGACGGCGGCTGGGACGCCGCGCTGACGATCCCGATCGACCGGCACCGGGTCGCGTTCGCGGTGCCCTGGGCGGGCGGGCTCCTGCTCGGGACGACCGACTCCGCGTTCACGGGAGACGCCCGCACGATCGAGCCGACCGCTGCCGAGGAGCGGCAGATTCTCGACGAGGCCGGGCTCGCGCTGGATCCCGACGACCTCGGCACGGTGCGGGGCCGCTTCGCCGGGGTTCGGGTTCTGCCGGCCGGAGCGACCGACACGGCGCGGGCGCATCGCGAGACGATGCTCTCGGTCGGCCCGCTCGGGATGGTCTCGATCGCGGGCGGGAAGCTGACGACGTACCGGCGCATCGCCCTTGCGGTCCTGCATGCGCTCCGGGCCGACCTCGAGCTGCACCGGATCGACCGCCGCGCCCGCCCGTTGCCCGGCGCGGCCGATCCCGACGTTGCGGTCGACGCCCTGCGGCGGCGGCGTCCCGAGCTCGACCCGTCTCTCGCGTCGCACCTGGCGGGCATCTACGGGACCCTCGCGGACGAGGTGATCGGGGCAGGTCGCGCTCGAGCCGCTCGGCGCGGGCGTCCCGGAGGTCGAGGCTCAGGTGCTGTACGCGCGCGAGCGCGAGTGGGCGATGACGGCGGAGGACGTGCTGCGTCGGCGGACGACCCTGTCGGTGACGGGGCGCGACACCGACGAGGTGCGCCGCCGCGTCGAGGCGTTGCTGGCGTCGTGATCCTCGCGATCGATCAGGGCACGACGGGCACGACGTGCCTCGTCGTCGACGACGAGCTCCAGGTCCGCGGCCGCGGCTATCAGGAGTTTCCGCAGCACTATCCGCAGCCGGGCTGGGTCGAGCACGATGCCGAGGAGCTCTGGGCATCCGTCCTCGGCGCCGCCGAGGACGCGGTGCGGGCGGCCGGCGTCCGCCCGGCCGAGCTCCGGGCGATCGGGATCGCGAACCAGCGCGAGACAACGGTTCTCTGGGACCGAGCCACCGGCCGTGCGGTTGCTCCGGCGATCGTGTGGCAGGACCGACGCACGGCCGCGCGCTGCGGCGAGCTGCCTGCCGAGCTCGTCCGTGCGCGAACGGGACTCGTACCCGATCCCTACTTCTCCGCCACGAAGCTCGAGTGGCTGCTCGCCCGAACCGACGTCGCCCGTTCCCGGCTCGCCTTCGGGACGGTGGACTCGTGGCTCGTCTGGAAGCTGACCGGCGGCCGGGTCCACGCCACCGACCTGACGAACGCGTCGCGGACGATGCTCCTCGACCTCGACTCGCTCGAATGGTCAAACGAGCTGCTCGAGCTGTTCGGCGTCGACCCTGCGTTGCTGCCGCGGCTCGTGCGTTCGTCCGAGCTCGTCGGCGAGGCCGAGTTGCTCGGGGTGTCTCTGCCGATCGCGGGGATCGTCGGCGACCAGCAGGCGGCGCTCTTCGGCCACGGCTGCTTCGACCGCGGTGAGGCGAAGGCGACCTACGGCACCGGCAGCTTCGTGCTCGCGCACGCGGGAGCGGAGCGCGGACCTGCGCCGACCGGCCTGCTCGAGACGGTCGCGGCCTCCGGCGGCTACGCGCTCGAGGGAGCGATCCTCGCGAGCGGCGCCGCGATCCAGTGGCTGCGCGACGGACTCGGCATCCTCGCCGCCGCCGCCGAGAGTGAGCAGCTCGCACGGTCGGTCGACTCGACGGGCGGCGTCTCCTTCGTCCCGGCGTTCGCCGGCCTGGGGTCGCCGCACTGGGACGCCGACGCGCGCGGCACGATCACCGGCATCACGCGCGGGACGACTCGCGCGCACCTCGTCCGCGCCGCGCTCGAGGCGATCGCCTTCCAGGTCGCGGACGTCCTGGAGGTGCTACCCGGCGGCGTCGACGTGCTCCGCGCCGACGGCGGCGCGAGCGCGAACGGCTTCCTGATGCAGTTCCAGGCCGACCTGCTCGGCTGCCCGGTGGAGGTGGCCGCGGAGCGGGAGACGACGGCGCTCGGCGCCGCCGCCCTGGCAGGCCGTGCGACCGGCGTCTGGGCAGACGACGCTGCGATCCGTGCGCGCCTCAGGCCCGGCGCGCTCTACGAGCCGGCCGCAGACCGCGAGAGCGTCGCGATCCGGCGCGCCGAGTGGCGAGCGGCGGTCGGCCGCGCGCTCCTGTGAGGCGTCCGGCCGTCCGATCAGGAGGCCGAGAGCGACCCACCGCGCAGCGGCTGGGGGCCCGAGTTCGGCAGGGGCGTCGGCTGTGGCGGCACCGGCTCGTGGACGATCCGGATCCCGAACGTTCCCGGCTCGGTCTTCTTGTTCGCGCCCGTGGCGGTGAAGTTGATCGTGTAGGGCACGTTCGTTGCCGCCGGCTGCCAGCCGCCGAGGCCGCCGTTCAGCTGCGGGTTCCACCAGGACAGCTCGCCCACGCCGCTGGCGGCGGCCAGGCCGTCTGCCGTGCGGCTGTACGTCCCGAGCGTCGCGCGGAGCCGCCACTTCTCGTTGCTGACGACCCGCACCGATCCCGTGTATCGATCCGCCGTCCCCGCCACGAGGCGGGCGGTGAGGCCGAACGTGACGCGGCCAGTGCCCGCCAGCGTGTACCAGCCGGCGCCGCTCGCCGCGTTTCCCGGCGCGGCAACGGTCAAGGTCGTGCTGTCGGTCGCACCGGCGCAGCCGCGCCTCGGCGCGACGGTCGACGTGATCGTGTACACGCCTTCGCGCCAGTCACCGGACGGAAGCGGAGGCGTCGTGGCCTGCCCGTTCGAGGCGGTCGGCGCGGCGCCGACGAAGAACGTTGCCGCTGCTCCGGTGAACGGATCCGCGTCGAGCGTGAACTCGACCAGCCTGCCCTCGACGCAGGTGGCTGCGTCGCTCGAGACGGCCGCGGCGGCGCTGAGGGGGAAGCCGACGTTGACGATCTGCTCGCCGTTGTAGAGCACGGCGGTCGGGCTGGCCGGCGGCTCCGGAACCGTCGTCGTGACGCTGGAGGTGTTGTCGCTCGGCGCCAGCTCGGGCGTGTCCGACGTGATCGACGCGGTGTTCGTGATCGTCCCGGCCGCGATCGAAGCTGCGCGGACGACGAGGGTGAACGACGAGCTCTGGCCGACGGCGAGCTCGCTCCTCGCGCAGACGATGTCCCCGACCGCGCCGGGGCGGGCGTGGTGCAGGTCCACCCCTGCGGCTGCGCCAGCGACACGAAGGTCGTCTGCTCGGGGACACGATCGGCCAGTCTCAGGTTCACCGCGGCGTCGGGGCCGCCGTTGAAGACGGCGATCACGTACGTGAGGTCCGTCCCGGCAGGCGCAACCGCCGGGCCTGTCTTGGCCACGCTCAGGTCGGCGGCCGTGTCGCCGATCAGCGTGTCGACGAACGCGCTGTCGTTTGCGGCGTTGGGATCGGTGAGGCTCGCGACCGTGACGCCGTTCGAGATCGAATCGGTCGCGTCCGGGTCGACGTGCACCACGATCGTGACCGACGTGCTGGCCCCGGCGGCGAGCTCCGAGAGGTTGCACCCGGCGGGGCTCGTCGCACCCGGGTTGGGGCCGTTGCACTCCCACGGCGAGGGTGCGTCGATCGAGACGAACGCGCCGGGATAGTCCTCGAAGAAGGCCGAGACGTCGCGCGCCGTGCCCGGGCCGTTGTTCGTGACGGTGGCGAGGTAGGCGATCTCGCTGTCGGGCGCCGCGGCCGCCGGCCCCGTCAGCGTGACGCCGACGTCTGCGACGTCCGCGATCGTCGCGACGGCCGTCGCCGTGTTGTTGCCGGGGACGGGATCGGGGTTCACGGCCGTCGACGTCCCGCTGAACTGGATCGAGCCCGTCGCGCCGGCGTTCACGCGCACGGAGAAGAAGAACTCGGCGGCACCGCCGGCCGCCAGCGTCGAGGTCGAGCAGAACCACGCCTGGTCGACGTCGATCGCGCAGCCCCAGCCGGACAGCGACTGGAGGCCCTGCGTCGTCGCCTGCGCGGGCACGGGCACGGTGATCTCCGGTGAGTACGCCATGTCGGGCCCGTTGTTCACGAGCCGGATCGCGTAGTTGATGATCGCGCCCGGCGCGGTGAACGACGTCGACGCGTGCACCGAGACCGCGAGATCTGCGCGCGGCTGCGTGACCGGAGTGGTCAGCGCCGTGTTGTTGTTCGCCCCGTTCGGGTCGTTCTCGTAGACGGTCTCGCCGCGCGCGGTGATCGTGCCGGTCGCGGTGGCATCGACCTTGACGACGAGCTCGACGGTGATGGACTCGCCGACGCCCAGCGATCCCGAGCACAGCGCCGTGCCCGTGCTGCCCGGGCTCAGGCACCACCAGCGCGACCTGGTGGAGTCCCACTCGGTCTTGCTCGGGATCGGGAGCCGCAGAGCGACGTGGCCGGCGGCCCCGGGCCCGTTGTTGCGCACGGTGAACGTGTACGTGGCGAGAAGGTTCACGGGCGCGGTCGAGGGACCGGAGACGCTCACCCCGATGTCGGCGGGCGCGCTGACGCGAATCGAGCTCGTCGACGTGTCGTTGGCGAAGTTCGGGTCGCTGGTGCTCGACGCCGCGCGCACCCTGACGTTGATCGTGCCGGTGAAGCCGGCCTTCGGGCGGATGACCAGGTCGAACTCGCCCACTTGGCCGCTCGCGAGCTGCGAGGTCGAGCAGCTGACGGTGTCGACGCTCGCGCCCACGACCGGCTTCGAGCACGACCAGCCCACCGTCCCCGTCAGCGAGACGAAGGTCGAGGAGCCGCGCGTCAGGTCGACGGTCACGTTCACGCTCTGCGCCCGTTCGGGGCCGTTGTTCCTCGCCGTGAAGGACAGCGTGACGGCGCTGCCGGGGTTCGCGGCGGTCGGGGGGCTGACCGAGGCGGAGAGGTCGGCGCTCGGCGCCGCCGAGGCGACGTCGACGGCAACCGCGAGCGCTCCGGCCGCGACGAGGGCACCGAGACCGGCGAGTGTGCCGAAGCGATGCCTGTGGTGTGACCGTCCCGCCATCCCGGACGGAGCCTTCACCAGCGGTGTTGCATTTTTGTTGCAAGCGCCGTCCCGCCTCGCAGCGAGCACGAGACGCGCGCGCCGTGCGGCGATGCCCCCGACAAGAATCGAACTTGTGCACGCGGTTTAGGAAACCGCTGCTCTATCCACTGAGCTACGGGGGCGAATGGCTCAACCAAGCCGTTTGGACGGCCTGTGACCTATCCACTGTATCCGTCCGTGATGATGCGCCCTCTGGCCGGATCTGCTCAGGCACACTGATGGGAACGCGCGACTGGCCCGGCCGCACTGACCACAGCCGCTTGGCACACATGGCGGGCTAAGTGAATGATCGCGGGGTGAACCGGCTTCTCCGCACCTTTGCGATCGTGGGGCTCGCCGCGTTGCTTCTCGCCGGGGCAGCAGTTGCGTCGCCACCGTGTGGACGGGGCGTCATCGACGACCTTTCCGACAACGGCTGGATCGATCGCTCCTGGAACTGCAAGTGCCTGCTGGACGGTCTGACCCAGATGCCGGAGGTCACCCAGTCGTTGTCTGTCCCGATGCGAGACCAGCTCGGGCGGAAGCTGCGAGCTCAATGCGTCGGCTGGCCTGTCCCCGTGGATCAGTTCGAGCCGGCGGTGAGTGGTTCCGGCGTGCCGGCTGGCGCCGTCGAGTCGACGCTCGAGGCGAAACTCACCGAGTTTCACGCCGCTGAGACCGAGACGGGGCATCACTACTCGGTCCCTTGGGAGATCGTCGTCCTGGGCATCTTCTTGGGCTGCCTGCTCGTCCTGATCGCGGCGGCCGCGGCGAGACGGTGGCGGTTCCTGGCGTAACTACGCGCGCTAGCAGGCACATTCGGCTGCGAGCTCTGCGGCGCGCGTTACGGGAACCAGCCCGCGGAACACGTGCATTGAGGCCCGCGAGCAGGGACGGACGGGGAGCCTCTCTACGCCGGCAGGTTCGGCATCGTCACGACCATCAACGTGGAGGCGAACCGCAAGCTGACCGCGAACCCGGCCAGCGGCGCATGGTCAACAGCGAGGCACAGGCGTTCCAAACTACTGCAAGGCGGCCTACGCATGCGACATTCGCGTTGCGCACCTGAGCTCATGTGTCCGAGGTCGAGCTGGAGGCGAGGAAGGTCGCCGCGGCGTCCTCCCCCGCCGCGAAGCTCTTCTCGGCGAGCCACCCGCCGTCGACCGTCAGCGCGATCCCGTTCACGTACGCCGACTGGTCGCTCGCAAGGAACACCGCGGCGTCGGCCACGTCGGCAGGGACGCCCGCGCGCCCCTGGGGCACGACCGTCCGCAGCCCGTCCTCGAAGGCGTCGTCGACGAAGTACTGCTCTGTGAGGGGCGTCCGGATCAGGCCCGGGCAGATCGCGTTCACCCGGATCCCGGCAGGCCCGAGGTCGCGGGCGAGGCTCTTGGTCAGGCCGATGACCCCGTGCTTGGCCGCCGTGTAGGCCGGGCGGCGCGCGAGCCCGATCAGCCCTCCGACCGACGAGATGTTCACGATCGCGCCGCGGCCCGCGTCGCGCATCGTCCGGGCGGCCGCCTGGCAGCAGTAGAACGTGCCGCTCAGGTTGACGGCGATCACGTTGTCCCACTCCTCGGCCGCCAGCGTGTAGACGTCCCCGATCTCGCGCACGCCGGCGCTGTTGACGAGGACGTCGAGGCGGCCTTCGGCGGCCACGACCTCCGCCACCGCCTTCTCCACGTCGGCGGGCGAGCGCACGTCGCCGCGCACCGCGACGTCGCCCGACCGGTCGAAGCCGATCACCCGCGCCCCCTCCTGCGCGAACCGGCCGGCGATCGCGAGACCGATCCCGCTCGCCGCGCCCGTGACCAGCACCACCCGGTTCTCAAGCATCCGCCCCTCCTCCGCAGTACGTTAACGCCATGACCGCGTGGACGATCGACGGAGCGCGTCACGCGGGGATCACCGTCTCAGACCTGGACCGCTCGCTCGACTTCTACTGCGGCCTGGTCGGGCTGGAGCTGCTCTGGCGGCGGCTCTACGAGGAGCGCGAGATCACGAGGATCGTGGGCGTGCCCGAGGCGAGCGGGATCGAGGTGGCGATGCTCCGGATCCCGGGCGGCGACGTGGACGTCGAGCTGCTCGAGTACCACGGCTGCGAGCGGCACCCCGGCAGCGCGCGGCCCTGCGACTACGGCACCGGCCATTTCTGCGTCTTCGTCACCGGCATCGACGCCCTCTACGAGGACCTGCGGGCGAGCGGTGTCTCGTTCAGGTCCGACGGCGCCGTCGAGATGACCGCCGGCGCCGAACGCCGGTGGGAAGAGCCTGTACGCGCTCGACCCCGACGGCTACGTGTTCGAGTTCCACCAGCGGCCGCCTCGATGAGCGTCGAGGCGATCGACGTCCCGGAACGGCCCGCCGACAGGCCGCCGCTTCGAACGCAGTACCGCCAGATGGCGCTGATCCGGAGGTTCGAGGAACGCGCCGCGGAGCTCTTCCAGCAGGGCGTGATCGTCGGCACGGCACACAGCTGCGTCGGCCAGGAGGCGATCGCGGTCGGCGCCGCAGGCGTCATGCGGCCCACGGACTACCTCGTCGGGCACCATCGCTCGCACGGTCACCTGATCGCCGCCGGCGCTGACCTCCGCCGGATGATGGCCGAGATGTTCGGCAAGCGGACGGGCTACTGCAAGGGGCTCGGCGGCTCCATGCACATCGCCGACCTGTCCCTGAACATCCTCGGCTGCAACGGGATCGTCGGCGCCGGGCTGCCGCACGCGTGCGGTGCGGCGCTGACCGCGAAGCTGAAGGGGTCGGAGCAGGCGGCGGTCGCGTTCTTCGGCGACGGGGCGGCCGGGCAGGGCGCGGCGCACGAAGCCATGAACCTCGCCGCGACCTGGGCGCTGCCGGTCGTCTTCATCTGCGAGAACAACCAGTTCGCGCTCTCGGCCGGGTGGCGCGAGCAGCGCGCGGTCGAGAATCTCGCCGACCGCGCGGCCGGGTACGGCATGCCCGGCGAGATCGTGGACGGGAACGACGTGCTGGCGGTCGAGGAAGCCGTCGCGCGGGCGCTCGAGCGTGCGCGCGCGGGCGACGGGCCCACGTTCCTGGAGATGAAGACGTTTCGCCGGATGCAGCACTCCATGCGCGCCAACCTCCCGGACGTCCGCGATCCCGCGCTCGTGGAGGAGTGGGAGGCGCGTGACCCGCTCCCGCGCTTCGAGCGGGTGCTCCGAGAGACCGGCGAGATCGACGACGACGGGCTCTGCGGTGCTGTGGCGCGAGGTCGAGCACGACGTCGAGCTCGCGATCCGGATCGCGCTCGCGGACGAGGACGCGTCGACCGACGACCTGCTCCCCGCCGTGCACGGCCCCCGGCGGAGCTACCCGGCGCCCGCGGTCGAGACGGAGCGAACACTCGGGTTCGTGGCGGCGGTGCGCGAGGCGCTCGACCTCGAGCTCGAGGCCGACCCGGATGTGATCGTGATCGGCGAGGACATCGGCAGGGTCGGCGGGCTCTTCCGCGCGACCGAGGGGCTCTACGAGCGCTACGGCGGCGAGCGGATCCGCGACACCCCGCTGACCGAGAGCGGCTTCGTCGGCTGCGGGATCGGCGCGGCGCTCACCGGGCTGCGCCCGGTCGTCGAGCTCCAGTTCTCGGACTTTGCCGGCGTCGCCTTCGACCAGATCATGAATCAGGCGGCGAAGCTGAGATTCATGATGGGCGGCGCACCGAGCATCCCGCTCGTGATCCGCATGGTCTCCGGCGGGGGCGTCCGGCTCGGGGCGCAGCACTCGCAGAGCCTGGAGGCGCTGTTCGCCCACATCCCCGGCCTCCTCGTCGCGATGCCCTCGACGCCGTTCGACGCCAAGGGCCTGCTCTCGGCCGCGATCCGCGGCGACGACCCGGTCATCTTCCTCGAGCAGAAGCTCCTCTTCTTCGCCGAGCCCGGGCCGGTGCCGCGGGAGCGGTACGGGATCGAGCTCGGCGTCGGCCGCGATCGCGCGCGAGGGAACGGACGTGACGGTCGTCGCGCTCGGGGCGCTGGTGGCGCATGCGCTCCGCGCGGCCCACGAGCTCGAGCGCGAAGGCGTCAGCGTCGAGGTGGTCGACCCGCGGACGCTCGTCCCGCTCGACGTCGAGCTGATCGCGGCGTCCGTCGCCAAGACGCACCGGCTCGTCGTCGCGCACGAGGCGGTGCAGTTCGGCGGGTTCGGCTCGGAGATCGCGGCACACGTGGCGGAGCACTGCTTCTGGGACCTCGACGCCCCGGTCAAGCGCGTCGGCGCCGCCTCGCACCCGATCCCGTATCAGAAGGAGCTCGAGGCGAGCGACGCTGCCCGGGGCCGCCGAGATCGTTGCGGCGGTGCGTCGCTGGTGTCGGGCTGACGCGCGGGATGTACGACCGCTCCGACCCGGCCAAGCGGCACTCGTCGGCGCTGACGGACGGCGTCGAGCGAGCGCCCGCACGGGCGATGCTGAAAGCCGTCGGCTTCGACGACGAAGCGCTCGCCCGCCCCCTCGTCGGGATCGCGACCACGTGGATCGAGACGATGCCGTGCAACCTCAACCAGCGGGCGCTCGCGCGAGAGGTGGCGGCGGGCGTGGCCGAAGCCGGCGGAACGCCGCTCGAGTTCAACACGATCGCCGTCTCCGACGCGGTCTCGATGGGGACGATCGGGATGCGCGCCTCGCTGGTCTCGCGCGAGGTCATCGCCGACTCGATCGAGCTGGTCGTGCGCGGCCACCTCCTCGACGGCGTCGTCTGCGTGGTCGGCTGCGACAAGACCATCCCGGCCGCGGTGATGGCGCTCGCCCGCCTGGACGTGCCGGGGCTCGTCCTCTACGGCGGCTCGATCCGCGCCGGCCGGTTCCGCGGCCGCGACGTCACGATCCAGGACGTCTTCGAGGCGGTGGGCGCGCACGCGGCGGGATCGATGACCGAGGCCGACGTCCACGAGCTCGAGTCGGTCGCCTGCCCCGGCGCGGGCGCGTGCGGCGGGCAGTTCACGGCGAACACGATGGCGATGGTGGCCGAGTTCCTCGGCCTCAGCCCGGGCGGCACGAATGCGATCCCCGCCGTGCACCCGGAGCGGGCACCGAACGCCCGCTCCGCCGGCCGGCTCGCGATGGACCTCGTCCGCGACGACGTCCGACCGTCGTCGATCGTCTCGCGCGCCGCGCTCGACAACGCCGCAGCGGTCGTCGCCGCGAGCGGGGGCTCGACGAACGCCGTGCTCCACCTGCTCGCGATCGCATTCGAGCTCGGCATCCCGTACACGCTCGACGACTTCGACGCGGTGTCGGCGCGGACGCCGATCGTGGCGAGTCTCAAGCCCGGCGGCGACTTCACCGCGCCCGGACCTCTTCGAGGCCGGCGGCTACGGGCTGATCTCGCGCGAGCTCCTTCGCGGGGGCCTGCTGAGCGACGACGCGAGGAACGTCGACGGCCGCACGCTGGGCGAGATCGCCGGGGCGGCGGTCGAAGCAGCCGGGGCAGCGCGTCGTCCGTCGCCTCGAGGAGCCGCTGAAGCCGCAAGGCGGCATCCGGGCGCTCCGGGGGAACCTGGCGCCGGACGGGTGCGTGGTCAAGCTCGCCGGTCACGACCGCCTCGCGCACCGCGGGCCCGGCGCGCGTCTTCGACAGCGAAGAGGCGCTGTTTCGCGGCGGTGCGGGATGGGGCGATCGTCGACGGCGACGTCGTGGTGATCCGGTACGAAGGCCCGGCCGGCGGCCCCGGCATGCGCGAGATGCTCCACGTCACCGGCGCCATCGTCGGCAAGGGCCTCTCGGAGACGACGGCGCTCGTCACCGACGGGCGCTTCTCGGGCGCGACGCACGGGTTCATGGTCGCCCACGTCGCGCCGGAGGCGGCACGGGGCGGACCGATCGCAGCCGTCGAGGACGGGGACGTGGTCGTCATCGACGCCGAGGCCGGAGAGCTGCGGGTCGAGCTGGCGCCGCAGCGAGCTGGCCGAGCGCCTGCCCGACTGGGCGCCGCCCGAGGCACGCTACGCCGGCGGTGTGTTCGCGAAGTACGCGAACGCGGTCTCCTCCGCCTCGACGGGCGCGGTGACGGTGCCGGGCCCCGTCCACGCGACGAGGTAGCTCAGCCGACGAGGTTGCTCGGGCGCCGCGCGAAGAGAAGCACATCACGGAGCGCGGCCACCGCGAGCAGGCCCATCGCCTCGCGCGTGCTGCGCGTCGCACTGCCGATGTGCAGGCGTCAGGACGACGTTCTCCATCCGCAGCAACGCCTCGTGCACCTCGGGCTCGCGCTCGAAGACGTCCAGGGCGGCCCCCGCGATCCGGCGCGACGACAGCGCCTCGACCAGCGCCTGCTCGTCGACGATCGGCCCCCGCGCCGTGTTGACGAGGACGGCGGTCGGCCGCATCGCCGCGAGAGCGCGCGCGCGTCGATCAGGTGTCGCGTCTCGGCCGTGAGCGGGCAGTGGAGGCTGACGACGTCGGCCTCGCCGAGCGCCTCCGTGCAGGTCGTCGTCCCGTCCGACGAAGAACGGGTCCGCTCCGAACGCCTCCGCAAGCCTCGCCGCCTCGCGGCCGATCCGCCCGGGGCCGACGACGCAGAAGCGACGGCCGCCGAGTCCCTCGCCCAGCATGAAGTCGAGCGAGAACGTCCAGCCGTCGCCCGCGGCGGAGCAACCGGTCGCCCTCGACGACCCGGCGGAGCAGCGACAGCGTCAGCGCGATCGCGAGCTCGGCCGTCGCGGCGGTCAGCACGTCCGGCGTGTTGGCGACGAGCACGGCGCGAGCCCGGGCCGCGTCGAGGTCGACGATTGTCGACGCCGACCCCGTAGTTGGCGACGATCGCCAGCCGGGGGCCTGCCGCGTCGAGGTACGCGGCGTCGACCCGGGTCGTGATCAGCGACAGGATCCCGTCGACCCCCTCGGGCGCATCGGCCAGGTCGAAGTCCGCCGCGAGCGCCTCGGAGACGACGGCCGGGACAGGCCCCGTGACGTGGACACGAGGACGGGCACGATCTTCCTTGCGCGCGTTCACGACTACGGAGTCGCCACCGTAACGGCTTGCTCTCCACGCCTCGTGCGAGCGGTCGTCTGGAGGATGACGGCGATCGTCACGACCGCTCCTCCGACGACGGTCGTCAAGGAGGGCGTCTCCGAGACGGCGACCCACGCCCAGAACGGGCCGAGGACGACCTCGAGCAGGGTGATCAGCGCGACCTCCGACGCTGCGATCAGCCGTGCGCCCATCGTGAACAGGACGAGCCCGAGCCCCATCTGGCCGACGCCCAGGAGGACGAGCAGAGAGAGGTCGCGCGTACCGACGCTCCCCGGGTCGGCGAACGGGCCCACGACGAGGACGATGAGCAGCTGCGAGAGGCAGATGGCCGGCGCCATCGAGACATCCCGGCGGTGCCGCGTGATCACGATGCTGACTGCGAACGCGATCGTCATCAGGAGCGAGAACCCGATCCCGATCACTCCGCCCGTGTCCGGCCCCCCGACCATGAGGCCGACGCCGAGCACCGCGATCCCCATCGCGAACGCGGCTCTTCCCGCGATTCGCTCCCGCAGGGCGAGCCAACCGAGCAGGGCGGCCGCGATCGGCGCGCCCGCCTGGAGGAAGAGGACGTTGGCGACGGTCGAGTGGTTCAGCGCGACGATGAACGAGCCCGAGGCGACGGCCGTGCAGACGGCCACGCCGAGGCCCGCGACGCCGATCGAGCGCGTGACCGCGATCGTCCGCCCACGGTTGGCCAGTGCGACGAAGAGCAGCAGCGCGACGAACGCGAAGAACGCGCGCCCTGCGAGCTGCGTCGTCGTGTCGACCGAGAGCTCGCGCTGCAGGCCTCCCGCGGTCGACCACGCGAACGCTGCGGCGGCGATGTACAGCTGCCCGCGGCGGCGGGCACGGCGTGCGGCCTCGTCCGGGATCAGGCCTTCTTGCCGGGGTTCAGCAGTCCCTTGGGGTCGAAGGCGGACTTGATCGATCGGTGCAGGGCGACCGCCGCCGGGCTCCACTGGCGCTCGAGTCCGCCGACCTTGACGAGCCCGAGCCCGTGCTCGCCCGAGATGCTGCCGCCCAGCCGTGCGGCGAGGTCGAACAGCTCCTCGCCCGCCGCGGTGGCACGCATGCGCTCCCCTTCGTCACCGGGGTCGATCAGGAAGGTGGAGTGGAGGTTGCCGTCGCCCGCGTGCCCCCAGCTGCAGGCGTCGACGTCGTGCCGACGGCCGATCGCCAGCGTCTCCTCGATCGCCTCCGCGAGCCGTTCGAACGGCACGACGATGTCCTCGCTGACCTTGCCGCCGCGCTCGACCTGCACGGCGAGAGAGACGCTGTCGCGCCAGCGCCAGAGTGCCGCGATCTCGGACGCGGATTCGGGCGCCCACACCGAAATCGCATCCTCGCCGACCGCTTCCAGCACGGCCGCACGCAGACGCTCGACCTCCTCCGCCGAGCCGTCGACCTCGGTCAGCACGAGGAAGCCGTCACCGAGCGGGACCGGGAATGCGCGTCCGGACCGGCGCACCGTCTCGGCGTCCAGGTACTCCAGCGCCGCCACCGGGAGACCGCTTCCCAGGACCCGTGCGAGGGCGTCGCAACCGGAGCTGGTGCTCGCGTGCAGCGAGACGACGGGTGCGGCCGCCTCCGGAGCGGGTGTCAGGTTCAGCCAGACGGACGTGATCACGCCGAGCGTCCCCTCCGAGCCGACGAGCAGGCCTCTGAGGTCGTAGCCGGCCACGTCCTTCCGGATCGCCCCGCCGACGGCGACGAGGTCACCCGGAGCGACGACCGCCTCGACACCGGTGACCCAGTCTCCCGTGACGCCGTACTTGAACGCGTGCGGGCCGCCGGCGTTGGTGGCGACGTTTCCGCCAATTTGCGACTGCTCGGCAGCGCCGGGGTCGGGCGGAAAGAGGAGGCCGTTCTCGCGGGCGTGCCTGCGCACGTCGAGCGTCGTCACCCCCGCCTCGACCTCCATCCGCCAGCACAGCGGGTCGATCGAACGCACGCGTCGGAGCCGCTCGAGCCCGAGCACGATCCCTCCGAGCGGGACGGCACCGCCGGCGAAACCCGTGCCCCCGCCCCGCGGGGTGATCGGGACGTCGTGGTCGTAGCACCACGCGACGACGTCCGCGACCTCGTCGGCGGTGCGCGGGAGCACGACCGCGTCGGCGTGGCCCCGGAGCCCCCGCGCCTCGGTCGCGTCGGTGAGATAGGAGGCGGGGACTCCGTCGAGGACGATGCCCTCCGCGAAGCGGGCGCGAAGATCCTTCGCCGGCGAGACGGCCGGCACGCTCACCCGTGCCGCACGGGGTTCGTCAGCGAGCCGATGCTCTCGATCTCGACCGTCACCTCGTCCCCGTCGGCGAGGTACACGGGAGGCTTCCGCCCGAGCCCGACTCCCGCGGGCGTCCCGGTCAGGATCAGGTCGCCCGGCTCGAGCGTGATCCCGTCGCTGACGAACGCGATCACCTCGGCGACGGTGAAGACCATCTGGGCCGTCGAGGAGTCCTGCATCACCTCGCCGTTCACGAGACAGCGGATCCGGAGCGCCTGCGGGTCGGGCACCTCGGCGGCGGGGACGAGCGGCCCCACCGGCCCGAACGTGTCGAACGACTTGCCGCGCGTCCACTGGCCGTCCGCGAACTGGACGTCCCGCGCGCTCACCTCGTTGGCGCAGAGGTAGCCCTCGACGTGGCCCAGCGCGTCCTCGACGGAGACGCGGCTGGCGCGCGTCCCGATCACGACTCCGAGCTCGGCCTCGTAGTCGACCTGCGTCGCCTGCGCGGGGATGAGGATCGGCTGGCCGGGCCCGATCAGCGAGCTCGGCCACTTGGCGAAGAGGAGCGGACGCTCGGGCAGCTCCATCCCGGACTCCTCGGCGTGGTCGCGGTAGTTCAGGCCGACGCACACGATCTTGCCCGGGCGTGCGATCGGGAGGCCGTTATCCGGCACGAACGCTCCTCTCGTCGTTGAAGACCTTCCCCGGGTTGAGAATCCCGTTGGGGTCGAAGACTCGCTTGATCCCGCGCATCAGCGGCAGCAGGTCGCCGTGCTCGAGCTCCAATGCTCCGATCTTGCCCTGGCCGATCCCGTGCTCGCCCGTGCAGGTGCCGCCGCGCGCGAGCGCGTCGACGACCAGGCGCTCGACCAGCTCGTCGGCGCGCGCGAGCTCGGCCGCGTCGTCGGGATCGAGCTGCAGGCTGACGTGCACGTTGCCGTCGCCCGCATGGCCGAGGATCGCCGCGTCGAGACCGAGGCGCTCCGCTTCGGCGCGCGCGAACGCGACGGCTCCGGCCAGCTCGGAGACGGGGACGCACGTGTCCGTCGCGCGCTCGTGCCGGCCGGGCGAGGCGGCCGCGGCGGCGTAGGCCGCGTCGTGGCGCGCCGCCCAGAGCCGCGCTCGGCCGTCGGGGCCGCGCTCGTCGACGACCTCGGTCGCGCCCTCCGCCTCGGCCAGCTCGCGGACGAGCAGGAGGTCGGCCTCGACGGTCGCCTCGGAGCCCGCCGCCTCCACCAGCAGGCAGGGCCCCTCGGCGTAGCTCGAGCCGCGGTAGGCATTGATCGCGGCGAGCGTCCAGGCATCGAGCAGCTCGAGCCGGGTCACCGCCGAGCCCGCCGCGACGGCGGCGGCGGCCGTGCGGCAGGCGGCCTCGAGCGTCGGGAAGGCGATCCGCTGCGCGACGACGTGCTCCGGGATCCCGTACAGCCGCACGCGCACCTCGGTGATCACGGCCAGCGTCCCCTCGGAGCCGACGAGCAGGCTCGTCAGGTCGTAGCCGGCCGACGTCTTCGGCGCGCGGCTCCCCGTCCGGACGATCGTCCCGTCCGCGAGCACCGCCTCGAGCGCAAGGACGTTCGCGCGCATCTTCCCGTAGCGGATCGTGGTCGTGCCGGCGGCGTTCGTCGCGGCCATCCCGCCGAGCGTGGCGTCGGCGCCGGGATCGACCGGGAAGAACAACCCGTGCTCTCCCGCCGCCCGCTCGAGCTGCATGCGCGTCACACCGGCCTGGACGGTGGCGGTCAGGTCGCCGGGCTCGATCTCGACGATCCGGTTCAGCCGCGAGAGGTCGAGGCTGATCCCGCCGCGGGTCGGGATCACGTGGCCCTCGAGGCTCGAGCCGGCGCCGAACGCCGTCACCGCGACGCCGCGCTCGTTCGCGAGCGCGAGGACGCGCGAGACCTCCTCGGTCGACGTCGGATACACGACCAGGTCGGGCCGCCGCGGGGTGTGGAAGGTGATGTCGGCACCGTGGAGGTCACGATCCGACTCGCCGTCCGAGACGCGCGCGGTCTCGCCGAGGACCTCGACGAGGGCGTCCCGGAGCTCCTGGGCCGCGACGCTCACGAGAACTCGGTCTCCGACGGCAGCCCGGGGGCGACGCCGTCGACCGCCCAGCGCAGGCTCTCCTGGACGCCGCGCTCGGCGGCTGCACCGTCGTTCGCCTCGCAGGCGACGAAGAAGGAGCGGTAGCGGTCGAGCGACTCCTGGAAGCGTTGCGCCGTCGAGAGCACGAGCCTGTTGTAGCGCTCCGAGCGCCGGTAGAGGCGCTCGACCTCCTCGACGAGGCGGCGGCGGCCGCTCGCCCGGTAGCACGTCCCGTAGAACTCCCAGCGCAGCGCGAGGTACTCGTCCACGTCCTCTGCGGCCGCCGCCCGCTCCAGCCGTGTCAGCGTCGCTCGCATCGCGCCGCGCTCGGACGCGCCGACCGCCTCCGCGCCCAGTCGAGCCGCCAGCCCCTCGAGCCCGAGCCGGGCCGCGTAGATCTCCTCGAAGTCCTCGCGCGTCAGCCTGCTGACGAACGCTCGGCCGGTGGAGCCGACGGCGACGAAGCCCTCGCGCTGCAGCGTGCCGAGGCTCGCGCGGACCGGCGTCTGCGAGACCCCGAGCTGCTGGGCGAGGTCTCGCTGCACCAGCTGGGTGCCCTCCGGGAGGCGGCCGGAGACGATCAGCGCGCGCAGCGACTGCGCCACGCGCTGCTCGATCGACTCCCGCTCCTCCAGCGGCGCGATCGCGGTTCTGCCTGGGCCTTCCATTCGGCGTCAGTCTCGTTTACGGTCGCCCTGAACGCAACATGAGATTTCAAATTTCATCGTGACGCTCTTCTCGACGCCGGAGGTGCTGCAGGCTGCGGGCGCGGCGGCGCGGTTCGTCGAGGGCCTCGCGCCGCTGACGCCGACCGCCGCCCTCTGCGGCCCTGCGGCGACATGCGCGTGCGCGCCGGGCGACAACCTCGCCGTGCACCGCCTGCTCGAACAGGCGCCCGAGGGCTCCGTCCTCGTCATCGACGCCGGCGGGCGCGCCGACTGCGCCCACTTCGGCGAGCTCGCGGCGATGGACGCGGAGTTCCGGGAGCTCCAGGGTGTCGTGGTCGCCGGGGCGATCCGGGACAGCGGCGCGCTGGCGGCGCTCGGCTTCCCCGTCTTCCACGGAGGCGTTGCCCCGGCCGGATGCGTCAAGGAGCGCGTGCTCTCGGTCGACGAGCCGGTCACGATCGGCGGCGTCGAGATCGCCCCCGGCGACCAGGTCGTGGCGGACGGCGACGCGATCCTGGTCGTCGCGGCCGCGGACTGGCCGGCGATCGAGACGGCGGCGCAGGCGATCCGGGATGCCGAGGACGACATCCGCGTCGCACTCAACCAGGGCCAGCGTCTCGCCGACCTGCTGGACCTCCCCGAATGACGGCCGCCGAGACGCGCGTGGGCGTGGACGTCGGCGGCACGTTCACCGACGTGATCCTCCACGGCGCCGACGGCCGGGTCGTGCTCCGCAAGCTGCTCTCGACCCCCCCGAGCTACGACCGCGCCGTCGTCGAGGCGGTCGGCGGGCTCGCCGCGGAGGCAGGCCCCGTCGCCGAGGTCGTCCACGGCACGACCGTCGCCACGAACGCGGTGCTCGAGCGGCGCGGCAGCCTGACCGCCCTCGTCACCACCGCCGGCTTCCGCGACGTGCTCGAGCTGCGCCGGCTGCGGATCCCGCACATGTACGACCTCTTCTGGCGCAAGCCGCCGCCGCTCGTGGAGCGGCACCTGCGCTTCGAGCTGAACGAGCGCGTCGCCGCCGACGGGACGATCGTGCGCCCGCTGGACGAGGACGAGAGCCGCGGGCTCGCCGCCCGCCTCCGCGCCACGGGCGTCGAGTCGGTGGCGGTCTGCTTCCTCCACTCGTACCTCTACCCCGAGCACGAGCAGCGCTTCGGCGAGATCCTGGCCGAGGAGCTGCCCGAGGCGAACGTCTCGCTCTCGAGCGAGATCCTGCGCGAGCAGCGCGAGTACGAGCGCTCGGCGACGACCGTCGTCAACGCGTACGTGCGGCCGCTGATGGCGTCCTACATCGACCGGATCCGGACGGGGCTCGACGGGATCGGGCTCGACGGGCCGCTGCAGATCATGCAGTCCTCCGGCGGCGTGATGACGGCGGAGGACGCGAAGGAGCGGCCGGTGTTCGCACTCGAGTCCGGCCCCGCCGCGGGCGTGGTGGCGGCGCTCGGGATGGGCCAGCGGCTGGGGATCCGGAACCTGCTCGCCTTCGACATGGGCGGCACCACGGCGAAGGCGTCGCTGATCGAGGACGGCGCGATCTCGCGCGGCCGCGAGTACGAGGTCGGCGGTGCGATGTCGGCCGGCAGCCGGCTGATCCGCGGCGCCGGCGAGCTGCTCCGGATCCCGACGATCGACATCGCGGAGGTCGGTGCCGGCGGCGGCAGCATCGCCTGGATCGACCCGGCCGGCGGCCTCCAGGTCGGCCCGCGCAGCGCGGGCGCCGATCCGGGCCCGGCCTGTTACGGCCGCGGCGGCCTCGAGCCGACCGTGACCGACGCGAACGTCGTCCTCGGCTACATGCCCGCGGTCACCGTCGCCGACGGCCAGGTGACGATCTCGGCCGAGCTCGCGGAGGACGCCGTCCGCCGCGTCGCCGAGCCGCTCGGGCTGACGCTGCTCGAGGCGGCGAGCGGGATCCACCGGATCGCGAACGCGCGGATGACGCGTGCGCTCAGGAGCGTCTCGTCCGAGAAGGGACGCGACCCGCGCGACTTCGCCCTGATCGCCTACGGCGGCGCCGGGCCGATCCACGCCGCCGGCCTCGCCGAGGATCTGGGCATGCGCACGGTGCTCGTGCCGGCCGTCGCCGGCCTCTTCAGCGCCGTCGGCCTCCTCTTCGCACGGCCCGAGTTCCACGAGGTGAGGACGTGCAACCTCGACGTCGACGCCGTGGATCCCGGCGTCGCCGCCGGGCTCTTCGCCGAGATGGAGGCCGGGCTGACACGCGCGCTCGCGGGACGCTCGGTCGAGTGGGTGCGCACCGCCGACCTCCGCTACGGCGGCCAGAGCTGGGAGGTCGAGGTCGAACTCCCGTCGGGTCCGATCGACCGCCCTCTGCTCGCCGCGCTGCGCGCGCGCTTCGAGGCCGAGCACGAGCGCCTCTACGGCGTCAAGGACCGCGCAGGCTCGCCGGTCGAGATCCGCGCCCTGAGGCTCGCGGCGCTCGGCGACGTCGCGGCGACGCACTCGTTCCAGCTCGAGGCGAGCACGACCCGGTCGAACGGCGCCACGCGCACGATCGACGGCGCGGCGGTGCCGGTGCGGACGCGGTCGTCGATCGGCGGTGCCCCGGAGCCCGGCCCGCTGCTCGTCGACGAGTACGACACCACCGTCGTCGTGCCGCCGGGCTGGTCGGCCCGGCGCGACGCCGCCACCGCAACGCTCGTCCTGGAACGGAGCGGCGATGGCGACTAGAGCCCGCGTCGACCCGGTCACGCTCCAGATCGTCGGCAACGCGCTCGCCTCGATGGCGGACGAGATGGCGACGACGATCTGCCGGACCGCGCACTCGACCGTCGTCCGCGACGGGATGGACTTCTCCGCCTGCGTCTGCGATGCCCGGGGCCGGACGGTCGCGCAGGCGGTCAGCGTCCCCTTCCATCTCGGCTCGATCCCCGCGGCGATGGAGACGCTGCTCGCGCACTACGGCGACCGGATCCGGCCAGGCGACGTGTACGTGATGAACGACCCCTTCGACGGCGGCATGCACCTGCAGGACATCTTCGTCTTCAAGCCCGTCCACCTCGGCGACGAGCTGATCGGCTTCACGTGCACGACGGCGCACCACGGCGACGTCGGCGGCAGGCTGCCGGGCTCGAGCGCCTGCGACAACACCGAGATCTTCCAGGAGGGGATCCGCATGCCCTGGCTGCGCCTCTACGCCGAGGGCGAGCCGGTCGAGGACGTCTTCAAGCTGATCGAGGCGAACGTGCGCATCCCGCGGATGACGTTCGGCGACCTCGGCGCGCAGGTCGCGGCCTGCTCGGTCGCCGAGCGCGCGCTCGTCACGCTCGCCGAGCGGCACGGTGCCGAGCCGCTCGCGGAGCTGCTGGACGCGCTGATCGACTACACCGAGCGGCTCGTTCGGCAGGAGATCGCGAGCTGGCCGGACGGCACCGCCTCGTTCACCGACCACCTCGGCTCCGACGGCGTCGACGTCTGCGACGTGCCGATCACGGCGCACGTGACGATCTCCGGCGACGAGGTCACCGCCGACCTGAGCGACTCGGCGCCGATGGTGCGCGGCTCGCTGAACAGCACCCGCTCGTTCGTGCAGGCCTGCGTCTACCAGGCGGTGCGCGTCGGCGCTGACCGTCGACGTGCCGAACACCGCCGGGGCCTTCCGACCGATCCACATCGTCACGAAGCCGGGCACGATCGCGGAGGTCGTGATGCCCGGCGCGTCCTCGATGCGCGGAGTCACGGGCTTCCGCGTCCTCGACGCGGTCAACGGCGCGCTCGCGCAGCTGCTGCCCGACCGCGTCGCGGCCGCCGGCGAAGGCGGCAACACGCTGGCGATCTTCGGGGCCGAGCGGCCTGACGGCGAGCGGTTCATCTTCTACGAGCTCGTCGTCGGCACGTGGGGCGGGACGCCCGAGGCCGACGGCAACGACGGCCTGACCAACCCTGCGAGCCTGGCCGCCAACATCCCGGTCGAGGTCGCCGAGTCGGAGTACCCGATCGTGGTCGAGCGGTACGGGCTCGTGCCCGACTCGGGCGGCGCCGGGCTGCATCGCGGCGGGCTCGCGATCGAGCGCGTCTGGCGCTGCCTCACGCCCCGCACCTCGCTGATCGTCCGCTCCGACCGCGCCACGCACGCCCCCTACGGGCTCGCAGGCGGTGGCCCGGGCGCCCTCTCCGCCAACGTGCTCGTGCACCCGGACGGCAGCAAGGAGATGCTGCCGCCGATGTTCTCGATCGAGATCGACGCGGGCGACGTCTACGAGCACCGGACCGCGGGCGGCGGCGGCTGGGGCGATCCGCGGCGACGCGACCCGGCTGCGGTCGCGGACGGACGTCCTGAACGAGAAGGTCAGCCGCGAGGCGGCACGGGAGCTCTACGGGGTCGAGGTCCCGTGAAGATCACCGCGGTCACGGCGACGCCGATCGCCCTCCCGCTCGTGCAGCCGTTTCGCTACCGCTCGGGCGTGCAGGAGGGCGTGAACCTCGCCCTCTTCGCCGTCGAGACCGACGAGGGTGTGACCGGCTACGGCGAGTCGATCTGCGAGGACCCGGCCGCCGTCATCTCCTACGGGGAGCTGATGGCGCGCGTCGTTCGTCGGCCGCTCGCCCGGCGACATCGAGGGGATCTTCCACGATCTCTGGCGCAACGGCCGCTGGCGCGTCGTGCCCCACTTCTCGCTCCAGATCCTGAGCGGGATCGAGTCGGCGTGCTGGGACGCGCTCGGGAAGGCGCTCGGCGTGCCGGCGTCGACCTTCCTCGGCGGCCGCGTCCACGACGAGGTCGACTTCATGGGCTTCCCGCAGGGCGACACCGCTGACGAGCTGGCGGGCGAGGCGGCGGCGTTCGCCGCCGAGGGCTATCGCGTCGTCTACGTCAAGGTCGGCCGCGGCGAGCGCGACGACGCGGAGATCGTCGGCGCCGTGCGCGACGCGATCGGCCCGGACACGCTGTTGCGCGTCGACCCGAACGAGGCCTGGGACGTTCCAGGCGCCGTCGACGCGATCCGGCGGCTCGAGGAATTCGATCTCGACTGGGTCGAGCAGCCCGTCGCCGCCTGGAACGTCGCGGGCCTCGCGCGGGTGCGGAGCTCGGTCGAGACGAAGATCGCCGCCGACCAGGCCGTGCACACGACCGCCGAGCTCCGCGCCGTCCTCGACGAGGAGGCCGCCGACGCGATCGTGCTCGGCAGCCACGAGGCGGGCGGCCTCTGGCGCTGGCGGCAGCTGGCGTACCTCGCCGAGTCGTACGGGATCCCGATGAACCGGCACGCGTGCCCGGAGAGCGCGATCTCGACCTTCGCCGCCCTGCAGGCGATGGCGTGCATCCCGAACCAGACCGAAGGCAACCAGGTGATGCACCACCTGATCACGGAGCAGCTGACGACGACGCCGATCGAGGTCGACGGCGGCCGCTGCGCCGTCCCGACGCGGCCGGGCCTCGGCTTCGAGATCGACCTGGACGCGGTCGGCCGGGCGCGCGAGCGCTACGAGCGGCAGGGCCCGTACTGATGGATCCGATCACGTTCGAGGTGATCCGCAACGCGCTCGTGGCCGCGACGGACGAGATGGTGCTGACCCTCCGCCGCAGCGCCTACTCGACCAACATCAAGACGCGCTCCGACTTCTCGTGCGCCTTCTTCGACGCCGAGCTTCGCGCGGTCGCACAGGGCTTCACCCAGCCCGTCCACCTGGGCTCGATGGTCGAGCAGGTCCCGCGCGCGATCCTCGACTACGGCCCCGAGAACCTCGAGCCCGGCGACGTGATCATCACGAACGAGCCCTTCCCGAGCGGCGTCCACCTGAACGACATCAGCCTGATCTCGCCCGTCCACGACGACGGCCGCCTGCTCGGGTACGTGGCCAACCTCGCGCACCACGTCGACGTCGGCGGCGGCGCGCCCGCGTCGATCGGCGCCTTCCGCGAGGTCTTCCAGGAAGGCGTGATCATCCCGCCCGTGAAGGTCGTCGAAGGGCGGGCGGATCGTCCCCGACGTCTTCGACCTGATCCTCGCGCAGATCCGCTCCAAGCACGAGACGGCAGGCGACTTCCGCGCCCAGATCGCCGCGAACGCGACCGGCGTCCGCAGGCTGCAGGCGCTCGTCGGCCGCCACGGCCTCGACACGGTCGTCGAGACGATGAGCGAGCTGCTCGACTACACCGAGCGGCGCACGCGCGCCGAGATCGCAACCCTCCCCACCGGCGTCTACGAGGCGGAGGGAACCGTCGACGTCGACGGCTACACGGACGAGCCGGTGCGGCTGCAGGCCCGCGTCGAGATCACGGCGGACGGTGTCGCCTTCGACCTGCGCGGCTCCGACCCGCAGCGACGTGCCCCCGTCAACTCCACCTACGCGCAGACGTTCTCGGCCTGCGCCTACGCGGTCAAATGCCTGATCGACCCCGATCTCCCCGTCAACGACGGCTTCTACCGCGTCGTCAGCCTGAACGCGCCGGCGGGGACGGTGACCAACTGCACCTGGCCCGCTCCGGTCGTCGGCGGCTGGGAGACCCAGACGCGGCTCGTCGACGTGATCTTCCAGGCGCTGCTGCCGTCGCTGCCGGAGCGGCTGCCCGCAGGCACGAAGGCGATGATGTGCCACGCCGGCTTCGGCGGGGTCGACGCGCTGACGAACGAGTACTACTGCTTCCTCGAGACGTTCGGCGGCGGCTACGGCGGCCGCTTCGCGAGCGACGGGCCGGACGCCGTGCAGACGCACGGGCAGAACACCGAGAACGCGCCCGTCGAGGAGACCGAGCTGAACTACCCGGTGCGGATCGCGCAGCTGTCGCTCGTCGAGGACTCCGAGGGGCCGGGCCGCTTCCGCGGCGGCCTCGGGCTGCGCAAGGACTTCCTGTTCGACCGCACCACCACCTTCTCGGTGCTGGCCGACCGGACGCTCGCGGGCCCAGCGGGAGCGTTCGGCGGCCGGCCCGGGAAGCCGGCCGAGTACGTGCTGATCCGCGGCGGCGTCGAGACGCGGCTCGGCGCGAAGACGACGATCGAGGTCCGCGCCGGCGACGTGGTCAGCTACCGCACCTGCGGTGGCGGTGGCTACGGGCCGCCGCTGGAGCGCGACCGCGAGCTGGTGGCGCGGGACGTCCGCGAGGGGAAGGTCAGCGCCGAACGCGCTCGTGTGGAGTACGGATGGCAGCCGTAGACCCCATCTCGTTCGAGGTGATCCGGAACGCGCTCGTCGCGGCGACCGACGAGATGGCGCTCGCGCTGAAGCGAAGCGCCTACTCGACGAACATCAAGACGCGCGGCGACTTCTCGTGCGCCTTCTTCGACGCCCAGCTGCGCTCCGTCGCGCAGGGTTTCGCGCAACCGGTGCACCTCGGCTCGATGGCCGAGCAGGTGCCGAAGGCCGTGCGCAGCTACGGCGCCGAGAACCTCGCTCCCGGCGACGTGCTCGTCACGAACGACCCGCACCCGAGCGGCGTGCATCTGAACGACGTCAGCCTGATCTCGCCGGTCCACCACGAGGGCGAGCTGATCGGCTACGTCGCGAACCTCGCGCACCACGTCGACGTCGGCGGCGGCGCGCCCGCGTCGATCGGCGCCTTCCAGGAGGTCTTCCAGGAAGGAGTGATCGTCCCGCCCGTGAAGCTCGTCGCGAACGGCGAAATCGTCAGGGACGTGTTCAAGCTGATCCTGGCCCAGATCCGTTCGAAGCACGAGACCGCCGGCGACTTCCGCGCCCAGATCGCCGCGAATGCGACGGGCGTGCGCCGCGTCACCGCCCTCGCCGACCGCCACGGGCGCGAGACCATCCTCGCGACCATGGACGAGCTGCTCGAGTACACCGAGCGGCGTACGCGTGCGGAGATCGCGGCCCTGCCGCCGGGGGTCTACGAGGCGGCGGGCTCGGTCGACAACGACGGCTACACGGACGAGCCGGTGCGACTGCAAGTGCGGGTCGAGATCGACGCCGACGGCGTCCGTTTCGATACGACGGGCTCCGACCCGCAGCGGCGCGCACCCGTCAACTCGACCTATGCGATGTCGTTCTCGGCCTGTGCGTACGCGCTCAAGTGCCTCGTCGACCCCGACCTGCCGGTCAACGACGGCTTCTACCGGCTGGTCAGCCTGCACGCCCCGCCCGGAACGGTCACGAACGGCACCTGGCCTGCGCCGGTCGTGGGCGGCTGGGAGACCCACGCGCGCCTGATCGAGGTGATCGTCCGCGCGCTCCTGCCCGCCTTCCCGGAGCGGCTCCCGGCAGGGACGAAGGGGATGATGTGCCAGGCGGGCTTCGGCTCCCTCGACGTCGCGGCGGGCAAGTACACGTGCTTCTACGACACCTTCGCCGGCGGCTACGGCGGGCGCTACGCGAGCGACGGCCCCGATGCCGTCCAGTCGCACAGCCAGAACACCGAAAACGCCCCGATCGAGGAGACGGAGCTCAACTACCCGGTGCACATCGACCGGCTCTCGCTCGTCGAGGACTCGGAGGGGCCAGGGCGCTTTCGCGGCGGCCTCGGGCTGCGCAAGGACTATCTCTTCGACCTGCACACGACCTTCACCGTGCTCGCCGACCGCGACAAGGCGGGGCCGTGGGGCGCGTTCGGCGGCCACCCGGCGCGGACGGCCGAGTACGTGCACGTCCGCGGCGGCGTCGAGACGAGGCTCTCGTCGAAGACGACGCTCGACCTCGTCCCGGGTGACGTGATCAGCGTTCGCACCTGCGGGGGCGGCGGTTACGGCCCGCCGGAGGAGCGTGACCCGGAGCGCGTGCTCCGGGACGTGCTCGAGGGGAAGGTGAGCGCCGAGCGGGCGCGCGAGGTCTACCGCGTCGCGATCGCAGACCGCCGCCTCGACGAGGCCGGCACGGAGGTGCTCCGCGGATGAGCGTGCGCGTCGCGGTCGACATCGGCGGCACCTTCACCGACGCGACCCTGATCGACGAGGAGACGGGCGCCGTCTCGATCGCGAAGGTGCTGACGACGCCGGGCGACCCCTCCGAGGGCTTCATGCAGGCGGTCGAGCGCGCGCTCGCGGACGGTGCCGTCACGGCAGGGCAGGTCGGGTTCGTCGTCCACGCGACGACGGTGGCGACGAACGCGATCATCGAGGGGAAGATCGCGCGCGGCGGCTTCGTCACGACCGAGGGTTTCCGCGACCTGCTCGAGATCGCGCGTCAGGTGCGACCGACGCTCTACGACACGCAGTTCGAGAAGGCGACGCCGCTGGTCCCGCGCGACCGTGCGGTGACCGTCGCGGAGCGCCTCGGCCCGGCGGGCGAGGTGCTGCGGCCGCTCGAGGACGACTCCGTGCGGGCGGCAGCCGCGATCCTGCGGCGCGAGGAGGTCGAGTCGGTCGCCGTCTGCCTCCTGCACGCGTACGTCAACGACGAGCACGAGCAGCGTGTCGGCGCAATCCTCGCCGAGGAGCTGCCCGGCATCCCGGTCTCGCTCTCCGCCGAGGTGGCGCCCGAGTTCCGCGAGTATCTCCGGGCCTCGACGACGGTGATCAACGCCGTCATCCGCCCCGTCGTCGAGCGCTACCTCGAGCGGATCGAGAGCCGCCTCGTCGACGCGGGCGTGCGGGCGAAGCTGCTCGTGATGCAGTCGAGCGGCGGCGTCTTCAGCTCGGAGGCGGCGCGCGGCCGGCCCGTGTTCATGGTCGAGTCCGGGCCCGCCGCGGGCGTGATCGCCTCCGCCTACCTCGGTGAGACGCTCGGACGTCCCGACATCCTCTCCTTCGACATGGGCGGAACGACCGCCAAGGTCGGGCTGATCCAGGACGGGCAGCCGTCGGTGACCAAGAACTACAACGTCGGCGGCCACGCGGGCGCCGGGATCGGCGGCATGTCGCTCTCCGGCTATCCGGTGCGGACGCCCGTCGTCGACCTCGTCGAGATCGGAGCAGGCGGCGGCTCGATCGCGTGGGTCGACTCCGGCGGGCTCCTGCGCGTCGGCCCGCAGAGCGCCGGGGCGGATCCGGGGCCGGTCTGCTACCGGCGCGGCGGCACCGAGCCGACCGTCACCGACGCCAACGTCGTGCTCGGCCGGCTGAACCCGAACTACTTCCTCGGCGGTGAGATCGGGCTCGACGTCGAGGGAGCGCGGCGGGCGATCGAGGAGCGGTGCGCGACGCCGCTCGGACTCGACGTGGTCGAGGCGGCGAACGGGATCGTCGAGATCGCGAACGCTGCGATGGTCAACGCGCTGCACCTGATCTCCGTCCAGCGCGGCTACGACCCGCGCGACTTCGTCCTCTTCGGCTTCGGTGGCGCCGGCCCGGTGCACGCGAACGCGCTCGCCCGGGACGCCGAGATGCCGACGCTGCTGATCCCGCCCAGCCCCGGCATCTTCTCCGCCACCGGGCTCCTCACCACCGACCTGAAGCTCGACACGGCGGTGACGGTGATGCGCCGCCTCGACGACCTCGATGCCGCCGAGGTCGAAGCGACCTTCGCCGGGCTCGAGGATGCGGGCCGGGCGGAGCTGGAGCAGGAGGGCCTGACCGGGGAGGCGACGAGCTTTGTCCGCAAGATCGACCTCCGCTACGTCGGCCAGAGCTACGAGCTGACGATCCCGGCCGGCGACGGGCTGCTCGAGCGCTTCCACGTCGAGCACGACCGGACCTACGGGTTCAGCGCGCCCGAGGAGCCGATCGAGGTCGTCAGCCTGCGTCTGACGAGTGTGGGTGCGATCGCCAAGCCGCCGGCGCGCTCTCCGTCGCAGGGCGGCAGCGCCGAGCCGAAGGAGACGCGGCCGGTGTACTTCGCCGAGTCGTCCGGCTTCGTCGACTGCCCCATCTACGACCGCTACGCCCTCCCGGCGGGAGCCGCCCTCGCCGGCCCCGCGATCGTGGAGGAGTTCGACTCGACCACCGTCGTCCATCCCGGGTTCGCCGTGCGGGTCGACGACCTCGGCAACCTCGTCATCGAGAAGGAGAGAGCGTGAGCTACGGGATCGTGCTGTCGAAGGACGTGATGGTGACGATGCGGGACGGGATCCGTCTGGCGACGGACGTCTACCGCCCCGCCCGCGACGGAGAGCTCGTGCCCGGCCGCTGGCCGACGATCGTCTGCATGACCCCGTACGACAAGACCGAGCGGCGCTACGTCGAGATCGCGGACTTCTTCGTCCCGCACGGCTACGCGGTCGTGCTCCAGGATTTGCGCGACCGGCACCGCTCCGAGGGCAGCAACACGTACTTCCACAGCGCCACGCCGCACACCGGCGAGGACGGCTACGACACGATCGAATGGATCGCCGCCCAGCCGTGGAGCAACGGCCGGACGGGGACGGTCGGCAGCTCGTACGCCGGGATCACGCAGATCCGGACCGCGCTCGAGAGCCCGCCGCACCTGACCGCGATCTGGCCGGACGTCGCGCCGACGAACACCTTCGAGAACCAGACGCGCGAGGGCGGGGCGATGCAGCTGCACATGTTCTGGGCGCTCTACATCCACGCCGCCGACCATCAGGGCGTCAAGGAGGACTGGGAGAAGCAGCGCGAGGTCTTCGGCGACCTGCAGCGGCTGCGCGAGCTCTTCTGGAACTCGCCCCTCCTCCGCGATGACCTCGCGCTCCGCCACGTCCCGGAGCTCGCGCAGACGCTCGAGGACTACTGCACGCGCGGCGCCTACGACGAGTTCTGGGCCGCGAAGGAGAACGACTTCACGCGCTTCTGGCACGAGCACGCCGACATCCCCGCGACGATGACGACAGGCTGGTACGACCCGTTCCCGCACGCCGACAGCGAGTACTGGGCGGCGATGACCGCGAAGAACGAGGCGCCCCAGCGCTTGATCATCGGGCCGTGGAGCCACGTCGGCATGCGGGGCGACGGGACCTGGACGCTCGACGTCGACTACGGGCCGACGTCGGTCTGGGGCGTCCAGCGCTACTTCGACGAGCAGCTCGAGTTCTTCGGCCGCTGGCTGCCCGACGACGCGAGCGGGCACCCCGCGGACGAGGCGCCGGTGAAGATCTTCGTGATGGGCGGCGGCAGCGGCCGCAAGACGGAGCTCGGCAAGCTCGACCACGGCGGCCGCTGGCGCGACGAGCAGGAGTGGCCGCTCGCGCGTGCGACCGCGCAGACGCTGCATCTTCATGCCGACGGCACGCTCCGCGCCGATGCACCGGCGGCCGACGGCGAGCCGCGGCGGTTCACCTACGACCCGGACGATCCCGTGCCGACGATCGGCGGGCTCTACTGCGCCGTCGGGGAGATGCCGTCCGGCGACGCCGAGCTCGAGCCCGCCTGGGCGAGGTTGCTCAACCCGGCGCTCATGCTCCGGAACATCATGATCCCGGGCGGCGCCGACCAGAAGGAGTCGGCCGAGTTCTTCACGGCGCGCGAGCCCTACCAGCGCCTGTCCGAGCGTGCGGACGTGCTCGTCTACCAGACGGAGCCGCTTGAGGAGCCGCTTGAGGTGACGGGCCGGGTCGCCGTCGAGCTGACGATCTCGTCGAGCGCTCTCGACACGGACTTCACCGCGAAGCTCGTCGACGTCTACCCGCCGAACGAGGACTACCCGGAGGGGTATGACCTGCTCCTGAACGACACGATCATCCGGACGCGCTACCGCGAGGGCTTCGACCGCGAGGTGCTGATGGAGCCGGGCACGCAGTACACGGTGACGATGCTGCTGCCGCCGACCTCCAACGTCTTCGCGAAGGGTCATCGGCTGCGGGTGGACGTCTCTTCGTCGAACTTCCCGCGCCTCGAGCGGAACCCGAACACCGGCGAGCCGATCGGCCGGCACACCCACCACGTGATCGCCGAGCAGGCGGTTCACGGCGGCACCGTGACCCTGCCCGTGATTCCGGCTTGATCGACTGGGTACGGATCGCGGCTGGGCCGTTCCCGATGGGTATCGACCCTGCCCGCGCCTATCCCGCCGACTACGACGAGACGCCGCGCCGGGTCGTCCGGGTCGAGAGCTTCCGGATCGGCCGCACCCCCGTCACCGGCGACGACGGCGTGCCGCTGACCTACGTCTCACGGTACGACGCGGAGGCGTTCTGCGCCGCGAACGGCGTGCGGCTGCCGACCGAGATCGAGTGGGAGGCGGCGGCGCGAGGCGGCGACGACCGGCTCTGGCCGTGGGGCGACGAGCCTCCCGACACGACGCGCGCGACGTTCGGCCGGGGGATCGGCGGGCCGTCACCCGCCGGGCTGCACCCGGCCGGAGCGTCACCTGCCGGGGCGCTGGACCTGGCCGGCAACGTCTTCGAGTGGACGGCGGACGGGACGGCGCGCGGCGGCTCGTACCTGAGCGGTCCCGCCGACCTGCTCTGCTCGGCTCGCATGCCGGTGCACCCGGCCGCGCGCGACACGTACGTCGGCTTCCGCGTCGTCGCCGTCGAGCCGCGACAGGAGTTCGACTGGGTCGAGGTGCCTGCCGGCGACTACGTGATCGGCCGGGATGCGGGAGAGACGCGTCAGCCGCTCGTCGACGTCGCGGCGTTCGAGCTCGCGCGGACGCCGGTCACGAATGCGGACTACGAGCGCTTCGTCGCCGAGAGCGGCGCGGCCGCGCCGCCGCACTGGCCGGCCCCGCCCGACCATCCGGTGACGTTCGTCGACTGGGACGAAGCGGCCGCGTTCTGCGCCTGGGCCGGCGGCCGGCTGCCGACGGAGGCCGAGTGGGAGAAGGCGGCACGCGGCACCGACGGGCGCACGTACCCGTGGGGCGACGAGGAGGACCAGAGCCTCGCCGCGGTCGGCGCGGGCACCAAGCACGGCTCCACCTCGCCGGTCGGCTCCCACCCCGGCGGCGCCAGCCCCTACGGTCTCCTGGACATGGCCGGCAACGTCTGGGAGTGGACGGCGACGGAGTACCCGCCGGGCGAGCGCGTCCTCCGGGGCGGCTCGTTCGCGAGCCCGGGCCTCGCCTGGGCCCGCTGCACGATGCGGAGTCACAGCCGGCCCTGCCGGCGCCAGGCGCACATCGGCTTTCGGGTCGCGAGAGGAGCCGAATGAGCGTCGACGCCGACCGCCTGCGCGACCTGACCCTGGAGCTCGTCCAGGTCGAGAGCCCGACCGGCGACACCGCCGAGGTCGCGCGGCTCTACGCGCGGCGGCTCGAGGAGGCCGGGATGGAGGTCGAGCTGCTCGACGAGCGCTTCCCGGCGACGCCGATCGTGATCGGCCGGCTCCGCGGCGGCGAGCCCGGCCCGACGATCGTCCTCAACGGCCACCTCGACACCGTGCCGATCCCGCACGAGCCGCCGCGGCTCGACGGCGAGACGATCTACGGGCGCGGCACCGCGGACATGAAGGGCGCGCTGGCGTGCGCGGCCGAGACGGCGCGCGCGCTCGCCGGCCGGTCGTTTCCGGGCGAGCTCGTCATCGTCGCGGTGGGCCTGCACGAGTCGCCGCTGGGGCGCGGCCAGGACCTGACGTACCTCCTCGGCGAGTACGGCTTCACGGCGGACATGGGCGTCGTCGGCGAGCTCGGCGCGTCGACCCTCAATGTCGCGCACGTCGGTTGCGCGACGTTCGAGATCACGATCCGCCGCGACGGCGACGTCACCCACGAGCTGATGACCGCGGCGGGCACGCCGAACCCGAATCTCGTCGCCGCCAGGGTGATCGAGGCGATCCGCGCCCGCAACGAGGAGCTGGCGGCGGTCGAGCACGAGTGGGTCGGGCCGGAGTCGTACTTCCTCGGCGAGGTGCACGGCGGCGACTTCTACAACCGCCACCCGGTCGAGTGCCGCCTCGTCGGCACGCGCCGCTGGGCGCCGGGCAACACGGTGGAGCAGGCCGAGGCGGAGTTCCGGGCGCTGCTCGAGCCGATCGCGGCGGACTCCGGGTGCGCGATCGAGCTCGACCTGCAGGTCTCGCGCGGCGCCTACCGGATCGACCCGGAGGACAGGCTCGTCGTCGCGCTGCGCGAGGCGTACCGCGACGTGACCGGGCAGGAGCTGCCGCTCGCCGGCGTGAGGCTCGTCGCCGACGGCGCGATGTTCCACGCGGCCGGGATCCCGACCGTCTACCACGGCCCGATGGGCTCGGGCGCGCACGGGGACGTCGAGTCGATCGAGGTCGCCGAGCTCGTGCGGGCGACGAAGGTCTATCTCGCGCTGCTGGAGCGCCTCTGGGCCTGACGTACGAGCAGCTGTTCGGCAGCTTCCGCTGGCAGGTGCCGGCACGGCTGAACCTGGGCGTCGACGTCTGCGAGCGCCACCCGCGCGACGCGCTCGCGATCCTGGTCACCGACGGCCGCGAGGTCACGCGGCGCGTCACGTTCGGCGAGCTCTCGGACGACTCGAACCGGCTCGCGAACGCGCTCCGCGCCCGGGGGATCGGGGCGGGCGACCGCGTCGGGATCGCGCTGCCGCAGCGGCCCGAGACCGCCGTCGCGCACATCGCGGTCTACAAGCTGGGCGCGATCGCCGTGCCGCTCTCGACCCGCTTCGGCCCCGACGCGATGGCGGTGCGGCTCGGGGACGCCGACCCTGCGGTCGTGCTCGTCGACCGGGAGCTCGACGGCGTCGACGACGATCGACGTCGACCGCGAGCTGCCGGCGCTGCTCGCCGCGGCCTCGGACGCGCTTCGAGCCGGTCGACACCGCGGCCGACGCGCCGGCACTGATCGTCTACACCTCGGGCACGACCGGGCCGCCGAAGGGCGCGCTCCTCGCCCACCGCGTCCTCCACGGCCATCTTCCCGGGTTCGAGCTCTCGCACGACTTCTTCCCGCAGGCGGACGACCTGATCTGGACGCCCGCGGACTGGGCCTGGATGGGCGGCCTCTTCGACGTGCTCATGCCCGGCCTCCACCACGGCCGGCCCGTGCTCGCGTTCCAGACGACGAAGTTCGACCCCGAGCTGACGTTCGACCTGATCCCTCGGCTCGGCGTCCGCAACGTCTTCATGCCCGCGACGGCGCTGCGGATGATGGCCGCGCACGACGGCCCGGCCCTCGCGCTCCGCACGCTCGCGAGCGGCGGCGAGATGGTCGGCGAGGAGACCGCCGCGTGGTGCTCGGAGCGGCTCGGTGCGAGGCTGAACGAGTTCTACGGCCAGACGGAGGCGAACCTGCTGATCGGCAACTGCACGGCGTGGCCGGCGAAGCCCGGCTCGATGGGCAGGGCGTATCCGGGTCACGACGTCGCGGCTGGTCGACGGAGAGGTGACGGTCGCGGTCGAGGGCGACCCGGTCGTCTTCCTCGGCTACTGGCGGAACGAGGCGGCGACGGCCGAGAAGGTGCGGGACGGCCGGCTGCACACCGGCGACCTGGCCGAGGTCGACGACGAGGGCTACTTCCGCTTCGTCGGCCGCACCGACGACCTGATCTCGAGCGCCGGCCACCGGATCGGCCCGGGTGAGATCGAGGAGTGCCTCGTCCGCCACCCGGCGGTGTCGCTGGCGGCGGTGATCGGGATCCCGGACGAGGTCCGCGGCGAGGCGATCAAGGCGTTCGTCGTCGCGTCGTCGCCGTCGGACGAGCTCGCCGCGGAGCTGAAGGCGCTGGTCCGCGAGCGCCTGGCCGCGTACGAGGTCCCGCGCGAGATCGAGTTCGTCGACGAGCTGCCGCTGACGACGTCGGGGAAGATCCGCCGCAACGAGCTCAGACGGGCGCACCGTCCTGCGGCTCCCAGCCGAGCAGATCCCGGGCGTGGCTGAGATCCCAGAACCGGCGCGGGTTGCCCGAGACGCCGTAGACGACCGCCCAGGACACGTCCTCGGCGTCGAGGCAGCTGGCGATCAGCTCGGCGCAGTCGCGCTGGCTCAGCCAGACGGCGCGCAGGCGGTTCCGCCGCCCTTCGGCGTCGAGGTCGATCAGGGGATTGACGGTCGGCGACGTCGGGTCGTCGTGCTCGCGCACGGCGCCGATCCGCAGGCAGAACACGCGCAGGCCGTAGCGCTCCATGTACATCCGGCCGAGCGCCTCCCCGTAGGCCTTCGAGACGCCGTACAGCGAGTCGGGCCGGATCTCGGCCGTGTGGTCGTAGCTGCGCTCGTCGTCGACGTCGTAGAGCGCCGGCGCGCCGTCCAGCTCGTACATGCCGATCGACGTGGTTCGAGGACGCGAACACCACGCGCGAGACCCCCGCCAGGCGAGCCGCCTCGAAGACGTTGTACGTGCCGACGATGTTGTTGTGCAGGACGTCGTCCCAGGGCGTCTCGAGCCCGGCCGAGGCCGCGAGGTGGACGACGGCATCGACGCCCTCGAACGCCGGCAGGATCGCGTCGAGGTCGGCGATGTCGGCGACGTGGCTCGGGAACGCCTGCTGCGTCAGCGTCAGCGACGTCAGCTCGTACCGCCCTCCGAGGTGCTCGCGGACCGCGGTGCCGATCACACCTTCGGCGCCGGTGACGAGGACGCGGCGTGCTCCCATGCTCCGAGCCTACGCCGACGCGTGCGAGCCGGCGGCCGGAGCTCCGCCTCGTGCTCGACGGCGCCGGCGAACGGGAGGCGCGCGTATCCCGGGCGCGCCGAAGTGGACGCCGTCGACGACCGCCAGCCCTGCCGCGAGCAGGCTCTCCGCCGACAGGCCGGCCGAGGTCGAGCCAGAGGAACGGCGTCGCCGCCGGCAGCGGGGCGCTCAGGATCGGATGGCCGGCGACGGCCGCGTGCGCGGCGTCCCGGTCGCGGCGGTAGCCGGCCGCCACCTCGTCGAGCCAGTCCTGCGGGCCGTCGAGCGCAGCCGCGGCCGCTCGCTGGGCGACGTGGCTGACGCGGATCACGTCCCACTCCAGCTCGCGGAGGCAGGCGTCGATCACGTCCGCGGCAGCCGCGACGAAGCCGATCCGCCACGCGGGCATCGCGAGGCTCTTGCCGAGGCTGCGAACGAGCACCACGTTCGGCGCGCCCCAGGCGCTTGCCAGCTCGCCGTCGTGGATGCAGCGCTCGTACGCCTCGTCGGTCAGGACGGTCAGGCCGTGGCGCGCCGCGAGCGCCAGCAGCTCGTCGACCTCCGCTCGCGTCGGCAGGCGGCCGTCGGGGTTGTTCGGGTTCGTCAGCACGAGCACCCTCGACCGCGGCGTCACGGCCCGCTCGATCGCTCCCAGGTCACCGATCGGCACGGGGACGAAGACGCCGCCCGCGCGCTCGACCAGGCCGGCGAAGAAGTAGCACGGCGTCGGCACGATCACCTCGTCGCCCGGCTCGAGCAGCGCGCGGAAGACGAGGCTGAGCGCGTGCATGGCGCCGTTCGTGACCAGGAGCTCGCGCTCGGGATCGGCCGGCGCCGGCAGGCTGCGTCGCGATCGCCTCCCGCAGCTCGAGGCGGCCGCGGCTCGGCGGCGTCACCGCGTGCTCGTCGAGCGCGCCCGCGACCGCCTCGCGCACGTGCGGCGGCAGCGGCGCGGCGACGCTGCCCTTCAGCGGCAGCACGTCGCGGCCGGCGAGCGCCCGCTCGGCGGCGATCGACGGCATCTCGCCGCGCCTCATCGGACGACTCCTCCGGCGCGGGCGCCCGTCGGGCGCGCCGTCGGCCCACGCCCGCTCGCCGGCGACCCACACGCCGACGACGCCTTCCGCCCGGAGCAGCGGCTGCTCGTACGTCGCCGTGTCCAGGTAGGCCGCCGGATCCAGCAGGACGAGGTCCGCGCGCTTGCCCACCTCGATCCGGCCGCGGTCGTCGAGCCCGAAGCGGTCGGCGGCGCGCGCGGTCAGCCGGGCGATCGCCTCCTCGGGCGGCACGAGCCCGTCGCGAATCGCGTAGCGCCCGAGGAACCGTGCGGCGCTTCCGGCCACCCGCGGATGCGGGTGCCGCCCGAAGATCCCGTCCGAGCCCAGCAGCATCTGCGGGTGCTCGGCGATCCTCCGCACGGCCTCCTCGGAGGCGTAGTGCATGACCATCTGCGCGCCCAGCTCGGACTCGAGCAGCAGCTCCGCGACCGTCTCGACCGGGTCGCCGCCGCGGTCGGCGATGCTCACGCCGTCGACGAGGATTCGCTCCGGCCCGGCCGTCGCGAGCAGGTTCTCCCAGCCCTCGAGGCCGTGCTCGACGTCGTGCGTGATCCTCGCGACCGCGTCCGGGTCGCCCATGCGTGCGAGCGTCGCCGCCGCGCCACCCTCCTGCGCCCACGCGGGCAGCAAGCTCGCGAGCAGGGTGCACCCGGCGCCGTACGGGTACTGGTCGAAGCTGAGGCCTGCTCCCTCGACCTTCTCGAGCAGCGGCTCGATCAGCGCCTCGTCGGCGAACGACTTCAGATGCGAGAGATGCAGCGAGGCGCCCGGAGCGGCGCGAGACCTCGAGCATCTCGTCGATCGCCTCGAGCAGGCCCTCGCCCTCGTTGCGGACGTGCGGGACGATCGGCTTCCCGAACTCGGCGGCCACCTCGGCGACGGCCACGAGCTCGTCCGTGTCGGCGTGCGCGCCGGGGAGGTAGACGAGCCCGAACGAGAGGTTCGTCGCGCCGGCCTCGAAGCCCGCCCGCACCTCGCGCCGCATCTCCTCCAGCTCGCTCGGGGTCGCCGGCCGGCGCTCGCCGCCGATCACCGTGTCGCGCGCGGCGCCGTGGCCGATCGAGGGCACGAGCGAGATCGCGGGCCGCGTCTCGTCGAGCGCGTCGAGGTACTCCGCGAAGCGTCGCCCACGGCCACTCCTCGGGACCCGCGCCCTCCAGCGCGCGCAGATAGTCGCGCCGCTCCCGCCAGCGGCCGGGCGCGACCGGCGCCGGCGCGAGGCCGTCCGGGCAGATCACCTGCGTGGTCACGCCCTGCGAGAGCACCTCGGTCAGGAACGGGTCGTCGTACGACCGCAGCGCCGTGTGCGCGTGCACGTCGATGAAGCCGGGGCAGAGCCAGAGGCCGTCCGCCTCGACGACCTCGCCCGACAGCTCGCCGCCGACGGCCACGATCGACCCGTCGGCGACGCCGACATCGACCACGCGCGGCTCGCCCTCGCCGGGAAAGACCGTCGCGCCGCGGATCACGAGCATCAGCGCGCCCCCGCGTCGCGCAGCCAGGCGCGGAGGTAGTCGGCGAACGACGGCCGGACGAGCAGCCTGAAGGCGTCCTCGGTCCGGTAGAGGATCACCTGCGCCCGTGCGACCAGCGTCTGCGCGCAGCGGCCGGGCGGGAAGACCGACGGGTGCAGGTCGAGCGCGCAGCCGCGCGCAAGCACGTCCGCCGCACCTTCCCCGGAGAGCTCGAGGCAGACGCGGTTCGCGGACACGTCGACGGCTGCCGGCATCTCGGCGTAGTCCTCCTCGCGGCCGCCGAGCACGAGCCACTCGTCCGGCCCGAGCCAGATCGCGTCGCCGACGACGGTGTTGGGCGCCACGGGCGGCTCGCCGCGAACGCTCACCTGCGCCTCGATCCGGAGCTCACGCAGGACGGCCGTCACGGCGTGCTCCCTCCGGGTCGTAGAGCACGGGATCGACGATCTGGGCGGCGATCCCGTCCGCGTAGACGGTCTCGCCGATGCGGTCGCGGCCGCTCGCCACGAGCGCCAGCGCGAACGGCCGGCCGAGCGCGACGCTGTCGTAGCTGGACGTGACGTGGCCGAGCATCGCGTCTCGACCCGGGCGTCGCGACGACCTGCGCGCCCTCGGCGACCCGCTCGGCCGGCAGCAGCCCGACGAGGTGCTTGCGGTCGGCCCGCGCGGTGTCGACTCGCGCGAACGAGCGCTTGCCGAGGAAGTCGGGCTTGGTGGTCGAGACGATCCAGGCCATGCCGAGGTCGTGCGGCGTCACGCTGCCGTCGGTGTCCTGGCCGACGATCGGGTACCCCTTCTCGGCGCGGAGGACGTGCATCGCCTCGGTGCCGTACGGCGTCGCGTCGACCGCCTGCCAGAGCTCGAGCCCGCGGCGGCCGTCGACGTTCACCTCGAAGGCGAGCTCGCCGGAGAAGCTGACGCGGCAGACGCGCGCCGGGATCCCCGCGACCGTCCCCTCGCGGATCGCCATGAACGGGAAGCTCTCGCGGTCGAGCGGGATCTCGGTCAGGCCTGCCAGGAGCTCGCGCGAGTCCGGCCCGACGACGGCGACGGTCGCCCACTGCTCGGTCACCGACGTCAGCCAGACGCGGAGCTCCGGCCACTCGGTCTGCAGCCACTCCTCCATCCAGGCGAGCACGGGCGCGGCGTTGCCGGTCGTCGTCGTGCAGACGAAGCGCTGCTCGCCGACGCGCATGACGACGCCGTCGTCGAAGACCATGCCGTCGGGCGTGCACATGACGGCGTAGCGGCAGCTGCCGACGCGGAGCGAGTCGAACGCGTTCGTGTACATCCGGTTGAGGAACTCGACCGCGTCCGGCCCCTGGACGTCGATCTTGCCGAGCGTCGAGGCGTCCATCTTCGCCACCGACTCGCGCGCGGCGGCGCACTCGCGCCGGACGGCCGCGTCCAGGTCCTCGCCCTCGCGGGGGAAGTAGCGCGGCCGCTTCCACTGGCCGACGTCCTCGAAGACCGCGCCCGCCGCGACGTGGGCCGGGTGGAGCGGCGTCACGCGCTCCGGGTCGAAGAGCGGGCCGCGGTCGCGGCCGGCCAGCAGCGCGAACGGGACGGGAAGGTACGGCGGCCGGAACGTCGTCGTCCCGAGCTCGCCCGGATGCACCTGCAGCAGCTCCGCGGCGACGCGGATCGCGTTGACGTTCGCGAGCTTGCCCTGCTCGGAGCCGGTCCCGATCGTCGTGTAGCGCTTGACGTGCTCGACCGAGCGCAGCCCGGCGCCGATCGCCCGCCGAACGTCGGCGACGGTCGAGTCGCGCTCGAGATCGACGAACATCGCGTCCTCGTCGCCGTCGGGAAGCGCGAAGGCCGGGGCGTCCGGCAAGCCCTCGCCGGTCAGGCTGCCGACGCACTCGATCCCGCGGAGCTCGCCGTCCGGCACGGGAGCGCCGATTCGGTCGTCCCAGCGGAGACGGCCTCGCGCCTGGCTCCAGAGGTGGACCCGGGGGCTCCAGCCGCCCGACACGGGCGTCGCGCCGGCGGGACGTCCGTACCGCTCGAACGCGTTCGCGAGCATCAGCCCGGGCGCGTCGTTGTCGGGGAAGATCTCCGGCCGCTCGATCGCGCCGGTCGCCAGCACGATCCGCTTCGCGCGGATCCGCCAGAGCCGCCGGCCGTGCTCGACGGCGATCGCGTAGTTGTCGTCGTAGAGCCCAACGACCCATGTCCCCTGTCGCCCGTCGAGGTGGAGCACCCGCCCCGACGCCGCCTCGGCGGCGGCGGTGCCGGAGCGCCCGGCGCCGACGACCAGCACGTCGCAGTGGGCGTGCATCGTGTCGTAGGCCGGGCCCTCCGTCGGCCGCGACCAGGCGTCCCTTTCCGGCCAGGGGCTCGGCGACGAGGCCGTCCTCGAGCTCGACGAGCGTCGCGCGCAGCATCGGCCGGCCGCCGACCTGCACGAGCGCGTTCGGCTCCTCCTCACCGGCCGTGTAGACACCGCGCGGGCGGCCGCGATAGAGCGAGCGGAAGCCGCCGAGGACCCCGTTCCGCACGAGTGCGGCCGCCAGGGTCTCCCCCTCGCGGCCGGCGTACTCAGCTCCGGCGAACGTGAATCTCATGAGTCACCGTGTCGCGGGTCAGCTCGAACCAGCGGCGGCAGCCGTGGGTGTGCACCCAGCGCTCCCTGGACGCTCCCCTCGGGTTGTCGCGGAAGAACAGGAACCTCGCCCACTCCTCGTCGGTCAGAGCGGCCGGATCGGACGGGTAGGCCACGCCGGCCTGGCCGCCGTACGAGAACTCCGTCTCGTCGCGGTCGCCGCACCAGGGGCACGGGACCAGGATCAATGCGCCACCCCGGCAGCACCGTGCTCGTCGATCAGCGCACCGGTCGTGAACCGCTCCAGCGAGAAGGGCGCGTTCAGCTCGTGCGGCTCGCCGTGCGCGAGCGTCCACGCGAACGCCCACCCGGACCCGGGCGTCGCCTTGAAGCCGCCCGTCCCCCAGCCGCAATTCACGTACAGCCCCTCGACCGGCGTCGGCCCGACGATCGGCGACGCGTCGGGGCAGACGTCGACGATCCCCGCCCAGGTCCTGAGCACCCGAGCCTCGGCGAAGATCGGGAACAGCTCGACCGCGGCCGCCAGCTGGTGCTCGATCACGTGGAACGAGCCCCGCTGCGCATAGGACGTGAACGGGTCGACGCCCGCCCCCATCACGAGCTCACCCTTGTGCGCCTGGCTGACGTAGACGTGCACCGCGTTCGACATGACGACGGTGTCGAGCACCTGCTCGTACAGCTCCGAGACCAGCGCCTGCAGCGGGTGCGACTGGATCGGCAGGTGCACGCCGGCCATCCCGGCGAGCAGGGTCGAGTGCCCCGCCGCGCAGAGCCCGATCTTCCCCGCCGCGATCGGCCCGAGAGTCGTCTGCAGCGTCAGGCCCTCGATCGCCGTCACCTCGCAGCCCTGGATCAGGTCGACGCCGAGCGCGTCCGCGGCGCGCGCGTACCCCCACGCGACGTTCTCGTGCCGGGCGATCCCGCCGCGCGGCTGGAAGGTCGCCCCCAGGACCGGGTACCGCGCCTCCGGCGAGACGTTCAGGATCGGGCAGATCTCGGCGACCTGCTCGGGCTCGAGCCACTCCGCGTCGATCCCGCTCAGCCGGTTCGCGCCGGCGCGGCGAACGGACGAGCGCACGTCCTGCAGCGAGTGCGCGAGGTTGAGGACGCCGCGCTGCGAGAAGAGCAGGTCGTAGTCGAGCTCGGCCTCGAGCCCCTCCCACAGCTGCAGCGAGTGCTCGTAGATCGCGGCGCTCTCGTCCCAGAGGTAGTTCGAGCGGATGATGGTCGTGTTCCGCGTGATGTTGCCCCCGGCGAGCCAACCCCGCTCGAGCACCGCCACGTCGGTGATCCCGTGGTTCTTCGCCAGGTAATAGGCGGTCGCGAGGCCGTGTCCGCCTCCACCGACGATGACGACCTCGTACGACGACTTCGGCGCCGGCGTGCGCCAGAGGAAGTCGGGATGCTCGCCGCTCACCGGCGGAGCACCATCCCGCCTCGTGCGCCGGTCGATTCGCCGTCAGAGAGCGTGTGCACGCCGTTGACGAGCACGTGTCGCATTCCCGCGGCGAGCAGGTTCGGCTCGAAGACGGTGCCTCGCTCGGCGAACGCCTCCGGGTCGAAGACGGCGACGTCCGCCCGCGCGCCCTCGCGGAGGACACCGCGGTCCGAGAGGCCGATCCGCTCGGCGGGCTGCCCCGTCAGCCGATGGACGGCGTCTTCGGGGGACAGCAGCCGCTCGTCGCGGACCATGAAGCGCCAGAACCAGGACGCCCACGTGTAGGCGCCGTGGAAGAACGACGCCGCGAGCGCGCCGTCGGGGGCGAGCGTGGTCGCGTCGGACCCGGGGACGCACAGCCTGTGTGCGAACGCCTCGCGCTGCTGGTCCTCGGAGTACGCGTGAATGATCACCATCAGCTTGTGCAGCTCGTCGACGCCGGTGAGCAGGAGGTCGTAGACGGCGTCGAGCGGCGCCTGGCCGCGGTCGGCGGCGATCGCCGCAAGGTCGCGCCGGCTGTACTCGGGCCAGATCTCGTTGTCGAGCAGCACGACGCGCGACCAGTCGTTCCCGGCGCTCAGGATCGAGCGGTGCGACCGCATCTCGTCGCGCTTCGCCGGATCCCTCAGGATCGACGCCAGCTCGCCCGGAGGCGCGCCGAGCGCCCACCCGGGCAGCGCCGCGTAGAGGTTCGTCAGCCCGAAGGTGCGGGTGTGCATGTCGAACGCGACGTCCTGCCCGCCGTCGCGCGCGGCCTCGACGAGGTCGATGCAGCGGCGGCCCTCCTCGATCCCGTTCCGGGGGACGAGGTGCGAGACCTGCAGCCGCACCTCGGCGTTCGCGCCGGTCCGGATCGCCTCGGCCACCGCATCGGCGGCGCCGTCGTCGCGCCTGCGCGTGTGCGTCGCATAGAAGGGCGCGTTGCGGGCGAGCGCCGTCAGCTCCTCCTCGCTCGCCGCCTGCTCCTGCGCGTACTCGAGGCCCGTCGAGTACCCCCACGCGCCGTGGTCGAGCGACTCCCGCAGCAGCACCTGCATGTCGGCCAGCTCGGCGGCGTCGGCCGGCCGGTCGGCCAGGCCGAGCGTCGCGAGCCGCAGCTGGCCGTTCGGGACGAGGCTGAGGACGTTGACGGCGGGGGCGGCGGCCTCGAGCCGCTCGAAGTACTCGCCCGCCGAGCTCCACGTGAGCGGCAGGTCGTCGGAGTAGCCGTAGATCGCGCGGCGCGCCTGCTGCGGGTCGCGGATCGGGAAGCAGCCGAAGCCGCAGTTGCCGACGACCTCGGTCGTGACGCCCTGGTGGATCGCGCTCGTCGCCCGGGGGTCCATGAGCAGCGTGTAGTCGGAGTGACTGTGGATGTCGATGAACCCTGGCGCGACGGCGAGGCCGGCCGCGTCGAGCTCGGCGCCGTTCGCCGCCAGGGCGCCGATCGCAGCGACCCGGCCGTCCTTGACGCCGACGTCGGCGACGCGACCCTCCGCGCCCGTGCCGTCGTAGACGGTGCCGCCGCGAATGACCAGGTCGAAGCTCACGCGCGGGTCGCCTTCCCGTCCTCGATGACGACCCCGTACCGCTCGCGCGCGGCTTCGACGCTCACCTTCTCGTCGAGGACGTCCTCGAGCACGAGCGCGGGGTCGCGCTCGAAGGGGAGGCCGCTGCCGCCGCCGCCCGCGGAGACGTGGTGGAAGACGTCGCCGCGGCGCAGCCGCAGCGCCTCCATCGGCATCGTCGGGATCGATCGCTCGCCGTCCGACGACCTGACCGTGTTGGACGAGGGCGCTCCGGCTTCGCCTCCCTCGATCCCGTAGGCGGGGTGCGCCCGCCGGTCGGAGCGCACCGTCAGCACCGCCTCGTCGGCGAGCAGCTCGTACGAGCGCTCGAAGGCGAGGCCGCCCCGGAAGCGGCCGGGACCGCCCGAGTCGGGGACGAGCCCGTACGTGTGCACGCGCAGCGGCAGCTCGCTCTCGAGCAGCTCGACCGGCTGGTTGGACAGGTTGGCGAGCGGGTTCGACACGCCCTCGAGCCCGTCGCGCCCCGCGCGGGCGCCCCAGCAGCCGACGAGCACCTCGGCGAGCACGAAGGGGCGTCCGTCCTGGTAGCCGCCGATCGCGATCAGCGACGGCCCGCCCTCTCCCGGCGCGACCACCCGGTCCGGGACGACCTGCGCGAGGGCGCCCATGACGGCGTCGTAGACGCGGTAGCCGACGACGCCGCGCGCGCCGCAGGCCGCCGGCAGCACCGGGTTCACGATCGTCCCAACCGGTGCGTCGACGTGGATCGGCCGCATGTACCCGCCGGCGTTCGGGATCTCCCTGGAGGCGATGCCGCGAAACGCGCAGTAGACGCCCGCGTTGACCATCCCGACCGGGCAGTTGAGCCCCGCAGCGACCTGCGGGGCAGTCCCTTCGAGGTCGACCCAGACCTCCTCGCCCCGCACCGTCAGCTCGACCGCGATCCTGAGCGGCTCCGGCTCGTCGCCGAAGCCGTCGATGAAGTCCTCGAACGAGTAGACGCCGTCGGGCAGGGCCGCCAGCTCGGCCCGCATCAGCCGCTCGCCGAGCACCTGCAGCTCGCCCAGGTAGCGCCGGCTCTCGACGGTGCCGTACCGCTCCAGGATCTCGATCAGCCCACGCTCGCCGGCTCGGCAGGCGGCGATCTGCGCCCGCAGGTCGCCGATCACCTCGACCGGCTGGCGGGTGTTCTTCTCGATGATCCGGATCACGGTCGCGTTCTCGCGGCCGGCGTCGTACAGCTTGAGCAAGGGCAGCCGCAGCCCTTCCTGGAAGATCTCGGTGGCGTGGACGGCGATCGACCCCGGGGTGAGGCCGCCGACGTCCACGTGGTGCGCCATCGTCGCTGCGTAGCCCTCGAGCACGCCCTCGTGGAAGATCGGCTGGATCACGTAGAGGTCGGGCAGGTGCTGGCCGCCGAATCCGTACGGGTCGTTGGCGAGGAAGACGTCGCCGGGATTGGTGTCACCGGCGAAGTGCTCGCGCACGTGGCGCATGACGGTCGGGAACGTCCCGAGCTGGACGGCGAGGGTCAGCCCCTGTGCGACGAGCTCCCCGTCCCGGTCGCAGAGCGCGGTCGAGTAGTCCATCGTGTCCCGGACGACGGGCGAGTACGCGCTCCGCATCACGACCAGCGCCATCTCGTCGGCGACCGACGCGAGCGCGTTCTTGACGACCTCGAGCGTGACGGGGTCGATCGCGACGGCGGTCATGCCTGCTCCGGGTCGAGGGAGATGTCGATGTTCCCGAGCGCGTCGAGCGTCACCCGGCAGCCCGGCGGGACGACGCAGGTGGAATCGTATTCCTCGACGACCAGCGGCCCCTCACGCGGCGGCGAGTCGAGCAGCGCCGCCCGGGTGACGACCGGAACGTCGAGTGCTCCGTCGGCAGGGCCGAAGTAGGCGCGGCGCGTCCGCTCGCCCGCGCGCTCCGACGTGAGGCCGGCGAGCGGGTCGTAGCTGACTTCGCCGTTGCCCGTCGCCCGCGCCGTCAGCTTCAGATTGACGATGTCGATCGCCGCGTCCGCGGAGGCGTGCCCGTACGTCCGGTGGTGCTCGGCGCCGAAGTCGGCCGCGATCCGAGCGAGGTCGGGGCGACCGGCTGCGATCGGCAGCGTCAGCTCGTACGCCTGGCCGGCGTAGCGGATGTCGGCGAAGCGGGAGACGGCGATTGCGTCGCGCGACACGCCTTCGGCCTCGAGCTCGCCGGCGGCCTCGGTCTCCAGGTCGCCGAAAGCGGCCAGCAGCAGCTCCGGGGTGGCGGCTGCGCCGCGGGCAGGGAGCGTCCGCACGAACTCGTGCTCGATCTCGGACAGGAGCAGGCCCGCCGCGCTGAAGACGCCAGGCGCCGGCGGGACGAGCACGCGCCGCATCTGGAGCGCGCGCGCGATCGCGACGGCCACGACGGGCCCGTTGCCCCCGAAGCCGCAGAGCACGAACTCACGCGGGTCGCGGCCACGGTAGGTCGAGACCGCCTTGACCGCGCGCGTCATCGTCGCGACCGCCAGCTGGAAGACGCCGTAGGCGGCCTCGGTCGGGCTCTTCCCCAACTGCGTCGCGACAGCCTCGATCGCGCGGCCGGCCGCGTCCGCGTCCAGCTCGACGGCACCGCCGGCCAGGTACTCGGGGCTGAGATACCCGAGCACGACCAGGGCATCCGTCAGCGTCGGCTCGGTGCCGCCGCGCGCGTAGCACGCGGGCCCGGGATCCGATCCTGCGCTCTCGGGGCCGACCTGGAGCATCCCGAACTCGTCCGCGGTGACGACGCTGCCGCCGCCGGCGCCGATCTCGGAGAGGTCGATGAACGGGAGCCGGATCGCGTAGCCGCCGCCCTTGACCAGCCGGCTGCTCAGGTTGATGCCGGCGCCGACCTCGTACTCCGACGTCTTCACCGGCCGGCCCTCCTCGAGGATCGCGGCCTTCGCGGTCGTGCCGCCCATGTCGAGCGAGATCAGATTCGGGAGGCGGGTCTCGCGGGCGAGGAAGGCGCAGGCGACGACACCCGCGGCCGGCCCCGACTCGACGAGGTGCGCCGGCTTGCGCGCCGCCGCGGCAGCGCTCATCAGCCCGCCGCTGGACTGCATGATCTGCAGCGGCGCCGAGATCCCGGCTTCGGCCAGTCGTGCCTCGAGCGAGCCGAGGTAGCGCTCGACGACCGGGCCGACGTACGCGTTGACGACGGCCGTGCTCGTGCGCTCGTACTCGCGGATCTCGGCGAGGATGTCGGAGGAGCAGGTGACGTAGACGTCGTCGCCGACGACCTCCCGGACGATCGCGGCGGCGCGGTGCTCGTGCGCCGGGTTCGCATAGGCGTGCAGGAAGCTGATCGCGACCGCCGAGACGCCCTCGGCGAGGGCCTGCTCGGCGGCGGCCCGCACCGCGCCCTCGTCCAGCGCGATCCACTCCTCGCCCCTGGGCCCGGTCCGCTCGGGGATCTCGTAGCGGCGCCGGCGCGGGACGAGCGGCGGCGGCTTCTCGTACTGGAGCTCGTACATGACCGGAATCCGCAGCCGCCGCAGCTCGAGCACGTCGCGAAAGCCGGCCGTCGTCAGCAGGCAGCAGCTCGACCCCTTCCCCTCGAGGACGGCGTTCGAGGCGACGGTCGTGGCGTGCACGACCTTGGTGACGCTCGCAGGCACGGCCCCGGCCTCGTCGAGCGACTCGCGAATGCCCTGGACGACGCCGCGGGCGTAGTCGTCGGGAGTCGACAGCACCTTCCTCGCCCGCAGCGTGCCGTCGGAGCCGAGTAGGACGACGTCCGTGAACGTGCCGCCGATGTCGACGCCGATCGCGAGCACTAGACGACCGCCGAGAGCCCGCCGTCCACGACGAGGACCTGGCCGTTGACGAAGGCGGAGGCCGAGGAGGCGAGGAAGACGACCGCACCTCCGAGCTCATCGGGCTCTCCCCAGCGCCCGGCCGGCACGCGGCCGCGCAGCCAGGCGTCGAACGCGGCGTCCGCCTGCAACGGCTCGGTCAGGTCGGTCCGGAACCACCCCGGCGCGATCCCGTTCGCCTGGATCCCGTGCGCCGCCCACTCGGCGCACATCGTGCGGGTCAGCATCTTCAAAGCCCCCTTCGTCGCCGCGTACGCGCCGGTCGAGGGCCGCGCGAGCTCGCTCATGACGGAGCAGACGTTGACGATCTTGCCGCTCCCACGCTCGATCATCCCGGGTGCGGCCGCACGGGCGACGAGGAAGGCGCTCGTCAGGTTGACGTCGAGCAGCCGGCGCCACTCCTCGAGCTCGAGGTCGACGAGCAGCCGCCGGATCGTGATGCCCGTGTTGTTGACGAGCACGTCGACCGCGCCGAGCGCGTCGATGCCGCGACTCACAGCCTCCTCGTCGGTGACGTCGAACGGCGCCGCGACGGCCCCCTCGATCCCCGCGACGACGGCGTCGACCGTCTCCGAGCGCCGCCCGTTGATCGCCACGCGCGCGCCGGCCGCCGCGAGCGCCCGCGCCAGCGCCAGGCCGATTCCGCGCGTCGAGCCGGTCACGAGCGCCGTCTGCCCCGAGAGGTCGAACGGCGACGCGCTCATCCCACGACGGGCAGGACGACGTGGGAGGGATAGACGTCCGTGTGGAGCACCGCTTGCTGCGCCACCTCGATGCGGGTGCTCGTCCCCACGTCCTCGCCGTTGTTCAGGTTCCGGCTGAAGCGCGGGAAGCTCGAGCTCGTGACGTCGAGGCGGATGCGGTGACCGCGCCGGAAGAGGTTCGCGATCGGGTAGCAGCGGATCCGGTACTCGGCGACCTCGCCCGGCTCGAGCAGCTCGGTGCTGTCGCCCTCGCTCGAGTTCCGGTAGCGCGCCCGCAGGATTCCCTCCGTCAGGAAGATCGAGCGGCCGTCCGGATGCACGTCGCACACGCGGACGATGAAGTCGGTGTCCTTGGCGCTCGACGCCGCGTAGAGCACCGTCTCGACCGGCCCGATCACCTCGACGTCCGACTCGAGCTCGTCGCCCGTGTACGAGAGCACGTCGTCGCGGGCTTCGAGCTCCCGCTGGTCCCACGGCCCGGGCAGGATCGGCTGCGCGGCGCCCTGGGTCATCGTCAGCACCGAGTTGACGCCCCCGATCGTCGGCACCGGGTTCTCGGGGTCGTAGGCGTAGCGGTCGGCCGGCTCGTCGGAGCGCGGCACGTCGCGGTCGAGGCGCGCACCCGCGCGAAGGTAGAACGGCGTGAACTCGGTCCCCGGCAGCGGCCACTCGCTCTCGCCGCGCCATTCGTTCCGGCCGAGCACGAACAGCTCGAGCGGCGGCCGGTCTGCCCAGTCGTTTCCCTCGTCGCGCAGGTAGCGGTCGTAGAAGGCGAGCTCGTGATCGCGGATCACCGTGACGGCGGCGGAGAGGTCGACGTCGCCGCGGAACGTCTCCACCTCCTCCTCGTGCGACCACGGCCCCATCAGCACGCGGTTCGGGACGCGGCCGCCGATCGCCGCGAACGAGCGGAGGTGCGACCCCGAGTACGGGTCGAACCAGCCGCCCTGCTGGAAGATCGGCACGGTGACGGTCTCGGGCCGGTGGCGGAACTGCTGCCAGTACGCGTCGTTCTCCTGGTGGTCCCACCACTCGCGCCAGAAGTCGACCTTGCGGCCGATCGTGACCTCGTCGAGCTCGATCAGCGGCAGGTGGCGCCAGACCCGGTCGTTGAGGAGCAGGTCGCGCGCTGCCGGCCCGGTGACGAGGCTGATCGCGGTCGTCCAGATCGCCGCCGCGCCCAGGGTGAGCGCGAGCTGGAACGCGCCGCCCGTCCAGTAGCCGTCCCAGAAGTAGTCGTCGTGGATCACCTGCGGGGCGACGCACTCCAGGTTCGGATGCCCCTGGTGCAGCAGCTGCCACTGCACGAGCCCGCCGTAGCTGCGCCCCCAGGTGCCGATCCGCCCGTTGCACCACTCCTCGCCGGCCGCCCAGGTCAGCGAGTCCTGCGCGTCGACGCCGTCCTTGCTCCACGCCTCGAACTCGCCCTCCGACTCGTAGCGCCCGCGGACGTCGGAGACGACGGCGGCGTAGCCTCTCTGCGCGAACCACGCGCCCCAGCCGACGAAGCGCTCGCGCGTCGACTCGTACGGCGTCCACTGGTAGATCGTCGGGTGCGGGCCGCCCGAGAGCGGCAGGTAGACGTCGGCCGACAGCGTGATGCCGTCGCGCATCGGCACCCGCTGGTCGTGGAGCAGCCGAACGTCGAGGAGGTTCACCGTGCCGGTGCGGGTGCTTCCTGAATGGGCGTCCCCGCGAAGTGGCAGGCGGCGCCGTGGCTCGAGCCGTGATCCTCGAGCAGCGGCTCCACCTCCGCACAGATGTCCTGCGCGATCGGGCAGCGGGTCCTGAACCGGCAGCCCGACGGCGGGTTGATCGGGCTCGGCACGTCGCCGGAGAGGACGACCCGCTGCCGCTTCCGGCCCGGCACCGGTTCCGGGTTCGCCGAGAGGAGCGCCATCGTGTACGGGTGCAGCGGCCGGCGGAAGAGCTCCTCCGACGTCGCCAGCTCGACGATCTTGCCCAGGTACATCACCGCGACCCGGTCGGAGATGTAGCCGACCACTGCGAGGTCGTGGGCGACGAACAGGTACGTCAGGTTGAACTCGTGCTTCAGCTCGACGAGCAGGTTCAGCACCTGCGACTGGATCGAGACGTCGAGCGCGGACACGGGCTCGTCCGCGACGATGAACTTGGGGCGCAGCACGAGCGCGCGTGCCAGGCCGATCCGCTGGCGCTGGCCGCCGCTGAACTGGTGCGGGTACCGACCCGCCGCCTCGGCGCTGAGGCCGACGCGCTCGAGCACCTCGATCACCGCCTCGTCGCGCCGGCGGCGCTCGAGCCCGTGGATCCGCAGGCCTTCCCCGACGAGGTCGCTGACCTTCATGCGGGGATCGAGCGAGCCGACGGAGTCCTGGAAGACGATCTGCATGTGGCGGCGCATCGCCTTCAGGTCGGAGCCGCCGAGGCGCCGCACGTCCTCGCCGTCGAACTCGATCTCGCCGGCGGTCGGCTCGAGCAGGCGGAGCACGGTGCGGCCGAGGGTCGACTTGCCGCAGCCGGACTCGCCGACGAGGCCGACGGTCTCGCCGCGGAAGATGTCGAGGTCGACGCCGTCCACGGCCTGCAGGTGCCCGACGGTTCGCCGGAGGAAGCCCTTCCGCACCGGGAAGTGCTTCTTCAGGCCGCGCGTCTTCAGCAGCACGTCTGCGGGGTCGCCGCCGGTGCCGAGGTCCAACCGGCTGGCGCTCACGTCGACCGTCACGCGATCGCCTCGGTGCTCCGGGGAACGCGGCGGCCGCTCTCGCACAGCCAGCACGCCGACTCCTGCGGGGGCACGGGCAGGAGCGGGGGGTCCTGCTCGAGGCACTTGGCGAAGACGTAGTCGCAGCGGGGGGCGAAGCGGCAGGCCGCCGGCCACTCGAGCGGGCTCGGAACGACGCCGCGGATCGCCTTCAGCGGCTTCGAGTAGCGCATCCCGAGCAGCGGGATCGAGTCGAGGAGCGCCTCCGTGTACGGATGCTGGGGGCTGCCGAAGATGTCGGCGACGGGGCCGCGCTCGACGATCCGGCCCGCGTACATGACCGCCACCTCGTCGACCATCTCGGCGACCACGCCGAGGTCGTGCGTGATCAGCAGGATCGCCATTCCGAGCCGCTCGCGCAGGTCCTTCATCAGCTCGAGGATCTGCGCCTGCACGGTCACGTCGAGGGCCGTCGTCGGCTCGTCCGCGATCAGGAGCTTCGGATTGCAGCTGAGCGCCATCGCGATCATTACCCGCTGGCGCATGCCGCCGGAGAGCTGATGGGGGTAGTCGCTGGACCCGCTGCTCCGGCGAGGGAATGCCGACGAGCTGCATCATCTCGACCGCGCGGTCGAGCGCGTCTTTCGCGCCGAGCTTCTGATGCAGCTGCACGGCCTCCGAGATCTGGTCGCCGACGGTGAACACCGGGTTCAGCGACGTCATCGGCTCCTGGAAGATCATCGAGATGTCGTTGCCGCGGATCGTCTCGAGCTCGCTCTCCTCGATCTCGGCGAGGTCGCGACCCTCGAACAGGATGCGCGAGCCCTCCGCGATCCGGCCGGGCCGGTCGACCAGTCGCATCACCGAGAGCGCGGTCACCGACTTGCCGCTGCCCGACTCGCCGACGACGCCGAGCGTGCCGCCCTGAGCGATCTCGAAATCGACCCCGTCGACGGCGCGCAGGAAGCCTTCGCGCGTGTCGAAGCCGGTGCGGAGGTTCTCGACGGTGAGCATGGGCCTCATGCGCGCTTGGCCCTCGGCGCCTGGGACGGGGCGGGGACGTCGATATGGGCCTCGAGCTGCGCCAGCACGACCGCGGGATCCCGCGTCTGGAGAGCTGCGAGCAGCTCGCGATGCTCCTCGACCGTCTCCTCGAAGCTGCGAAAGCGCTCGTAGCGGAAGAAGTAGGCGCGGATCCGCGGCCAGATCGTGCGCCAGATCTGAACGGTGTGCAGCTGCCCCGACGCCGAGATCACGAGCTCGTGGAAGCCGAGGTCGGCGTCGACGAGCTTGGTCAGGTCGTTCGCCTTCCCCGCCTGCTCCATCAGCCAGATCTGCTTTCCGAGCTCGGCGAAGTCGTCGTCGGTCAGCTTCTCGAGCGCCCGGGTCCAGCTGTAGCGCTCCAGGGTCAGCCGGATCGGGATCAGGACCTCGTGGACTTCCTCGTCCGACACACCGAGGACGACCGCTCCCCGGTAGGGGAAGGACATGACCAGGCCTTCGTTCTCGAGCTGCCGGAGCGCCTCGCGAACGGGGCCGCGGCTCGTGCCGAGCTCCGCGGACAGTGCCGATTCGATCAGGCGGTCGCCGGGCTCGAAGCGGCCGGAGATGATCGCGGTCCGCAGGATCTCGATCACCTGCTGGCCCCGCGGGCCCGCCTTTGCACCCGCGTCGGCGACCATCGTGGTCGGAG
>CAWGZI010000013.1:0-196189 GCA_963827015.1 uncultured Gaiellaceae bacterium | reverse complement strand
TGGTCACGGAGCTCGACGGCGCTCGCGCCGGTGCGATGGCGTGGGAGCTCGCGAGCGAGCGCAACGGCATCGTCCATGTCGGCGGGCTCGCCGTGCACCCGGACTTCCGCGGCCGGCGGCTGGCCGACGAGGCGGCGCGGCTCTTCCAGCGGTACCTGATCCACGAGCGCGGCTTCCACCGGATCGAGCTCGAGGTCTACGGCTTCAACGAGCGGGCGCAGCGACACGCGGAGCGGTCGGGCTTCGTGCGCGAGGGCGTCAAGCGGCAGGCGTACCGCCGCGGCGACGGCTGGGTCGACGGCGTCCTCTACGGGCTGGTCGCGGAGGACCTCGACCCGCCCAGGTAGGCGGTCAGCAGGTCGCCCGTCTGCGGCAGGTCGGTGCGCAGGCTGTAGACGTTCTCGTCCTCGTCCCGGATGGTCACGAACCCTGCCTGGCGAAGGATCGCCAGATGGTGATGAGCGGTCGACTTGGCGACGCCCAGCTCGGCCGCCGCCTCGGTCAGCTTCATCGGCCCGTCGCTGAGCCGCCGCAGCAGCTTCAGCCGGCCTTCGTCGCCGAGCGCCTTGTAGACGCGTGCGACCTCGGCAGGGGAGGCGCCTTCTTCCGGCGGCGGGGCGATCGGGTAGCAGAAGATCTTCGTGCTCTTGTGCTCCCAGAGGATCACCCACGGGCGCATGAACCAGCTCGGGAAGAAGGCGATCGTCCGGATCGCGGGCGGCGGCGTGTACTGGTAGCCGCGCGTCGCCAGCTCCACGAGCTGCTCCGGCGAGTGCCGCTGCGCGAGCGCGCGCTTCGCCTCCGCGTCCCGCTCCGCCGCCTGGCGCCATTCCGGCTCGTTCGGTAGGAAGACGCGCTCGTACCAGCGCGGCAGCGCGTCGAGGAAGCGCTGCTTCACCTCTTCGCCCTCCATCTGGAGGATGCCGCGGTACAGATCGTGCTTGTCCGACCACTCGGCGATCTCCTTCAGCAGGTCGTCGATCGCGTCGGCGTCGCCGTGCGCCGCGCGCTCGACGATCGCGGGCGCGACGTGGTTCGAGGTCGTGTCGTAGTGGCCGAAGAGATGGAGCTTCAGCTCGATCGGGTCGACCTGCTCCAGCCGCTCCATGAACGCGGCGAACGTTCGCGGCTTCGGCGTCTCGTAGACGATCCCGAGCAGATGCGCGGCCACCTTCATGTCGCCGAGGCGGAGGCCCTCGACCTCGGCGCGGAGGTCCTCGGGCACGCTCTCGAGCCGCGCCTGCAGCCACTCGGCGCCGAGGTCGAACGTGTCGTGGTCGTCGCGGTCGGCGACGGCGCACATGCTCATCAGCACCTCGGCGGCCTCGGCGACCTCGATCTCGACCGCGATCGCGGTCGGGCGGGAGAGATCGAGCACGGGTGCGCGCTTGTTCTGTTCGACAGACATGGAACAATCGCAGCGTACTCGGAAAGATCTGGCTTGACAAGGAGATTACGGTTCGATAACTTTCGAACGGATCAAGTACGTCGAATGCGTCAGGAGCGCCATGTACCCCGCCGACACCACTTTCCAGCTCGTTCACGACCGGCAGCAGGACCGGCTGGCCGCCGCTGCCGTGCATCGGCTCGCTCCGTCGAGCCCGGTCCGCACGAGGCTCGCGCGCACCCTCCGGCGCACCGCGGACCGGCTCGACACGGCGACCGTCGCCCCGGCGAGGCCGATGCGAAGCGCACTCCCCGGCGGCGGCTGCTAGCCGCCGCCGGGGAGTTCCTTCCCGCAGGAAGGGCACCGCAGAGCGGGCTGCGCTTCGGCGCCTAGTGCGCCTCGAGGAAGCTCTCGACGGCGGCGCGTGCCTTCGGTGAGGCGCCGACGAGGCCGATTCCGTGCTCGTACCCGGGCAGGAGCACGAGCCGCTTGTCCTTCGTGGCGGCGGCGCGGTACAGCGCCTTCGCGTCGGCTGCGAAGTCGAAGCCGCCGTTGACGTCCTGCGTTGCGGCCAGGTAGAGCGCCGGCATCGTCAGCCGCTTGCCCGCCGCGATCCCGTCCATGCCGCGGAAGCGGCTCGGCGCCGACAGGCTGACGACGCCGTTCACCCGCGGTGAGATCGAGGGGGCCGCGGTCACCGCCGCGAGCGCGCCCATCGACGCGCCGACGACGAAGATCTTCTTCTTCCCGAGCTTTCGCAGCGCCTTGACGGCGGCCGTGATGTCCTGGACGTACCGGTACCGGCCGGAAGCCGGCGTCTCCGAGAGCCCGTAGCCGCGGAAGTCGATCGGGAAAGCGAAGTAGCCCTTGCCCGCCAGCCGCCTCGCATACGGGAGCCAGTCGCAGAGGTCGCCCTCGGACTGGTGGGTGAGGATGACGGCGGTCGTGCCCGTGCCGAACCGGTGGCCGACGAGCGCCGTCCCGTCGGCGGCCCGGAACGAGAGCTCGCCGGCGCCGACGCAGTCGTGCGCGACCCGCTGCGGCGCCGCGCCCGCCGTGGAGGCGGCGAGGGCCAGCAGCGCGGCGAGCAGGAGGAGCCGTCTCACGACCCGAACCTGTAACAGGCCTGGTATGACATGTCAAGATTGACAGGTACGCTCGGTCACGCGCTGCTCGGAGTCCTCGCGGAAGGGCCGCGCACGGGCTACGCGCTCGTGCAGCACCTGGCGCAGTCGATCGCGTACGCCTGGCCCGCGAGTCACAGCCAGGTCTACCCCGAGCTGGCGAAGCTGCGTGACGCGGGCCTGATCCGCGAGGGCGCTGCGGCGCCCCGTGGCGGCCGCGTCTACGAGGTCACGGACGCCGGGCTCGAGGAGGTGCGCCGCTGGCTGCGCGAGACCGAGCCGTCGAGGACGGTCCGCAACGAGGCGGCGCTGAGGCTCTTCTTCCTCTGGCTGCTCGAGCCCGAAGAGGCCGAGGCCTACCTCCGAGGTGAGGCGGAGCAGGCCCGGGCGACGCTCGCGGCGTTCGAGCGGATCGCGGCGCAGGAGGATCCGGACAACCCGAAGACGCGCGCGTACCGAACGGCGCTCGAGCTCGGCCTGCACACCACGCGCGCTCGGCTCGAGTGGGCCAAGAAGGCCCTCACAGCATCCGCCCGCCTGACCCGGTGACGGCGATCACGTCCTCGACCCGGACGCCGAAGTGGCCGTCGAAGAGGATCGAGGGCTCGTCGGTGAACGTCATCCCCGCCTCCAGCGGTGTCTCGTCCTCGACCGAGAGGAACGGCCGCTCGTGTACGTCGAGGCCGATCCCGTGCCCCATCCGGTGGCGGAAGCCGTCGCCGAGCCCCGCCGCCTCGATCGGCGCGCGGCACGCCGCGTTGACGTCGCATGCGAGCGCCCCGGGCCTCGCCGCCGCGCGGCCGGCCTCCTGCGCCTCGAGCAGCACGCCCGTGACGCGCTCGTAGTCTGCCGGCGGCTCACCGCATGGGAGCGTGCGGCCGAAATCCGAGCAGTAGCCCTCCCAGACGGCGCCGAAGTCGAAGAGGACGACCTCGCCGTCGCGCAGCCCGTCGCGGCCCCCTGGCCCGTCGGAGTCGAGCCGCCGCTCGCTCCACGTGAAGATGTGGGTGGGGAAGGAGGGGCCACGCGAGCCGCGCTGACGCAGCTCGTGCTCGACCGCCTCGACGAGGTCGAGCATCGACGTGTCGGGGACGACGAGCGGCGCCACCGCGTCCATCGCCTCACGCGCGATCAGGCACGCCTTCGACATCAGCTCGAGCTCGGCATCGGACTTGACGCGCCGCAGCTCGTTCACGAGCGTCGAACCCTCGGCCAGCGCCGCCTCGGGCACGAGGCCAAGCAGCTCGACGACGGTCTCGGCCCAGGCACGCTGCCCGAGTGCGATCCGCCGCGGACCGCCGAGCTCGCCGAGCGCCTCAGCGAACGCGGCGCGGCCGTCCCCGTCGTCCTCGACCACGATCGTCCGGGGCGGCGGCTCGCCGTCGAGGTGGAAGCGGACGAACATGCGGGGGAGGACGTAGACCGGGTCGCGACCGGGTGCGAGGAACGCGCCGGTGACCCAGCCCTGGGCGTACGAGATGTTCCCGAACGTCGGCAGGTCGCGCTCGATCCCCGTCAGGTACTCGAGGTCGGAGCCGGACGGCAGGAAGATCGCATCCAGCCCGCGACGGGCGAGCAGCTCCCCGAGCTGCTCGCGCCGTCGCGTGTATTCGCTGGCCTCGATGCCTATCCGGCGTCCGCCCAGAGTGCGGCCGAAGCGAGTGCGGGCCACTCGCGCTCGGGGTCGGCGCGGTAGAGCGGGTTGAACGCGAACGCGGTCAGCCGGGGATTCCCGGCCGTCGTGCTCGTGCCGTGCGCGATCATCGGCGCACCCGGGGCGGACGCCGACGCGGCGTCGATCAGCCAGAGCCCCGCGGCGAAGAAGCCCGCGAGCGGCAGGTTGGCGTCGATCGACCAGCCGGCCGGAACGCCCGTGAACCAGGTCGGCGGGTCGACGATGGCCGTGTCCCGGGACGGGTACGCGCCCGTGATCGGGCTCGCGGCGCCGCCGGTGTTGTCCCAGAAGATGATGCCGCTGCGGCCGTTGCCGGACCGCGTGGCGGCCGTCAGGCCCGTCGCGAGGCCGCCGTTCGTGATGAACTGCGCGCCGCCCGAGCCGCCGCCGACGTAGCCGCCGCCGGCGGCGAAGAACGCCGCCAGCCGCGCCCGCGCGGTGGCGTTTCCGGCTGTGTTCCCCGGGTAGTTGGCGGTGCTGAAGACGACGTCGTAGTTCACGAGCGGATCGGACGCGCCGTTCAGCGCCGTCGTGCCGACCGGGTCGGCCGTGAAGCCGAGATCCCGGAGCGACCAGACGCTCTGGTCGACGGCGTTCGTGAAGACCGCGATCCGCGGCGAGCGGTCGATGTCCTCGAGCCCCGCCGGCGCCGTGGCGACCCGACGGAGCGTCAGGCCGGCGGCCCGTGCCGCCGGTCCGATCACCTCGGCCGTCGTGTCGTCGAAGAGCACCGTGCCGGCCGGGAAGCTGACGCCGCCCGACGTGAACGGTGCGGTCGCGAGCTTCGCGGCCAGCCCGCCCTTCAGCAGCGTGTTCAGCGTCCGGACCGCGGTCGCCGAGTCGATCTCGAGCGCGTAGTAGTCGGCCGCGCCGCTCTCGACGCCGCCGCCGAGGACGACGGGCTTGGCGATCGGGCTGCGACGTCTTCGCCGTGAGCGGGACGCCGTTCGGCACCTGCAGCACGTCTGCGCCCCAGAGGTAGCCGTGGCTCCACGCCGCGGGCGGCGCGTAGAGGATGCCGATCCGGCTCGAGACGTCGACGCCGATCCCGAGCGCCGTCTCGGCGAGACCGCGGTGGGCCTGCGCCATGTCGACGACGTACGAGCCCTTCGCGACGGCCTGGCCGAGGATGGTCTCGTCGAAGCGCGTCTGGCGCACCTCGATGCCGTTGAAGAGCAGCCAGTCGACGAGGCGGTTCGCCTCGGCGTCGCTGCGCTGCCCCGCCCCGACCGGGATCACGTACGCGGTCGGGAACTCGTGCATCCAGTTGTTCTCGACGTCGAACGGCGCCGGGCAGCACGCGGGGCGTGCCTCGCCCGCGACGCCGCGGCGGTAGATCTCGAGCTGGTCGTTGCAGGAGCTCGTTCCGGTTGGCCGTGTCGAAGAGGAGCGTCGACCAGCTCACCGTCAGCTGCGCCAGCAGCGATGCGTTCCGCCCGATCGGGTTCTTCGCCGGATCCGGGTCGGCGTTCAGGTAGCAGCGGTTGAGCGGGTTCGCCGACGTGCTCGTGCTGCTGCACATCTCGACCGTCGAGCCGTTCAGGCCGACGAGCTGCGAGTACATCGGCGTGTAGAACGGGCCCCAGTCGTCCCAGCTCTCGGCGACCGCCGGACCGGCAGGCTGGCCGTCCGGGCACGGGCCCGCCCTGCACCGAGATGCTGCCGTCGGAGCACCAGTCGTTGATCGGGCGCGTGACGTTCAAGTTGACCGCGTTCATCGCCGCCTCGTTCGCGTCGATGCGCGACTGGTTCCACTTCAGCCAGAGGTCGTAGTCGATTCCGGGGTTGTGTGGCTTCGTCGTCGCCTCGATCAGCGTCGGCGTCACGTAGCCGTGCAGGTCGAGCGTCTCCGGCGGGAGCCACTCCTGCATGATCCGGACCGACGCCTTCGTCTCCGACTGCGACTGCGTCAGGAAGTCGCGGTTGAGGTCGAAGCCGTTGCCGTTCGGGCGCTGCCCGACGACGCGGCCGTCCGGGTTCTGGATCACGTTGAAGATGACGACGGCGCCGTCGAGGATCGCGTCCACCTCCGGATCGGTGCCGTACGGGGTGGTCGCGAGGCGCTCGATCGTGCGCATGTTCGCGTCGACGCCTTCGTACTCGTTCCCGTGGATGGCTCCCTGGATGAAGATCGGCACCTTGACGCGGTCGCGCCAGCCGCGGAGCTGTCGCTGCGCGGCGGCGGGGTTCGAGAGCGCCTGCCTGCGCAACGTCGTCCAATGGTCGAACGACGCCTGCTGCGCTTCGGTGCGCAGCTGGTTGATCACGACCTTGTACAGCGGCCGGCCCGTCGCGGACGTGCCGTGCACCGACAGGCTCATGCGGCCGTCGAGGCTGCGCGACTGGATGTCCGCGAGCGTGCAGCCGATCGCGTAGACCGGGATGTGCGGGAAGCTCGTGCCGGTCGACGGCAGCGCCTCCGCCGCGTCCGGTTCGGGTGTGCCGCACCACGGCGGCCCGATCGCGGCGGCGGCGGGACGCGCGAAGCCGACGAGCGCGGCCACCAGCGCCAGCAGGAGCAGGGACGGGAAGGCGACGCGGCGCACCATGGGATCCTCCAAGCTCGGGTGCAGTCTTATAAAACGGGGGAGCAGCCGTTGTCAAAGAGCGGAGGGACGCACGCAGATGGAGCTCATTCACACCTGTTACCGGATCACGGACATCGACCGCTCGGTCGCGTTCTACGAAGCGCTCGGGTTCGAGGAGCGCGCCCGGATGCCGATCCGCGAGGAGGCGATCAACGTCTTCATGGGCCTCCCGGGCGACGGCGACCGGCTCGAGCTGACCTACAACTTCGGCGTCGACTCCTACGAGGTCGGCACCGGCTACGGCCACATCGCGATCACCGTCGACGACATGGACGCGACGCTCGCCGCGCTGGCCGAGCAGGGGATCGAGCCCGAGCGGCCCAAGTACCAGGTGCGCGAAGGCGGGTCGTTCATCGCCTTCGTCCGCGACCCCGACGACTACCGCGTCGAGCTGATCGAGCGCAGCAGGCGCTGAGCGCCGGGCCTGCGCCGTCACCGGCTGTGAGAGAACCGGCCGCCGCCCGTGCTGACACCGCCGAAGGATCTCGACCTCGACGCGCTCGTCCTCGCGCTGGCGCGATGGGGGCTGCGGGAGCCTCGGCTTCGCTACCTGCCGGTCGGCTTCGGCGGCCATCACTGGCGCGCCGACTCTGCGAGCGGCCGCTTCTTCGTCACGGTCGACGACCTCGAGTCGGGCATCCAGTCCGGCGAGGAGGGAGGCGCGGCGTTCGCCGGGCTCGAGCGTTCCTACCGAACCGCGGCGGCGCTCCGCGATGACGCCGGGCTCGAGTTCGTGCTCGCCCCGATCGCCGACGGCGACGGTGGCGTCATCCGCCGCCTCGGCTCGCGCTACGCCGTCAGCGTCGCCCCGTTCGTCGACGGCACCTCCGGCTCGTTCGGCGAGTACGAGACGGCCGAGGAGCGCGAGCGGATCGGCGCGCTGCTCGGTCGCCTGCATACGGCGAGCGGCGTTGTCGAGCAGGGCCTGGCCCGGCGGGACGATTGCGGCATCCCCGGCCGCTCGGGGCTCGAGGAAGCACTCGCGACGCTGGGCTCGACCTGGCATGCCGGCCCGTTCGCCGAGCCGGCGAGGGCGTTGCTCGCCCCTCGCGCCGAGGAGCTCGAGCAGCGGCTGCGCGACTACGACGTGCTGGCGGCGCGCGTGCGCAGGCGTTCGGCCTCGTGGGTGATCACACACGGAGAGCCGCATCGCGGCAACGTGATCGTCGTGCCGGACGGGAGCCGCCTCCTCGTCGACTGGGACACGGCGCTCGTCGCGCCGCGTGAACGCGACCTGCTCTTCGTGCTCGACGAACGGCTGACCGGCTGGGACGCGTACACCTCGACCGCCGGCCACGTCGAGCTCGACCGGGAGGCCCTCGATCTCTACGGACGCCGTTGGGCTCTCGGCGACATCGGCATGTTCGCGGCCGACGTCCTGCGGCCGCACGAGGAGGACGAGAACACGACCGCGTCCTTCGGGTTCCTCCGCGGCTACCTCGAGCGAACAGGGGCCGGCGACGGCCCGTGGTCCTGATAGAAACGGGGCATGGCCACGGACGTCGCCCGGCAGCTGACGACGGAGGAGCTCGAGGCAGGCCTCGACGAGGTCCGGCGGGCGCCGGGCGCCGAGGGCACCGTCGAGCTGATCGTGCGCCGGCCCGCCGAGAACGAGCGCGAGGTGCTCGAGCAGGGGACGCTCGACCTGGCCGAGGGTCTCGTCGGCGACATGTGGATCCGGCGCGGCAGCAAGCGGACGCCGGACGGCTCGGCGCACCCCGACATGCAGCTGACGTTGATGAGCGCGCGGGTCGTCGATCTCGTCGCCGCGGGCAATCGCGATCGCTGGGCGCTCGCGGGCGACCAGCTCTACGTCGACTTCGACATCTCGGCGGAGAACCTCCCGGCCGGGACGCGGCTCGCCGTCGGCTCGGCCGTGATCGAGGTGACGCCGGAGCCGCACACGGGCTGCGCGAAGTTCCACGCCCGCTTCGGCGGCGACGCGCACCGCTTCGTGAACACGAAGCAGCATCGACACCTGCGCCTGCGCGGCCTGAACGCGAAGGTGGTCGAGCCCGGCACTGTCGCGACCGGCGACACGATCCGCAAGCTCTGACGCGGTACGCCGCCTTCCTCCGCGGGATCAACCTCGCCAAGCGGCGCCGTGTCTCGATGGCCGAGCTGCGCACCCTCCTCGAGGACGCCGGGTACGAGGGGGTGCGGACGCACCTGCAGAGCGGCAACGTCGTGCTCTCGAGCCCGCTGTCGCCGCGGAAGCTGGAGGCGCAGCTCGAGCGGCAGCTCGCGAACGGGCTCGGCATGGACATTCAGGTGCTCGTGCGGACGCGCGCGGAGCTCGCGAAGGTGGTCGAGCGCGACCCGCTCCGCAAGGTGGCGACGAACGGCTCGCGCTACCTCGTCAGCTTCCTCTCGAAGAAGCTGCCGGCGAACGCCGCACGCGGGCTCGAGGCGGCCGACCTCGCGCCGGCTCAGATCGTCGTCGACGGCCGCGAGCTCTACGCCTGGTATCCCGACGGCGTCCAGCGCTCGCCGGCCGCGAAGCTGCTCGACGACAGGCGGCTCGGCGTGGTCACGACCGCACGGAACTGGAACACGGTCACCAAGCTGCTCGAGCTGCTGGACGAGTAGCGGGATAGGGTCGCGCCATGCGCGCGCGGCGGATGATCACGGTCGTCGGCTGCCACGCCGGCGGCGAGATCGGCAACGTCGTCGTCGGCGGAGTGCTCCCGCCGGCGGGCGCGACCGTGTTCGAGCAGATGCGGACGCTCGAGCGCGAGGGCGACGCCCTCCGCAAGCTGCTGCTGCGCGAGCCGCGCGGCAGCGTCGCCTGCCACGCCAACCTCGTCGTCCCGGCGACCCGCCCCGACTGCGACGCGGGCTTCATCATCATGGAGCCGACCGAGTACCCGGCCATGTCCGGCTCGAACACGATCTGCACGGCGACCGTGCTGCTCGAGACCGGGATGGTCGAGATGACGCGAGCCGGAGACGGTCGTCCGGCTCGAGGCGCCGGGCGGCGTCGTCGAGGCCCGCGCGAGCTGTCGGGACGGGCGCGTCGAGAGCGTCGAGTTCACGAACGTGCCCTGCTTCGCCGACCGCTTGGACGCTCCGCTCGAGGTCGACGGGCTCGGCACGATCCGCGTCGACATCGCGTACGGCGGCATGTGGTACGCGATCGCCGACGCCGCAGCGCTCGGCTTCGCGATCGAGCCGCACGAGGCGCGCGACCTCTCGCTCGCCGGCGAGCGGATCCGCGCCGCGGCGCGCGAGCAGCTGCCGTGCGCGCACCCGGAGAACCCGGCGATCGCGGGCGTCAGCATCGTCCAGATCGCCGAGCCCTGGCAGGGCGTCGGCAGGGTGAGCCGGAACGCGGTCGTCGTCGCGCCGGGGCGGCTCGACCGCTCCGCGACCGGCACCGGGCTCTCCGCCCGCCTCGCCGTCCTGCATGCGCGCGGCCTGATGGGCGTCGGCGACGCGATGACGCACGCCTCCGCGATCGGCTCGACCTTCGACGGCCGCATCGTCGCGGAGACGAGGCTCGGGGGCCGCGCCGCCATCGTCCCGGCGATCCGCGGCAGCGCCTGGATCACCGGCGTGACCCAGCTCTACGTCGACCCGGACGACCCGTTCCCGGAGGGCTACCTGCTCTCCGACACGTGGGGCGTCAGCGGGCTCGACACCCAACCCTGACGGCGGTCGGGACGCGGCCCCCTCCGCGTCCCGACCTTGGCCGCACCCCGTCAGGAAACGGGCAGGTTCGTGAGCGAGAAGGCCGCGTGCAGGGGCACCTGGAAGCGGGCGACGCCCGCGGCGTCGGTCCTGACCTTGCCGGCGTCCGAGTTCGTCCCGTCGCCGGCGGCGTTCCAGACCAGGAGCGTCAGCTCCGCGTTCGCGGGCAGGCCGCCGAGGCTGTACCGAGACGCCGGCTGGGCCGACGGGCCGTTCAACGCCCGGCCGTTCGTGTCGAGACCGAGAATCGTCAACTCGCCGTCTCCACCGGTGTAGGCGGCGAGCTCCTTCTCCGGTGTGTCCTTGCTCGAATGGCCCTCGACGCCGTACGTGCTCACGCCCCAGTCGCTCTCGTCCCACGGCCCGACGCGGACAACCCGCCAGCCGGGGACGGTCGTGCGGAAGAGCAGCGACAGCGCGTGGTACGACGGTGTCAGCGGTGAGCCTTCCGACACCGGCCCGACCGTCCAGTACACCTGCGGCGGAATCAGCGTGCGGTCGTACACGCCCCAGTAGGCGTCCCACTTGGCCGCGCCCGTGTACCCGAGCTGCGCCGAGCCGATCGCGAACCAGAGCTGCTGGAACGCGCCGATGTTCGTGCGCCAGATCTCGGGGCACGCCGGGTCGCCCGCGTAGTAGGTGTTCACGATCGAGGGCTTCGTCCCGCACGTCGGGAGGCCGCGGATGCCGTACTCCATCAGGTACGTCGGCTTCCGCTGCTCGGGCGGCAGCACCTCGTTGTGGAGGTGCCAGACGTCGCGGAGCCGGTACTCGAGGCGCCCCGTGTCGTTGTAGGTCCAGTAGACGTGCTGGCCCCAGGCGTCGAACAGATCGCCCATGTTCGCCGCGATCCACTGCATCCAGACGTAGTGCGTGCGGGCGGGGTTCGTGTTGTTCTCGACGAGACCCGGGCCCATCAGGCGGATGTGCTCGCGCAGGCCCCGCGCGACGAGCTGGGCGTCGAGCGCCCGCACGAGCGTGTCGTACTCGGTCAGCGTGACCGTGCCCGAGTTGGGCTCGTTGCCGACCTCTGCCCAGCGCACGTTCGTGAGTCCGTGGTTGCGGACGAGATCCTGGAGCACGTCGGCAAACTTCGCCATGTCCGGAAGGGGCGTGCCCTTCGCGTTCGCCAGGTTCTGGAAGCTGATGTCGATCGTCGCGCCGGCCTCCTGCGCCAGGCGCACGACCTTCACGAACGACGCGTAGTTCTTCTCCCAGTCGGGGAACAGGCCGTTCCGGTTCCCGTCCCAGTTGTCGTTGTAGAAGATCCGGACGATGTGCGGATGGAGGTCCTTGGCCTTCTTTTCGAAGTCGCCGTAGCCGGTATTCACGGGCCAGGGCGTGATCGGCGCGTAGACGTGGTTGTTGAACTGCGCCCCGTAGCCGCCGAGAGCGTCGACGAGGACGTTCGTGCGCACGAGCTCGTGCTCGGTCACCTCGACCGTCAGCGACCTGGCGTTGTTCTTCTCGTCGGTCTCGAACGGGGCAGCCGCCTCGATCCGCGCCGTCAGCTCCGTCGTCAGGGGCGTCGTCAGCGCGACCTGCGGGAACAGGACCGACGTCGTGCCGCCGGCGGCGACGGTCACGGTCTTCGGCGCGGCCACGGGCGTCGGTCCGTGCATCAGCGTCACCGTCGCCTCTGCGCCCGAGTCCGCGTTCAGCTCGGCGACGTCCGCCACGACGTCGATCGGGCGCGTCGACAGCGTCTGCGGCGGCGCGGAGAGAGCCGCGACGACGAGGTCCGGACGAAGCAGCGCGACCGTCCCGCCCCGGAGGATCCGACTTCGCGGCGGCGACTGCTCGCGGACGTGCACCTGCACGACCACCGCCGTGCGCCGTTCGAGCCGATCGACGTCGACCGTGGCCGTGCCGTTCTGCGCCGCCACGTCCTTCAGGCCGACGATCCTCTGTGGGGTGTCGGAGCCGGCGGGTGCGGTCAGCTTGAGGGTGACCTGCTCGAACGACGCCACCCCAGCCCCGGTACCGGCCGGGAGGGTGATCGTGACCTTGCCGCCGGCCGGGCCGGTCAAGGCGAGCAACTCGAGCTCGTCCTCGGCCGCGGCGGCCGTCGGTGTGCCGCCCAGCGAGACGAGGACCGAGGTCGCAAGGCAGACGAGCAGCGTCGCCGTCCTCCAGGTCGCGTTCATGTCCTGCTCCTCTCGGTTTGGGGATGAGCAGACGATGCGCGCCGCCCCTCACGCCGCACTCACGCGTCACTAATGTCGGGATCCGGTCCCGTCGATTGAAGGGGCGTGGCCGTGAAACGAAAGCCGTGCACGAAGGCGCGCTACGAAACGGTGCGGGACGCCCACGTTGCGATCGCGGGCATGGCGAGCCGCTTCGGCAGCTTCGTCTTCAAGCGTCCCTATCGCTGCGGGCGCTGCCGGGCCTTCCACATCACGAGCACGCCGCCGCTGAAGGCGCGGCGGAAGCAGTGGTGATCGGCCGGGCCTAGCGCTTCGCGGGCTTGCGCTTCCGCGCAGCCGTCTTCTTGCGGGCGGGCGGGCGCTTCGCACGGACGGAGCCCTTGCCCTTCTTCGCCGCCTCGACCGAGGCCTTGAGGGCGGCGAGCAGATCGGCCGGTTCCTCGTCCTCCGCGGCCGGCACGGCCGTGATCGTCTCGCCCTTCTGCTTCGCCTTGATCAGCTTCAGCAGCGCTGCGCGGTACGTGTCCTCGTAGCGCTCCGGCTCGAAGCTGCCCTTGAACTGGTCGATCAACGCGGTTGCCATGTCGAGCTCGGCCTTCGGCACCTTGGTCTTGCGCGGTGCGATGTCCTTCACCGGCCTGATCTCGTCGTGGAAGAACATCTTCTCCAGCGTGATCACGCCCTCGCGGACCCGCAGGCAGCCGAGATGCTGCTTCTCGCGCATGACGTACTTGCCGACCGCGGCGAGGCCGGTCTGCTCCATCGCCTCGCGCAGGAGCGCATAGACCTTCTCGCTCCCGTCCTGCGGGCCGAGGAAGTACGTGCGCTCGAAGTAGATCGGGTCGATCTCCTCGTACGGGACGAAATCGGAGATGTCGATCGTCTTGACGCCCTCGACCTTGACGGCGTCGAAGTCCTCGTCGGTGAGGACGACCAGCTCGTCCTTCTTCGGCTCGTAGGCCTTGACGATCTCGTCGTCCGGCACCGGCTCGTTCTCGGCCTTGCAGACCTTCTGGTAGCCGATCCGGCCCCCGTCCGGCTCGTGGACGAGGTGGAAGTGGACGTCGGCTTCGTCGATCGCGCTGTACATCCGTACCGGCACGTTGACGAGCCCGAACGAGATCGTGCCGCTCCAGATCGCTCTCGGCATATGGAGTCAACGGTGGAACGATCGTTCGGGATTCGGCACGAACGCGTTGCACTCCCGTTGGCCCTGCTCCGTAGCGTGGCTCGCATGGCCGGTGAGACGAAAGCTGCGACTCCCTGGGGCCCGGCGACGCTCCTCGAGGAGCTGCGGCTGCCGCAGCAGTCCGGCGGCAAGCGCTTCGCGTCGCTCGTCCAGCTGCTCGAGGACGCCAAGGGCGAACGGCTCGTCCGTTTCGCCTACGCCACCGACGGCGTCGCGCGGCGCGGGCCGGTGACGCTGCGGCTGCGCGACCTGGAGAAGCTGCGCGAGTCCCTCGCCAGGCATCCCGGCCTCGAGGAGGTGCTGCGGCTCTGAGCGGGCGGCGTCGTCGGTCAGGCAGGCGCGAGCGACCGCGCGCGGGCGGCGTCCACGAGCGCGGCCAGCAGCAGGGCGCCGTCGCCCGAGCCGAGCAGTGGGTCGACCGCGTGCTCGGGATGCGGCATCAGGCCGAAGACGTTCCGCGTCTCGTTGCAGACCCCCGCGACGTCGCCCACCGAGCCGTTGCAGTCCTCCGCGTAGCGCAGCACCAGCTGGCCTGCGCCGTCGAGCTCGCGCGTAGAGGTCGTCGTCCGCGTACCAGCTGCCCTCGCCGTGCTTCACCGGGATCGTCAGCTCCTGGCCCGCCTCGCAGCGGGCCGTGAAGGGCGTGTCGCTCCGCTCGACGCGCAGGCGGACGTCGCGGCAGACGAACTCGAGGTCGCGGTTCGCGGCGCAGCACGCCGGGCAGCAGCCCCGCCTCGCAGAGGATCTGGAAGCCGTTGCAGATCCCGAGCACCGGGCCGCCGTCGGCCGCGAACGTCCGCACCGCGTCGAGGATCGGCGCGAACCGGGCGATCGCGCCGCAGCGGAGATAGTCGCCGTACGAGAACCCGCCGGGGAGGACGACGGCGCCGGTGTTGCGCGGCAGCTCGTCGTCGGCGTGCCAGACGAGCTCAGCCTCGGCGCCGAGCGCGCCGAGCGCCCAGGCGGCATCCCGGTCGTCGTTCGAGCCCGGGAAGACGAGCACCGCGATCTTCGGCCGGCCGCTCACGCGCCTGCGCCTTCGATCTCGACCTCGAAGCTCTCGATCAGCGGATTCGCGAGCAGCTCCTGGCACATGCGCTCCACCTGGGCCCTCGCCTCCTGCTCCGTCTCGGCGTCGACCTCGAGGTCGACGAGGCGGCCGACGCGGGCGCCGCCGACGGCGAAGCCGAGCTTGCGCAGCGACCCCTGCACCGCCTCGCCCTGCGGGTCGAGGATGCCCTGCTTCGGCCGAACGAAGACGGTCACCCTCACCGCAGCACCACCTGCGGGTCGGCGAGGTAGGAGTCGAACGCGAGCCCCGTCAACAGCTCGAACGCCTCGACGTACCGTGCGCGCGTTCCCGCGACGACGTCGGCGGGCACCTCCGGGCCGGGAGGCGTCTTGTCCCAGCCGAGGCTCTCGCAGTAGTCGCGGACGTACTGCTTGTCGTACGACGGCTGCGGCCGCCCGGGCGCATACCCCTCGGCGGGCCAGAAGCGCGAGGAGTCGGGCGTCAGCGCCTCGTCCCCGAGGACGAGCGTCTCCTCCTGGTCCAGTCCGAGCTCGAACTTCGTGTCGGCGAGGATGATCCCGCGCGCCTCCGCGTGGGCGGCGGCGAAGCCGTAGAGGGCGAGCGCGACCGCCTCGACCTCGGCCCAGCGCTCGGCGCCGACGAGCTCGGCGGCGGCGCCGCCGTCGATGTTCTCGTCGTGCCCCGACTGCGGCCTTCGTCGCCGGGGTGACGATCGGCGCGGGCAGCCGGTCGGACTCGACGAGGCCCTCGCGGCAGCGCGTGCCCGCACACCGCGCCCGTCGCGCAGTAGTCCTTCCAGCCCGAGCCGGAGAGGTAGCCGCGGACGACGACCTCGACCGGCAGCATCTCGAGCCGGCGGCACTCGAGCGAGCGGCCGTCGTCGCGCAGCGCGAGCAGGTGGTTCGGGACGATGTGGCGCGTGCGCGCGAACCAGAAGGCCGACAGACCCGGTCAGCACGCGGCCCTTGTCCGGGATCTCCGTCGGCAGGATCACGTCGAAGGTCGAGATCCGGTCCGACGCGACGAGCAGCAGCCGCTCGTCGTCGAGCGCGTAGAGCTCGCGGACCTTGCCGCTGCCGAGGTGCACGGCGGCCTCAGGCATGAACGGGCTCCTCGCGCAGGGCGCGCAGGCGCTCGAAGACGACGCCGACGTGGCGCGTGTACGCGCCGAGGTCGAAGACGGCGTCGAGATCGACGCGGCCGGCGATCTCCGCGTCGGCGCGAACGAGGTCGGGGAAGTCGAGCCCCTCGTCCCATGCGCGCATCGCGTGCCGCTGCACGAGCCGGTAGGCCTCGTCGCGCGCCAGCCCCGACTCGACGAGCGCGAGCAGCAGCCGCTGGCTGAAGTAGAGGCGGTGGCTCGCGTCGAGGTTCTCACGCATGCGCTCGGTCCGGACGACGAGACCCTCGAGCAGCCACGCGAAGCGGTCGAGCATGTAGTCGACGGCGAGGAACGCGTCGGGAATGCACGATCCGCTCGGCGGACGAGTGCGAGATGTCGCGCTCGTGCCAGAGCGCGACGTTCTCGAGCCCCGCGACCGCGCCGCCGCGGACGACGCGCGCGAGCCCGCAGATCCGCTCGGAGACGATCGGGTTGCGCTTGTGCGGCATCGCGGACGAGCCCTTCTGGCCGCTGCCGAACGGCTCCTCGACCTCGCGCACCTCCGTGCGGGCGAGGTGCCGGATCTCGAGCGCGAAGCGCTCGAGCGAGGCGGCGAGGAGCGCCAGCGCGTTCAGCACCTCGGCGTGGCGGTCGCGCTGGAGGATCTGCGTCGAGCTCGGCGCGGGCTCGAGCCCGAGCCGCTCGCAGGCGACGCGCTCGACCTCGGGATCGGCGGCGGAGTACGTGCCGACGGCGCCCGAGAGCTTGCCGACCCGCATCCCCTCGAGCGCGCGCTCGACCCGCGTCCGGTCGCGCTCGAGCGCGAACGCCCAGCCGGCCAGCTTCAGCCCGAACGTCGTCGGCTCGGCGTGGACGCCGTGCGTGCGGCCGATCGTGATCGTGTCGCGATGCTCCTCGGCGCGGGCGACGACGGCCGTCAGCGCCCGCTCGATGCCCTCGAGCACGAGCGCGCCGGCGTCGCGGATCTGGAGCGAGAGCGCGGTGTCGAGCACGTCCGAAGAGGTGAGGCCGTAGTGGAACCAGCGCCCCTCCTCGCCGAGCTGCTCGGCGACGGCGTCGACGAAGGCGGCGACGTCGTGGTGCGTGCGCGCCTCGATCTCGGCGACGCGTTCCGGGCTCGGCGCCTGCGCGCGCTCGCGGACCGAGTCGACGACGTCCCGCGGCACGACCCCGACCTCCGCCCAGCCCTCGAGTGCCGCCAGCTCGACGTCGAGCCAGCGCTGCGAGCTTCGCCCCTTCCGACCAGATCGCCGACATGGCCGGGCGGGAGTAGCGCGAAATCACTCGTGCGAGTCTAGCGCCCGGCCCGGCCGACCGGCCGGCCGCGATCAGCCGGCGCTCGCCGTCGCGGCCAGGGCGATGTCGCGCCGGTACTGCATCCCGTCGAAGCGGATCCGCTCGCAGCCGGCGTACGCCCGCTCGCGGGCCTCCGCCAGGGTCGGGCCGACCCCGGTCACGCCGAGGATCCGGCCGCCGTTCGTGACGAGCCGCTCGCCGTGCCGCGCGGTCCCGGCGTGGAAGACGAGCGCGCCGGTCGGCCTCGGCATCGTCGATCCCCTCGATCGGCGTGCCCGCGTCGGACCGCTCCGGATAGCCGTGCGCCGGCGAGCACGACCGTGACGGCCGCGTCCGGCGACACGCCGAGCTCGACGCCCTCGAGATCGCCGCCCGCCGCCGCGGCGAGCGCAGGGAGCAGGTCGCCGTCGAGCCGGGGGAGGATCGACTGCGTCTCGGGGTCGCCGAAGCGGGCGTTGAACTCGAGCACCTTCGGCCCCGACTCCGTCAGCATCAGCCCGGCGAAGAGCACGCCGATGAACGGCGCACCGCGCCGGGCGAGCTCCTCGACGACGGGTGCGTGCACCTGCTCGACGAGCTCGGCCACCTCGGGCGCGCCGAAGCCCGGGACGGGCGAGAACGAGCCCATGCCGCCGGTGTTCGGGCCCGCGTCGCCGTCGCCGATCCGCTTGAAGTCCTGTGCAGGTGCGAGCGGAACGACCCGTCGCCCGTCGGCAGAGCGCGAAGATCGAGATCTCGTCGCCCGCGAGCAGCTCCTCGATCACGATCGGCCCCTCGAACGCCGAGGCGGCGCGCAGCGCCTCGTCCAGCTGCTCGGCGGTCTCGCAGACGAAGACGCCCTTGCCCGCTGCGAGGCCGTCGACCTTGACGACGCAGGGCGGCCGCGCGACCGCCAGCGTCTCGGCCATCGGCACGCCGGCCGACGCCATCACCTGCTTGGCGAACGTCTTCGACCCTTCGATCCGCGCGGCGGCGCGGCTCGGGCCGAAGACGGCGATCCCGTTCCGGCGCAGCGCATCCGCGACGCCGGCGACGAGCGGCGCCTCCGGCCCGATCACGGCGAGGTCGGCGTCGAGGCTGCGGGCGAGGTCGAGCAGCGCCTCGGCGTCGTCGGCCCGGACAGGATGACAGTCGCCGAGCTCCGCGATCCCGGGGTTGCCCGGAGCCGCGTGCAGCGCCGTCACCCCGGGCCCGTGCACGAGCTTCCACGCGAGCGCATGCTCGCGTCCGCCCGACCCGACCAGCAGCACCCTCACGGCGGCCGAGTCTACTCCGCGCCTCGGCGCCCCGAGGCCGAGCGCCGGTCGCCGGGTGGTCGGGCTGCGCGCTAGACGACGCGGGCGAGCGCCTCGACCACGGCCGGGTCGAAGTGCGTCCCCGAGCAGCGGCGCAGCTCCGCGAGCGCCTCCTCGGGCGAGCGGCCGGCGCGATAGGGCCGATCGGTCGTGATCGCGTTGTACGCGTCGCAGCAGCAGACGATCCGGGCCACCAGCGGGATCCGCTCGCCGGCGAGGCCGTCGGGGTAGCCGGCGCCGTCGTAGCGCTCGTGGCAGGAGCGGACGAGGTGGCCGACCTTGCCGAGGACGCCGCCGACCTTGTCGAGCATCTCCTCGCCGATCAGCGTGTGCGTCTCGATCGAGCGCGCGCTCCTCGGGCGTCAGCGGCCCCGGCTTGTTGATGATCTCGTTCGGGATCCGGATCTTGCCGACGTCGTGGAGCAGCGCGACGAACTCGGTGTCGCGCCGGGCGCGCGCGTCGAGGCCGAGCTCGTCCGCGACGGCGACCGAGAGCGAGACGACGTCGCGGCTGTGCGAGCCGGTGTAGCTGTCGTCCGCCTCGACGACGTCGCCGAGCAGGAGCGCGGTGCCGCGGTAGGCGTGACTGAGCTCGAGCGCGTGGTCGATGCGGGTGCGTCGCTCGCGCGCGAACGTCCGCAGCAGCGCCGCCAGCGGCAGCACGAGCACGACCGCGGCGGCGTGATCGGCCGCCGCGAGCGCGGCCAGGTAGCCGACCGGTGCCAGGGCGGCGTCGACCGACCAGGCCACGGAGAGGTCGCGGAGGAAGGCGCGCGGCGAGATCCCGAGCGCGATCCGCGCATGCACGGCCGCGTGCCAGAAGTCGAAGGCGAACTGGGCGGCGAGGGCGAGGAGCAGGATCCACGGCGCGGCGTCGCCCGGTGCGCTGCCACGCCGGCGGCGGCGAGCACGAGCACGGGGCCGAGCGAGTACGAGGCCTCGCCGAACCTGCCGAGCACCCGCTCGACGCGGATCTTGCCCTCGGCGAGCTCGAGCGACGTTGCCGAGCATGATCCCGGCAGCGACGGCGAGCGGCACGAGCCCGAGCGGGAGCAGGAAGAGCATCGGCACGAACACGAGCTGGGTCGAGACGGCCAGTCCCGGCCCGACCTCGAACTCGACGTTGTAGGCGAGCGCGTAGGCGCCGACGAGGCCGACCAGCAGCAGCGTCGAGAGCGCCGTGGTCGAGTCGTGGGCGACGAAGATCGCGACCGCGATCGCCAGGAAGGTGCCGCCGTCGGCCGCACTGGCACGCAGCTCGCGGCTGACGAGCCGCTCCTTGCGGCGCGCGCGGCCGTCCTCGATCAGGCCCTCCGCGACGGGGTCGAACTGCGCTGCCGTGCTCACCTTGTGGGTATCGGAACCGCTGCGGCGTGAGCTTCACTCGAACGAGGGATTCGCGGAATTCGGCGCGCTCTCACCCCTGTGGGGGATGTCCCCCGCCGCCCGCCTCCCACACTGCGAGGACTGCGGTTCAACAAAGGGAGAGGGCACGACATGGGCACTGCGGACACGGCACGGTTTCGGTTCAGCATCCGGTTTCTTCTGGTGATGGCGGGGGCGCTCGTCGTCCTTGCGGTCGCGAGCGCATCACCGGCCCGCGCGGGCGACGGCTCGTTGCTCGGCTGCGGGTACGAGCCGGTGCATCCGTTCCTGCCGTGGCTCGACCCTCTCCCGTACAGCCTCCTGCCGGGCGGGGACTTCGAGTCAGGCGCGGCCGGGTGGAAGCTGTCGGGCGGTGCGCGCGTGGTGGACGGCAACGAGTCGTTCTTCGTCACGCGGCGCACGGACTCGCACTCGCTCCTGCTCCCGGCGGGCAGCTCGGCGACGAGCCCGAAGATGTGCATGGGGCTCGTGCTTCCGATCGTCCGCTACTTCTCGACCGGCGGCAACCTGCTCTCGTACATGCGCGTCGAGGCGGTGTACACCGACTCGAGCGGCCGGCAGCGGGCGCTCGACCTGCTCCCGCCGGCCCTGCCGAGCAAGTCCTGGACGCCCGGCCTTCCCGCCCTGCAGCTGCTGGGCGCGATCAACGCGCTGACGCTGGACGGCTTGACCTCGGAGATCGCGCTCCGCTTCACGCCGAAGGGCACGCTCTTCGGGAGCGGCACGTGGCGGGTCGACGACATCTACGTCGATCCCTGGAAGGTGATCTAGCGACTCAGCTGCGCGCGAGCACCTGCTCGCGCGCAGCACCCGTTCCGACGAGCTCGACGGTGACGCCGAGCTCCCGCTCGACCAGCTCGACGTAGCTCGCGGGCCGCATCCGGCAGGTCGTCCAGGGAGGCGCACTCGTCGAGCGGCTCGTGCCAGCCGGGCACCGTCTCGAAGACGGGAGCCGCGTGGTGGAAGTCGCTCTGGTGCGCGGGGAAGTCGCGCGTCTCGCTGCCGTCCGGGAGCCGGTAGGCGACGCAGACCTGGAGCTCGTCGAAGGTGGAGAGGACGTCGAGCTTCGTCAGCGCGAGCGACGTGATCCCGTTCAGCCGCACGGCGTAGCGGAGCGCGACGAGGTCGAGCCAGCCGGGTCGCCGGTCGCGGCCGGTGACGGTGCCGTACTCCTGCCCGAGCTCGCGCACCTGCCCGGCCAGCTGCGGCTCCATCTCGCTCGGGAACGGCCCCGCCCCGACGCGGGTGACGTAGGCCTTCGAGACGCCGACGACCCGGTCGATCCGCGTCGGCCCGATCCCGATCCCGGTCGCCGCCGCGCCGGCGATCGGGTTCGACGAGGTCACGAACGGATACGTCCCGTGGTCGAGGTCGAGCAGCGTCCCCTGCGCGCCTTCGAGGAGCACGTCCTTCCCGTCCTCGAGCGCCTCGTCCACGAGCAGGGAGGTGTCGGCGACGAACGGCCGCAGCCGCTGCGCGAAGCCCTCGTAGCGCGACGCGACGTCCTCGAGCTCGAACGGCTCCAGCTCGTAGACCCGCTGCAGCCAGATGTTCTTCTCGGCCAGCGCCGTCTCGATCTTCTGGCGCAGGATCTTCGCGTCGAGCAGGTCCTGGACGCGGATCCCGAGCCGCGCGGCCTTGTCCGCGTAGGCAGGGCCGATGCCGCGCCGGGTGGTGCCGATCTGGAGCTTCCCGAGCCGCTTCTCGCCGGCGCCGTCGATCGCGATGTGCCAGGGCATGATCAGGTGGGCGTTGCCGGAGATCCTGAGCGGGTCGGACGAGATCCCGCGCTCGACGAGGCCGTCGATCTCCTCCAGCAGGACCTCGGGGTCGACGACGCAGCCGGCGCCGAGCACGCTCAGCTTGCCCGAGAGGATCCCGGACGGGAGGTGGCGGAACTTGAACGTCTCGCCGTCCACGATCACCGTGTGACCGGCGTTCGGGCCGCCCTGGTAGCGGCAGACGACATCGCTCTGCTGCGCGAGCAGGTCGACGATCTTTCCCTTGCCTTCGTCGCCCCACTGCGCGCCGACGATTACGGTCGCGGGCACGGAGCGATCATGCCCGACTCAGCCGAAGCGCACGCCGACAGGCTCGTCCAGCGCCCGTAGGACGCTGATCGGATGCCCGCGCACGCAGCAGGTCGCCGTGTGGTCGCGTTCGAGCTCGAGCCGTCCTTCCACGCGCGCGCCGAGATACCCGTGCTCGGCGGCGCACTCTTCGCAGACGACGGTGTAGGACGTCGCCCTCGCCGCCAGCCAGACCGTCTGATCGATCACGTGGTGCTCCTTTCCTACGCTGCCCCGAGTGCCCGGTAGTCCTGCGTCGGTGTGAGCCTCACCTCCTTGCAGAGCCGCCGCAGGCGGCTGGCGATCGGCTTGCCGACGCGGTCGTCGAGCTCGCCGAGGGTCAGGTTCGTGGTCACGATCGTCAGGGAGCGCGACGACTCGCGCTCGTTGACGAGGCTGTAGAGGCGTCCCCGCGACCAGTCGTCCGGCTTCTCGTTGCCGAGGTCGTCGAGCACGACGATCTTGAAGCCGCGCGGGAAGCTCCACTGCAGCTCCTCGCCGTCGAGCTGCTGGCTGCGGAGGTCCCGGAGGCGCTGCAGCCACGTGGGGACGTTGATGAAGAGACTCGCGGACTCCTGCATGTACGCGGCCTCGCGCAGGATCGCGATCGCCAGGTGCGTCTTGCCGGCGCCCGGCGGACCGTGCAGGAGCAGGCCGCGGCTCGGCCTGCGGCCCTGGCGCACCTCCTTCGAGAGGTTCATCGCCTCCGCGAGCGCGTCGCCCGTGCCCGGCACGCGGTCGAACGTCGCGAACGAGCAGTCGCGGTAGGCGAGCGGGACGCCGGTGCGGACGAACCGCGCCGCCGCCTGGCTCTGCGCCTGCTCCACCTCCTCGGCCTGCCGGCAGACCTCGCAGTAGCGGCTGCCGGGGAACGTGAAGTGCAGCACCTTGACCTCGACCGTCTCGAAGGTCCGCTGGCAGGTGAGACAGACGGCGTTCACGCGGCGCGGTGGTCGGAGAACTTCGCGTAGCGCTTGACGAAGTTGAGCTTGATCGTCTCGGTCGGTCCGTTGCGGTGCTTGGCGACGTGCACCTCGGCGAGGCCCTGCTGCTCCGACTCCTCGCCGTTGTAGTACTCGTCGCGGTAGATGAACATGACGAGGTCGGCGTCCTGCTCGATCGAGCCGCTCTCGCGCAGGTCGGAGAGGACGGGTCGCTTGTCGGTGCGCTGCTCGACCGCGCGGGAGAGCTGCGAGAGCGCGATGATCGGGACGTCGAGGTCCTTCGCGAGCGCCTTCAGGCCGCGGGAGAGGGACGAGACCTCCTGCAGGCGGCTCTCGACGTTGCCGCCCATCGCCATCAGCTGCAGGTAGTCGACGACGATCATGCCCAGGTTCGGCTCGCGCCGCTTCAGCGTCTGGGCCCGCGAGCGGAGCTCGAACAGCGTCAGCCCGGGAGTGTCGTCGAGGTAGAGCGGCGCCTGCTCGAGCGTGGCGCACGCCTTCGAGAGGCGCGACCAGTCCTCCTCGGCCAGCTTGCCGGTGCGGATCTTGTGCGAGTCGATCTTCCCCTCGAGGCAGATCAGCCGCTGCGTCACCTCCTGCTTCGACATCTCCAGCGTGAAGAAGGCGCACGGCGTGCCGCTGCGGACGACGTTGGCGGCGATGCTGATCCCGAGGGCGCTCTTCCCCATCGAGGGGCGGGCGGCCAGGATGATCAGGTTCCCGGGCTGGAAGCCGGCGGTGATCGCGTCGAGCTCGGCGAAGCCGCTCGAGATGCCCGTCACGGACGCGCCCATCTCGTAGAGGTGGCTGACCCGCTCGAAGGTCTCGACGAGTGCCTCCTTGAGGGAGCGCAGCTCGCCCGGGGTGCCCGCCTGGCTGACCTCGAACAGCACCTGCTCGGCCCTCGAGATCAGGTGGGTCGTCTCGTCGCCGCGCTCGACGGCGAGGCGCGTGATCTCGCGGCCCGCGTCGGAGAGGCGGCGGATCAGCGAGTGGTCGCGCACGATCAGCGCGTAGTGGGCGGCGTTCCCGGCCGCGGACGCCCACGCCGCGATCTCGTGGATCTTGCCGCGTCCGCCGACCAGCTCGAGCTGGCCCTCCTCTTCGAGCTTGGCCGTGACCGTGATCGCGTCGACCGGCTCGCCGCGCTCGAAGAGCCCGCGGGCGACGTCGAAGATCACCCCGTGGGTGCGGCGGTAGAAGTCCGAGGACTTGAGGTGCTCGCTGACCGCCGCGATCGCCGTCGGCGCCAGCAGCATCGCGCTCAGGACCGACATCTCGGCGTCGAGGTCGTGCGAGGGGACGTTCGGAAGCGAGGCCCCTGCCGGGGGCATGGTCGGAGAGTGGCTAGCCGCGACCTGAGCCATGGCTGCCCATTAGAGCGGCAGCGGCGGACGGCCTCAACAGCTGGGGATCCACACCTGACTGTGGAAGCCGAAAATCCCGCTTTTGCAGGTCGAAGAGAACGGGTGTTCTCCCGGTTCTCCACGAAAACCCAGAGCCCGGCCCACACCTGTCCACAAACGCCGTGTCCGCTGAGAGCGGGAAGTTCGCAGCGCGCTCCACAGGCCTGTGGAGCGCGCTGTGGAACGCCTACGCGGGCTCGGACTCGCCGGCCTCGAGCTCGGCGTCGACCGTCTCCTCGCCGCCCTCGGCGGGCTCGTCGGCCGACGCGGCCGGCTCCTCGGCTGCGGTCTCCGCCGCGGCAGCCTCCTCCTCGGCCGCGAGCTCGGCCTCGAGCGCCTCGGCGGCCTCGGCCCGGTGCGCCTCGGCCTCGGCCTCCTTGGCCGCGTCCGCCTCGGCCTCCGCGGCCTCCATCGCGGCCAGCTCCTCCTCGGGCGGCAGCTCACCGCCCTCGGGGACGACCAGCGTCTTCACGTCGACGGTGACGTCCTCGAAGATCTGGATCGGGATCGCGTAGCGGCCGATCCGCCGGATCGAGTCGGTGTCGATCTTCTTCCGGTCGACTCGGATCTTGCGCGTGCGCCAGAGCTCGTCGGCGATGTCCGTCGTCGTCACGGAGCCGAAGAGCGCGCCTGTCGGCCCGGCCTTGACGTCGAAGCTGAGCACGGTCTTGCGCAGCACGTCCGCGATCTCGTTCGCCTGCTCGACCGAGCGGGCCTCGTGGCGGGCACGCTGATCGTCGAGCCGCTTCAGCTCGGCGACCCGGCCGGGAGTGGCCGTCTCCGCCAGCTTGCGGGGAAGCAGGTAGTTGCGGGCGTAGCCGCGCGCGACGTTGACGACCTCGCCGCGGAGCCCGACCTTGTCGACGTCGCTGAGCAGGATCACTTCCATCAGCGCGGCTCCACGTAGGGCAGGAGCGCCATCTCGCGCGCCCGCTTGACGGCGACCGCGACCTGCCGCTGGTGGCGCCGGCAGGCGCCGGTGATGCGGCGGTTGCGGATCTTCCCTTTCTCCGAGATGTAGCGCCGGAGCTGGTTCAGGTTCTTGTAGTCGACCTCTTCGACCTTGTCCTTGCAGAAGAGGCAGCTCTTCCGCCGCCCGGGGGCGAGCGACGAGCCGGGACGCTTGCGCGTCTGCTGGGTTTTCGGCTGTGCCATCTGGAATCTCCTAGAAGGGAATGTCGTCGTCGGCGGCGGCCGCGGGGAAATCGGCGGACGAGCTCTGCGCCGCGCCCTGCGGCACGAACTGCTGGCCGCCCGCGCCGTCGCCGTCGCCCCGGCCGCCGAGGAACTGGATGTTGTTCGCGGTCACCTCGACCGCCTGCCGCTTGGTGCCGTCCTGGGCGTCCCACTCCCGCCACGTCAGCTTTCCCTGGACCCCGACCGGGCGGCCCTTCGAGAGGTACTGCGCGCAGTTCTCCGCGTCGCGGCCCCAGACGGTGACGTCGAAGTAGTACGCCGCGTCCTGCCACTCCTCGCCGCGCTTCACCCGATCGTTGACGGCGATGCGCAGCGTGGTCACGGCGGTCCCGGAAGGCGTGTGCCGCAGCTCCGGGTCCTTCGTCAGGTTCCCGACGAGGACGACGCTGTTGATGTTCTGGGCCATTACTCCTCCTCCAGCGAGCTGTCGATCGGTTCGGCGACATCCTCGCGCGCAGGCCCGCCCACCGCTACTGGCTGGGTCGAACCAGGCTTGTAGCGACGGGTGGCCAGGTGGCGCATCACGTCGTCGTCGATCTTGAGCACGCGCGAGATCTCGTCGAGCGTGTCGCCGTCGGCGCTGAACGAGAGCAGGTGGTAGACGCCGTCGCCCTTCTTGTCGATCTCGTACGCGAGCTTGCGGCGGCCCCACGCATCCTGGCCTTCCCACGTCCCCCCGCCCTTCTCGACGAGGTCGCGTGTGCGCTTGACGATCTCCTCCTGCCGCTCCTCGGGCAGTTCAGGGTCCAGCATGAGCAGAATCTCGTAGTCGATCACGTTCCCGGTCTCCTTCCGTCGGGCTTCCCTTGGTCTTAGGCGGCCCCGGCGGCAAGCGTGAACGGGAACGGCGCACGCGAAGCCGGGGCAGGAAGCGGCCGACAGAGTAGCATTTGGGCCATGGGACGGCTTCTCACCGGCCTCGGCGGCGCCTTCGGGCTCGCCTGGCTCTGGCGCTTCCTGCGCCGCGAGCAACAGCCCCCGCAGGAGCCGCAGCACGATCCGGCGGTGGAGCTCCGCGCCAAGCTGGAGCAGGCGCGCGAGGCACCCGACGACCGGGACGAGTTCGACGCGGCCGAGGGCCAGCCGCTCGACGAGGTGGAGCGCCCGCCCGCCGCCGTCGAGCCTGCGCCCGAGCCGGAGTCGGAGCCGGAGCCGGAGGCCGCGCCGGAGCCCGCGGAGCCGGTGCTCTCGCTGGACGAGCGCCGCCGCGCGGTGCACGAGAAGGCGCAGCAGGCGCTCGGCGAGATGGACCGGCTCGGCCGCGACGACTAAGCCGACGAGGTTCGGGGCATGGGCCTCGAATGCGGATCGTCGTCGTCGGAGCGACAGGGAACGTCGGCACCAGCGTGCTCGACGCGCTCGCCCGCGACGACGCCGTCGAGTCGATTCTCGGTCTCGCTCGCCGCCGCCCGACGGCCGCGTACGCCAAGACGGAGTTCGCGGCGGCGGACGTCACGCGCGACGACCTCGTCCCGCACTTCCGCGGCGCCGACTGCGTCATCCATCTCGCCTGGTTGATCCAGCCCTCGCGCGACGAGCGGACGCTGCGCGAGACGAACGTCGACGGCTCGGCACGGGTGCTCGAGGCCGTCGCCGCAGCGGGCGTCCCGGCGCTCGTCGCCGCCTCCTCGATCGGCGTCTACTCGCCTGGCCCGAAGGTGCGGGTCGACGAGAGCTGGCAGCGGGAGGGCGTGCGGACGAGCTGGTACTCGCGGCACAAGGTCGAGCAGGAGCGGCTCCTCGACGTCTTCGAGGCGGAGCGCGACGTGCGCGTCGTCCGCCTGCGGCCGGGGCTGATCATGAAGCGCGAGAGCGCCGAGGAGGTGCGGCGGCTCTTCACCGGCCCCTTCCTGCCCAGCCCGCTCGTGAAGCCCGGCCGGCTGCCCCTTTTCCCCCACGTCCCCGGCGCGATCGTCCAGGTCGTCCACTCCCGGGACGTGGGCGAGGCGTACAGGCTCGCCGCCACCCGCGACGTCCGCGGTGCGTTCAACGTCGCCGCCGAGCCGGAGCTCGACGGGAAGCGCGTCGCGGAGGCGATCGGAGCCCGCGCGGTCACGATCCCGGCCGGCATCGCGCGGGCGCTCGCCGCCGCGAGCTGGCACGCGCGGCTGCAGCCGACGTCCCCGGACTGGCTCGACCTCGCGCTCGGGGTGCCGCTGCTCGACTGCACGCGCGCGCGCGAGGAGCTGGGCTGGGCGCCCACGCGTGACGGAATCGCCACGGTTCGCGAGCTCCTGCTCGGCCTCGCCGAGCGTGCGGGCGGCCGCACGCCGCCCCTGCGTGCCGGCGACCGCCTCGCCGAGATCGCGGCCGGCATCGGCGGAAAATCGGTTTGAGCAGGCTTCTTCGAGCCGGCGGCATACTTCAAGGAGATGAGCGAGCTGCCCCGGACGCACGATCGGCCACGCACGGAAGACGACGCCGCCCGGCTCGAGGACGCGCTCGCCCAGCGGGTGCGTGAGCTGGAGGCGCTCACGGGCGAGTTGCGGGCCGAATTGAGGTCACTGCGCGCCGAGCGCGCCGCCCCGACGCGTTTCGACGAGGAGCAGTGGCCCACCGAGCCACGCGCGAACCTCTCGCCGGACTGGGTGGCGGCGGTGCCGGCCCCGCAGCTGCGCGGCTTCACGGTGCCGCGGCTGCTCCTCGAGGGCGTGTTTCTGCTCCTCGTCGCGCTCTTTGCCGGGCTCGCCGACCTCTCGACCATGTGGATCGTGCTCGTGATGGTCGCCGCCTGGACCCTGGTCGTCCTCTCCGAATGGGCGGCGGCAGCGAAGCGAGCCCACTGGCGGCTCGACGCGATCGCCCCGCCGCTGGAGCCCGAGGCCGCCGACACGACTGGGCCCTGGGACATGCCGGTCGTCGAGGCGACGGTCGTCGACGCGGGGCCCGATCCGGAGTCGAAGACGATCGTGACCAAGCTGCCTGCCGACTCGGCGGAGCCGGAGGCGGGTGAGGACCCGCCGCCGGAGCCGACGCGCCGCCGCCGGGGCCTGCGGCGACGCCGGCAGCCGGCCGAGGCGGGCGCCGCCGATCCCTGGGAGGCGTGAGCTTCTTGCGGCCGTCGTCGCGGCCGCGGTCGTCGCTGTACCCGGAGCCGTCGCCGGTGCCGGCGCGCTGCGCCCCGCGCCTGCGCTGAAGCCCTGCTGCGGCTTCACGGCCGAGCTGTACGCCACCGGGCTGAAGCGGCCGACCGCGCTCGCGTTCGGCCCCGGCGGCCTGCTCTACGCGACGCAGGAGAGCGGCGAGGTCGTCGCCGTCGGCCGCGGCTCCGCCAAGCCGCGCGTCCTCGCCCGCGGCTTCGAGACCCCGCTCGGCCTCGCCTGGGTCGGCTCGACGCTCTACGTCTCGGCGCAGGGCTACGTCAGCCGGCTCGTCGTCCGCGGCACGCAGGTGGTCTCGCGAAGGGTGATCGTCTCGAAGCTGCCGTTCGACCGGCATCAGCAGGACACGATCGCGCTCGGCCCCGACGGCCGGCTGTACCTCGGCAGCGGCTCGACCTGCGACGCCTGCAAGGAGAAGGACCGGCGCAGCGGCGCGATCCTCTCCTTCAACCAGGACGGGAGCGACCTGCGGATCGTCGCGCGCGGCCTGCGCAACCCGTTCGGGCTCGTCTTCGACGGTGCGACACTCTGGGTCTCCGACAACGCCCGCGACGATCTCGGCGACGAGGAGCCGGCCGAGACGATCGTCCGGATCAGGCCCGGCGCGGACTACGGCTGGCCGCGCTGCTGGGCGAGCTGGAAGCAGCGGCGGCTGCGCGGCTCGTGCGGGGGCGTGACGCCGCCGGTTGCCTACCTCGAGCCGCACTCGTCCGCGAACACGCTCGCGCTCTGGGCGGGGACGCTGGTCGTGGCGGAGTGGGGGCAGTACCTGAGCGAGCGCTGGGGCCGGAAGCTCGTCCAGGTGAACGTCCGTACCGGCCGCTCCTCGACCCTGGTCGACGGCTTCGAGCACCCGCTCGGGCTCGCGGTCGAGCCGGGCAACGGCGGGCTGCTCGCGGGCGACTGGGGCCGCGGCGTGATCTACCGGATCAGGAAGCGGTGAGCCGAGCGGGCGAGCGCGCCCGCGATCGTCTCCTGGTAGCGCCGCGAGCGGAGCAGGCCTGCCTCCCGCGGGTTCGACATGAACCCCGTCTCGACGAGAACCGCCGGCACGTCCGCCCAGTTGAAGCCGGTCAGGTCGGACCGCTCGACGACACCGAGGTCGCGTGCGGCGGTGGCGGCGACGAGCTCGCGCTGGAGCAGACGGCCCGCCCGGCTGCTCGCGGCGTGGATGTCGTCCGTCCATCCCCGTCGCAGTGCCGGTACGAGCGTCGAGATCCCATGGACGCCCGCGTCGGTCGAGCCGTCCGCGTGGATGCGGATCATCAGCGAGGCGCGGCGCGAGTTGCAGAAGCGGGCGCGCTCCCGGTTGCCGCCGCGGTAGCCGACCGCGTTGCGGGTCATCGCGACGCGGTAGCCGCGGGCGAGCAGCAGCGTCCGCGTTCGCCGCGCGATCGCGAGCGCCACCGACGCCTCGCCGGCCGCGCCGCCCGGATCCTTGATCTTCAGCTCGCGAGAGCCGGGGCCGATCGGCTCGAACCCGCGGCCGACCTCCGGCGCCGTGCCGTGCCCGGGGTCGAGGCACACGAGCGCTGCTGCGGCGATCTCGGCGAGCACGGCTAGAGGAGCGAGCGCAGCTCCGCCAGCTCGTCCTCCGTCGGCTCCCAGTCGCCGGCGGCTGCGTTCGCGCGCACCTGCTCCGGCCTCGTCGCGCCGGCGATCACCGATGCGACTCCGGGCACGGCGGCGAGGCCGCCGATCGCCACGTCGAGCAGGGAGACACCGCGCCGCTCCGCGAAGCCGCGCAGCCGCTCGACGGCATCGAGATCCTCGTCCGCGATCTCGCGGCCGGCGAGGCGCGTCCCGTCCGGTGCCGGCTCACCCTTGGCGTACTTGCCGGTCAGCAGCCCGCTCGCGAGCGGGAAGTAGGGGATGAAGCCGATGTCGAGTTGCGCGCAGGCGGGCAGCAGCTCCGCCTCGGCCTCGCGGCGCAGCCAGGAGTACTGGCTCTGCTCGGAGACGAACTGCGTCAGCCCTCGCTCGGACGCGATCGCGTGCGCCTCCTCGACCATCGCGGCCGTGAAGTTCGAGGACCCGATCGCGCGAACCGTTCCCTCCTGCACGAGCTCGTGGAGCGCCTCGAGCGTCTCCTCGAGCGGGGTGACCCCGTCGGGCCGGTGGTACTGGTAGAGGTCGACCCGGTCGGTCCGGAGGCGGCGGAGCGAGGCCTCGATCGCCTTTCGGATGTACGGGCGGGCGCCGCGGGCCGTCTCGCCGTCGCCGAGGTCGTGGCCGAACTTCGTCGCCAGGACGACCTGGTCGCGGCGCCCCTCGAGCGCGCGGCCGATGATCTCCTCGCTGCCGCCGCGGTTGCCGTAGACGTCGGCGGTGTCGAAGAAGGTGACCCCCGCGTCGAGCGCCGCGTCGATCACCGCCCGCGAGGCGTCCTCGTCGGTGCGGCCGCCGAAGTTGTTGCAGCCGAGCCCGACCACGGTCACCTCGAGGTCGGAGCTGCCCAGGCGGCGCGTGCGCATCCGGGCACACTAGTCAGCGATGAGCGGTGGAGCGGGAAAGAAGTCGCTGCACGACGTGCTGCGCGCACGGCGGGAGGCCCCGTCGCTGCTCACGCCCGCCGAGGCGGCGCAGCGGGAGGCCGCCCGGCGCCGCGACGAGGCCGAGGCCGCTGCAGCGGACGCGCTCGGACGCTGGCGCGACGGCCGCTCCCCGGACGCGAAGGGAAAGCTCGAGCCTGCGGCGTACCGCGCGCTCTTCCGGCTCGAGCCGGCCGCCTACGACGCCACGGCGCACTGGGCCCGCCGGGCGAAGGCGCAGCTCGCGCTCGCGCCTGCGTGCGAGGTCGCGCGCTGTGGCAGCGCGGAGCCCGTCGGCGCCCGGCATCTGACGCACGCCACGCTCGGCGAGGAGGAGCCGGGCCGCGACCTGATCACGCTCTGCGAGCGCTGTCACCGCCGGGCCGAGAAGCTCGGACGAGAGCTCGGACGGGTGCCGCGGCGTGACGAGATCGTCGCGCTCGACCCGACTCGGCCCCTCTACCGCCCCGACGACATCGCCGCGCTGAAGGCGAAGTACGGGCGCTGAACGGGCCTTGACGAAGCGTGGGGGTGGCCATGGCCACCCCCACTACCTCGGAAGGAGCTCGACGTGGAACGCTGCGGCACGGCCCACGGAACTCGCTGATGACCACTCCATCGGCCGGTGGGTCCTAGTCCTTTAGCCCCAAAGGACCCAGAGACGTCCCTCGATCGAGGGATCTTCGGCGAAACGGAGCGGCCCCGGAGTCGAACCGAGCAAGCCGTGGGTTGCACGACCGGGCCGATTTTGAAGACCGGCTGGGCCACCGGGCCCGTGCCGCTCCACGCCGGAGCGTAGTCGCCGGCCCAATGCAAGCGGCACGTCAGAGGCGTGAAAGGATTCGGTAAAACCGCAATGGAAAGCGGTTGGGAGGTTTCGCGCCGGGGATTGAGGGGTCCATGCGACGCACACTCCTCATCCCCGTCTCGCTCGTCGTCGGCCTGCTGCTCGCGGGTCCCGCGGCCGCCGCCACGACGAAGACCGTCTCGATCAGGGCGACGTCCTTCGCGCCCGCCACCGTCAGCATCGTCGCCGGCGACTCGATCCGCTGGCGCAACGACGACACCCGCAACCATCAGATCGTCTCGACGACCGGCGCCTTCGCTTCGCCGGTGCTCGCGCGCGGCAAGACGTACACGTTCCGCTTCGACGTCGCCGGCACCTACCGCTACCGCGACGCGCTCAACCCCAAGGTGACCGGCACGATCAAGGTCGCCGGTCCCCCGCCGTCGGTCTCGCTCGCGCTCTCGCAGCCGCAGATCGACTACGGCGACAAGGTGACGATCACCGGCCAGATCAACAGCAGGAAGGCCGGCGAGAACGTCCAGCTCAGCTACCAGCCGTACGGCCAGGCCTCCGAGATCGTGCTGGCGACCGTGATCACCGGCACCGACGGCATCTTCACCTACAACGTGGCGCCGAAGGTGCTGACCAACTACCGCGCGAAGTGGAAGACCGCTTCGAGCATCGTCGTCGCGACCGCCGTCCGGCCGGCGATCTCGTTCGGCCGCAACAACGGCTTCGTCGCGCGGGTCTACGCCGGCCGCAGCATGGCGCGCAAGCAGATCCAGCTCCAGCGCCTCTCGCAGTTCGGCCAGTGGGTGACGATCAAGCGCGTCTTCCTCAACCTCGACTCGCGTGCCCGCTTCGAGGCGCCGCTGCCGTGCGGTGCGAACAGGCTGCGAATCGCGATGTCCGTGAACCAGGCGGGTGCCGGCTATCTCGGCGCCTTCAGCCGTGAGATCTCCTACCGCCGCGCCTGTTAGCGCGGCGCCCAAACGAATCAGGAAGGGGTCCGACATGAAACGACACAAGATCCTCTGGACGACGCTCGCGAGCATGCTGGTCGTGCTCGCGGCCGTTGCCGGCTTCGCCGGGGTTGCCGACTCGGCGCCGCAGGCGGCGCCGTCGAACCAGTCACCGCCGGCCGTCTCGGGCACGCCCGAGGAGGGCAAGACGCTGACGACGAGCGACGGCACGTGGACCGGCACCGCGCCGATCACGTTCGCCTACTCGTGGCGCCGCTGCGACGAGGACGGCGGCAGCTGCTCGCAGATCGGCGGGGCGACGAGCAAGACGTACGTGCTGAAGAAGGTCGACGTCGGCAACACGATCCGCTCCCGGGTGACCGCCCGGAACGCGGACGGCTCGACCGCCGCGACCTCGGTGCCGTCGGCGCTGATTCGCGCCGCCACGGCGCCCGCGACCGGCTGTAACGGCAACGCGCCGATCCCGATCGCGAACGTGTCGCTGCCCGACCGCCTGAACATCGACACCCAGTCGGTCAGCCCGACGGTGATCGGCCGCTCGACCACGCAGGTGACGGTTCGCTTCCGGGTCGCGTGTAAGGGCAAGCCGGTTCAGGGCGCGCTCGTCCTGGCCGAGGCCGTGCCGTTCAACCAGTTCAACTCGCCGGCAGAGGCCACGACGGGCTCCGACGGCTGGGCCACCATCCAGCTGAACCGCGACCGCGGCTTCCCGGCCGCGCGCAGCCAGGAGCTGCTCGTCATCTTCGCCCGTGCGCGCAAGAACGGCGAGGACGTCCTGGGCGGCGTCTCGACGCGCCGGCTCGTGTCGTTCCCGGTCGACCTGCGCCGCTAGAGGGGAGAGGAGGGCTCGGGGAAGCTCCACGCGAGCTTCCCCGAGCCGGCTCGAACCTGCGAGGATCGCGGCGTGGCCCACCTGCGCCTGACCGACGTCGACGAGGCGACCGGCCTGCTCAAGGACGAGTACGACGCGGCCGTCGGCCGCGCCGGCAAGGTCTTCAACATCGTCAAGGCGATGAGCCCGAACCCGGACGTGCTCCACCGCTCCATGGAGCTCTACAAGGGGATCATGTTCGGTGCTTCGAAGCTGTCGCGGCAGGAGCGCGAGCTCCTCGCCACCGTCGTCTCGCGGGAGAACGACTGTTACTACTGAACGCGATCCCACGCAGACGACCTCCGTGCCGAGGGCGCCGACGAACGACTCGTGGAGCAGTGCGCCCACGACTACCGCGCGGCCGACCTGTCCGCTCCGGTGCGGGCGCTCTGCGACTACGCGGTCAAGCTCACCCACGTGCCGGCCAGTGTCGGAGCGGCCGACGCCGACGAGCTCCGCCGCCACGGCTGGGACGACCAGGCGATCCACGACGCCATCCAGGTGATCGCCTACTTCAACTACATCAACCGCATCGCCGAGGGCGTCGGGATCGGCCCGGAGCCCGACTGGGAGATGCAGCGGGAGGAGCGATGAGCGGCTTCACGATCGTGCACATGGACGACTTCGAGCGGCCCTTCCCGAAGTGGGCGCTCGCCCGGCGCTCGCTCGGGCTGCAGTCCTTCGGCATGAACGTCGTCGAGCTGCCGCCGGGGGAGTCGATCCCCGAGCACGACGAGACGGGCAGCGACCAGGAGGAGGTGTTCATCGTCCTCTCGGGCGACGCGACGATGGTGATCGACGGCGAGGATCACCCGGCGCGCGCCGGGACCTTCACCCGCCTCGACCCCGAGCCGAAGCGCACCGTCGTCAACCGCAGCGACGGCGACGTCGTCCTGCTGATCGTCTCCGCGCCGCGGACGAGCGGCTACACGCCGCTGGACTGGGCCTGATGCGCGAGCGCGTCACCGTCGCCTGCATCCAGGTCGAGCCCGCGATCTTCGATCGGACCGGGACGATCGACCGCGTCGCCGAGCGGACCGCCGAGGCCGCGGCTGCCGGTGCGTCGCTCGTCGTCTTCCCGGAGACGTTCATCCCGGCCTATCCGTCGTCCGCCTGGGCGAAGGCGCTCGCCGGCTGGGCCGAGCCCGGCGCGAAGGAGGCGTTCGCGCTCCTCCACCGCGAGTCGCTCGAGGTACCGGGCCCCGACGCCGACCGGCTCGCCGCGATCGCGCGCGAGCACGGCGTCTGGCTCGTCGTCGGCGTCAACGAGCTCGACCCCGGGCGCCCGGGGACGCTCTACAACTCGCTCCTCTACTGGTCGCCGGCGGGCGAGCTCGCGCTCCATCACCGCAAGCTCGTGCCGACGAACCACGAGCGCCTCGTGTGGGGCCCCGGCGACGGCCGCGGGCTCCGCGCGCTCGAGACCCCGCTCGGCCGCATCGGTGGCTTGATCTGCTGGGAGAACTACATGCCCCTGGCGCGCTTCTCGCTCTACGAGTCCGGCGTCGAGATCTACATCGCGTCGACCGCCGACGACGGCGACGCCTGGCAGGCGACCCTGAAGCACATCGCGCTCGAGTCGCGCGCGTTCGTGGTCGCGCCCTGCCACTTCCAGCGCGCAGGTTCGTATCCCGACGACTTCCCGCTCCGGTCGCTGCTCGAGGGCCGCGACCTGCTCGGCCGAGGCGGCTCCGCGATCCTCGCGCCGGACGGGAACTACCTGGCGGGGCCGCTCTACGGCGAGGAGGGGATCCTCTTCGCCGAGCTCGACCCGGACGTCCTGCTCCAGGCCCGGCAGCGCTTCGACCCGGCCGGGCACTACCACCGGCCGGACGTGCTCGGCCTGACGGTCAGCCCGCTCGCGTGATCCGGACCGCGACGCGGTCGCCTGCCCGCACGCCCCAGCGGCGGAACGAGCCGGCGTTGACCTCGAGCGCGGCGCGGTAGGTGACGCCGGGGTCGTAGATCGGGCACGGGTCGCGGCGGCACGGCTGCATCGTCAGGATCCGCCGGATCTTGCCGCGGGCGTCGTAGAAGGCGATGTCGAGGGGGATCAGCGTGTCCTTCATCCAGTAGCCGCCGCGGTGGTCCGCCGGATAGGTGAAGACCATCCCCGACTTGGCGGGCAGAGACCGCCTGTTCATCAGGCCCACCTGCCGCTCCGCGGTCGTGCGCGCGATCTCGACCCGGAGCACGACCGGCTTCCCCGTTCGCGGCGTCAGCGTCGCGGTTCCCCGCGCCACGCCCGTCGCCGCGCTCGCGATCGGGACGAGGAGGAGCAGCGCTGCGAGGAAAGCGAGGCGCACGGCGCCAGTGTTGCAGCCGGCTTGCGACGGCTTGTGGCGTTCGGCTCGATCCCCTACCCTTTGGGAAACGATCGGGAGTCGTGCGGCCGGCTCGGGAGGGGGTTCCTGGATGGCCGAGATCGCGCACCCGTACGACGAAGCGGCGACGACCGCCGCCGCGGCCCCCGCGAGGCGGCGCCGCGTCACGTTCTCCGAGCTCGTGGAGGCGTGGGCGTTCCGCGAGTCGGGCACCGCGTCCGAGGACCGCTACCAGGAGCTCCGCGACGCGTTCGTGCACGACCACGGCGAGATCACCGACGCCTACATCTGCGAGAGCGGGCCGATGGCCGTCGTGGTGACGGCACTGCCGCCGAAGCCGCTCGCGCGGACGCTGCTGCGCTCGAAGGACAAGATCGAGATGTTCACGGAGACGGAGCGGCTGGTCCGGATGCATCCCGAGGTGGCGCCCGTCCTCCACCGGGCCGAGGTCCAGTACGTGTCGGTGCGCAACGCCCTGCGCGGGCTCAGCCAGCGGCTGCTCGTGAACTGGCTCTTCGTCTGGATGCGCGATCTGATGCTCTCGGCCATCCCCGACACGAACGGGACGATCGAGCCCCTGTCGGAGAAGCAGATCGCAGACCAGGCGCGCGAGCTCGACCGGATCGAGCAGCACTACGAGCAGGCGGCCTCCCGCGAGGCGCAGATCGTCTACCTCGGCGGGATGCTCACCGGCGTGCTCGCGCTCTGCGCCGTGACGGTCCCTGCCGGGCTCCTGCTCGCGGCCAGCGACGTGCCGGTGAACCTGACGACGTTCTTCGGCTGCCTGATCGCCGGCGCGCTCGGCGCCCTCGTCAGCGTCGTCACCCGGATGAGCGCGGACAGGTTCCACGTCCGCCACGAGGTCGGCCGCTCCTACGTGCAGCGGGTCGCCGCGTTCAGGCCGTTCATCGGCGGGGTCTTCGGCCTGCTCGTCTACTTCGCGCTGCAGGGCGGTGTCATCCGGCAGCTCGACGTCCCCGCCGACGACCGCGACCGCTTCGCGTTCTTCCTCGTGCTCGCGTTCGCGGCCGGGTTCAGCGAGCGGCTGGTGAAGGAGGTGCTGCGAACGTCGGACGGCCCGGAGGAGTCGTCAGCTAGGCCACCGGCTCCGAAGAGCGGCGACGCAGCACCCGTGCCTGCCCCACCCGGCGAGTGACGCCGTCGGTGTCGAGGCGCTCCAGCAGCAGCTGGGCGTCGCGGCGGCCGCAGCCGGCGAGGTCGCGGAAGCGCGCGAGCGTGATCTCACCCGTGCTCGTGCACTCGGCGACGACGAGCGACCGCGCGCGCTCGTAGGCGGCCGCGGAGACGGCCCAGCCGTCGCCGAGCCGGACGAGGCGCCCCTGGCGCTCGAGAAAGCGAGCGAGCTCGGCGTCGTCCGCCTTCGCCGCGCCGGGCGCGGCGGCCGCGAGGGCGGCGGCGAGCGTCTCGGCCTCGGCGGCGCGGGCACCGAGCGTGCCGGTCGCGCCGGGACGGTAGAGGCGCGAGCCGCGGCGCTCGAACGGGAGCTGCGCGAGCACCTCCTTCGCCCAGGGCTCGGCCGGGGCCGGCGCTCCGGGATCGAGCGGATCGGCGTCGTCGATCGCGCGCTCGAGCTCGGCCCGGAGCTCGGCCAGCCACGCGTCCGACCACTGCCAGGCGCCGTCGAGAAGCTGCGGCGCATGCACGTGCAGCTCGCCGCGCCGGGCTCGCTCAAAGCGCGCCGGATCCGCGTGCCGGACCGGTACCGGGTCGAGCACGAGGCCGCCGCCCAGGGTCGTCCCGCCGCGGATGACGATCCGGTCGCCGTGCGCGGCGACGACCGGAGCGGCGAGCCGCAGCTGGGCATCGGCGCCCGACCTGACGACGCGCGCGGGTACGGCGAGGGTGCCGTGGTGGACGTAGACGCGCGAGCCGTCGCCGATCGGCTCGAGCTCGTCGAGCTCGACGTCGAGGCGGTAGCTCGGCCGCAGGCTGCCGGGCGCGATCAGCACGTCGCCGCGCCGCAGCTCGCGCCGCTCGACGCCGGGCAGCGAGAGCGCGACCCGCTGCCCCGCCTCCGCCCGCTCGACCGGCCGGTCGTGCACCTGGACGCTGCGGACGCGCACGTCCCGACCGGCGGGCTCGGCGCGGAGCACGTCGCCCTCGCCCACGGTCCCGGACCAGAGCGTCCCGGTCGCGACGGTGCCGATCCCCTTCAGCGTGAAGACGCGGTCGACGTGCAGCCGGGCGGGCTCCGAGGCGAGATAGTTGCTGTCAGCAACTATGTGGGCTGCGCGCCCGACCGCGGCGCGGAGCTCGTCGAGGCCGGCGTTCGTCTTCGCGCTCACCGCGACGGCCTCCGCCTCGGGCACGAGCTCGCGCGCCTCCTCGAGCGCCAGCTCGAGCATCTCCTCGTCGACCGCGTCGGCCTTCGTGACGGCGACGACGCCCTGCTCGATCCCGAGCAGGCGGAGGATCGCGAGGTGCTCGAGCGTCTGCGGCCGCGCTCCCTCGCCGGCGTCGATCACGAGCAGGAACAGGTCGATCCCGGTCGCTCCGGCGACCATCGTGCGCACGAACCGCTCGTGCCCGGGGACGTCGATCAGCGACAGCCGCCGCCCGTCCGGGAGCTCGAGCGGCGCGTAGCCGAGCTCGATCGAGATCCCGCGCCGCTGCTCCTCGGGCAGCCTGTCGGTGTCCTTGCCGGTCAAGGCCCGCACGAGCCACGTCTTGCCGTGGTCGATGTGCCCCGCGGTGCCTACCGTGAGCGGCATGCGGCGATCGCCTGCGCGACCTCGTCGGCCTCGGCGTCGGTGAGCGTCCGGCAGTCGAGCAGCGTGCGCCCGTCGCGGACGAGCGCGATCACGGGCGGCTCGTGCAGGCGCAGCGCCGTCGCCAGCTCCTCCTCGACCGCGCAGGCGAAGCTCGGCAGCTCGGCGAGCGGCAGCGCGCCGCCCCCGGCTCGCGCGACGGTCTCCTCGACCTCGCCCCCGACGGCGCGGGCGAGGCGCTCGGCGCGGCCGCGGACCGTCTCGACCGGCTCTCGCAGCATCCGCAGCACCGGGATCTCGTCGGGACGGTCGAGCGTGAGCGCCAGCGTCCCGTCGAGCGCGGCCAGCGTCAGCTTGTCCGAGCGGAGGGCGCGGTGGAGCGGATGGCGGCGCAGCTTCTCGACGAGATCGGCGCGCCCCGCCACGATCCCCGCCTGCGGCCCGCCGAGCAGCTTGTCTCCCGAGAAGCAGACGAGATCTGCGCCGGCGCCGAGCACTGCGGCGGGGGTCGGTTCGCCCTCGACCTCGACGAGGGCGCCCGAGCCGAGGTCGTCGAGCAGCGGCAGCTCGTGTCTGCGCGCCACGGCGGCGAGCTCCTCCAGCCGCGGCTGCTCGGCGAAGCCGACGACGCGGAAGTTCGACTGGTGCACGCGCAGGAGCAGCGCGGTCTCCGGGCCGATCGCCCGCTCGTAGTCGGCCGCCCGCGTCCGGTTCGTCGTCCCGACCTCGACCAGGCGTGCGCCGGAGCGGGCGAGCACGTCCGGGATCCGGAAGCCGTCGCCGATCTCGATCAGCTCCCCGCGCGACACGACCACCTCCCGACCCTCCGCGAGCGCGGCGAGGGCGAGCAGCATCGCGGCCGCGTTGTTGTTGACGACGATCGCGGCCTCGGCGCCCGTGAGCCGGCGCAGCAGCGGCGCGAGGTGGTCCTGGCGCGAGCCGCGCGAGCCGGAGGAGAGGTCGTACTCGAGGTTGGAGTACCCGGCGGCCTCGCGGACGCGGTCGAGCGCCGCCGGCGCGAGCGGCGCCCGGCCGAGATTCGTGTGCACGATCACACCGGTTGCGTTCAGCACCCGCCGCAGCGTCGGTCGCCGCGCCGCCGCCAGCGCCTCCCGCAGCCGCGCCGGCAGGTCTCCCGGCTCGGCGCCTGCGCGGATCTCTTCGCGCGCCCGGGCGAGCAGCTCCCGTGCCGCGGCGACCGCGAGCGCGTCGTCCAGGCCGCGGACGAGCTCGTCGACAGAGGGAAGGTCGCGCAGCCTCACGAAATTCGAGTGTAGTGCCGACGCAGCGGGTACTTTGCAAATCGTGAGACGAGTGGGGCTCATCACGGTCGCCGTGCTCGCAGCCCTGGCCGGAGCGGCCGTGGCCGCGATCGGCGCGCGCGACGCGTACTACTGGGACCGGCCGCTCCCCGGGGCCGAGCTGCGCACGGCCGAGCTCGAGCGCCCGGTCAGGGTGGGCGTCGGCGGGAAGACCTACGACGTGCGGCCGTCGGAGGTCGTGCGGCTCGACGGCACCGCCACGCAGACGGCGCTCTGGCGGGCCGGCCGCACCTCGTTCCTGCGCCGGGTCCGGCAGCTCGTCGACCCGAGCCCGCCGCGCCTCGTCGTCGATCCCGTCCTCGTGCCGCAGGCCGACGCCGCCGCGGTCGCCGACCGGCTCTCGGCGTCGCTCCCGCGTCCTCGGCGCGCGCAGGTGGTCGCCCGCGGCGGCTTCCGGGTCATCCCGTCGCAGCCGGGAGACGCCGTCGACGAGCAACAGCTCGTGGCGTCGCTCGCGAAGGCGTCGCTGACCGGCGCCCGGACGCTCTCGCCGGCGCTGGTGCACGTCGAGCCCGAGCTGACGACTCCGGCGGCCGAGGCGGCCGTCGCCGAGGCGAAGACCCTGATCGACGAGCCGGTGAGCCTGACCTTCAAGGGCGAGGAGGTAGGGACGCTCGCGCCCGCGCGGCTTGCGAAGCTGCTCCGCTTCCGGCCCGCCGGCGACAGCTTCCGCGTCTCGTTCCACCCGCAGCGGATCGCGAAGGCGGTCGAGCCGATGCTGACGCCGTGGCGGACACGCGCCGTCAACGCCCGCTTCGTCGTCGACGGCACGCGCGTGCGGATCCGGCCGGCGCGGCCGGGCCTCGCGGTCGACGGGCCGTGGGTGGCCGACTCCGTCGCCGCGGCTGCCGCGGCCTCGGTCCACCAGGCCTCGCTCCGCCTCAAGCAGATCCGCGCAGACCTGACGACCGCCGAGGCGGAGCGGCTCGGCATCCGGGAGCGGATCTCGACATTCACCACCGATATGGGGACGTCGTCCTCGAACCGGATTCATAACGTGCAGCTGATGGCCGACTACATCGACGGCACCGTGATCAAGCCGGGCGACACCTTCTCCTTCAACGACCGCGTCGGCCCGCGCACGATCGAGCGCGGCTTCCGGGAGGGTCAGATGATCATCGGCTCGCTGCTCCTGCCCTCGATCGGCGGCGGCGTCTGCCAGACGGCGACGACCCTCTTCAACAACGCCTTCGAGCTCGGCCTCCCGATCGTCGAGCGGCACAACCACAGCTTCTACATCTCGCACTACCCGATGGGCCGCGACGCCACGGTCTCGTGGGGCGGCCCCGACTTCGTCTTCAAGAACGACCTGGAGACGGGGATCCTGATCAAGACGCGCTACACGAGCTCGACGCTCACCTTCAGCTTCTACGGGACCGACCCGAAGCGGCGCGTCGTCACCTCGACCAGCGAGCGGACGAACTGGCGCTCGCCCCAGACGACCTACGCGCTCGACCCCTACGCGCCGCGCGGCTCGGTCCGGACCGTGTCCGGCTCGAACCAGTCCGGCTTCGACGTCACGGTCACGCGCAAGGTCTACGAGGGCGACAAGCTGCTGCGTCAAGACCGGACGACGAGCAACTACATCGCCGTCGGGCCGACCCAGATCTACGGGCCGGGCCGTTCGATCCCAGGCCCGTACTTCGTGCTCCCCCGTGTCTGACGGGTCCGTGGCTCACGATCCACCCGTGGACGACGACGATCTCTTCTCGCCGTCGCTCAGCCAGAGCACGACCCGGCAGCTGCCGGAGGGCTCACGGCCGTGGCGCCTCGGGTCGCAGTTCTACGTCGCGTTCTTCGGCGGCCCGCTCGCGATCGCGGCGATCGGCTTCCTCAACGCGACCAGGCTGGGGCTGCCGAGCTCCCGCCGCTGGCAGATCGCGGGGGCCGGCGCTGCCGCACTCGCCGGAGCCGCGGTCGCCGTGCTGCTGCTCGACTCGGACGCGACGCCGAGGCTCGTCGTCGCGATCGCGGGGGCCGCCTGCTACGTGGTCGTCCGCCGGCTGCAGCAGGACGCCGACCGGCTCTACGGCCTCGGTCGCGACGAGGAGCTCGCCTACGACTCGCTCGTCGGCCCGGGGCTGCTTGCGGTCGTCGTCGGCGGGGCCGCCACCATCGCCTTCCTCTTGGGGCTCTCGTGAGCGACGTCGAGGCACGCCGGCTCGAGCTCGCGCGCCACTACTCCGCGATCGGTCAGCCGGCCCGCGTGCTCGCCACGCTCGACGGCGTCGGAGCCCCCGACGAGGCGGAGGTGTGGACGCTGCGGGCCGAGGCGCTCTACCAGCTCGACCGGTACCGCGAGGGTGCCGACGCGGCCCGGCGCGGGCTCGAGCTCGACCCCGAGGACCTCGGCCTGCTCGACGTGCTCGCACTCAACCTGATCGAGCTCGGCGACCTGGCGGGGGCGGAGCAGGCGCTGCTGGCAGCGCTCGCGATCTGGCCGGACCACGAGACCCTGCTGTGCCACTACGCGCTCGCGTGCGCCCGGCACGGGCAGCGGGACAAGGCGGAGCGGCTCGTCGCACGCGCGGCACTGCTGGATCCCGAGTCGGTCGACGTCCTTCGCGTGCGCGCCCAGGTCGCCTATCTCAACGGCGACCTCCGCGCCACCAGGCGCCACGTCGACGAGCTGCTCGCGCACGAGCCCGAGGATCCGGTCGGGCACACGCTGCTCGGGAATCTCCACGTCGAGGGCAGCAACGTCTACGCCGGTGTCCGCCATCACGAGCAGGCGATCCGGCTCAACCCGGGCGACCACGAGCTGGCGGACGTCGTCCGCCACAACCGGATCGTCACCCACTGGTCGCAGTGGCCGCTCTACCCGATGCAGCGCTTCGGCGTGATCAAGGTGTGGGCCGCGTATCTCGTCCTGCTCTTCCTCGTCATGGGAACAGGGAACTCGCTGCTGATCGGCGCGGTCGTCGGCACCTACCTGACCCTGGTCGTCTACAGCTGGACGATCGCGCCGCTCACCCGCTGGTGGATGGAGCGGGGGGCCCGCTGAGCACCGACCGGATCGAGGCGCTCCGTGCGGCGATCGCTGCGTCGCCCGACACTCCGGGTTTGCGGCTGCTGCTCGCCGAGATGCTCCGCGACGCGGGCCGGCTCGACGAGGCGGCGGCCGAGTACGACGCGCTGCTCCTCGCTGGGCTGATCCCCCCGGAGGCGCTCCTGGACGGCGGCCGGGTCAGCGCCGACCTCGGCCGCTTCGAGCAGGCCTCGGTCTACGCCGACAGCGCCGCCGAGGCCGGGATCGTCGACGGCGTCGCCGAGCTCCGGCGCGCGATCGACGAGAAGCTGGGGCTCGACGGCACGCTGCGGCTCGTGCGGCGCGGGCCGGAGGGCGACGACGACGATGCGCCGCTGCTCGAGCTCGACGCCGGCGAGGCCGTCACCTTCGCGGACATCGGCGGGCTCGACGAGATCAAGAAGACGATCAATCGCACGATCGTCCTGCCCTACCAGCGCCCCGAGCTCTACGAGCGCTACGGCCGGCGCGCGGGCGGCGGGATCATGCTGTTCGGCCCGCCCGGCTGCGGCAAGACGATGCTCGCGCGGGCCACGGCGGGCGAGTGCCGGCTGCCGTTCTCGAACGTCCGGATCGAGGAGATCCTCGACCCGTACTTCGGGATCTCGGAGCGGAACCTGCACGACGTGTTCGTCCAGGCGCGCCAGTTCGCCCCGTGCGTGCTCTTCCTCGACGAGCTCGACGCGATCGGGTTCGCCCGGCGCAAGCACAGCGGCGGGGCCGGCCGCCCGCTCGTCGACCAGGTGCTGCAGGAGCTCGACGCGATCGGCGCCGACAACGAGGGGATCCTCGTCCTCGCGGCGACGAACGCGCCGTGGGACATCGACGAGGCGCTGAAGCGGCCGGGCCGGTTCGACCGGCTCGTCTTCGTGCCGCCGCCCGACGTCGACGCACGCGCCGAGATCCTCGGCCTGCACCTGCGCGGCCGCCCGGTCGACGGGATCGACCCGAAGGCGACGGCGCGGAAGACGCCGCTCTTCAGCGGCGCCGACCTGCGCGCCGTGGTCGAGCGAGCGGTCGACCGCGTCATCGACGAGGCGCTCGACAGCGGCGGCGACCCGCCGCTGACGCAGCGTCACATCGACGCGGCGCTGCAGGGCTTCCGCCCGTCGACGCTCGAGTGGCTCGCGACCGCACGGAACTACGTCGAGTTCGCGAACCAGGGCGGCCGCTACGACGAGGTCTCCCGGTTCCTCGTCTCGAAGGAGGCGCGCGCGTGGAAGGACTGAGCTACTGCGCGTCGGCCTTCGCCGGCTCCGCCGGCGAGTCGACCGCGTTCCGCGCGTCGTAGCTCTCGACGACGATCCGCACCGCTTCAGCCGGGTCGTCCGTGACGTGCAGCAGCTCGACGTCCTCGCTCGAGATCATCCCGTCGGCGAGCAGGCGCCCGTTGATCCAGTGGAGCAGCTCCTGCCAGTAGGCGGTGTCGAAGAGGACGACGGGGAAGTTGAGCACCTTGCCCGTCTGGATCAGCGTCAGCGCCTCGAAGAACTCGTCGAGCGTGCCGAAGCCGCCGGGGAAGATGACGAACCCCTCCGCCGCCTTCACGAACATGGTCTTGCGGGCGTAGAAGTGCTTGAACGTCATCACGATGTCGCAGTAGGGATTCACCCCCTGCTCGTGGGGGAGCTCGATGTTGAAGCCGACCGAGAGGCCGCCGCCGTCCCTGCAGCCACGGTTCGCCGCCTCCATCACGCCGGGGCCGCCGCCGGTGACGACGGCGAAGTGCGCCTCGGCGAAGCGCTTCGCCGTCGCCCGGGCGTCCAGATAGGGCCGGCTGTCCTCGCCGACGCGGGCGGAGCCGAAGATCGAGACCGCCGGCCGGTCGATCTCGAGCACCTTCTGGAAGCCGCCCAGGAACTCGGCGGCGATGATCGCGACGTCGTTGGCGAGGTCCTGGTGCGTGCGCTCGAGCATGCGCCGGTCGTTCGTCGCCATCAGAGCCTGTCTTGCGGCAGGTGGGTGGCGACCATCGCGACGACGAGCGCGAGCACGAGCCCGCCGTAGAGCGCGCTGCCGACGGCGACCCGCAGCGGCGACGACCAGGGCACGTGCTCCCGGTTCCCGATCCGCAGCGCCTTCACCGAGCGCCACATGAAGCCGCCGTCGAAGGGTCGGACCGGGATCAGGTTGAGCAGGTTCAACATGAAGCCCGAGTAGGCGAGTGCGACGAGGAAACGCGAATCCGTCGTCTCTCCGACGACCCACACCGCGAGCGCGCCCAGCCCGCCCGCGATCGGGCCGGCGGCCGAGACGAGCAGGTTTCGCCAGGGGTCGAAGGGTGCGTTCTTCATCGCCACGTAGGCCCCGAGGAAGGGCAGGAAGACGGGGAGCGACGGGTTCAGGCCCTGGCGCTTCGCCTCGATGTAATGGCCCGACTCGTGCACGAGGATCAGCAGCACGAACCCGACGGCGAACTTCCAGCCCCAGATCAGCGCATAGCCAGCGACCGAGATGAAGATCCCGAAGAACTTGATCGCGAACGCGCCGAACTTGAGCAGCAGCAGGCCGAGAGCGACCAGCGGCGCGAACAGGCGGCCGAGGATCTCCCGCACCGTCGGGCGGGCCTTGATCGGCGAGTAGTCGTGGCGCGGCTCCTCCGCCTCGCGCGGTGCGTACGGGTCGTAGCTCACGTGATCAGAGTAGTGAGGACGGGTCGTTTGGCTATGACCCTTGTCCGATCCACTCCTCACCGCCCTCGTAAACCTCCTTCTTCCAGAGCGGCACCGTGCGCTTGAGCGTGTCGATCGCCTCCGTGCAGGCGGCGAGCGCCGCGGCCCGATGAGGTGAGGAGACGGCGATCGCGACGCTCGGCTCGCCGATCTCGACGCGGCCGACGCGGTGGTGGATCGCGACGGCGAGCAGCTCGTGGCGCTCGGAGAGCTCGCGCGCGAGCCCGGCCATCATCTCCTCGGCCATGCCCTCGTACGCCTCGTACTCGAGGTACAGCACGGTGCGGTCGCGCGAGCGGTTGCGCACCGTCCCGAGGAAGGACGCGATCGCACCCGCCTCGTCGCGCTGCACCTCGCGCACGACCGCGTCGAGCGAGAGCGGCTCCGGCGTGAGCCGGAAGTCGCCGCCGGAGACGGGCGGGATCAGCGCCACCTCGTCCCCGTCCACGAGCGGCGTGCCCGCGTCGGCGTAGCGCTTGTTGACCGCGTAGAGGAGCCCGGCGGGCTCGTCGCCGAGGCCGAGGGCCGGCCAGACGTGCGCGAGCGTGGCACCGTCGCCGAGCTCGAGGCTGCGCGAGCCGGTGCCGGCGCGCTCGCGCAGGCCGGCGAAGAGGCGGATGCGGACCTGCACGCGCTGAGCCTAGCCGGGGCTCCCGGGTTGCCTCGGGCTGAGTGTCATGTTACGTATGCCGCATGGCCGTCACCGCTCCCGCCCGGACGAACCTCAACGACCGCGTCTACGAGACGCTGAAGGCGAGGTTGGTCGGCCGCGAGCTCGGCCCGGGCGAGAAGGTGAGCCTGCACGAGCTGGCGGCTTCGCTCGGCGTCTCGCGGAGCCCCGTCCACCACGCGTTGACGCGGCTCGTCGCCGAAGGGCTGCTGACCGTGAAGTCGCGGCGCGGCTACTACGTGGCGCCGCTGACCGAGGCCGCGATCGCGGAGGGCTACGACGTGCGGCTCGCGCTCGAGCTGCAGGCGGCGGAGAGCGCGGTCGGCCGCGTCGGCCGGGACGAGCTGCGCCGCTTCCGCGAGCTGCACGAGGCGACCGCCGACGCCGTCTCGCACGCCGAGTGGGACTCCGCGAACGCCGCCTTCCACGAGCACCAGGTCGACCTGGCCGGGAACGCGCTGCTGTCGCGGTTCTACCGCGACCTCTCGGTCAACCTGATGATGCAGGTGATCCGCGGCGGCAAGCTCGAGGGGGGCTCGAACCTCCCGACCGAGCACGGCGCGATCGTGGACGCCTACGAGGCGGGCGACCTCGCGGCCGCCCAGGCTGCGATCCGGGCGCACATCGCCACCGGGCGGCGGATCGCGCTCGATGCGATCGAGGAGTCGGGCGGGGTTCTCTAGCATCCCCCGCGTGACGCGGGAGACCGACTCCGGGATCGAGATCGCGCCCGTCTACGGCGACGGCGAGCAACCCGGCGAGTTCCCCTTCACCCGCGGGCCCTACCCGGACATGTACCGGGGGCGGCCGTGGACGATCCGTCAGTACGCGGGCTTCGGCTCGGCCGAGGAGACGAACGCACGCTTCCGCTACCTGCTCGAACGCGGGCAGACCGGCCTCTCGGTCGCGTTCGACCTGCCGACGCAGCTCGGCTACGACTCCGACGACCCGCACGCGCTCGGCGAGGTCGGCCGCACCGGCGTCGCGATCGACTCGCTCGAGGACATGCGCCTGCTGCTCGGCGGAATCCCGCTCGGCGAGGTCTCCACGTCGATGACGATCAACGCGCCGGCGGCGTTGCTGCTGCTGCTCTACGAGCTCGTCGCCGAGGAGCAGGGCGTGCCCGGCACGGCGCTGCGCGGCACCGTCCAGAACGACATCCTCAAGGAGTACATCGCGCGCGGGAACTACATCTACCCGCCGCGCCCCTCGATGCGGCTGACGACCGACCTGTTCGCGTACGCGGCCGAGCGGATCCCGAGCTGGAACACGATCTCGATCAGCGGCTACCACATCCGCGAGGCGGGCTCGACCGCGGTCCAGGAGCTCGCCTTCACGCTCGCGAACGGGATCGCGTACGCGCAGGCGGCCGTCGACGCCGGGCTGTCGCCGGACGATTTCGGCGCCCGCCTCTCGTTCTTCTTCAACGCCCACAACCACTTCTTCCAGGAGGTGGCGAAGTTCCGCGCGGCGCGGCGGCTGTGGGCCTCGATCATGCGCGACCGTTTCGGCGCCACGAACCCGAAGGCGCTTGCGCTCCGGTTCCACGCGCAGACCGGCGGCTCGACGCTGACGGCGCAGCAGCCGGAGAACAACATCGTCCGCGTCGCGATCCAGGCGCTCTCGGCCGTCGCCGGCGGCGCGCAGAGCCTGCACACGAACGGCTTCGACGAGGCCCTCGCGCTCCCGACCGAGCGTTCGGCGCGGATCGCGCTGCGCACGCAGCAGATCCTCGCCGCCGAGGGTGGCGCGACCGACACGGCCGACCCGCTCGGCGGCTCCTACTTCATCGAGACGCTGACCGACGAGCTGGAGGCGCGGGCGCGCGAGCTGATCGAGCGCATCGACGATCTCGGCGGAGCGGTCGCGGCGGTCGAGCAGGGCTTCGTCCAACGCGAGATCGAGGACGCCGCCTTCCTCTGGAACCAGCAGGTCGAGTCGGGCGAGCGGGTGATCGTCGGCGTCAACCGCTTCGCCGAGGCGGAGGAGGAGCACGTCGAGCTGCACCGGCTCGACCCCGCGATCGAGCGCCGCCAGCTCGAGCGCACCGCACGCGTCCGGGCCGAGCGGAACGCCGACGACGCCCAGCGGACGCTGGCGGAGGTGCGCCGGGTCGCCGCGACCGACGAGAACCTGCTGCCGCCGCTGCGCGAGGCACTCCGTGCGCGCGTCACCGTCGGCGAGATCTCGAACGCGCTCCGCGAGGAGTGGGGCACGTTCGACGCGTCGCGGAACTAGGCGGACGCGCCCGAGTAGCGCCGCAGCCCGAAGCCCCACCACCAGCGCGTGAAGGCGAACAGCGCGGCCGCGAAGCCGAGCGCGAGCGCGACCGTCGACCCCTCCAGCCTCGATGTCACGGCCTCGGCCGGCACCGTGATCGCGAACGCGAGCGGGACGAGGAACGTGACCCCGAAGCGGAGCCAGCCCGGGTAGATCGACACCGGGAAGCGCCCGGCGAGGTAGATGCCCTGGAAGAGCTCGATGATCTCCCAGACGTTGACGATCCAGAACGCCAGCGTCGCGATCACGAGCCAGAAGCAGTAGATCGTGATCGCGCCGAGCGCGAGCAGGCCGACGAAGAGGAGCGCGTCGCCGATCCCGACACCCGTCTCGAGCCCGTTGATCCCGTAGGCGAGCACGGCGGCGCCTCCGATCACGTCGACGGCGCGCCAGATCCTGACGTCGCGGATGCTCACCAGCGCCTGCGAGTCCTCCGGCTTCGTCAGGGCGAAGTCGAGCTTGCCGTCGCGCACCTCCTCCATCAGCCGTTGCATGTTCGGCTGGATCGACGTGCTGATCACCCCGCCGAGCAGGAGCTGGATCCCGAGCACGACGAGCAGCTCCGGCTCGGTCCAGCCGTTCAGCTCGGGGGTCTGCGAGTAGACGACCTCGAGCACGACGAGCGCGACGCCGATCGACACCGCCGACTGGAGCAGCTGGATGAAGAAGTTCGTCCGGTACTGGAGCTCGTTGAGCGCGCCGACCTTGAAGAAGAGCCAGGCGAGGCGGGCGAGCCGCATCTAGTTCCCCACCGCGGAGTAGCGCCGGACCGCGAACCGCCAGACGACGAGGAAGAGCGCCGTCAGCGCGACGATCCAGAAGAGCTGCATCCCCAGCCCTTCGAGCAGCTCCCGGTTCGACATGTCGCCGACGAGCGTCGTCGATCGGGAAGTAGAACGACCACTTGAACGGGAGCACGGCCGCGATGTCCTCGACCCAGTCGGGCATCAGCGGCAGCGGCACGAGCCGGCCCGAGAGGAGGAGCTCGAGCCCGACCATCAGCTCGAAGAGGGCGCTGACGCGCGTCGTCCAGAACGTGACCATCCCGAGCGCGGTCAGGAACATCGTCCGGATCAGATAGGCGCCCCAGATCGCGACGCAGAAGGCGGCGACCTCGGCGAGCGCGCACGTCGAACGCGGGGTCGAAGGCCAGCCAGAGCACGGCGGCGATCGGCAGCCAGAGGATGATCGTGACGACCTTCCAGCCGGCGAAGCCCGCGATGTCCTCGTGGATCGGGTGGAGCGGCCGCAGCAGCGACGCCGAGAGCTCGCCCTCGCGGATCCGCCACTCCCAGCCGTACGGCGTGAAGACGATGTTCATGTTCCGGACGAGTGTCCAGACGATGTAGTACGCCGCGAACTGGCCCGTCGAGATCCCCTGGACGTCCCCGCCCTGCTGCTCCGAGATCGTGGTCCAGACGACGAGGTAGACGATCGGCTCGGCCAGCATGCCGATCAGCCACATGTAGGTGGCGACGCGGTACTGGAAGTTCGACTGGATCTGGACCCGCGCGCGGGTGAGGTAGTAGTCGAGGTAGGAGCGGACGGCTCCGGCCTCGGCTTCGGCCGTGCTCACTCGGGCTTCTCCTGCGCGAAGACGAGCTCGATCACGTCCTCGATCGGCGGGTCCTCGACGGTGAGGTCGACGATGTCGCGCTCGGCGAGGAGCCGCGCGGTCACCCTCGCCGTCTCCCCCTTCGGCACGCGGAGCTTCACCCGGCCGTCCTCGCGCCCGAGCACGTCGCCGTAGTCCGAGAGGTCGAGATCCTCGCTCACCTCCACTGTCAGCGTCTTGAACGCCTCGAACTCCTCCCCGAGCCGGGCGAGCGGCCCGTCGAAGAGGATCTTGCCGTGGTGGATGACCACGACGCGCCTGCAGAGCGCGACGACGTCGGCCATGTAGTGGCTCGTCGAGCAGGACCGTGGCGTCGTAGCGGCGGTTGTACTCGGCCACGAACTCGCGGATCCGCTTCTGCATCGTCACGTCGAGTCCGATTGTCGGCTCGTCCAGGAAGAGCACCTGCGGCCGGTGCAGCAGCGAGCCGACGATCTCGACCTTCATCCGCTCGCCGAGCGAGAGGTTCCGCACAGGCTTGCGGACGAGGTCGCCGACGTCGAGCAGTTCGATCAGCTCGTCGCGCAGTGAGGTGAAGTCGCCGCGCGGGATCCGGTAGATCGCCCGGTTCAGCTCGTACGAGTCCAGCGCTGGCAGATCCCACTGGAGCTGGTTGCGGTTGCCCATCACGAGCGTGATCCGGCGGAGGAAGTCGCGCTCCCGCTTCGAGGGGATGTGCCCGAGAACGCGCGCCTCGCCTGAGGTCGGATAGAGGAGCCCGGAGAGCATCTTCAGCGTCGTCGTCTTGCCGGCCCCGTTCGGGCCGAGGAAGCCGACCACCTCGCCCTGACCGACCTCGAAGCCGATGTCGTCGACCGCGCGCACCTCCCGGTGCTTCCTGCGGACGAGGCTCTTCACGGACGCGCGAAGGCCGGCCTCGCGCTCGGGCACGAGGAAGGTCTTGTTCAGTTCGTCGACGCGGACGGCGGAGTCGGGCACTGCGAGCAAACCTAGATGATGCGCCGGTGCGCATCCTGCTCGTCTCCCAGATGTACCCATCCGTGGCGGCGCCCGACTTCGGCGTCTTCGTCCAGGGGCTCGAGCGGGCGCTGGCCGCCCGCGGGCACGAGCTCGAGCGGGTCGTGCTCGACCGCCGCGGGGGCGGCAAGCTGCGTCATGCGCGGCTCGGGGTGCGGGCGGTTCGGGCGGCGCGACTGTTCCGGCCGGACGTCGTCTACGCGCACTTCCTCTTCCCGACCGGTCTCTCCGGCCTGCTCGCGGCGCGGGCGGCGCGGGCTCCGCTCGTCGTCACCGCTCACGGACAGGACGTCGCCAATCTGAGCGAGTATCCCTTCGTGCGTCCGCCCGCCAGGCGGGTGGTGCAGGGCGCCGCCGCCGTGATCGCCGTGTCGGAGTGGCTTCGCGGCCGGCTCGTGCAGTCGATCCCCGAAGCCGAGGCCAAGACGGAGGTGATCGACTGCGGCGTCGACCTCGAGCGCTTTCTGCCGCTCGAGCGCACGCCCGGCCCGTCACCGGCGTTCGTCTGCGTCGGCTCGCTGATCGAGCGGAAGAACGTCGTCCGGCTCGCCGACGCCTTCGCGCGCGTCGGCGAGGGATCCCTGACATTCGTCGGCGACGGGCCGCTGCGGGCGCGCGTGGAGGGGCGTCCCGGCGTCACGGTCACGGGCTACCTCCCGCACGATGCCGTCCCCGCACAGGTGGCCGCTGCCGACGTGCTCTGCCAGCCGAGCCTCGTCGAACCGTTCGGTCAGGCGACCCTCGAGGGACTCGCCTCCGGTCGCAGCGTCGTCGCCACGCGCGTCGGCGGTCCACCCGAGTTCGTGCCCGAGGGCGCAGGCGTCATCGTCGACCCGCTCGACGAGGAGGCGCTGGCGGCGGCGATGCGCGACGCGGCGGCGCTGCCCGTGCCGAACCCGGCGGCGCGCGCGGCGGCCGAGGCGCACGACGTCAGGCTGCAGGCGGAACGGGTGGAGGCGATTCTCGAGCGAGCCGTTCGAGGTCGGCGAGCCTGATCTCGACGAGGGGCCGCACCGCGTCCTCGATCCCGGCGTCGCGGGCCAGCTCGAGCGCCTGCTCGTAGCTCTCCCGCGCCTTCTCGACCGCGACCCCCTGCTTCAGCCTGTTGTCGCCCGTCACGAGCAGACGCTGGATCTTTGCGCGCGTTTCGTCGCCCGGGGGGTTCACAGCCGTAGCCTAACCAGGCACCATTGCGCTGGGGTCTCAACTTGCCGCAGGAAACCATGTCGACACAACCCGTGCGCGTGCTGATCGCGGACGACCACCGGCTCTTCGCCGAAGCGCTCGAGGCCGTGCTCTCGACCGACACGCGGATCGAGGTCGTGGGCCGTGCGGCCGACGGCGACGAGGCGGTCAAGCTGGCGCGCCGGCTGCAGCCCGACGTGGTCGCGCTCGACATCAGCATGCCGGTGATGGACGGCTTCGAGGCAGCCGCCGAGCTGGAGCGGTTCGACTCGCCGCCGGCGGTGCTGATGCTGACCGGCTCGAACGCCCCGGAGGACGTCGACCGCGCCCGCCGCATCGGCGTCAAGGGCTACATCACGAAGGATGCGATCGCCGCGAGCCTCGTCGACGCGATCCTCGCGGCCGCTCGCTAGCCGCTACCCTTTCCGCCGATGCTTCCCGTCGCAGCCGTCTTCCAGGTGCTCGTCTCCGTGGCGCTGCTCGCGCTGATCCTGATGCACTCCGGCCGCGACGCCGGCCTCGGCGGCATGGGCTTCACGCCCGCCTCGCAGGGCGGCACGCACATCGTCGAGCGGAACCTGACGCGGCTGACGGTCGTCGTCGCGACGGTGTTCTTCCTCAACAGCGTGCTCCTGTACCGCTTGCTCGCCTAGCTACACTGCACGCTCCCCGCGCTGGTGGCGGAATTGGTAGACGCGCAAGGTTGAGGGCCTTGTGGCCTTAGGGCCGTGGAGGTTCAAGTCCTCTCCAGCGCACTGTGTGGGATGGCGCAGGATGCAGGATCCGCTCGACGCGGATCCTGCATCGCGCGAAGACCCCTGAAGCGGGCCGCTTCGCGGCCCGACCGCGTCGGAAGGTCAGTGGTAGAGCGCCGCGAGCTGGGCGGGGCTGATGTTGCCGCCGCTCGCGACGAGCGCGACGCGTTTGCCTCGCAGCCGGTCACGCAGCTTCAATGCGGCCGCGAGCGGAGCCGCGCCGGCCGGCTCGACGAGATTGCGCGTGTGCTCGATCATCAGCCGCGTCGCCTCGCGGATCTCGTCCTCGCTGACGAGGACGAACTCGTCCAGCAGCTGCCAGAGGATCCGCTGCGGCAGCTCGAAGGGCACGCGTGTGGCCAGCCCTTCCGCGTGCGTCGAGTTCTCGCCGTCGAGCAGCGTCCGTGCCTGCCAGGAGCGGAACGCGGCGGGCGCAGCGTCCGACTGGACGCCGATCACCTCGATCTCCGCCCGGACCGCCTTCGCGACGATGCAGGCCCCGGCGGCGCCGCTGCCGCCGCCGATCGGGACGACGATCGCTTCGAGGTCGGGCTGCTCCTCCAGGATCTCGAGCGTCTCCGTGCCGACGCCCGCGATCAGGAGCGGCTCGTCGCCCGAGTGGACGTAGCGGTAGCCGTGCTCGGCCGCCAGCTGCTCGCAGTGCTCGCGGGCCGCGTCGAAGTCGGCGCCGTGCTCGATCAGCTCGGCCCCGAGCGCGTGCATCGCCGCGAGCTTCACCGGGTTCGCACCCTCCGGGACGCAGATGCGCGCGCTGACGCCGAAGAGCCGCGCGGCGTACGCGACCGACTGGCCGTGATTGCCGGTCGAGGCCGCGATCAGACCGCGCCGCCGCTCTTCCTCGTCCAGTTGCGAGACGAGGTTGACCCCGCCCCGGACCTTGAACGCTCCCACCGGCTGGTGGTTCTCGTGCTTCACCCACACCTCCGCCCCGAGCAGCTCGTCGAGCCCGGCGTAGGGGTAGAGCGGAGTCGGTCGCAGGTGGGGCGCGATCCGGCGGCGCGCCTCGAGGACGTCGGCGATCGTGATCGGCGGCCATTCCACCGGCCGAGTCTCTCACCTTCCTTGACGTCGTCCGGAAGGATCTCTAGCCTTCGGAGCGAACACACGTTCGACAACCATCACCGGAGGCACAATGTCCGCCGCACCTCTGCTCACCGCACGGCAACAGGAGATCTGGCAGTTCCTCGTCGACTACGTCGACCGGCACGGCTATCCCCCGACCGTGCGTGAGATCGGGGAGGCCGTCGGGCTCGCGTCGCCGTCGACCGTGCACGCCCACCTCGCGAACCTCGAGCGCGCCGGCCTGCTCCGCCGCGACCCGACGAAGCCGAGGGCGCTCGACCTGATCGGCCACCGGCGCGACCAGCGCGCGGAAGAGCCCGTCGCTCCCGAGCCGCAGAAGCTGCCGCTCCTCGGCCAGATCGCCGCCGGTGGCCCGCTGCTCGCCGAGCAGAACGTCGAGGACGAGCTCGCCGTGCCCGAGCCGCTCGGCCGCAACGCCGACTTCCTGCTCCGGGTCAAAGGCGAGTCGATGATCGAGGCCGGCATCCTCGACGGCGACATCCTCGTCGTCCAGCGTGCGCAGGACGCGCGCAACGGCGAGATCGTCGTCGCGCTGGCCGGCGACGACGAGTCGGCCGACGAGGCGACCGTGAAGACGTTCTACCGCGAGGGCGGCCGCGTCCGCCTCCAGCCCGAGAACTCCGCGCTCGAACCGATCTATGCCGACCACGTCCAGATCCTCGGCCGCGTGACGGGAGTCTTCCGGAGCCTCTGATGGGCCTCGCCTCCTTCAACCGCACGCTCGACCAGGAGCTGACTGCGATCGCCCGCGGCGCGAGCCTCGAGTGCCTCGTCTGCGGTGAGTTCCTGCTCCGGCGGCAGGTCGCGCACGCCTGTCTCGAGTGCGGGACGCTGCTCTGCGACGGGCTCGACCTGCCGCAGTCCGAGCTCGAGTCTCTCGCACGGTTAGGCTGAGCCCGTGGAGTGGAGGCTCGAGCTCGTGGCCGTCCCCGTCTCCGACGTGGACCGCGCGAAGGCGTTCTACACGGAGCGCGTCGGCTTCGACGCCGACCACGATCACCGGGTGAGCGACTCGATCCGCTTCGTCCAGCTGACGCCGCCGGGCTCCGGTTGCTCGATCGCGATCGGCAGCGGTCTCGTCGAGACGCCGCCGGGCTCGGCGCAGGGGCTCCAGCTCGTCGTCGAGGACGTCGAGGCGGCCCGGGCGGAGCTGCTCGAGCGAGGCGTCGAGGTCGGCGAGGTCCAGGACTTCCCGTGGGGGTCGTTCGTCTTCTTCAACGACCCGGACGGGAACGGCTGGGCGGTCCAGCAGATCCAGCCGCGTGGCTGAATCCGCTGGACGCGGCTAGAATTCGGGTCGCAGGCCGGGTGACCGCGTCGCCTCGTTCGCGAGGCGCCGAGGAAAGTCCGGACACCGAAGGGCAGGACGCTGGGGAAACCCCAGGCGGCGAAAGCCGACGGAAAGTGGAACAGAAAGCAAACCGCCGCCCAGGCGTTCTCCGGAGGGCAGATTTTCGGAAAATCTGGGCGGTAAGGGTGAAACGGTGGGGTAAGAGCCCACCAGCGTCGTGGCGACACGGCGGCTGCCAAACCCCGTCCGGTGCAAGGTGAAGCAGATCCCGTTGACGCGGCCCGCCGAGGGATCGGGTACACCGCTCGAGCCGTGAGGCAACTCCCGGCCTAGAGGGATGGTCACCCTCGACAGAATCCGGCTTACAGGCCTGCTACCGAAACCCCCGCGAGAGCGGGGGTTTCCACGTCGTTGCCCTATCTCGTCGCCGCGCCCACGAGCAGCTCGCACGGCCCGACGAAGCCTTGCGGCCCCTCGAACTGGCGCAGCTCCTCCTCGATCTCGTCCCAGACGTCGGCTCTCTCGTCCTCCGGTACGGTCGCGAGCATCGCGTGGAGCGCGCCGAACGACTCCCGTTCGAAGCGGACGCAGTCGGCCGCCGACGGGAAGCGGACCGGAGCGTCGACCGCCCGCACGTCGGCCTCCTTGAAACCGGCCTGCTCGTACGCAGCTGCGAGCACGCCCGGTTGACCGAGGCTGAACGGGCCGGGAAGCCCCGGAGCAGGAGCAGGCAGGCCGGCTCGGCGCCGGATGATCGAGACGGGAATCGAGAAGAACTGATTGCGCTCCGGCGTCGAGTAGACGATCGCCGAGACGCGTCCGCCCTGGCGCAGCGCACGGCGCATCTCGCTCAGCGCCCGCTGCTGGTCGGGGAAGTAGATCAGGCCGACGCGCGAGATCACCGCGTCGAAGGAGTCGTCCTCGACCTCGAGGCTCTCTCCGTCCATCACGCGCGTCGCGACGTTGCCCAGGCCGGCGGCGCGTGCCTCTGCTGCGGCGAACTCGAGCAGGTTGGCCGCGATGTCGGTCGCGAGCACGACGCCGCTCGTCCCGACTCGGCGGGCTGCCGTGAGCGACTGTCCGCCCGCCCCGGCCGCGACGTCGAGCACCCGTGAGCCTTCGCCGATCCGAGCGAGGTCGAGCATCAGCTCGGTCGCCTCACCCAACCACTCCTCGAGTGTTGCTCCCCAGCGGTGCCACGCGGCGGCTGCCTCCTGCCACTGCTGCGTCGTCGTTCTCTTGTATGCGACCGGGTCGAACGCGGTCGTCGCCATCGCTCTACACCTCCTCGATCCACCCGAGCAGGTCGTCGGTCGAGACCTTGTCGAGGAGGTCTGGATGATCGGACCGCATGTGCGTCCGGATCTGATCCACGACCTCGTCGTCCGAGTCGGCCCGTGCGACGAATCCGCACTCGCAGGTGATCTGCTTTGACATGAGGGCTCCTTTGTAGGGGAGGGTGATTGGCACTATCTTGGCGTCGCGTTGGCGCGGGAAAAGGTGCAGCTGTGCGGGAGGCTTGCCCTCGAGCTGGATGGAGAGCGGGTCGAGGAGCGTTTGCCGGGCCGTCAAGGGCGGTTGCTGTTCGCGTTCCTCGCCGTCAATCGCAACCGGACGCTCACGCGCGCCCAGCTGCTCGATGCGCTCTGGCCCGACGGGCGGGACGGCGGTCTCGCGCCGCTGCTGTCGAAGCTGCGCCGCGTCGTGCCGGTCGCCGACTATCGGCTGCTGCTGCCGCCCACGGCCTGGATCGACGTCGAGGCTGCCGCGGACGGAGTGCACCGTGCGGAGTCGGCGATCGCGCAAGGTGACTTTCACCGCGCGTGGGGGCCGTCCCAGGTCGCGATGTTCATCAGCGGACGGGTGTTCCTCCCCGGCGAGGAGTCGGCGTGGATCGATGAATGGCGGATCCGGCTGGGAGAGCTTCACGTCCGCGCGCTCGAGGCATACGCACAGGCTGGGTTGGGGATCGGCGGCACGGAGCTCGCGGCCGCAGTCCGAGCCGGCCGCGAACTGACGCGGCGCGAGCCGTACCGCGAGACGGGCCATCGGCTGCTGATGACTGCCCTGGCGGGCGAGGGCAACACGGCGGAGGCATTGCGCGTGTACGACGACCTCCGCACGCGCCTGCGTGACGAGCTCGGCGCCGCACCGAGCGTCGAGACCCAGAACCTGCACAAGCAGCTGCTTCGCTGAGTCAGCCGCTGCCTCGCCACCTGGAGGCCGAGGGGACGAGCGTGGCGATGCCGCTCCTAGAGATCGCGAAGGACTCGGGCCACGAATTGCTCCTCGGAGGAGTGCCTGCTCGGAGGCGCGTCGAGTACTGCTCGTAGCTCTTCCGAAATCCCGTGCGGTGGATGGCGACTCGGTTCGAACTGCGTCTCGCGGCTCATGCGAGCAAGCCGCTTCGCGGTGATCTCGGCACCGACAACACCCTGAGGAGCGAGGTCGCCGAGCCGCCGCAGGACCGAGACGAGGAGGTCGCGAGATGGGGGAGGGCTCGGAGCTCCGACGCAGGTTCCTGCGTCGAATACGAGCACTTGGAGTATTTCGGCCTGCCGTTCTGGGAAGCCGAAAGCAGCGAGCAGCTGCGGTTCGTGCTCGCGGATCAGCGTCGCAAGCGCGATCCAGTCGTCGACCCGCGCGAGATCCGATCGATCGAAGATGTCGATGCGCCTGGTGGGCAGATGCTCGATCCACGTTGGGCCGAGTTCCGGCTCGGGTGGGCGCCGTCGGAGTTGAGCGGCGAGCTTGAACCAGAGGGACAGGACTCCCACCGGAATGACGGCGTGCGCGGCACTCCATCGCTGAGCCAGCCGCTCGAGTACAGAACCCGCGAGCGCGTCGAGCTCAGCAGCCTCGCGTTCGGAAGCCGCGGAGTGCGCCTCGGAGATGGATGTGATCAGCCGGACGACGGTCGGGTCGTCCAGTTCGGAGAGGAAACCTGTCGCGCGATCAGCCACCAGATCCCAATCGGCGTCGTCGATGAGGAGCGGCAATGAACGCTCGCCGCCGGCTCCGCCTCCAGTCGAGAGCGCGAGCAGAACGCCCTCGACGGAGCAATTCCGAAGGAAGGCCCGACGTGCGTCGGTATCGCTCGCGAGCTCGTCGATGACGACATCACGCCAGCTGGGGTGAACCCAGGCGACACGCGAAGGTTCGACGATTCGGAGGAAGTGATCCGTGAGTCGGTCGATGGCCTCAGTGGGAGCGCGGGCTTGAATCTCGTGTAGGTGCCGGCGAACGGACGAGTTGAGCTCGCGCTCTGGAACTGAGCCGGACGTCGTGTCGAGCATGGCGATCAGGACGGCGCGGTGCTCCGGCGCGAGGGCTCGGAACGAGGCGACCATCGCCGGGGTGGGTTCGCGGATCTGCGCGTCCACCATGGCGTCGATCTCGATCGGGTCGTACGCATCGTCGCGTGCGAGGGGAAGGCGCGTGCCGACGAGCCGACGGATGCGCTCTGGCGTGAAGTGGTCGTGGGTGACGATTCGCCAGCCATACGCCTGCACGAGCTGCACTGCAGCTGACGGCAGCCGGGCAGCGCGCGCGTGCCGGTAGAGGATGAGCACCTTCTCGGCGATCTCGAGGGAGGCCGCATCCACCTGAACGCGTGCGGGGGCGGGGAATCGTTCGACTCCGTGCTCTCGGTGAATGCGTCGAAGAGCGGCGTTCAGGGGTGTCGGGCGCGAGGTCCACAGCAGCCAGTGCGACTCGTCCATCGAGCGGAGGATGCGATCGAGGTCGAGTGCCCAGCGCTCAGCCGCCTCGGGGCGATATTCGGTCGATCCGAAGGCGTCGTCGGCGACGAACAACTGGCTTCGATCCGTCGCGTAGTGTTGCCAGAGGTCTGCCGGCCGAACGCACTCGTGCATCTCCCAACCGGCGGTCAGCTTCGCGAGCCCGACCATCCGAGCTGTTGCCGTCTTGCCCATCTCCGGCGGGCCGGTGAGGAATGCGAAGTGGTGGCGCTCGAGCGCATCGAGCGTCTCCGAGTACGCGCGCGTACGGACGAAGACCCGGGCGAGGTCGGCAGCAGCAGCGACGTCGCCTGTAGAGCCCTTCCGTTGGTCGGCGTCGACGAAGTCGTCGAGCCTGCAGATGCCGAGCACCGAGGGAACGCGAAGACGAACATCGGCAGATCCGCGGACGAGCGTCGTCAGTTCGGACGCTCCGAGCAGGCTGATCTCCACGGCGTCGGCTGTCCGGATGTCGTCAGCGCTCGCGTTCGTGAGCATCAGGACGGACTCTGCGCGGGCTGCGGGCCACGCTGCGCGCGCCGCTTCGAGTGCACGCTTCAGCGGCCGTCCGTCCGGCAAGGGCGTATCGCGGATCCAGGCGATGACGACCAGCGTTGGTGTCCGCGCGGATCGGTGTTCGCCGAGCACGACGGGAACGTCCGACATGACGGCCTGGCCGAACTCGTGCTCGCGCCACTCCATGCTGGCGAACTCGGCTTCGACCGCCAGGAGCTCGAGGCAGAGACGCTTGAACTCGAGCCATCCAAGCTCACGGAACTCGTACGGTCCTCCGCGCTGACGCCACCTCATTCGCGGAGTTTGGCACTGCGGTCGCGCGCGCCCAAGGAGGAGCTCTGCCCCGACTACCCCTCGCCCAGCGGCAGCGTGGCCGTGACCACCGTGCCACGTCCGGGCGGGCTGACGACGGTGAGCGTGCCGCCCTCCGCCTCGGCGCGGTCGCGCAGGCCGAGGAGGCCGGTGCCCCTGGACGTGTCGGCGCCGCCGCGGCCGTCGTCGCTGATCTCGAGCCGGAGCGTGTTCCCGGCCTGCTCGACGGTGACGCGCGCGCTCGACGCGCGAGCATGCTTGACCGTGTTCGTCAGCGCCTCCGAGACGATGAAGTAGGCGGTTGCCTCGACATGGCGGTCGAGCCGCTGGCTCGGCGCCTGGATCTCGACCGGGATCGGCAGCCGCTCCTCGAACGAGTCCAGCGCGCCACGCAGGCCGTGCTCGGTCAGGGCGCCCGGATGCAGCCCGCGCGCAAGCTCGCGGAGCTCCTCGAGGCCCGCGTCGAGCTCGCCGGCGGCGTTCACCAGCAGGCCGCGCACAGCCTCCGGGTCGCTGTCGAGCCGGGCCTGGGCGACGCGCAGCAGCAGCGTGGCGGCGACGAGCCGCTGCTGCGCCCCGTCGTGCAGGTTTCGCTCCAGTCGCCGGCGCTGCTCGTCGCCCGCCCGGACGATGCGCGCGCGCGAGGTCTGCAGGTCCTCGCGCGCCTGCGCGCTCGCGACGGCGAGCGAGACGAGGTCGCAGAACGCTGCGAGCCGGGGCTCGGCGTCGGCCGGCAGCTGCTCGGCGCTGCTGATCGTGACGGCGCCCCAGAGCGTGCCCGCCACGATGATCGGCGCGGCTGCCGTCGAGCGGTAGCCGACCTGCAGCATCAGCTCCCTGAACACCCCCTCGGTGCTGCCCCAGTCGTCGACCCTGGCCGGAAGGCCCGTCTCCCGCACGCGGCCGATCAGCGTCGTCTGCGCCACGTAGAGCCGGGTGCCGAGCGGAAACGGGTCGACGTCGTCGCGGTTGTAGCCCCCGACGACGGTGGCCGTGTCGTCGCCCTCGTAGCGCCAGACCGACGATGCCCCGACCTCGAGCGCCCGCGCGCACTCGGTCGACACCGCCATGAAGACCCGCTCCGGGCTCGCCTCCGACGCGACGAGCGTCGCGACGCGCCGCAGCGCGCGCTGCTCCTGCGCCAGCCTGCCGACCTCGACGAGCTTCGACGCCGGGTCGTCGGCGAGCTCACCGTCGGCCGCGCCGTGGCCGGTGAGGTTGATGCCGCTGGTGACGAGGTAGGCGGGCGAGCTCGCGTTCGCGGGAACCGGCTTGTTCGACCAGGCGACGAGGACGCGACCCCCGTCCTTCGTCAGCCAGTGGCCGACCTGCGGGCTCGCATGGCCGGTGCTCCAGATGAACGAGAGCACCTCCCGGAACGCCTCGCTCTCCTCCGGCGGGATCAGGGTGTCGGCCAGCTGCCGGCCGAGCACCTCCTCCCGGGAAAAACCGGTTGCTCGCTCGCAGGCGTCGTTGAAGAGGAGCACGCTGCCGGCGTCGTCGAGCACGCAGACGAGCGACTGCGTCGTCTCCGCGAGCACGCGCGCGAACTCGTCGCCGAGCTCGAAATCGTTCCTCAGCTCCCGATCCGTGCCCATCTCCCGAGCGTGAGCCTAGCGGCAGAATTTTGCATGTTCCTGACATTGCCGCGGTAGCGTTTGCAGCGTGCGCATCCTCCTGATCGCCCTCCTCGTCGCGATCGCCGCTCCCGCGGCCGCCGCCGACCAGCCGGCGGCGTACGGGATGGCGCAGCGCGGCAGCTTCAAGCTCGTCAGCAACGTCCTGCTCAGCCCCACCGGCGGCGAGATGAAGGGGGTCTGGCTGGACGGCAAGGTCGGCTGTCTCGACCGGCGCACGCTCCGCGTCTCGATCCAGATCGACCTCGTCTCGTCCTCCGGCAAGACGACGCGGGTCCGCCGTTCGCGCCAGGGTGCGGTCGACAACTGCGCCGAGGGAGGCCCGAACTTCGGCTTCGACGTGACGCCGAAGGCGTACAAGCTGGGCTGCGCGAACGGTCGCTGGAAGCCCGGCCGGTACTCGCTGACGACGAAGACGACCGACGTTCGCTCCGGCCTGATCGCCCAGGCGAGCCTCTACCACCAGATCACGCGGCGCTGCTGAGCGCCTAGGCGCGGAGCACGACCTCGAGCGCTGTCCCGCGCCCGGGCCGCGACCGCAGGGTGAGGCCGCCGTCGATCGACTGCGCGCGCAGCCGCATGTTCTTCAGGCCTTGACCCGCGGCCCGCTCGCCGCCGTCGAAGCCGGCGCCGTCGTCACGGACGCTGACGATCCGCCGGCCGAGCCGCTGGCCGATCCACACCTCGGCGCGCTGCGCGCCGGCGTGCTTGCGGACGTTCGCAAGCCCCTCCTGCACGATCCGGAACACCTCGATCTGCTCGTCCGGGGCGAGCAGGATCTCCGGGTCGATCTCCACGTCGACCTCGAGCACGCCGTCGGCGGTGAGGAACTCGACGTAGCGCCGCAGCGCCGCGTCGAAGGGCGCGGTGCCGCTGGCCGAGGAGAGTGCGAGCACGGCGAAGCGCGCCTCCTGCTGCGCAGCCGCTGCCGCCTCCTTCAGCTTCGGCAGCGTCTGGTCGAGCGGCGCGCCGGACTCGAGCATGCTCGCGTGCGTCGAGACCGCGAAGAGGTACTGCGCGAGGCCGTCGTGGATCTCGCGCGCGACACGTGCGCGCTCCTCGGCGACCGCCCGGCCGAACTCGGCGAAGCTGATCGCGCGCCACACCCCGACGAGCAGGAGCCCGTAGGAGAGGACGCGGAGGAAGTCGCCCTGCGAGATGAAGTCGCTCGACATCCGCGGCGTCAGGACGTAATGCAGCTCCGCGAACAGCGTGAGCGTCGCGGCCAGCGCAAGCCAGCTGTCGAGGTCCTCGCCGCGCGCCCGGTAGCGGATAGCGAAGCCGAGGACGGCGAGGAGCGCCAGCAGCGCGAGGAACGAGATCGCGACGGTGAGCTCGAACGCGCGTGCGCCGTCCCCCGACGCGTCGAGCAGGCTCAGCCGCGCATCGAAGCCGCGCAAGGGCAGCCAGAGTGCGAGCAGCGCGCCGAGGAGGACGACGATCCCGATCAGCAGCACGCGCTTCCGCGCGACGATGCGGGGCGCCGGCACGAGCGGAGCCAGCGCGATCAGCGTCGCGGCGAGCACCCGGGCGGCGATCGCGGCCCACGCCTCCGGCGCGCCCTGATTCGAGCCGCCGAGCACGGGGATGACCGAGAAGGCCAGCGTGCCGGCCCCGGCGACGAAGAATCCGGCCGCGAGGAGCAGGTCGAGGATCCGGCCCTCGACCGAAAAGCGGACGCCGGCGAGGATCGCGACGATCGTCGCGGCGAGGACCACGGCCGTGTCGAGCACGAGCCGCCCTTCGGGCAGCTCGTACGTGTTCCGGAGCGCCGGGTTCGTCAGGAAGAGCGCCGTCGCGGATCCGAGCAGCGCGACCAGCAGCAGCTCGCCGACGAGCCAGCTCTCGAAGGTGTCCTTGGCGTTTCTCTGCACGAGTCCCTAATCGGCAGCGGGCGTCGTGCCGATGAGTGGGACATGGCGGAGCGAATTCTCGTCGTCGACGACCATCCCCTGACGCGGGACGCACTCGCGTCGCTGCTGACGCAGGGCGGCTTCGAGGTGGTCGGCGAGGCTGCTGACGGCGTCGAGGCGCTCGAGCTCGCCGGCCGGCTCCAGCCCGATCTCGTCCTGCTCGACCTTTCGATGCCCGGCCTCGACGGGCTCGCGACCCTGCCCCGGCTTCGGGCGGCGGCGCCGCGCTGCGAGGTCGTGGTGCTGACCGCGTCCGGCACGGAGGAGAACCTGCTCGGCGCGATCCGGGCCGGTGCCGCCGGCTACCTGCTCAAGAGCGAGCCGCCGGAGCGGATCGTCGACTTCCTCCGCGGCGTCGCCAACGGCGAGGCCGCGCTCTCGGGGGAGGTCGCCCGACGCCTGCTCGACCAGCTCCGCAGCGGCGGCCGGATCAGCGGCGGCGTGCCGGACGAGATCGCCGGCAGCCTCTCCGCTCGCGAGGTCGAGGTGCTGCTCCTGCTCGACGAGCACCTCTCGACCGACGACATCGCGCGGCGGCTCTACATCTCCGAGCACACCGTCCGCTCGCACGTCAAGAGCATGCTCCGCAAGCTCGGCGTCTCCTCACGCCGGGATGCGCTCGAGCAATTGGCACTCGCGCGTCGTTAGGCCGAGAACCCCTCCTGCGCGGCGGCGACGAGCGCAGGCAGGGTCTCCAGGTTGTAGCCGCCCTCGAGCACCGCGGCGACGCGCGGGCCGAGCGCCGCGCAGCGCGCGGCCAGCTCGCGGAAGCCTTCCTCCGACACACGCATCTGGGCGAGCGGGTCGCGCTCGTGCGCGTCGAACCCGGCGGAGACGAGCACCAGCTGCGGGTCGAACGCGCGGACTGCGGGCTCGACCGAGTTCTCGAACGCGGCGCGGTAGTCGGCGTCCCCCGACCCGGCCGGCAGCGGCAGGTTGAGCGTCGACTCCTCGCTCGTCCCCGGCCCGCCCGACCCGGGCCAGAACGGCCACTGGTGGAGCGAGACGAAGAGGACGCTGTCGTCGCCGCGGAAGAGCTCCTCGGTCCCGTTCCCGTGGTGCACGTCGAAGTCGACGATCGCGATCCGCTCGAGCCCGAGCTCGGCCTGCGCGTAGCGCGCGGCGACGGCGACGTTGTTGACGACGCAGAAGCCCATCGCCCGCGCCGCGAGAGCGTGGTGCCCGGGCGGCCGGACGAGCGCGAAGGCCCCGCGGTCGACCGCCTCGAGTGTGATCCCCGCCGCGAGCGTCGCCGCCTGCCACGACGTGGGCGTGCAGACGGTGTCCGCGTCGAGCTGCACGGTCCGGTCGATCGCCTGCAGCAGCTCGAGGTATCCCGGCTCGTGCACGCGCGCGACTTGCTCGGCCGTCGCGTGCCGCTCGACCGTTTCCCCCTCGAGGACGAGCAGCCGCTCCGGCCGCTCGGGATGGTCGCCGGTCGGATGCAGCTGCGCGAGCGCTCGGTTGGTCAGGAGCTCGACAGCGCCTCCAGCCGTCCGGCCAGCCGTTCGAGCCCCCAGTCTCGCGCGAGCGCAGCCGCCGTCTCCCACGTCGGCTGCTGGTCGTCGAGCGGCGGCAGCGGCGCCTCGCGATCCATCGTCGCGATGTGCCGATAGAGACGGAGGTTGTCCGCCTCGGCCGCGAACCGCCCCTGCTCGAGCGCCGCCTCGAGCGTCCCGTACTGGGCGAGCAGCGAGGCTGCGGTCTTCGCGCCGACCCCGCGTGCCCCGGGGATCTTGTCGGACGGATCGCCTCGGAGCGCGATGAAGTCGGGCACCTGGGCCGGCTCGACGCCGTAGCGCTCGCGCACCTCGGCCGGGCCGATCCGCGCGAGCGGCCCACCGCCGACCTGCGGCTGCAGCACGGTCGTCTGCTCGCTGACGAGCTGAAAGGTGTCGCGGTCGCCGCTCGCGACGAGTGACGTGCCGCCGCGGGCGTTCTCGAACGCGACGCCCGCGGCGAGAAAGTCGTCCGCCTCGTACCCGTCCGCCTTTGCGGGCACGAACCCCATCGCTTCGACGAGCTGCGGAGCGAGGTCGAGTTGCTCGAGCAGTGCGGCCGCGAACTCGCGCCCGGATTGGTACGCCGGCAGCGCCTCGTGCCGGTACGTCGGCACCGTCAGTGTGTCCCACCCGACGAGGACGGCCCGAGGTGACTCCTCCTGCCAGAGCCGGATCAGGAGGTTGCCGACGCCGTCGAGCAGCTTGCCGTCGGCTCCCCCGGCGCGCCGGACGGATCCGAATGGCGCATGGAAGTAGCGATGGGCGAACGAGTCGCCGTCGACGATCAGGAGAGGCTTCACGCCGAGCGTTCGAGCTCGCCGATCGCCGCCATCAGCCGCTCGGTCGCGACCTGCGGCGCGTCCTCGCGCCCGGTCAGGTCGTCGAGCGGGATCGGCGGTCCGTACGCGACGCGGAGCCGGGCGAGCCGGCCGAGCCGGTCGGTCCCCGTGATCCCCGCCGGCACGAGCGGCACGCCTGCCTCGAGCGCGATCCGGGCGGCGCCGGTGTGCGCGCGGGCCTCGTACTTCTTCCGCAGACCCTTCTTCCGCCGCGTGCCCTCCGGGAACATGACGACGATGTGACCCTCGCGGCACAGCTGGGCCGCGGTCTCGAGCGCGGCGGTGTCCCGCTCGCCGCGGCGGACGGGGAAGGCGCCGGCGGCGGTCGCGATCTGCTTGAAGGGCGTCCAGAAGAGCTCCGACTTTCCCATGAACCGCAGGTAGCGCCGCGGAAAGAGCGGCAGCCCCAGGGGCCACGGGTCGAAGTTCGAGTTGTGGTTCGCGGCGAGCACGTAGCCGCCGTCCGGCAGGTGCTCGCGTCCCTTGGCGCGCAGCCGGAAGAGGCCGTAGAGGAGCGGCCAGCTGACGGAGGCGATCAGGATGTAGACCGGACTGGGCCGGGGCGCCATACGAGGAGTATCCCAACAGGTAGCTAACGTGTCCCGCGCCATGGCAAAGAAGCTCGTGATCGTCGAAAGCCCTGCGAAGGCGAAGACCATCGCGGGCTATCTGGGCGCCGGCTACGACGTCGAGTCGAGCATCGGGCACATCCGCGACCTCCCGAATCGCGCCAGCGACGTGCCCAAGGACAAGCGCGAGAAGTACGGGACGATGGGGGTCGCGATCCAGGAGGACTTCGAGCCCTTCTACATCGTCGACGCCGACAAGAAGGCCAAGGTCACCGAGCTGAAGAAGAAGCTGAAGGACGCCGACGAGCTCCTGCTCGCGACGGACGAGGACCGCGAGGGCGAGGCGATCGCCTGGCACCTGCTCCAGGAGCTGAAGCCGAAGGTGCCGGTGCGCCGCATGGTCTTCCACGAGATCACCCGCGACGCGATCCAGCGCGCGCTCGGGGAGACGCGCGACGTCGACCAGCGGCTCGTCGACGCACAGGAGACGCGCCGCATCCTCGACCGGCTCTACGGCTACGAGGTCTCGCCGGTGCTCTGGAAGAAGGTGATGCAGGGCCTGTCCGCCGGCCGCGTCCAGTCGGTCGCAGTCCGGCTCGTCGTCGAGCGCGAACGGGAGCGCCGCGCCTTCGTCAGCGCCGACTACTGGGACATCAAGGGCGTCTTCGACCCGGGCTCGTTCGAGGCGCGCCTCGCCGCGCTCGACGGGAAGCGCGTCGCGCAGGGCCGCGACTTCACCCAGCAGGGCGAGCTTCAGCTCCGCCGACCTGGCGCGGCTCGACGAGGCCGGCGCGCGCGAGCTCGCCGCCGAGCTCGAAGGGCTCACGTTCGCCGTCCGCTCGGCGGACGAGAAGCCGTACACGCGCCGCCCCGCGGCGCCGTTCATGACCTCGACGCTGCAGCAGGAGGCGAGCCGGAAGCTCCGCTTCACCTCGCAGACGACGATGCGCGTCGCCCAGCGGCTGTACGAGAACGGCTACATCACCTACATGCGCACCGACTCGACGACGCTGTCCGAGTCGGCGTTGACGGCGGCGCGCCGTCAGGCGGTCGAGCTCTACGGCGCCGACTCGATCCCGGACGCGCCGCGCCAGTACACGCGCAAGGTGAAGAACGCGCAGGAGGCGCACGAGGCGATCCGGCCCGCCGGCGACTCGTTCCGGACGCCGAAGCAGGTCGAGCGCGAGCTGAACCGCGACGAGCTCGCGCTCTACGACCTGATCTGGAAGCGGACGCTCGCCTCCCAGATGGCCGATGCGCGCGGCCTGACGGTCTCGCTGCGGCTCGGCGCGACCACGCCCACCGGCCGCGACGCCGAGTTCGCCGCCGTCCGGCACCGTGATCACCTTCCGCGGCTTCCTCGCCGCGTACGAGGAGAGCCGCGACGACGAGACCGAGAAGGAAGAGGAGCGCCCGCTGCCGCACCTGAAGCCCGGCGACGAGCTGTCGGCGCGTCGAGCTCGAGCCCGAGGGCCACGCGACCACCCCGCCGGCGCGCTACACGGAGGCGAGCCTCGTCCAGGCGCTCGAGGAGCGCGGGATCGGCCGCCCGTCGACGTACGCCTCGATCATCGGCACGATCCTCGACCGCGGCTACGTCTTCAAGCGCGGCACGGCGCTCGTGCCCTCGTTCCTCGCCTTCGCCGTCACCGGCCTGCTCGAGCAGCACTTCGGCCGGCTCGTCGACTACTCGTTCACGGCCCAGATGGAGGACGACCTCGACCTGATCGCCGCCGGCGAGAAGGAGCGCGTCGACTGGCTGCGCCACTTCTACTTCGGCGACGGCGCCGACGGAGGCGGCGACGAGGGCCTGCACGCGCTCGTCTCCGACCTGTCCGAGATCGATGCCCGCGCCGTCAACTCGCTGCCGCTCGGCGACAGCGGGATCGTCCTCCGCGTCGGCCGCTACGGGCCGTACGTCGAGCGGGGCGAGGAGCGCGCGAGCGTCCCCGAGGACATGGCCCCCGACGAGCTCACCGTCGAGAAGGCGGAGGAGCTGCTCTCGGCGCCGTCGGGCGACCGTTCGCTCGGCGCGCATCCGGAGTGGGGAACCGAGATCGCGGTCAAGGCCGGCCGCTACGGGCCCTACGTGACCGAGACGCTGCCCGAGGGCGCGACCGAGAAGCCGCGCACCGCCTCGCTCTTCCAGTCGATGTCGCCGGAGACCGTCACGCTCGACGACGCGGTCCGGCTGCTCTCGCTGCCGCGCACGCTCGGCGCCGACCCCGCAGACGGGGTGGAGGTCACCGCGCAGAACGGCCGCTACGGGCCGTACGTGAAGAAGGCGACGGAGTCCCGCTCGCTCGAGGCCGAGGAGCAGCTGTTCTCGATCACGCTCGAGGACGCGCTCGCGCTGCTCGCCCAGCCGAAGCAGCGGCGCGGCCGCGGCGCAGGCGAAGCCGCCGCTGCGCGAGCTCGGGCCGGACCCGGTCAGCGGCAAGCAGGTCGTGCTGAAGGAGGGCCGTTTCGGCCCCTACGTCACCGACGGCGAGACGAACGCGAGCCTCCGCCGCGGCGACGATCCGGAGACGGTGACGATCGAGCGGGCGGCCGAGCTGCTCGCCGACCGGCGGTCGAAGGGCCCCGCGCCGAAGCGGAAGCGCAGCGGCGGCAAGCGTTCGGCCGCGTAGTCCGAACCAACGTGCAAACTTTCAGTATCAATCTGCGTCTTGCTCTATGAGGGCGCGATCAGACGCGCTAGCGTGGCACGCGCGAAAACCGATTCCCGCCCCTCACCGGAATAGACATCAGGGGCTCGCCGTTTTGAGCTTGTGACAGGTGCGCGAGGGCCGGTACCCCTGGCAAAAGCAGGAATAACCGCTTATGGTGCGTAAGTTTGTAGCCTCCATACGAAGCTTCGCCGGAAAGGACTGACGTTTCGACTTTGACGCAGAACCAGCTGATCGAACTGATTGAGTCGGAGCAGGTCAAGGCGCTCGTCGAGCGCTCGGAGGAGCGCGGGTTCATCGAGCCCGCGGAGTTCGAGGCGTTCGTGCTCGAGCACGACCTGAACGACGAGGAGCAGGAGCAGCTCACCCGCGAGCTGGAGACGCTCGGCCTCGAGGTCGGGCAGTCGCGCGCCGCGCAAGGACAAGGACGAGAAGGAAGCCGAGAAGGAGAAGGACGCGAGCCCGAGCCGGCTCCCGTCGCCACCGTCGCCACCGGCGCCGCCGACAGCCTCCAGCTCTTCCTCGCCGACGTCGGCCGCCACAAGCTGCTGAACGCCGCCGAGGAGGTGCAGCTCGCGAAGCTGATCGAGCAGGGCGACCTGATCGCCAAGCGGACGATGATCGAGTCGAACCTCCGGCTCGTCGTCTCGATCGCCAAGGGCTACCGCGGCCTCGGCGTGCCGTTCCTCGACCTGATCCAGGAGGGAACGCTGGGCCTCAACCGCGCGGTCGAGAAGTTCGACTGGCGCCGCGGCTTCAAGTTCTCGACCTACGCGACCTGGTGGATCCGCCAGTCGGTGCAGCGCGCCGTCGCGAACCACGCGCGGACGATCCGCGTGCCCGTCCACGTCGTCGAGCGGCAGCAGAAGCTGTCGCGCGCGGCGCGCCGGCTCGAGGTCGAGCTCGGCCGCGAGGCGACGAAGGAGGAGCTCGCGGAGGCCACCGGCCTGCCGATCCAGCACGTCGACGAGGCGCTCGGCGCCGCGCACGCCTCGGTCTCGCTGAACCAGACGGTCGGCGCGGACGACGAGGGCGAGCTCGGCGACCTCTTCGCCGACCGCGAGGCCGCCGACCCGTTCGACGAGGCGGAGGAGTCGCTGCGCAAGCAGGGCGTCCGCCGCGCGCTCGACGCGCTCCCGGAGCGCGAGCGGCGCATCCTCGAGCTGCGCTTCGGCTTCGAGGGCGAGCCCTGGACGCTCGAGGCGATCGGGCACGAGCTCGACCTGACGCGCGAGCGCGTCCGCCAGCTCGAGGGCCAGGCGCTCTCGCGGCTCGCGGCGCTGCGCGACCTCGCCAGCCTCGCCGCGTAGCGACCGCTCGCTCGCGAATGATGTCGAAGGGCGGCCTGGGCCGCCCTTCGCCGTTCGGCGACCGAGCCGATTTGCGCCCGGCGGCATCACTCGGGGATACTCCGGCTGAACCCGGGGGTGCCGGAGCGAAAGGAGACATTTTGAGAATCAAGTGGCACAGGCTGCTGATGCTGCTCGTCGTGGCCATGCTCGCCTTCGCGGCGGGCTGCGGCGGCGACGACGACGACGAGACAACTGGTACTGGTGCGGCGACGACGGAGGAAGGGCGGCGAGGCGACAGGCGGCACGCTCGTCTTCGCCGGCGCCTCCGACCCGGTCGCGCTCGACGGCGCGCTCGTCTCGGACGGTGAGTCGCTCCGCGTGATCACCCAGATCTTCGAGACGCTGGTCGCGCTGAAGCCCGGCACGACCGAGCCCGAGCCCGGCCTCGCCGAGAGCTGGGAGGCGAACGACGACGGCACCGTCTGGACGTTCAAGATCCGCGCAGGGCGTCACGTTCCACGACGGCGAGACGCTCGACGCCGAGGCGGTCTGCTTCAACTTCGACCGCTGGTACAACTTCAAGGGCGCGCTGCAGAACCCGGGCGCGACCTACTACTGGCAGGTCGTGTTCGGCGGCTTCGCCACGTACAACCCGGACAGCGGCGCTCCGGAGGACAGCCTCTACAAGAGCTGCGAGGCGACCGACGAGTCGACCGCGGTGCTGACGCTGACGAAGCCGTCGGCGACGTTCATCCCGGCGCTCTCGCAGCAGGCGTTCTCGATCGCCAGCCCGAAGGCGCTGACGGAGTTCAAGGCCGACGAGGGCACGACCGACGCCGACGGCGTCTTCAGCGCCGTCCGGCACGTTCGGCGACCGAGCATCCGATCGGCACCGGCCCGTTCGAGTTCGACTCGTGGACGCGCAACGACCGGATCGTGCTGAAGAAGTACGAGGACTACTGGGGCGAGAAGTCGAAGATCGACGAGCTGATCATCCGGCCGATCGCCGACAACGCCGCCCGCCTGCAGGCGCTGCAGACGGGCGAGATCCAGGGCTACGACCTGGTCGAGCCGCAGGACATCGCCACGATCGAGGGCGACGCGGACCTGCAGATCATCGACCGGCCGGCGTTCAACGTCGCCTACGTCGGCTTCAACATCGCGAAGAAGCCGACCGACGACGTCAAGGTGCGTGAGGCGATCGCGTACGGCCTCGACCGCCAGGCGGTCGTGGACAACTTCTACTCCGGCCGCGCGGTGCGTGGCGACGCAGTTCATGCCGCCGGAGGTCGTCGGCTACGCGGACGACGTCCCGGACGTACACCTACGACCCGGAGAAGGCGAAGCAGATCCTGACCGACGCCGGCTACACGCTGCCGGTGCCGATCGAGTTCTGGTACCCGACGGACGTCTCGCGTCCGTACATGCCGGATCCGAAGCGGAACTTCGAGGCGTTCGCCGCGAGCCTGAACAAGTCGGGCTTCAAGGTGACCGCGAAGAGCGCTCCGTGGAACCCGGACTACCTGGGTCGCGCGGACGAAGGCAACGCCGGCAACCTGCGCATGCTCGGCTGGACCGGCGACTACGGCGACGCGGACAACTTCATCGGCACGTTCTTCCAGAGCCCGCAGAAGGCCTGGGGCACGACGACGAAGCCGCTGACCGAGATCGAGAAGCTCCTGAACGACGCTGAGATCGAGACGGAGCAGTCCAAGCGCGAGGAGCTGTACCAGGAGGCGAACCGGCAGATCATGACCCAGCTGCCAGGCGTCCCCTACGCACACTCCAAGCCGGCGCTCGCGTTCTCGGCGAACGTCAAGGGCTACGTCGCGAGCCCGACGACGAACGAGCTGTTCTCGACGGTCACGATCGAGGAATGAAGGAGGAAGGCTAGAGTCCGGCGGACGACATGCTGCGCTTCGTCGTCCGCCGGCTCTTGCTCCTGATCCCGATCCTGATCGGGCTCTCGATCCTGGTCTTCCTCTGGATCAGGGCCCTGCCGGGAAGCCCCGCCACGACGCTGCTCGGCGAGCGGGCGACGCCCGAGGCGATCGCGGCGATCAACGAGCAGTACGGCCTGAACGACCCGATCCACGAGCAGTACTGGGCCTACGTCGAGAACGCTCGTGCAGTCTCGACTTCGGCGACTCGGTCACGTCGCGGCGGCCGGTCACTCGACGAGTTCAAGCAGCGCTTCCCGGCGACGATCGAGCTCGCCTTCGCCGCGATGCTCTTCTCGATCCTGATCGGGATCCCGCTCGGCTTCCTGGCCGCGAAACGCTACGGCGGCGTGCTCGACCAGTTCAGCCTCGTCGCGCTCGCTGCTCGGGATCTCGATCCCGATCTTCGTGCTCGCGATCATCCTCAAGTACATCTTCGCGGTGAAGCTCGGCTGGTTACCGACGGTCGGCCGGATCAGCGTCCTGATCAACATCGACCATCCGACCAACTTCTACGTCCTCGACGCGCTGCTGGCCGGGGATCTTCGAGGCGTTCTGGGACGTGATCAAGCACCTGATCCTGCCCGCGGTCGCGCTCGGCTCGATCCCGCTCGCGATCATCGCGCGGATCACGCGTGCGGCCGTGCTCGACGTCCAGAACGAGGACTACGTGCGGACGGCGCGGGCGAAGGGCGTCGCGCCGCGGACGGTCGACACGAGGCACATCCTCCGCAACGCGATGCTGCCGATCGCGACGATCATCGGCCTCCAGACGGGGCTGCTGCTCTCGGGCGCCGTGCTGACCGAGACCGTGTTCGCGTACCCGGGCATCGGCACCTGGCTCGTCGAGGCGATCAAGGCGCGCAACTACCCCGTGCTCCAGGGCGGGATCCTCTTCATCGCGCTCGTCTTCGTCCTCGTCAACCTGATCGTCGACCTCTCCTACGCGCTCCTCAACCCGCGGATCAGGCTCTCGTGAGCGTCGCCGAGATCGAGGCCAGAGAGGTCCAGCTCGAGCGGGCGGGCGGCGGCCTCTGGCGCGACGCGTGGGCGCGGCTGCGGCGGAACCCGGGCGCGCTGGTCGGCTTCGCGCTCGTCGGGCTCTTCGTGTTCGTCGCCCTCTTCGCCCCGTTCCTCGCGCCGGAGGATCCGCGTGCAGGCGATCTCTCGCGGCTCGGCGGCAGTTGCTGCCCGGGCCCGTCGGCCGACCATTGGTTCGGCGTCGACCAGCAGGGGCGCGACGAGCTCTCGCGGATCCTCTACGGCGCGCGCTTCTCGCTCCTGATCGGCGTCGTCTCCGTCGCCGTCGGCCTCTCGATCGGGATGGTGCTCGGCTCGATCGCGGGCTACGTCGGCGGGATCGTCGACAGCCTGATCATGCGGCTGACCGACATCATGCTCTCGATCCCGGGCCTGCTGCTCGCGATCGGGATCGTCGCGATGCTCGGCCCCGGCCTCTTCCAGATCATGATCGCGGTCGGCGCGACGCAGGTGCCGATCTTCGCGCGGCTGATGCGCGGCTCGATCCTCGCCCAGCGTGACAACGACTTCGTGCTCGCGGCTCGCTCGATCGGCGTGCCGAGGCGAACGATCCTCGCCTCCCACATCCTCCCGAACGCGATCTCGCCCGTGATCGTGCAGGGAACCCTGGCGCTCGCGACGGCGATCATCGACGTCGCCGGGCTCGGCTTCCTCGGCCTCGGGCCTCAGGATCCCTCGACGCCGGAGTGGGGGACGATGCTCACCGACACGACCCGCTACCTCCAGACGGCGCCCCACCTGGCGATCATCCCGGGCGTCGCGATCATCATCTCCGTCCTCGGCTTCAACCTGATCGGCGACGGTCTGCGCGAAGCGCTCGACCCGAAGCTGCGTGGGCGTGGCTAGAGAGCCTCTCCTCGTCGTCGACGACCTGCACGTGCGCTTCGGCACCGAGCGCGGGCTCGTCTACGCGGTCAACGGGATCTCGTTCGACATCGCTCCCGGCGAGACGCTCGGGATCGTCGGCGAGTCCGGCTGCGGGAAGAGCGTCACCTCGCTCGCGCTGCTCGGGATCCTCGCGCGAAACGGGCGCGTCACGAACGGCACCGCGATGTTCGGCGGCCGCGACCTGCTCAGCCTGAAGGACGAGCAGCTGCGCTCGATCCGCGGCCGGGAGATCGCGATGATCTTCCAGGACCCGATGACCTCGCTCAACCCGGTGCTGACGATCGGCCGGCAGATCCGGGAGGCGCTCGAGACCCACTTCGGCATGGACCGCGAGCAGGCCGACAAGCGCGCCACCGAGCTGCTCGACCAGGTCGGGATCCCCGGCGCGAAGCAGCGGCTGAAGGACTATCCGCACCAGTTCTCGGGCGGGATGCGGCAGCGGGCGATGATCGCGATGGCGCTCGCGTGCGAGCCGAAGCTCCTGATCGCCGACGAGCCGACGACGGCGCTCGACGTGACGATCCAGGCGCAGATCCTCGGCTCTGCTGAAGACGCTCGTCTCCGAGCGGGACACGGCGCTGATCCTGATCACGCACGACCTCGGCGTCGTCGCCGGGCATGTGCGAGCGCGTCAACGTGATGTACGCGGGGATGTTCATGGAGACCGGCAGCGCCGAGCGGCTGTTCGAGCAGCCGCGCCACCCGTACACGCTCGGCCTCCTTCAGAGCGTGCCGCGTCTCGACGCGGGCCGCCGCCAGCGGCTGCAGCCGATCCCGGGCGCGCCCCGGAACATGCTGAGCGCGCCGGCCGCGTGCCCCTTCGCGCCCCGCTGCCGCTTCGAGGTCGAGCAGTCGAGGATGGAGGTGCCGCCGCTCGAGGAGGTCGAGCCGGAGCACTTCGTCCGTTGCTTCAACCCGGTGCCGGCCGACGAGTGGCAGCGGACCAGGCTCGGAGGTGCCGCGTGAGCATGGACGGCGGCGATCCGCTCGTCGAGATCGACGACCTGAAGGTCTGGTTCCCGATCCGCAGCGGCATCGTCATGGACCGTCACGTGGGCGACGTCAAGGCGGTCGACGGCGTCACGTTGAACATCGAGCGCGGCGAGACGCTCGGCCTCGTCGGCGAGTCGGGCTGCGGCAAGTCGACCGTCGGGCGGGCGCTCCTGCGTCTCTACGATCCCACCGCCGGCAGGATCGTCTTCGACGGCACCGACATCACGCACCTGAAGGAGAGCGAGATGCGGCCGTTGCGGCGGCGGATGCAGATGATCTTCCAGGATCCGTACGCCTCTCTGAACCCACGCCACTCGGTCGGGCGGATGGTCGGCGAGCCGCTGCGCGTGCACGGGCGCGGCGGCAGGGATCTGAGCAAGAAGGTGCGCGAGCTGCTCGACGTCGTCGGCCTGCCGCAGGACGCGGCGTCGCGCTACCCGCATGAGTTCTCCGGCGGCCAGCGGCAGCGGATCGGCCTCGCTCGCGCCCTGGCGCTGAATCCGGACTTCATCGTCTGCGACGAGCCCGTCTCGGCGTTGGACGTGTCGATCCAGGCGCAGATCGTCAACCTGATGGAGCAGCTGCAGGCCGACTTCGAGCTCACCTACCTGTTCATCGCGCACGACCTGGCCGTCGTGCGGCACATCTCCGACCGGATCGCGGTCATGTACCTCGGCCAGATCATGGAGCTCTCGCCGGCGGACGACCTCTACGACAATCCGCTGCACCCGTACACGATCTCGCTCCTCTCGGCGATCCCGATCCCCGACCCGGCGGTGGAACGGAAACGCACGTCGATCCTGCTCCAAGGTGATTTGCCCAGTCCCGCCAATCCGCCCGGTGCATGCCGCTTCCACACGCGCTGCCCGTACGTCCAGCCGACGCGCTGCGCCGAGGACGAGCCGGAGCTGCGCCCGATCGAAGGCCATCTCGTCAAGTGCCACTACGCCGAGCAGATCAAGGCGGGCGAGATCCAGCCGAAGGAGCGCGAGGCCGTGTTCGAGGTTGGCGCGGCGCAGCAGGCCGCGTACGAGCCGCCGCTCGTCTGATGCTCCTGCACGTGCGGTCGGGGGAGCTCGAGAGCAGCCGTCAATGGGTCTACGCCTGGCTTGCGCGAGACGGCGTCGTCTACGTCGGCGCGACGGCGCTGCATCCGGCCACGCGAACGTGGCTGCATCTCCACGACGACGACCCTGACGTCGGCCGGATGCGCGCGCGCTTCGGGAGCCTTGCGGCGGAGGAGCTCGACGTCGTCGCGGTCGAGCTGGCGGAGGACGTCGACCGCCAGCAGGTGCGCCACGGCGCCGTCGCGCTGCTCAGGGAGCGGGGCGTCCTCTCCGAGCGCCACGTATGTGACCCGCCGCTGCCGGCGGAGCCGACCGTGCAGGCCGAGGAGCTCGTCGCCGCGGTCGAGGACCGGCTCCCGGGCTAGTCGATGTGCATCTTCCCGGTGTAGGAGTCGAGCACGGAGTCGCCGTCGTTGACGCCGGTGATCGTTCCGTTGCCGTGCAACCCGGCGTAGGCGCCGGTGGCGCTGTGGACCGACCAGGTCCCCTCGGTCGTGAGGTCCTCGAAGTCGAGCTTGACGCGCAGCAGGATGTCGAAGGTGCCGTCGGCGCAGACGAAATGCTTCAGGACCAGGATCTGCGCGTGAGTGTTGCTCTGGAAGCCGACGAAGTTCGTGGCGAGGTTTCCGACGCTGCCCGAGCTGCAGACGACGCCGCCCGTCGCGGTGAAGGGGTCGGTGTGCGCCGGGTCGTCGCTGAAGACCGTGTCGACCGTGATCGTGACCGGTGTCGCGGGGCTCGCGGCCGCCGTGGACACGCCGATCAGAGCTGCGGCCAGGAGTGCCACGCCGAGGCGAAATCTCATGACTGCTCTCCCGTCGTTCGGAGACCCCGCAGCGTCAGTCTCCAACTCGACCGGATCAGAGTCAACGTCAGGCGGCGAGAGCCTTGCGTTCGACGAGCCTGTCGATCAGGCCGTACTCCACCGCCTCCGCCGGCGTCATGAATCGGTCGCGGTCGATGTCGGTCATGACCTGCTCGACCGGCTGGCCCGTGTGCTTGGAGAGGATCTCGGCCATGCGCCGGGTCAGCGCGAGCACCTCGCGCGCGTGGATCTCGATGTCCGCCGGCGTGCCCCTGAAGCCTGCCGAGCCCTGGTGGATCATCACCTTCGCGTTCGGGAGCGCCATCCGCTTCCCGGCCGCGCCGCCCGCGAGGATCATCGCCGCGGCCGACATCCCGATCCCGACGCAGATCGTCGCCACGTCCGGCTTCACGTACTGCATCGCGTCGTAGATCGCCATGCCCGCGTACGCCACGCCGCCCGGGGAGTTGATGTAGAGCGAGATGTCCTTGTCCGGGTCTTCCGCCTCGAGGAAGAGGAGCTGCGCGACGATGACGTTCGCGATCTCGTCGTCGACCTCGCGGCCCAGGAAGACGATCCGCTCGCGGAGCAGGCGTGAGTAGATGTCGAACGAGCGCTCGTAGCGGCCGTCGGCCTCGACGACCATCGGGATCAGGGGGCTCATGTGGCTCCTTCCGATAAAGTGCAACTGATCGGTTGCACACTATCCGCAACCTGTGGGTTGCGCAAAGGAGGCGGTCGTGGAGGTGACGCGCGAGGTCGTGCTGGAGGCGCCGCTCGACGAGGTCTGGGAGGCGCTCACCGATCCGGGACAGGTCGAGGAGTGGTTCACCGAGGACGGCGAGGAGCGGGAGCTCGTGGTCGAGGAGGTCGAGACGCGTCGGCGCGTCGCCTACACCTGGGACGAGGGCCGGGTCGCGATCGAGGTCGAAGAGGTCGAGACCGGCACGCGAGTCGTCGTCACCGAGACCGGCGAGCCCGGGCTGGAACGCCGTCTTCGCGCTCCGCTCACTCGCGTACGCCCACGCTTGAGCGACGTCCTCGACGCGCTCGGCGACCCGACGCGGCGACACATCGTCGAGTCCCTCTCCCGGCAGGAGGCATCGGCGACCCAGCTCGCGGCTGAGCTGCCGGTGACGCGACAGGCGGTCGCGAAGCACCTGACCGCACTGCGTGACGCGGGGATCGTCGACTCGCGCCGGCAGGGTCGCGAGACGCTGTACCGGGTCAATACGGAGCCGCTCGACGCGGCGGCCGCCTGGATCGTCCGTGTCGGCGGGCAGTGGGACGCGCGGCTCGAGCGGCTGCGCGGTCTCGTCGAGCCGCGTCGTGGCTGAGGTGCTCTTCTGCGGCGTCGAAGTGGCGCCGCTCCGCGCCGAGCCCGACGGCGCGTCCGAGCAGGTGACGCAGGCGTTGAGCGGCGAGCCGCTGACCGTGTCGGAGCGGCGGGACGGGTGGGCGAACGTGACGACGGCCTACGACTACCCCGGCTGGATCAGGTCGGACGCGCTCGCGGATACCCCGCCGGCCGAGTGGCTGCCGCGCGCGCGGCAGGGCGACCCGGTCGAGGAGGCTCGCTCCTACCTGGGCGCTCCCTACCTGTGGGGTGGGATGACCCAGCGCGGGATCGACTGCTCCGGGCTCGTGCACATGGCCTGGCGGCGGCTCGGCCTGCTCGTGCCGCGCGACGCCGACCAACAGGCGGCGGCGGGCGTGATGGTGGCCGACGCGGCGTACGGCGATCTCGCCGTCTACGGAGTCGAGACGACGACGCACATCGCCTTCTGGCTCGGGAACGGGCGCATCCTCCACGCCGCCGGAGGCCGCCACGTGGTCGAGGAGGCCGAACCCGCGTCCTTGCAGGAGATTCGCACCGGATTCGTGCGGTTGCGCCCCTGAGACGGATTACCTCATTCGAGCTAAAGCGCGCACGGCTCGGCGCCGATGTACGGCACGTGGACGCTGCTGAGCGCGAAGAGATCATGAGCCGGTACCTGGACCACAGCCGCCGCTTCGAGGCGGCCGCGGCCAGGCGCTCGAACGGCAACGCGGAGGTGATCCCGTTCGCTCCGCCGATGCGCGAGCTCGAGCAGGAGCCGACGATGCGTGAGATCGAAGTGCTGCAGCTCGTGGCCGATGGGCTCGTCAACCGCGAGATCGGCCAGCGCCTCTTTCTGTCGGAGGAGACGGTGAAGTCGCACGTCCGCCACCTGCTCGCGAAGCTGCAGGCCCGCAGCCGGGCCCATGCCGTCGCCGTCGGCTATCGCCGCGGCCTGATCGGCTGAGTCCACAAAGACGAACCGCGCCTTGCGGCGCGGCTCGTGAAGAATCTCGCGGGGTCTAGCTTTTCCTCAGTTCCCACACCCTGTGGAGAACCACCCAAACGAGGGATGTCTCCGGGAGCAGAGAAGGAGAGGATTCGTCGGCTTTACCAAGCCTTACCGCTGCCAGCAAAAACGGCGAGCAGCGACATGGCGCTGGTGAGGCCGATCAGGCGGATCTTTAGGCGAGTCACGGGGGACCTCCCATCGAGGAACTAACGGCATCGGGATCGTATAACCCTTTTGGGGGAGCGCGCAAGCGATTCTCGTCGGTCTCTCGCATTGACATCCGCGTCGCAGCGTGGGCTGCTGCCCTCGGGACTGGCACAGCGGCCATGGCTGCATGGCTTTTCGCGAGCGGCTACGGCCTCCCGAACCTCTGGTACCTGGTTGTACTTGCGCTCGTAGCAGGCATCGCCGAACGACAAAGCGTTGCGTTGATGGGGAATCGTGAGGGTGGCATTGAGCTTGCGGTTTCGGTCGTTCCCTTCGTCTTCACCGCCGTGGCGTTCGGTCCCCTCGCTGCACTCACCGTTGGCGTTTTGGGGAACTTGGCAGACCTGCGTCGCCCGTACTTGAAGTGGGCGGTCTACACGCCAGCACGTGGACTTACTGGGGCGGCGGCAGGACTGGCAGCAGCGGTGGTGCACACGCATACGGAGCCGGCCTTTCTAACGATGCTTGCTGCTGCACTCGCGGCATCGGTTGCGCACATTGTCGTTGACGTAGCAATCGCTATGGGGACGTTGGCTATCCGCGGTTCCGGCTCGCCACTCGCCTACCCGAGAACGATCCTGCCGCCGTTCATTCTGTCAACCGCCCTCTATGTTCCGGTCGTAGGATTTCTCGCTTACGGCTACTCGCGTTACTCGTTTGCGGTCGTTGCGACCTTCTTGCTTCCGGTTCTCGCACTCCAGCGCGTCGCGCAGCTTTATCAGCAACAGCGCCACGCAACGGCTGAGCTTCGGGAGGCGAACATCCGCCTGGAGCATGCGAACATGTCCTTTGCGACCGCCCTTGTCGCGACGCTCGATGCTCGGGATCGCTACACCGCGGGCCACTCCACGGCAGTGGCGATCTATTCGCGCGACATCGCTGTCCGGATGGGTCTCTCGCCCGAGGATCAGCAGAATGCTCATCTAGCCGGCCTCGTGCATGACATCGGAAAGGTGGGCCTGCCGCCCGGACTGCTTGAGAAGGAGGGCCCGCTCAGCTTGGAGGAGCGGCGGATCATGCAGACCCACTCCGAGATCGGTCAGCGGATCCTGGCGAACGTGGATGACTACTCCACGATTGCGGAGATTGTTCGCCATCACCATGAGCGCATTGACGGGAATGGATATCCCGACGGTGTGGCCGGCGAGGAGATTCCTTTGATCGCGCGAATCATTGGCGTCGCGGATGCCTACAACGCTATGACGTCGGATCGCCCGTATCGCGAGGCGATGCCTAGTCCGGTAGCCCGACTCCGGCTCGCCCAGGCTGTCGGCTCCCAGTTCGACGTCTCGGTCGTCGCAGCGTTCGAGGCGATTCTCGCCACAGCAGACGAGGAGTATCGGATGGGACGGCGAGCCGAATTTGGCTTGCAGACTCAGCCAGTGGAGCGTCCGCGCGTAGCGGCGCTCGGCTAGTTACGCCCGATCTGGGCGGCTCGAAGGGCGGCTTCCGCTCGCGAAGTCACTCCGAGCTTCTCAAAGATGTGGCGAACGTGCACTTTGACGGTCACCGGACTGATGAAAAGTTGGCGGCCGATCTCGGCATTAGATAGCCCGGACGCCACCAAGCCGAGGACTTCCTTCTCCCGCTTCGACAGATTCATCACGGAATGAGATCCGCCCGTGCTTGGCGTGATTGACGCATCGCCCGCCGCGGCAAGAATTCTCTTCAAATCCTCATGTGTGGATACATCGGCGAGCAGGCTGACAATGAGCTCTGGGCACCCACGATAAGCGCATACGAATGACTCGATCATCCCCGACTTGCTTGCCGCGCCCAAGGCGACTCCCGCGTGTTCTCTCGCTGACGAGGCATCGCGAGTCTTGCTCGCCGCGACGGAAAGCGCGCATGGCGCGGTGACAACGATTTCGGTGGCAATCGAGCTTGAAAGGGCCCGTTCAGCGTAGACTACCGCCCGATCAAGTTCGTCAGCGCCCGCGTAAGCCAGGGCGTAACAGGCCGTGAGCTCGCCTACGAGCGAGCTGGTGACTGCTGGATCCTTGGGTATCGGCTGCGCGGTTGAAACGTCGAACGCACCTTGCGCGTTGAGGAGTCGCGTTCTTACGGCCCAACTGATGAACCGTCCTGTTTGATCACCAGCTGTGACTGCACGCTGCTCTGCTTCGTCAAGCAGCGCTTCAGCGTCTAGGTACTCGCGCTGAAGCGTGGCGACGATGGCGCGATTGGTCAAGGCGTACGGAATGACGAAGTCCAGCCGGCATCGCTCGGCATCTTCCAGCTGTTCCATCGTGATTCGTGTTGCTTCCTCGCACAGGCCGGCCGCTGCGAGTGCGTAACCGAAGACGTTCCGGAAGGAGGACCGAGCCACCGGATCGGCCACGTGATCCAGGAGCTGCCACATGGCGCGGCCCTCGTCAAAGCTGACTGGAAGGCCAAACCGCGTCTCAAGGTTGATCCTTCGGTTTACGAGCGTCACTCGATCAGTCGGAGCCAGTGAATCGGTAGTGCCGAGCGATTCGAGAATCGCGGGTGCGTCGGGACGTTCGAGCTCGATTGCGGCCGACAGTGCACCCAGCCGGGCGGCACGTACAGACTCCTGGCTACCTGCGTGCGCTTGTGCGTGACCGTAAAGCTCCGCAGCTCGCGACGCTCGTGATGCTGCGCTAGCAGCGCGTCCGGCAGTGAGATAGGCACGAGACCGAGTTGGTGGTGCCGCCGCGTCGTCTTCGGCGGCCAAGACCGCTAGGGACTCGGACTCGTGGAACCGCCCTTCACGGAAAGCAAGCTCGGCTTCGAGCAGGCGAACATTTGGATTGTGCTGCTCGGCCGTCGCGACCCACGCGCGTAGAGAGGCGACCCGGCCTGACGACAGAAGGTCGTCTGCGCATGCATGTAGGAGTTCCGACATCAGCCGTTGGTCTCCTATGAGCGCGATCAGCCGCTGCGCCTCGTCCCATTCGCCGTGCCGGATCAACAGACGAGCCGACCGGGCAACAATCCGTGCGAACCGACTGGATCTCTCCTGGGACAGCTTCCTGATGAGGAACTCCTGCAACAGAGGGTGGATGTCCAACTCAGGATCGCCGTTCGTTAGGAAGCCGCTATCGAGGCCAACCTCAACGACACGCTGTGCGAGGGCCGCTGGTAGTTCCTGAAACACCAATGAGCGACCTCGTGTCTCGTGCAGCGCCAGCTCACACAGAGCTCTCTGAACATCACGATCGATACGTCGGTAAATCTCGTCAGCAAAGAACTGGTGCAGATGCGCTCCGACCGCAACATCTGGAAGCGGCAGGCTCGGCACCGACGCAAGGGCAAGAACCGCTGGCCAGCCTCGTGTGACACTCATGAGCGCAGCGACGTCGACATCCGCCGGAAGGAGTTCGAGCGCCTCCGACTCGGTCATCGCAAGATGGGGTCGAGACAACTCCGAGATTTCCCCGTAGAGAATGCGGCGCGAGGAGGCCCACGCTGGTCGTCGGCGAGCGAGGATCAGCACACTCAATGGTGTTTCGAGGACAAGCGTCTCGATGACAGTCTCAGGAGATCGCCCTAACGCGTGGTGGTAATCCTCAAGTACGAGCCACGCATCGGGTGGCCAGTCAGCCAAGTCAGCGGCGAGCATCCGTGCCAGGAGAAGCTCATCGCCTGGGCCTACGCTCGTGGCCATCCGCGCGACGAGCGCGTCGCCAGCGCCTGGCACGACCTGCGACGCCGCGTCCTTAAGTCCGGCCGCAAGCGCGGCGACGTCGGCCGACGCTGGCGTGGCGGTGTACCAGACCGCCCGCTTGTCGGCGAGCCATTGGCGGGCGAGAGTCGTCTTCCCGTAACCAGCGGGAGCAACCAGCATCTTGATCCTGCCTTGACTCTCGTCGAGCAGGCGTGTGAGACGGGGCCGCTCGATGATCTTGCGACGCTTGACCCTCGAAGTCCGTTGCGGTGTCCTGGCCCATCGCGTGTATGGGGTGCCACAAGACCCAGGCGAAGCCTAACGCGACTCCCGCCCGCTGAATAGGCGCGTCCGCGACCCCTCAGGAGTCGCGGACGCGCCGCCGTCAGCTCCCCGACCCGCTGGGGTCGAGGCTCTGCGCGAGAGGGTCGTCGCCTGTGAGGCTCCGATACGCGATCGGCAGCTGACGCCTGCGCCGTACGCCGAGCTTCTGCCGCAGGACATCGCAATGTGCCTTCACCGTCCTGGGGGAGATGCCGAGCCGCTCCGAGACCTCGTCGTTGGAGCAGCCGGCAGCGATGAGGACGATCACGTCGCGCTGCCGGGGCGTGATGGACGGAACCCTCTCGACCGTTGAATTCGCCATGACGTCGAGGCTACGGGGCGAGGCTCGAGGCCACCATTGCCCGCCAGGTGTAACCCGGGGCGTAGTTCGCTTTCGGGCTGCTCAGCCGCCGATCGCGGCGGCGACGAAGCCGCGCAGCGCCGCGATGTTCTGCGGGTCGATCGTGTGGCCGACCGGCGACTCGTGGAACGCGACGTCGGCGCCCGCGGCCGCGAGCGCGTCGCGGGCTGCACGGCTGTACTCGACCGGAATCACCGGGTCGAGGGTGCCGTGGGCGATCGCGACCGGGAGGCCCTCGATGCCGGTGAGGTCGAGGTCGAGCCCCTCGACCGAGGGCATGAACCCCGACAGCGGCATCAGCGCGGCCGGGCGCTTCGCCGGCGACCGGCCGAGGGCGAGCGCGTAGCTCATCACCGCGCCCTGCGAGAAGCCGCCGAGCACGATCGGCTCTTGCAGCCCGTCGAGCAGCTCTCCGAGCTGCGTGAAGCTGGGCCAGAACGTCTCCGCCTCCGGGGTCGGGATGCCGCCGAGCCGATACCAGTGCCGCCCGCCGGGCGGCAATGCCAGCGGCCCTCCGGGGGTGAGGCCGCGCAGGCGGCGCTCGGGATCGAGCGCGTCGAGGAGCGGAAAGAGATCGTGCTCGTCGGCGCCGCGGCCGTGCAGCAGGACGAGCGTCCCCTCCGGCTCGCCCTCGGCCGGCCGCTCGAGGGCGTCGAGGGTCATCCGCGCGGGTTCGGCAGCGGCGTGAGCCGAGGCTCGATCTGCTCGCGGAGGTGCTCGAAGTCGGGCGGGAGCGAGAGCCGCTCGCCGAGATGCTCGGCATCCTCGTCGGTGGCGAAGCCCGGCCCGAGCGTCGCCAGCTCGAACAGGATCCCGTTCGGCTCGCGGAAGTAGATCGACTTGAAGTAGAAGCGGTCGATCACCGGCGTCGGCCGGTGGCCCGCCTCCTCGACGCGCTGCTGCCAGGCCTCGTGGTCGTCCATCGTCGTCGCCCAGGCCACGTGGTGAACTGTGCCGGCTCCGGGAATGCCCCGACCCTCGGGCGCGGTGTCGTACGCGTACCAGCCGCCGCGCTTGTCACCGCGCGCCTCCCACGTGTAGTCGCCGCGAGCGGAGAAGCCGAGCGTGTCCTCGAGCAGAGCCGAGCTGCGCTCTGGATCGATCGCGTACGCCCGGACGCCGTCGAAGCCGCGGAGCGCGTGCTCCTCAGGGATCTCGGGATGCGCTCGCGACGAGCGGGTCGTCGCCGGAGACGTCGACGCGCAGCTCGTGGCGGACGCCCTCCGGGTCCTCGAAGGTGAGACTGTCGCCCGAGCGGACGACGTTCTCCGCCTCGCCGCGCAGCCGCTCCTCCCAGAAGTCGAGCGCGGCGTCGCGAGCCGACTCGCCAGACGATCGTGTGCACCATCCCGGCGCCAGCCCTGCCGCGGGTGGCGCCCGGGTACTCGAAAAAGGTGATGTCGGCGCCGGCGCTGCCCTTCTCGTCGGCGTAGAAGAGGTGGTAGACGGTCGGGTCGTCCTGGTTGACGGTCTTCTTCACCAGCCGCAGGCCGAGCACGCGGGTGTAGAAATCGACGTTCCGCGGCGCGTCGCCGGTGATGAGCGTGACGTGATGGACCCCCTCGAGCTGCACCGGCTCATTGTGCAGGCGCGCGTAGACTCGTGCGGAGATGAAGGTGGGTATCGTCGTCCCGTTCTCGTGGTCCTTCTGGGGCGCGGTGGTGGAGCATGCGGAGCTGCAGGCAACGGCGCTGCGCGAGCTCGGTCACGACGTCAGGCTGGTCATGGGCAACGACCCTCCCGGGCAGTTCACGCGCGTGCTGCATCCGCGGGTCGGCCGCCACGGCGAGCCCCCGCCCGGAGTGATCCCGATCGGCCGATCCGTCATCGTTCCGGCGAACGGGTCGCTGCCCAACATCATCCTCAGCCCGCGGTCGATCCTCCGGATCCGGCGAGTTCTCGCGAGGGAGGGCTTCGACGTCCTCCACCTGCACGAGCCGATGACGCCGACGCCGTGCATCGCGACGCTCGCTCTCTTCGACGGGCCGATGGTGGGCACGCACCACGCGAGCGGCGACCTGGGCTGGATGCGGCTCGCGAAGCCGGTCTGGGGCTTCCTCGAGGAGCGGCTCGACCGCCGCATCGCCGTCTCCGAGCAGGCGCGCGCGTCCGCGCAGCGCTGGCTTCCCGGCGAGTACGAGATCGTGCCGAACGGCGTCCTCATCCCCGACGGCGTCGAGCCGGGCGGGCGCGAGCACCGGATCGTCTTCGCCGGGCGGCAGGAGCCGCGAAAGGGCCTGCAGGTGCTGCTGCGCGCGTGGCCCGAGATCCGGCGCGCGACGGGTGCGCGGCTGCGGATCGCCGGCGCCGACCCGCTCGCGCGTGCGGCTGCTGCTGACGCGGCTCCGCGTGCCGGACGACGGCATCGACGTGCTCGGTTTCCTCAGCCAGGACGACCTGACGGCCGAGCTCGCCTCCGCGAAGGCGCTCGTCGCGCCGTCGCTCGGCGGCGAGAGCTTCGGGATGGTGCTCACGCGCGCGTTCGCCTGCGCGACGCCGGTCGTCGCGTCGGACATCCCCGGCTACCGGGACGTGATGACGCCGGAGACGCTCCGTCGCCGTCCAGCCCGACGATCCGGCCGCGCTCGCGCGCGCGATCGAGGAGATGCTCGCCGACGAGGCGACGCGCGCGGCGCGCGGCGCGGCTGCGAGGCAGCTCGCGATCGACCGGTACTCGTGGCAGGACATCGCCCGGCGGCTCGAGCGGATCTACGACTCGGCACGCGGGGTGGCGAGCCCGGCGACGGTGGCCGCGTGAGGTACGTCCCGCAGAGCCGCTGGCTGTTCGCTGGCGCTCGGGCTGCCGTTCCTCGCCGTCGTCGCCGCGCTGCTCTGGTGGCGCGGTCCCGACTGGAACGTCGTCTACCACGCGTTCGACCTCGTCAACTGGGCGTGGGTCGCGTTCGCGCTCGGGCTGAACCTGGTCTCGGTGCTGCTCCGGTCGGTCGCCTGGCAGCTGACGATCGACCAGGCGCTGGAGCCGCCGCAGCCGCGCTTCGACCGCGTCTTCTCGGCGTTCTCGGTCGGGCTGCTGGCGAACGCGGTGCTGCCGGGGCGGATCGGCGAGCTCGCGCGCGTGGCGGTGCTGCGGCGGCACGTCCCGCGGGGACGTGGCTCGAGCGGCGCGCTCGTCGGCACCGTCTTCGCGCACCGGCTCTTCGACCTCTTCCCGGCGCTGCTGCTGGTCGCTCTACGTGTTCGCGACGGCGAAGATCCCGCACTGGGCGGTGACGAGCCTCGTGATCGTCTCGATCATCGGCGGGCTGCTCTTCACCGTCGCGGTCGTGACCGCAAGGCGGCGGCACCGGCCGCTCGAGGGCTCGAGCCCGTGCGGCAGCTGCTCGCGATGGCGCGGCAGGGGCTCGCCGTGCTCCGTTCGCCGCTGCCGGCGCTCGGCGCGATCGTGCTTCCAGTGCGCGGGCTGGTTCATGCAGCTGCTCGCGGTCTACGTGGCGATGCGCGCGTTCGACATCCACGCGCCGCTGCCCGCCGCCGGCCTCGTGCTGCTGCTGATGAACGTCGCGACGATCTTCCCGCTCTGGCCGGGGAACATCGGCCTGCTCCAGGCCGCGGTCGCGCTGCCGCTCGTCCAGTACGGGGTCGCCTACTCGACCGGCTTCGCGTACGCGCTCGTGCTGCAGGTGATCGAGATGTCGGTCGGCGTCGGCGTCGGCCTGATCTTCCTCGCGCGCGAGGGGCTCTCGTTCGCGACGCTCCGCGACATGCCCGAGGAGGGCGAGCTCCCAGGCGACGACGACGTCGAGGAGACGCATCCGCCCGAGAGACGGCGCCGTGCGCGCGCTCGCGTGCCCGGCTAGCCTCAAGGGCGTCCTGACCGCAGCCGAGGCCGCGGCGGCGCTGGCGCAGGGGCTGCGCGTCGGCCGGGGCGGACGCGGTCGAGCTGCCCGTCGCCGACGGCGGCGAAGGGACAGCCGAGGCGCTCTGGCTCGCCCGCGGCGGGGCGTGGCGGGAGGCGGACGTGCACGACGCGTTCGGCGCGCCGCGGCGGGGGCGCTGGCTCTCGCTCCCGGACGGAACGGCCGTCGTCGAGGCCGCGGCGGCCGTGCCGCTCGACCCTGCGCGGCTCGATCCGCTCGCCGCGTCGAGCCGCGGCTTCGGCGAGCTCGTCGCCGCAGCCCTCGGCCGGCGGCGCGAAGGGTCTTCTGCTCGGCCTCGGCGGGACGGCGACGATGGACGCGGGCGCCGGCTTCCTCGAAGTCGTCGTCGAGCTGCCGGTTCCCGCGCGGGTCGCGTGCGACGTGACGGCGACGCTGGCTCGAGGCGCCGACGCGTCTTCGGCCCGCAGAAGGGCGCCGGCCCGGCGGAGATCGCGGAGCTCGAGCGCCGGTTCGCGGCGCGGGAGGAGCTTGTGTTGGTTCAACACAAGCCCGGTTCCGGGCGCTGCGGGCGGGCTCGGGGCGGCGCTCGCGTCGCTCGGCGCCGAGCTCGTTCCCGGGCGCCCAGCTCGTGCTCGACGCGGTCGGGTTCGACGCCTCGGGCTTCGATCTCGTCGTCACCGGCGAGGGGCGGGTCGACGCCACGACCGCGCTTGGAAAGGCGCCTGGAGAGGTCGTACGCCGTTGCGGCGCGACACGCGTTGCGTCGTCTTCGGCGGCGTTCGTCGAGCGCGGACGTTCCCGGTGCGGAGACGGTTGCGCTGTCGGGCGACCCGGCGCGGGCGCGGGACGACCTCGATCGCGCTCGGACGAGACTTAGTGTTGAACCAACACTAAGTCAGCGCGCGTCGGCCTCGCGCAGCCGGTGCGCGAGCGCCTGGACGAGCTTCCACGCGATCCGGGCGTCCGTCTCCACGATCGGGCGGAACTCCCAGAACGTCATCGCGTAGGTCGTCATGTCCGTCTCGGCGGTGACCGTTGCGGTGCGCGCGCCCTCGTCGATCAGCGCGATCTCGCCGAAGTAGTCGCCGGGGCCGAGCGTCGCGCGGTCGGCGCCGTGCACCGTCACCTTCGCCGTGCCCTCGCCGATGACGAAGAACCCGGCGCCGCCGGAGCCCTCGCTCGCGATCGTGTCGCCGGCCGCGTAGTCGCGCTGCTTGAACGAGTCGGCGATCCGCTCGAGATCGCGCGGCTCGAGCCCCGAGAAGAGCGGAACCCGCGAGAGCATCTCCTTCGTCGGCCGCGCCACGTCGCGATCCTAACCGGACTCGGCCGCCGGAGGAAGCGGTGACGCGCCTGCGGCGCGCTGCGACAGCTCTTCGATCTTCCCCTCGGCGGTCTCCAGCCGGTGCAGGCAGAAGCGCAGCAGCTCCTCGCCGCGCTCCCAGAGCGCGATCGCCTCGTCGAGCTCGGCCTCGCCGCGCTCGAGCCGCTCGACGATCTGCTCGAGCTCCTTCTGGGCGGTCTCGAAGGTCAGCTCACTCACGGACGTCCTCGACGCTCGCGCCGAAGGCGCCCTCGGCGAGCTCGACCTCGACCCGTGTCGCCCGCGGCGAGTCCCGGCGCGTCCGCGCAGGATCGCGTCGCCGGCGCGGACGATCGCGTAGCCGCGCCGCAGGGTCGCGCGCGGCGAGAGCGCCGTCAGCCGGCCCTCCGCCCGCTCGATCGCGCCGCGGCGCCGCTCGACGAGGAGCTTCGGGCCGCGCCGCAGCCGCTCGCCGAGCGCCGTCACGCCGCCGGTGGTCGCGCTCGAGCGTCCTCCGCGTCCCGCGCTCCAGCGCGGCGTGCGTGCGTGCGAGCCGCTCGCGCTCCCGCTCCGTCGCGCGCCGCACGGAGCGCTCGAGCGAGCTGCGCGCGCGGGTCAGCTCGTCGCGCAGGCGCCTCGAAGTCCGGGACGACGAGCTTGCCGGCCGCCGTCGGGGTCGAGGCGCGCACGTCGGCTGCGAGATCGCAGAGCGGCGTGTCCTGCTCGTGGCCGACCGCGGAGACGACCGGCACCCGGCACGAGGCGACCGCGCGCACGACGCGCTCGTCGCTGAACGGGAGCAGGTCGTCGAAGCTGCCGCCGCCGCGGGTGAGCACGATCACGTCGATCCCCGGCTCAGCGCGCGAGCGCCTGCAGCGCCTCGACGATCCCGGCCGCCGCACGCGGTCCCTGCACGAGCGTCTCGGCGACGAGCACGCGAGCGGGCGGGAAGCGGGTCTGGATCGTCGTGATCACGTCGCGCCGCGCAGCGGCGTCGCTGCCGGTGACGAGGCCGATCCGCCGCGGGAAGCGGGGGAGCGGCCGCTTGCGAGAGGCCTCGAAGAGGCCCTCCGCCGCCAGCGTCTGCTTCAGGCGCTCGATCGCGGCGAGGTGCTCGCCGAGCCCGAACCGCTCGAGCGAGAGCGCGCGGAGCCGGAACTCGCCCTTCGCCGGGAACAGCTCGGGCCGGCCGAGGACGTGGATCCGCTCGCCCTCGGCGAGGTCGAGCTTGAGCGCGTCGAACGTGCGGCGCGGGATCGACGCGGGGAGGCACGCGCCGTCGTCCGGGTCCTTGAGCGTGAAGAAGACGCTGCCCCAGTTCGGGCTCCGCCGCAGCTCCGTCACCTCGCCCTCGATCCAGAGCGTCGGCAGGCGCGCGAGCCAGTCCGCGACCCCGCGGTTGAAGCCGGCGACGGTGAAGACCTTCTTGTCGCCGTAGACGAGAGGCTCGACCTTCATCACGTTCGAGCGTAGATGATCGATCCCGTGACGGAAGCCGTCCCGCCGCTCGGTCTCGCGCGCTACGGCGCCCTCTTCCGCGTCCCGCACGTGCGCCGGCTCGTGCTCAGCGGGATGCTCGCGCGCCTGCCCGCGGGGATGATCGGACTCGCGCTCCTGCTCCTCGTCCGCGAGAACGGAGGCAGCTATGCGGCCGCCGGCGCCGTCTCCGGCCTCTACTTCGTCGCGACGGCAGTCGGCGCTCCCATCGCGGGCCGCCTCGTCGACCGCCGCGGGCAGGCGCGGATCCTCTTCTCGCGCGCGCTGATCTTCCCGGCGCTGCTCGTCGGCGGTGTGCGTGCTGGCGCTGCTCGAGGCGCCGCTGGCGCTGGTCGGCGCTCGCCGCAGGGGCCGCCGGAGCGTTGATGCCGCCGGTGGGCGCCTCGCTGCGCGCGCTCTGGCCGAGGCTGTTCGCCGACGCCGAGCTGCGGGCGGCCGCCTACGCGCTCGAGGCGTCGCTGCAGGAGATCACCTTCATCGTCGGGCCGCTGCTCGTGGCGCTGCTGACAGCGGCCGCCTCGCCGGTGGTGGCGCTCGCGCGTCGCGGCGGCGTCGGGTGGTGTCGGCACGCTGCTGATCGCGCCTCGCCGAGCCCGTGCGTGCCTGGCGCCCCGAAGAGGAGCGGCACGCATCGATCCTGGGGGCGCTCGCGTCGCGCGGGGTCGTGACGATCGTCGGCCTCTCCGCCTGCCTCGGGCTCGGCTTCGGCGGCACCGAGGTCGGCTTCCCGGCGTTCGCCGAGGAGCACGGCGGCGCAGAGCTCGGCAGCATCCCGCTCTCGCTCTTCGCGGCGGGCAGCCTCGTCGGCGGGCTCGTGGCCGGAGCCCGGGTGACGCTGTCGCCGCTGCGGCTCCTGCGCGTCTCCGCGGTGCTGCTCGACCGCCGGCCTCGCCCTGCCCCTGCTCGGCTGGTCGCTGCCGAGCATGGCGGTGCTCGCCTTCGTCGCCGGGCTCGCCATCGCCCCGGTCGTGATGTCCGCCTACGGTCTCGTCGACGCGGTCGCCGCGCGCGGGACGGCGGCCGAGGCGTTCTCCTGGATCACGACCGCCGTCTTTGCCGGCTTCTCGGCCGGGATGGCGCTCGGCGGCACGCTGATCGACGCGTACGGCACGAAGGCGTCCTTCGTCCTCGGGACCGCGGCGGCCGCACTCGGCGCCGTCCTCGTGGCCGTCGGGCCGGGGCTGGACCCGGACTAGAGCAGGATCTCGGCGGCGACGCGCGGGTCGCAGCCCTGGTGGACGAGCTCGACCGCCTCGTGCAGGTCGGCGTCGAGCGCGGCCGCGATCTTCTCGGCGAGCGGCAGCGGATACCCGGCCTCGATCAGGACGTGGAGGCGCCAGGACTCGACCTTGGCGCGCTCGCTTCCCCTGTCGACCAGCTCCGTGGTGTCCGCCATGCTGCGCATGTTCGTGGTGCAAGAGACGTTCCCTGCGGGTCTTTGTTAGCCGGGAACCGGTCAGACGCGGCGCAGCGAGGTGGCCTCTTCGACCCGGCGATGCAGCTCGGCGAGCCGCTCCGCGATCGCCGAGCGCTCGGCCTCGGCCTCGGCGGCAAACGCACCCAGCGTGCGACGCAGATCGGCGTCGGCCGCGGCCACCCGCTCCTGGAACGCGGCCACGAGCTCCTCGCGCTGCCGCTCGAACGCGGCCTGTGCCTGTCGCTGTCGCTGCTCGAGCCGCTGCTGGCCGGCGTCCCCCACCTGGGCGAGCCGCTCCGCGAAGACGGCGTCGGCCTGGCGCACGAAGGTCTCGACGGCGCGGTCGAGCTCGCGGGAGAGCCGCAGCGCGGCCTCCTCTCGCGCCGAGCGCATCGTCGAGTCGAACTGGACGCCGGCCGCCTCCGCGTGCCGCTCGGCCTCGCGGGCGACCGCCCGCTGCAGTTGCTCGACCTGTCGCCGCTCGATGTCGGCGAACGACGCCTCGATCCGTCGCGCCGCGTCCGTCTCGCCTCGCTCGACCTGCTCCGTCAGCGCCTGCTCGCGCCGCCGCAGCCGCTCGGCGATCTCCTCGATCACCCGGCGCCGCTCGCTCGTGTGCGCCTCGAGCTCCTCGAGCGCCTCGGCGACCGCCGCCTGCGCCGCGCGCTCGAGCTCCTCGCGGAGCCGGAGCACCGACGCGCGCTGCTCCTCGGACGTGGTCACGAGCTCGGACGCCTCGGCCTCGATCCTGCTCTCGGCCTCCGCGATCAGCTGCTTCTGGCGCTGCTCGAGCCGCCGCAGCTCGGTCTCGAGGTTCTGCTGCGCGCGGTCGAGGTCGTCGCCCCAGCCCCGCAGCCGCTCCTCGACGCGGCTGCGACGTCGCCGCGAGCGCGTCGGCGAGCTCGACGCCGGCGGCGCGCTCGCGCTCCGCCAGCTCCTGCCGGCGCTCGTCGGCGATCCGCCGCTCGTCCTCGGCGAGGATCGAGAGCGAGTCGGCGCGCATCCGCGCGAGCCGCGCCTTCAGCTCCTCCGCGCTCGCCGTGGTCTGCTCCGCGACGAGCAGCTCGAGCCGGCGTCGCGCTTCCGCCGTCGGGTCGCGACGCCGCCGCGTCGCGATCAGCGCCGCCGCGAGCGACAGCGCGAGCGCAAGCGCCGCGAGCGTGAGTGCGACCTCGGCGAGCACCGCTTCATCGTACGTGCCGTCCGGACGGCTCCTCCTATGCTGGCGCGATGACGCTGGCCGACGAGCTCGAGCGGATCGCTGGGACGGCGGGCGCGGACGCGGTGCTCGCGGCTGAGCCGCGAGCCGGCGAGAGGATCTACGTGTGCGCGTTCGAGGAGGGCGACGGCGGCCGGACGTGGCTGGCGCTCGACGCGACGGCGAGCCGGTCTCGGAGCGGCGGCGCGTCCGTGACGCCGTCTCGATCCTCGCGCTCTGCGAGCTGGCGGAGGACACTGCCGCGGGCGGCGACCTCGACGAGCTCCGCTCCCAGCTCGCTGCGCTGCGGGTGACCGAGAACCCACCCGGGATCGAGGAGGCGGAGGAGGCCGTGCTCGCGCTCCAGCACGCCATCGGCGCGCCCCCGAGTCTCGCGACCCCGGCGCGGCTCGACGAGATCGGCGCCGCGACGCGCACGCTCGAGGTCGCGCTCGGCGGCGCCGGCCAGGGCTCGCCGTTCGCGGCGGCGATGAAGGGTGCGGGCGAGGTCGTGGACGCCCTCTTCGCCGACGTCGCAGGCTCCTACCGGATCCCCCTTCGCTAACCTCAGCCGCATGGAGAGCAGCGGATTCGGCGGCTTCCCGTTCGGCGGCGATCCGGAGGATCTGCTCCGCGGCCTGCGCGAGTTCGCCGAGCAGCAGGCCGAGACCGTGCAGGAGGCGCAGCGCGAGCAGTTCGCCACGCTGACGCTGAACACGGCCGTCGAGCTGACCGCGGCGGCGCTGAAGCAGGTGCAGCCGAGCGGCTCGATCGACGAGCAGGCGGTTGCGCTCCGCGACGCCATGCGCGTGCTCTTCCCCGAAGCGGTCGCGCTCGTCTCGGCGGCGCGCCAGGGCTTCATGCGCGAAGGCCGTTAGGCTCCCCCGCCATGAGCCTGCTCGACCGCGTCGTCGTCGCCGCGCTGCCGGCCGTGCCGAAGCGCGTCGTGGGCCGCCTCTCCTCGCGCTACATCGCCGGCGCGACGCTCGACGACGCGCTGCGCGTCGTCTCCGGGCTGAACGCAGAGGGGAAGCTCGCGACCGTCGACGTGCTCGGCGAGGAGGTCGTGCAGCGCGAGCGAGGCGGCGGCGATCGCGGCCGAGTACGTCGCCGCGCTCGACGCCTTCGAGCGGGACGGCCTCGACGCCAACGTCAGCGTCAAGCCGACCGGGCTCGGACTGAAGCTCGACTACGAGCTCTGCAAGCGCAACGTCGAGACGGTCATCGCGGCCGCGGAGCCGACGAACCGCTTCGTCCGGATCGACATGGAGGACTCGTCGACGACCGACGAGACGCTGCAGCTCTTCCGCGAGCTGCGCGACGAGGGGCACGCCCGCGTCGGCCCCGTTCTGCAGGCGTCGCTCAGGCGGACCGAGGCGGACGCCGCAGGCCTCGCCGGCGCCAGCGTGCGGCTCTGCAAGGGGATCTACATCGAGCCGGAGTCGATCCAGTTCCGCGACGACCAAGAGGTCCGGGACAGCTTCGTGCGCACGCTCGAGACGCTGCTCGACGGCGACTGCTACACGGCGATCGCGACCCACGACGAGTGGCTCGTCGACCAGTCGCTCCGGATCCTGCGCGAGCGCGGGCTCGCCGGTGACCGCTACGAGTTCCAGATGCTCCTCGGCGTCAGGCCGGAGCTGGGGAACCGGCTCGTGGCGGGAGGGCACCGCCTCCGCATCTACGTCCCTTACGGGCAGCAGTGGTACGAGTACTCGCTCCGGCGGCTGCAGGAGAACCCCAAGATCGCCGGCTACGTCGCCGGCGATCTCGGACGTTCCTTGTTCCGGAGCCGCTAGGCCTTACGGCGGCGGCGGGCCGGGAGCGACGTCCTCTTCCTCGACCACGGTCCGGCGAGGCGGTGCCGCGGTCGTACGGACGGGGCCGCCCTCGACGTAGGCGGTGCGGCGGCGGAAACCGCCCCAGCTCGACCAGAAGATCATCGAGATGACGAGGCCCAGGAGGCCGACGATCATCAGGATCACGCCGATGTTGTTCACGTCGAGGCCCTTCGGCATCAGCCGTCACGCCCCACGTGAGAATCGCACCGACGGCGATCAACAGAATGCTTACCGATATTCCCATGCGCGGGTTCTCCCCGAACCTGCCGCTTCCTAAGCCCCGGGCTTCTCCGCCGCCAGCACGACATGACCCGGGACGTTCGCGTCCTTGCCCGGCCACTCCTCGAGACCGCGGAGCACGAGGCCCGCGGCCGTGACCGCCGTCACGAGCTCGCCCAGGCCGACCGAGGCGAAGTAGTCGCCGCGCCAGCGGCCGAAGGCGTCGAGCGCGGTCGCGGCGGGATGCTCGTCATGGAGCAGGAGCACTCCGCCCGGGCGGAGCGCGGCAGCGACCCCGCCGGCGAAGGGGTCGGCGGCCCGCAGCCGGCGCAGCGAGCCGTAGCCGAGGTAGACGAGGTCCCAGCGGCCGAGCAGCAGCTCCGGCGGCAGGGCGTGCACGTCGGCGTGCACCCACGGCAACTCGGGCGCCCGGCGCCGCGCCGACTCGATCGCGGCCTCGTCGTCGTCGACGCCGGTCACGAGCGCTCCGAGGTCGGCGAGGTCGACCGACTCGCGGCCGGTGCCGCTGAAGAGGTGGAGGACGCGGTGGCCTCCTGCTCCCTGGAGGCGCTCCCGGATCCGGTCCGGCATCCCGGGCACCTGGAGCACGTTCTCGGACGTGCGATGCGCTTCGTCGAAGGCGCGGCGGTTGTGGTCGGTCGGCTCCATCAGGCTCCCAGCGAGTAGCCGCCGTCCACGATCAGCGTCTGCCCCCGGATCATCTCCGCGTCGGACGAGCAGAGGAAGGTGACCGCCGCTGCGATGTCCTCGGGCGCGACGAGGCGGCCCGCGGGGTTGTCCTTCCCGAAGCGGAGCATCTCCTCCTTGTTCGAGAAGTGGTCGAGCGCGCCGGTGTCGACGACGCCGCCCGAGACGGCGTTCGCGCGGATCCCGAGCGGCGCCAGCTCGACCGCCAGGTACTTGATCAGCGTCTCGAGCGCCGCCTTCGAGGTGCCGACGAGCGTGTAGTTCTCGAGCACGCGGTGCGAGCCGAGGCTCGAGATGCCGACGACCGACGCGCCGGGCAGCATCCGCGGCGCGGTCACCCGCGTCAGCGCGAGCAGGGCGCGCGCGTTCGCCGTCATCGTCCAGTCCCAGTGCTTGTCCTCGGTCTCGAGCGCCGGCCGGATCACGCCCGTGGCGGCGTTGTGGACGAGCACGTCGAGTGCACCGAGCTGCGCCACCTCCTCGAGCACGCGCTCGGACGAGATGTTGCCGCGGATCAGCACCGGCTCGGCGCCGAGCGCCTTCAGCTCCTCGGCCGTCTCCTCGGCAGCCTTGTCGGAGCGCAGGTAGCCGATGGCGACCCGCGTCGCGCCGAGAGCGGCGAAGCGGAGCGCGATCGCCTTGCCGATTCCGCGCGAGCCACCGGTCACGAAGACCGAGGCGCCCTTGAAAGTCACCTCGCGCCCCTGGCCGGCCGCGCCTCCCGGCCTGCAGAGCCGGCCTCCGGCGCCGCCTCGCGTCGCTCGCGCTGCTCCGGCCCGCAGCCCGTACCTCCGGACTGTTCCACCGGCCTACGCACCGCGAGCGACGGGCCAGGAACCTGAGGAGTCGTGGCTGGTCTTCAAGCGCGGTCGCGCTTCGGCTGCGACTCGTAGACCGGGGCGGAGCTGGGCAGCTCCTCCCAGCCGATGCGCGAGCGCGGCTCCTTGCCGCCCTGCTCGGCCTTCGAGGACGCGAAGCCGAGATCGTCGAGCAGACGCATCTTCTCCTCGCCGTAGCGGCGGACCGGATGGTCGCCCGGCAGGTCGCCGATCAGCTCGCGGAGGCGGGCGCGGATCTGGAACGCGAAATGCGGTGTCGCCGGCCCGACGAGGGCGTCGACGTCGCGGATCGAGGGCTCGGCCATGCGCGGCCAAGCGTAACTACTTGCAGAGCTTGAGGATGCGCTCCAGCGCCTTCAGCTGCGCGTTCTGCTTGCGCACGAACGCCGCCCGCAGCTTCGGGCTGCGCGTCCGCCCGAAGTACGCCTTCCGTTGCGCCGCCATCTGCTTCCGGTAGCGCAGGACGGCGGCCTTGCGCGCCTTCTTCACCGCCGGCGGGCAGTACTGCTTCGTGGCCGCGCTCGGATGTGACGGCGCGGCGAGGCCGGCGGACGCCGGCGCAAGGAGGCCCACGGTGGCCCAGACGGCGGCGACGGCGGTGCAGGTCGCGAGCAGGAGGCGGAGCGCTCTCACGGCGGAAGCGTCGCAGCGGCCCGCCCCGACGGCAACCCCCTGCCCGGGTGATACGGCGCCAGTACGCTCGGGCGGATGCGGCGACCTTCGACGATCGAGCTGATGCTGCTCGTCACGGTCCTGCTCTGGGCGCTGAACCTGACCGCGACGCGCTACATCCTCACGCACGGGTTCGAGCCGCTCGCGTACGCGACATACCGCTACGGGCTTGCGGCCGCGATCTTCCTCGGGATCGTGCTCGTCGCCGAGCGGACGCTCCGCATCGCCCGGCGTGACCTGCCCCTGGCCGGGGTCGCGGCCCTCTTCATCTTCCTGAACCAGCTCTCGTTCGTGTACGCGCTCGACCGCACGAGTGCGTCGACGATCGCGCTCATCCTCGGCGCCACGCCCGCGTTCGCAGCCCTGATCGGCCTCGCGCTCGGGCTCGAGCGGCTCTCGCGCAAGTTCTGGATCGCCGCCGCGATCTCGTTCGCCGGCGTCGGCCTCGTCGCCCTCGGCAGCGGCGGCGAGGTCTCCGCCGACGGCCTCGGAATCCTGCTGGGCGTCTCGACCGCAGCGACGTGGGCGGCCTACTCCGTCGCCGTCGGCCCGCTGATGCAGCGCTACTCGGCCTCGCGAATCAGTGTCGTCGCGCTCGGGACCGCCTGGATCGGGATCCTGCTCGTCGGCCTGCCGCAGACCGCCGACCAGGACCTCGGCGTCGGCCTGAAGGTCTGGGTGCTGCTCGTCTTCGCGACCCTCGGCCCGCTGGTGCTGACGACGATCCTCTGGTTCCGCGTGATCCACCGGATCGGCGCGTCGCGCGCGACGCTCGTCGCCAACCTGCAGCCCTTCGTGGCCGCGATCTTCGCGCTCGTGCTCCTCTCGGAGTCGATCAGCCTGCTCCAGGTGCTGGGCGGGATCCTGATCGCCGGCGGAATCTTGACCGCGCGCCGCCGGTCGCCCACGCCGCCTCCCGAGTAAGATTCGCGCGATGGCAGACACGGACTTCATGCCCCTCGAGGGCTGGGACCACATCGAGCTCTGGGTGGGGAACGCCAAGCAGGCGGCGTTCTGGTACGAGCAGGCGCTCGGCTTCGACCGCGTCGCCTACGCCGGCCCGGAGACGGGCGTCCGCGACCGCGCCTCCTACGTGCTCGAGCAGGGCGAGATCCGCTTCGTCGTCACCAGCGGCCTCCGCAGCGACAGCGAGATCGTCCAATTCGCGGCGCGTCACGGCGACGCTGCGAAGGACGTCGCGCTGCAGGTGCCGGACGTCAGCGCCGCATTCGCCGCGGCGGTCGAGCGCGGCGCGCGCAGCGTCGCCGAGCCGCGCTGGGTCGAGGACGAGCACGGCCGCGTCGAGCTGGCCACGATCGCGACCTACGGCGAGAACGTCCACACCTTCGTCGACCGCTCGGACTACAGCGGGCCCTACCTGCCCGGCTACGTCTCGCTCTCGCAGAACGGGCGCGCCGGCGACGGCGTCGGCCTGATCGCGATCGACCACGTCGTCGGCAACGTCGAGCTCGGGAAGATGAACGAGTGGGTGGAGTTCTACGAGCGCGTCTTCGGGATGACGAACATCGTCCACTTCGGGGACGACCAGATCCAGACCGAGTACTCGGCGCTGATGAGCAAGGTGATGGCGGACGGCGCCGGCAAGATCAAGTTCCCCATCAACGAGCCCGCCGAGGGCAAGCGCAAGAGCCAGATCGACGAGTACCTCGAGTTCAGCGAGGGCCCCGGTGTCCAGCACATCGCCCTGCAGACGTCCAGCATCGTCGGCACGATCGAGACGCTCAAGGGCCGCGGCGTCATCTTCCTCGACACGCCCGAGACGTACTACGAGGAGGTCCAGGGGCGCGTCGGCGAGATCGCCGAGGACTACGACGACCTGAAGCGGCTGCGGATCCTGGCCGACCGCGACGACGACGGCTACCTGCTGCAGATCTTCACCAAGACCGCGCAGGACCGGCCGACGCTGTTCTTCGAGGTGATCGAGCGCCACGGTGCGACCACCTTCGGCGAGGGCAACTTCAAGGCGCTCTTCGAGTCGATCGAGCGCGAGCAGGCCCTGCGCGGCAACCTCTAGTCCGTTTGCCGTCCGATCCCGCGTGAGATAGTCCCGCGCAATGGGAATCGGCGCACTCCTCGTCATCATCGGCATCGTGGTTCTGATCGCCAAGAGCCTGATCCTGGGTCTGATCCTGATCCTGATCGGCCTGGCGTTCGGCGGCTTTCGCCGCGGTCGCTGGTACTAGGCGTCCACTAGCCTTGACGGCATGACCCCGCAGCGCCGTACGGCGCTCGTCTCGATCTGCGCCGCGTCCGTCCTCGTCGCCCTCAAGCTCGGCACGGGGCTCGCGAGCGGCAGCCTCGGGCTCGTCTCGGAGGCGCTCCACTCAGGCACCGACCTCGTCGCGGCGCTGCTGACGTTCTTCGCGATCGGCGTCGCCGGCCGCCCGGCCGACCGCGGCCACCAGTACGGGCACGGGAAGGCCGAGCACCTCGCCGCGCTCGGCGAGGCCACCGTGCTCGCACTCGTCAGCCTCGCGGTCGCGGCGCTCGCCGTCACGCGCCTCGTCGGCGTCGCCGACGACGCCGTCGACCCCGACTGGTGGGTCTTCCTCGTCGTGGCGGTCGTGCTCGCGATCGACCTCACCCGCACCGTCGTCTCGCTCCGGACCGCGAGGCGCTACCGCAGCGAGGCGCTGCGGTCGAACGCGCTCCACTTCGGCAGCGACTTCGCGGGAACGCTCGCCGTGCTGGCCGGGCTCGTCGCCGCGAAGGGCGGCTTCCCCGAGGGCGACTCGATCGCGGCGCTCTTCGTCGCCGCGCTCGTGCTGACGGCGGCGTCACGGCTGATTCGCCGCAACGTCGACGTGCTGATGGACCGCGCGCCGGCGGACGCCGAAGAGGCCGCCCGCGCCGCGATCGCGGGGATCGAGCCGCCGGTGCAGCTGGAGCGGCTGCGGCTGCGCCAGGCCGCGGGGCGGACGTTCGCCGACGCCGTCATCTCGGTTCCGCCGGAGGCCGCGGTCGGCCAGGGCCATGCCACCGCCGACCAGGTCGAGGACGAGCTCGAGCGGGCGCTGCCGGGGATCGACGTGGTCGTGCACGTCGAGCCGGGCCAGGGGGAGGCGGCGCTGCGCGAGCGCGCCCACGCCGCAGCGCTCGCGGTGCCGCGCGTGCGGGAGATCCACAACCTCAGCGTCGTCTCGCTCGACGGGCAGACCGAGCTGTCGCTGCACCTCAAGCTGCCGGGCGACCTCTCGCTCGAGGAGGCGCACGAGATCGCCGAGCAGGTCGAGCGCGAGATCACCCGCGTCGTCCCGGAGATCGGATCGGTGCAGACGCATCTCGAGCCGCTCGCCGAGGTCGACTCCGGGGAGGAGGTCGAGGCGGCGGAGATCGAGGCCGCCGTCGAGCGCGCCGCCGGCGGGCGGCCGCGCGAGCTCCGCCTGCTGCGCACCGAGAAGGGCGTGGTCGCCTTCCTCACGCTCGGCCTCGACCCCGGCTCGACGCTGGCCGAGGCGCACGCGCGGGCGAGCGAGGTGGAGGAGCGGTTGCGGCGCGCGCGGCCCGACGTCGCCGACGTGATCGTGCACACCGAGCCCTAGCAGGCGTCGGTAGCGCTGTTGCGCGTGGCTTGACCCGCGATTATCGTGACATGTCAGATGCGAGGGGTCAGCGCTCCATGAGCACGGGCGAAGAGGGACACGCCGCCGAACCGGCGACCGCGATCGCGGCGATGCTGCTCGCGAACATCGAGACCGTCGTCCGTGGCAAGACCGAGGAGATCAAGCTCGTCCTGACGGCGCTCGTCTGCGGCGGCCACGTCCTGCTGGAGGACGTGCCCGGGACGGCGAAGACCGTGCTCGCGCGCGCGATCGCCGGCAGCGTCGAGGGCGCCACGAACGCGCGCATCCAGTGCACGCCCGACCTGCAGCCGACGGACGTCACCGGGCTGTCGGTCTTCGACCAGAAAGAGCGCGACTTCGAGTTTCGTGCCGGCCCGGTCTTCGCAAACGTCGTGCTCGTCGACGAGATCAACCGCGCGATGCCGAAGACGCAGTCGGCGCTGCTGGAGGCGATGGCGGAGACGCAGGTGACGATCGACGGCGTCACGAGGCCGCTGCCCGACCCGTTCCTCGTGCTCGCGACCGAGAACCCGATCGAGCAGGAAGGGACGTTCCCGCTTCCCGAGGCGCAGCTCGACCGCTTCTTCATGCGCACCGCGCTCGGCTATCCCAGCGAGGAGGACGAGCTGCACATCGTCGAGGCGCAGCTGCGAGCCCATCCGCTCAGCACCCTCCGGCCGGTCGTCGACCTCGACGGCGTCCGCGCCCTCCGCACGGCGGTCGAGGAGGTCTACCTCGATCCCGCGATCCGGCGCTGGACGGTTCAGCTCGTGCGCGCGACGCGCCAGCTCGAGGGGGTCGCGATCGGCGCCTCGGTGCGTGGCAGCCTCGCGCTCGAGCGCGCAGTCCGTGCGTGGGCGCTGCTCGACGGGCGCGACTACGTGACGCCCGTCGACGTGGAGCGGCTCTTCCTCCCCGTGACGATGCACCGGATCGTCTTCACGCCGAGCTTCGTCGCCACCGCGCGCGAGATCGGCTGGGAGGCCGCTGCCGCCGGCCTGCTCGAGCAGTGTCTCGTGCTCGCCCCCCGGCCCGGCACGGAGCTCGAAGAGCCGGTCGCGCTCGCCGGGTGACCGCCACCTTCCCGCTGATCCCGCGGCGCCGCGTGCTCGGGCTTGCGTTCGGAGGGCTGCACAGCATCCGCCGCGGCGCCGGCTCGGACGTCGCCGCGTCGCGGCCCTACCGCCCGGGCGACGACGTCGGGAAGATCGACTGGCCGGCGTCCGCGCGGCTCTCGCTCGCGCGTGGCTCGGACGAGTTCGTCGTGCGCGAGCACTTCGCGGAGGAGGCGCCGCGCGTGGTCGTGCTCTGCGACCGGCGGCCGTCCATGTTCGCGTTCGGCGAGCCGTGGCCGTGGCTCGACAAGGCTGAGGCGCTTCGCCAAGCGACGACGTTGATCGGCGAGAGCGCGGCGGCCGCACGCGGTCTCCTCGGCTACTTCGACGAAGCCGAGTCGGAGCCGTTCTGGCACCCGCCCCGCAGCGAGGGCGAGCTTGCCCTGCTCGACCTCGACCGGCCGTTCGGGGCGCCCGCGGACACGGTCGCCCGGGGCCTGCGGCACCTGATCGAGCATCCGCGCGACCTGCCCGCGGGCACGTTCGTGTTCGTGCTCTCCGACTTCCTCGTCGAGCCGGAGCGCGACGACTGGCTCTGGGCGCTGGAGCGCCGCTGGGAAGTCGTCCCGGTGGTGATCCAGGATCCGGTCTGGGAGCAAAGCTTCCCGGACGTCGGCGGGCTCGTGCTCGCGTTCTCGCCCCCCGACGGCGCTCAGCGCGCCGACCTCGTTCGGCTGAGCGAGGCCGAGGTGGATCGTCGCCGGACCGAGAACGAGGAGCGGCGGCTCGACCTGCTCCGCCGGCTGCGCGCGCTCGACCTGGAGCCGGTGCTCGTCTCCTCGCACGAGCACCGCGACGTCCTCTCCTCCTTCCTCAACTGGGCCGACCAGCGCCTGTTCACGAGAGGGCGCGCGTGAGGGCGCTCCTGCTCCCGCTGCTCGCGGCCGCAGCGCTCGCCGGCTGCAGCGGCAACGGCGACGAGGCAGCGCCGCCGCCCGGCAAGTCGCTGGCGACGAGTCGCGCGCTGACGCCGACGGCGCACCTCTTCGGCGACTTCGTCCAGGTGCGGCTGGACGTGATCGTCGACCGCGAGAAGCTCGACCCGGACCGCGTGGAGGCGACCCTCGACTTTCTCCCCTACCGGATCCAGAACGGGGTCGAGCGGACGCGAGACGACTTCTCGCACTTCTCGCGCCTCCGCTGGAAGACGACGCTCCGGTGCATCACGGTCGCCTGCGTGCCGTCGCGGCTCCAGAGCGTCCTCGGCGAGCAGGAGGGCCGTGGCGAGCGCCGCACGTACCGCTTCAAGCCGGCACGCGTCACCTACGAGGATCCGAGGACCGGCGAGGTGAGGCCGCTGCGGCAGGTCTCCTGGCCGCCGCTCGATGCGATCTCGCGGCTGAGCCCCGACGAGGAGCAGATCCCCTCGTACGCGTCGCTCGGTCCCGGCGGCGAGTTCGTCGCAACGCTGGCCCCGGTCGACGAGCCCTCGTTCCGCGCACCGGCGTGGCTGATCGGCGGTGCGCTCCTGCTCGCCGCACTGGCGCTGCTGGCCTTCCCGGCGATCCTGGTCGCGCGCGAGGTGCGTCGCCGAAGGCCCGAGCCGGAGGACGAGGCGCCGCTGTCGCCGCTCGAGCGGGCGCTCCAGCGGGTGGAGCGCCTGCGCGACGAGGGTGACGCCGAGCAGCAGCGCGAGGCGCTCGAGGCGCTCGCGTTCGAGCTGGACGGCGACGGGCGGGCGGCGCGCATCCGCGCGCTCGCCTGGCAGCCCGGGGCGCCGTCGCCGGCCGAGACGACGGCGCTCGTCGCCGAGCTGAGGGGAGCCGGTGGCGCTTCCGTTTGACCTGCGGACGCCGATCCCGACGACCGAGCCGGACCGGCTCCGGCCGGCGGCGCGGCGGACCACGGTGCTCCGGGCCGCGCTCGCGCTCGGGCTCGTGGCCTCGCTCGCCGCCGCGGTTCTCGTCGCTCGCAGCATCGACCCGCGCCATGCCCCGCTCGTCCCGTCGGGCACGACGGGGATGCTCGTCCTCGATCTCTCGGCGAGCGTCTACGAGGACGCGTTCGGCCAGACGATCCGGAAGCTGGCGCGCTCGGGCGAGCGCACGGGCGTGATCGCGTTCTCCGACGCCGCCTACGAGCTGCTTCCGCCCGGGACGCCGGCCCGCGAGCTGCTGCCGCTGCTGCGGTTCTTCCGGCCCGAGTCCGCCAGCGCGAGCGGCGAGCTGCCGAACGACCCCTGGAAGGACTTCCGCGCCGGCACGCGGATCTCCCAGGGTCTCCGCGTGGCGCACGAGACGCTCGTCCGCGAGCGGACGACGAACGGCTCGATCGTGCTCGTCAGCGACCTCGAGATCCTGCCCGACGAGGTCGTCCGACTCAGCGACGTCGCCGCGGAGCTCCGCCGCGACGGGATCCGGCTCAGGATCGTGCCCCTCTTCCCGACGCCCGCGAAGTACGCACGGATCCGGCAGATCGTCGGCGACTCGGCCTTTCTGCGCGAGTCGTCCTCCGCGTCGCCCGTGGCGGCCCCGGAGGGGAGGAGCCTCCGGCACGCGCTGCCGTGGACGTTCGTGCTCGCAGCCGTCCTGTTCGTCGTCCTCCTCGCCGCCAACGAGCGCCTGCTCGGCCGGCTCGAGGTGCGCCGGTGACCCGCCGCAGCCGCCGCACGTGGGCAGTTCGAGTCGCCGCGGCGCTCGCAGTGCCGCTGGCAGTCGCGCTTGCAGTCCTCGCCGTCGACGTCATGCGCGTGCCCGGCGACATCGCCGCCGACGACGTCCGCTTCCAGGGCGGGCCCCGCGTTCGCCGCGTGCTGTGGGACGAGCTCGGCTTCCTCCCCGGAAAGCCGGGCGTCCGGCTGCTCGGGGCCGGCGACGACGTCGCCCACCGCAAGTCCATGGCGCTCTTCGCGCAGGTACAGCCGGGCAAGGTGGCGATCACCTCGCCGGAGCTGGAGGCGCTCCGCGGCCGGGCGCAGCTCGAGGTGACGCTGCAGGCGCGCGTCGAGCGCGAGCCGCGCCGGCAGGCCCAGCAGCTGAACAACCTCGGCATCCTCACGATCGGCCGCTACAGCACCGACAGCCAGGAGGCGAACCAGATCCTGGCGCGGGCGATCGGCGCATTCCAGAACGCGATCGCCCTGGATCCGGGCAACCTCGACGCGCTCCGCAACCTCGAGATCCTCCTCCGCCGGCCGGAGGCTGCTCATCTGCCGCCGAACGATCCCAGCCAGGGCGGGGCGCAGGGCCGCGTCTCCGGCCAGGGGCGCGTCGGCAGCGGCTACTGACGCATGGACGTGCGTTTCCTGACGCCGCTCGGCGCCGTACTCGGGGTGACGCTGCTCGTGCCGCTCGGGATGCTCGTGCTCCGCGAACGGCGGGCGCGCAGTGTCCGCGCGAGCCTCGGGCTCGAGCAGCGGCCGATCCGGTCGCTCGTGCCGCTGGCGGCGGCGCTCGCGCTGGCGCCGTGCCTGCTCGCGCTGGCGGCGATGCAGCCGATCGTCGAGACGACGAGGACGATCAGCGAGCGCACGGACGCCGAGGTCTTCGTCGTCGCCGACGTCTCGAGGTCGATGCTCGCCTCTGCCGGCTCGGGGGCGCCTACCCGGCTCGAGCGCGCGCAGATTCACGCGGAAGAGCTGCGGACGCAGCTGCCGGGCGTCCCGGTCGGGATCCTCTCGCTCACCGACCGGCTGCTGCCGCACCTCTTCCCGACGGGCGACGAGTCCGTCTTCCGCTCGACGCTCGAGAAGTCGATCGGGATCGAGCGGCCGCCGCCGGCGCTCTTCTTCTCGACGCGCGCGACGCAGCTGAACGCCCTCGCCGCCGTCCCCGAGCGGGGCTTCTTCCCGCCCGCCGCGCGCAAGCGGCTGCTGGTCGTCTACACCGACGGAGAGTCCCAGGAGGTCGACGCGGAGCTGACACGGGCCTTCGCTCGGAAGCCGCGCGTGCAGACGCTGTTCGTCCACCTCTGGGGCCGGGACGAGCGGATCTACGAGACCGGTGTGCCCGAGCGGGGCTACACGCCCGACCCGGCCAGCGCCGCGACCCTCCGCCGGGCGGCCGACCTCGTCGACGGCCGCGTCTTCGCCGAGGCGGAGGCCGGCGACGCGGCGACCGCGGCCCGGCAGCTGCTGGGCGAAGGCCCGACCCGCGAGCGCGTACTCGACGGCGAGCGCCGGGCCCTGATGCCGTATGCGACCATGCTCGCCCTGCTGCCGCTCGGCTTCGTGCTCATCCGCCGTAACCTCTGATGCGACTCTGCATGTTCACCCCGGCCGACTCGGAGCTCGAGCGCGGCTGGCCCGGCCGGATCGACGGCGACCACGTCGTCCAGCTCGCCGCCCAGACGCTGCAGTCCTACTTCGCGAGCGGCTCGTCCGCGCGCGAGCACGCGTCGTACCCGCTCGACTCGGTGCTGCTGCGGGCGCCCGTGCTCGAGCCGCCCGCGATTCGCGTCTTCGACGATCCGAGCACCTTCGCCTTCGCGAACCCCACGGCGATCCGCTCGCCCGGCAGCGAGATCAACCGTCCCTGCGGACGGCTCGACGCGGCCGTGCGGCTCGCGGCGGTGATCGGCGCCGGCGGCGCGATCGCCGGCTGGACCGGTCTCGTCGAGTGGCGCGCGCCCGAGCTCGAGTCGCCGAAGAACTGCGACTTCGCGTTCCTCCTCGGCCCTGCGGTCGAGACGGAGCTCACGGACGATTTGGACTGGGAGGCGGTGCGCGAACTCGCCGCCGCGAACACGCGCCTGCGACCGGGCGACCTGCTGGCGGGGCCGGTGCTCGAGCTGCACGAGGACGTCGCCAGCGGCGGCTTCGTGGCCGCGTTCGACGCGATCGGCGAGCTGACCGCGTTCGTCGCCTGAATCCCCCTCGTGGCCCGGCGGTATCCTCCTGGCATGCCGTTCTACCAGCGCCTCGGCGACGTGCCGCGCAAGCGGCACATCCAGTTCCGCGACAACGGGACGCTCCTGACCGAGGAGGTCATGGGCCTCGAGGGGTTCACCGGCAACGAGTCGATCCTCTACCACCTCCAGTCGCCCTGCCGGGTGCGGGAGATCGGGGAGTTCGAGCCGATCGTGCGCGAGGAGTGGGTGCCGGACACGCACCAGCACCGGATGATGCACACGAAGGAGATCGAGGCCGGCGGCGACGAGGTGACCGGTCGCCGCCTGCTGATGTGGAACCAGGACGTCGAGATCTCGCTCTGCCGCCCGACGGAGCAGATGGACTACTTCTTCCGGAACGGCGAGGGCGACGAGGTGATCTTCGTCCACGAGGGGTCCGGGACGCTCGAGACGATCTTCGGCGAGCTGCCCTACAAGGACGGCGACTACGTCGTCGTCCCGCGCGGCACGACGTATCGCTTCCGGCCCGAGGGCGAGCAGCGCTACCTGATCTTCGAGACCCCTGGGCTGATCGAGATCCCGCGCCGCTACCGCAATCAGTACGGCCAGATCATCGAGGGCGCGCCCTACTACCACCGCGACATCCACCCGCCGACGGAGCTGAACACGCACCGCGAGAAGGGGGAGTTCCCGGTCAAGGTGCGCGTGCGTGACGGCTACCAGACCTACCTGCTCGACTACCACCCCTTCGACGTCGTCGGCTGGGACGGTTACCTCTTCCCGTGGACGTTCTCGATCCACGACTTCGAGCCGATCACGGGCCGGATCCACCAGCCGCCGCCGTCGCACCAGACCTTCGCCGGGCGCAACTTCGTCATCTGCTCGTTCTGCCCGCGCAAGCTCGACTTCGACCCGCTCGCGATCCCGATCCCCTATCACCACTCGAACCTTCAGAGCGAGGAGATGATCTATTACGTCTCCGGGAACTTCGGCTCGCGCAAGGGCGTCGATGTCGGCTCGATCACGCTGCACCCGTCCGGTCTGCCCCACGGGCCGCAGCCCGGGCTCGCGGAGAAGTCGATCGGCCTGCACGAGACCGGCGAGCTCGCGGTCATGTGCGACACGTTCAACCCGCTGCGGCTGACGACGCTCGCACGCGACCTCGACGACGGCAAGTACGCGCTCTCCTGGTACGAGGCCGACGAGGACGCCGGTCTCGACGCCGGCCTGACCTCCCACCTCTGACGCTTGCGGCTCTTCGTCGACTGGGACGGGACCGTCACGGTCCGCGACTCGCTCGTGCAGGTGATCCATGAGTTCGGCGATCCCGCACTGCTCGAGGAGCTCGAGCCGCGCGTCGGCGTCGACCTGACCCTGCACGAGGAGATCGCGCTCGAGTTCGCGGCGATCTCCGCGCCGCTCGAGGACGTGGTCGCGTGGGCGCTCGAGCACGTGGAGGTGCGGCCGGGGCTGCGCGAGCTCGCCGAGTTGCGGCCGACGATCGTGTCGGCGGGCTTCCACGAGCTGATCGGGCCGGTGCTCCTGCGCGAGGGCGTGGAGCTGCCCGTGCTCGCGAACACGGTCGAGACGGGGCCCGACGGCTGGGTCGTCCACTTCCGCGACGAGGCCGTCTGCGCGGCGTGCGGCGAGCCCTGTAAGCGCGCCGGCCTCGCGGGCGAGCCCTACGCCTACGCCGGCGACGGCTACTCGGACCGGTGTGCCGCGTTGGCGGCCCAGCGCGTCTTCGCCCGCGACTCGCTTGCGCTGCACCTCGACGAGCTCGGCGTCCCGTACGAACCGTTCGACGACCTGGCCGACGTTGCGACCCTCCTTCGAGGTACCCCGCCCACAGTCTGATTACAGGCCGCTGACCGAACCCGTACCGCGTGCTTCCGCCGGCCTTACGCGCGCTGCCGATGTGAACAGCGAGGCAAGCAACCCACCAAAGGAGGAAGCACCATGCAGATCGGCATTCGCACGATCGCTGCGGCTGCACTGGTCGCGCTCCTCGTTCCCGTTGCCGCGGTTGCGAAGGACGCGAGAGTCAAGGGCCCTACGGCCATCGCCGGCGCCGGCTACTTCGGCGGCGAGATCGAGCTCGCGATGGAGGACGGTCAGCGGCCCGTCCGCATCGTCGGAGGCGCGGGCTACATCGGCGTGCTCGACGTCGCCGGCGATCTCCAGCTCCGCTGCCCGGGCAAGGGGAGGGTGCAGAAGCAGGAGACCCGGAACGGCACCGTCCACCGCTGCGCCGGCCGTCAGGGCGGCCAGATCGTCCTGCTCGGCAGCCACGTCGTCTTGCGCGGGTTCCTGACGCGCTACCGGATGCAGGTCCCGGACGGAGCTGCGGGCACGTTCCACGGGCGCTTCGTCGTCTCCGACGCGGCGCGCGGCGAGGCTCCCAAGCGGCCTCAGCCCGCTCCCGCCCGCGACGAGGAGGAGATCCCGTCGCTCGAGGAGCTGGCGGCGATGCTCGACGACGCCTAGCGGCTAGCCGAGCCCGGCTTCGCGCAGCGGCCTGCGCGCCCAGGCAAACCGGTCGCGGTACCACCCTTCCAGGGGGTGAAGGGTGGTGCCGTTGCCGGAGGAATGCACGAACCAGCCGCCGCCGAGATAGATCGCCGCGTGATCGACCTGCGCCGGCTTCGACTTCAGGCCGGCGGCGCCCTGGAAGATCAGGTCGCCGGGCTGCAGGTTCTGGATCTTTTTGATCCGCTGCGCCGGCGGTACCTCGCCCGACATCTCGTAGGTGGTGCGGCCGCGAAGGACGGTGGCGAGCGACGACGCGCCGGGGAAGGGCTCGAGCTTGAAGACGCGCCAGACGAAGCCCGAGCAGTCGAAGCCGCCGGGCAGCCGCTTGCCGTTCCAGAGCTGCTGCTCCATCTCGGAGGTGCCGCCCCAGACGTACGGCCAGCCGACGAACGAGACCGCGCGGCGGAGGATCTGACGCTGCGCGTCGTCGAGGTCTGGGAGGACGAGCTGCTCGGTCGCCCGGCGGACCTGATCCTGCTCCCAGCCCGACAGTTCGAGCAACCGCGCGAGCGAGTACGCCGCCTCGGCGCGGGTGGCCGCGTCGTCGAGCCCGAGCTCGAGCGCGTCCTCCGCGGCCGGGTGGTTGAAGCGGAGGCCGAGCATTCGCGCGACGGTCTCGGTGCCGACCCCGGCCTTCGGCGCGAGCCCCGCGTCGCGGAGCGCCGTCGTGACGGTGCGGGCGGCGTCGCCCAGGCCCAGGAAGCCGACGAGGGCGGCGTCGAGCTCGCGGATCGTCACCGCCCGTCCCGGTGCGAGGACGCGATAGCGGTAGTCGACGGGCTCGTTGGCCGACGCAGCGAGCGTCTCGAGCGCCCGCGCGAGCGCGCGCTGGGTCAGCGGCAGCTGTGGCTTGAAGGCCTCGGCGGGCTCGGCGAACAGTCCGGCCTGCACGACCCGCTCGATCTGGGGCTGCGCCCAGGAGCGCGTCGGGTCCCCGGGTGCGGCGTGCCCGCCCGGGACGAGCCCGAGCGCGACCAGGCCGCAGAGGAGCAGGCGCCGCATGCCCTCCCCATCGGCAGCGGGAGCCGACGACTTGAAAGCATGGCTGGGTGCTCGTCCCGCTCCCGCAGCCCTACGACTTCGCCGTCTCGACCGCCCGCTTCGACGTCTACGGGCTCGATCGCGCGACGGTCTGGCGCGACGGCGCCATCCACCGCGTCTTCGCAGGGCGAGAGGTGAGGATCGAAGCCGCCCTCGGCGGCGTCGACGTCGAGCCGCACGACGACGAGATCGAGCCCTGGTGCTCCACTTCCTCGGGGCTCCGTTCGACCTCGACGGGTTCGCGACCTGGGCACGGGGAGAGCCGACGCTCGCACCCCTCGTCGCCTCGCTCGCCGGGTTCCGGCCGCCGCTGCAGACGAACCCGTTCGAGGCCCTCGTGACGTCGATCACGGCACAGCAGGTCTCGCTCCAGTCGGCCGCAGCGATCCGGAGCCGCTTCATCGAGCGGTACGGCGTCGCGCACGAGCACGCGCACTCGTTCCCCGAGCGCGAGCGGGTCGCGGCGGCGACGGAGGCCGACCTCTTCGCGCTCGGCTTCTCGAACCGGAAGGCGGAGTACGTGATCGGCCTCGCCCGCAGCGACCTCGACCTCGATGCGCTCGCGACGCTGCCCGACGCGGAAGTGACCGCGCGCCTCGTCGCGCTCCGCGGCCTCGGTGAGTGGACGGCGGACTGGTTCCTCGCGCGCCACCTCGCGCGCGCGCACGCCTGGCCGGCCGGCGACCTGGGACTGCGGAAGGCCGTGGCCGCGTTCTATGGTGACGTGCCCGACCTCAGAGCCTTCGCCCAGCGCTTCCACCCGTACGAGAACCTCAGCGCCCATTACCTGCTCACCGGCCTCCGCCTCTTCCCGCCCGCATGACCGTCCGCCACGCCACCGCCGACGACCTCGACGCGCTCGCCGTGCTCTGGGAGCAGTGGCAGGCCGAGAGCTCGGCACCGCCACCGTGGGCGGACGTCAGCTGGGAGGCGAACCGGTCGGAGTTCGAGCGCTCGCTCGATGCGAACGCGCTCTTCCTCGCCGAGGAGGACGGGAGGCCTGTCGGGCTTCGTCACCGCGTGGCTCGACGACCACTTCGCGAAGATCGGCGACCTGTACGTGGCCGAGGCCGGCCGCCGGCAGGGGACCGGGCGCCAGCTCGTCGAGACCGTGATCGAGAACCTCCGAGCCCGCGGCGCCACGCACCTCTTCCTCAATGCGAACCTCGAGGCGCTCGACTTCTACGAGCGGCTCGGCTTCCGCGAGGAATCGCGCAACCTCGTCCTCCCGCTGGAGGTGAGCGAGGTCGCCGCCGGGCGCTCCTACGGCTCGATCCACGTCCAGTCGGACGATCTCGGCTCGATCGAGCGCGCCGTCGCCCAGTTCGTGCCGCGGCTTCCCGGCGGGTCGCGCGGAAGCGAGGTAACGCAGCCGCGCAACGGCTGGGTCACCGTCTACGACGAGGCGTGCGACCGCGATCCCGGCGCGCTCCGCCGGCTCGCGAAGGAGCTGTCGGAGCGGATGGGCGCCGTCGTGATCGCGATCGGGGTCGAGCACGAGCAGGTCGTGCGCTTCGTCCTCCACGAGGCCGGCCGGATCGTCGACGAGTACCTCTCGGTCCCCGAGCACTACGGGCCGCTGCCGCCGGGCGACAAGATCGCGCTCGCCGCGAACCCCCGCGTCGTCGCGCGGCTGACGGGAGCAGACCCGGCAACCGTCCGCGCCGCTGCGCGGATCGCCTCCAGCCCGAGCGAGCTGCCGCCGGCACAGGAGCTGCTCGAGTCGATCGCGGCCGCGATCGGGCTCGACGGAGCCGACCGGGGGTGGCAGGGGTGATCGACCCTCTACGACGCGGCTCGCTGCCCGTTCTGCGCGCGCGTGCGCATCGTCCTGGCGGAGAAGGGGATCGCATACGACACCGTGGAGATCGACCTGGGCGACCGGCCGGCGTTCCTCTACGAACTGAACCCCGTCGGCAAGGTGCCGGTGCTCGACGAGGACGGCTGGATCCTGCCCGAGTCGGCCGTGATCTCCGAGTACCTGAACGAGCGCTACCCCGAGCCGCCGCTCTGGCCCGACGATCCGGGAGAGCGGGCGGCCGGGCGCCTGCTCGTCTTCCGCTTCGACGACTTCTCGAAGCCCTACTACGCGCTCCGCCGCGGGGAGGACGGCGCGCGGGGGCGATTCGAGGAGGAGGTGGGCGCGCTCGACGGCCTCCTCGCGGGCATGCCCTGGTTGAGCGGGCGCGCCTTCGGGCTCGCCGACGTCGCCTACCTGCCGTGGCTGCTGCGCGCGCGCGACCTGCTCGGGATCGGGCTCGATCCCTGGCCGGCGGTGGCCGACTGGGTCGCCCGCTCCTGCGAGCGCCCGTCGGTGGCGGCCGAGCAGATCCTGGTCGCGGCGCTGTGACGGTCGTCTTCCTTCACGCGTTCCCGCTCGACGAGCGCATGTGGGCGGGGGACGCGTCCGCGCCGCGCCTCTATGGCCTCGGCCGCTCGATGGACGACTGGGCCGACGCCGTCCTCGAGGCGTATCCGGGGCGTCTGATCCTCGTCGGCGCCTCGATGGGCGGGTACGCAGCGCTGGCCGCGGCCCGCCGCGCACCCGAGCGTCTGGCGGGCCTCCTCCTCGTCGGCTCGCGGCCGGAACCGGACACGCCCGAGCGCTACGCGAAGCGGGGCGAGACGATCGCGATCGCGCGCGAGCGGGGCGGCGCCGGCGTCTGGGAGGCAATGCGCGAGACCCTCTTCACCGATGAGTCCGACCCCGCCGTGGTCGCGCCCGCGCGCGAGCTCGCGCTGGCCCGCACCGAGGACGAGCTCGTGACTGCGCTCGAGGCGATCCGCGACCGGCCGGACTCGACGGAGGCGTATCGAGCGCTGGGCGACCGCGCGCTCACGATCGTCGGCGACCGGGACCCGTTCGTGCCGGTCGAGGATGCACGCCGGTTCGAGCCGGACGCGGTCGTGCTGCCCGAGTGCGGCCACCTGGCGAGCCTGGAGCGGCCGGCGGAGTTCGGACTCGTCCTCGACGAAGCGGTGGCGCGGTGGACGTAGCGAAGGACGAGGTCGTCCGGCGGCTCGGTGAGGAGGGCTTCGTCGTCCTCGACGTGCGTACCCCGGGCGAGTACCGCGGCGAGACGGTCGCGCCCTGCGACCCCCGGCCCGGCCGGATCCCCGGGGCGAGGAGTCTCGACGTCCAGCTGCTGCTCGCGCTCCCGCCCGAGGACATCCGCGAGCTCCTGGGGCCCGCCGAAGGCACGGACTTCGTCGCCTACTGCCACTCGGGGTCGCGCTCACAGCTCGCGGCCGAGATCCTCACCTCGCTGGGCTACAGCGCCTCGAACTACCGAGGCTCGTGGCACGAGTGGTCGCGCGACGAGACGCTCCCCGCCGAGCTCGGATGATCCGGCCCGTGAGGGTCGGAACGGCGCTGGCCGGGATCGTCCTGCTCGCCGCGCTCACCGGGTGCGGGAGCGAGCAGAGCACCGCCCTGCCCGAGACTTGTCCCGCGGACCTGGCGGCAGCCGAGGCCGCCGAGCCCGACGGGGACGGTGTCGACGTTTCCGCTCCGAGCTGGTCCCCCGACGGGCGTCGCATTGCTTTCAGCACCGGCACCCGCCTCTTCGTCCTCACCGTCGCAGACTGCTCGATCGAGCAGGTTCGCCCCGCTCGCGAGAGGCTGCGGGTGGACTGGGCGGACTGGTCGCCGGACGGGACGTCGTTTGCGTTCATCGGCAGCTCCGAGACCGACACCGAGGCCGTGTTCGTGATGCGTGCGGACGGATCCGGCGTCCGGCGGGTGGCAGAGCCGGTATCGGCGCTCTTTCCCGTCTGGTCGCCCGACGGCCGGACGATCGCGTTCGTCGACGATCGGTTCGACAAGGCATCCGGGACGGAGGACCGGAACGTCTGGCTCGTCGGCGCCGACGGAACGTCGCTCCTGCGGGTGACGGAGGGATCCTGGCACGGCTCGGTCGGCTGGTCGCCGGACGGCAAGTGGCTGGTGACGGACTCCGGGAGCGCCGTCGTCCGTGTCCGGCCGGACGGGAGCGAGCGCACCGTCGTCGTCGGCGGCGATCACCCGTCGCCGGACTGGTCGCCCGACGGGAAGACGCTGGTGATGCAAGGCCCGTCGTTTGCGCCGGCGCGTGGGGGAGCGCCGAAACACGTCGACCTCGTTCAGGGCGGCGCGTTCGAACCGGCCTGGTCGCCGGACGGCGAGTGGATCGCCTTCGCCGACGGCTCCGGCGCTCAGGATCTCTGGATCGCGCAGCCCGACGGTGACGGGCTGCGTCAGCTCACGCAGGCGCCCGGGCGCTGACGGCCAGGAAGGCCGAGCAGAGCCGGCGGCCGAGCTCGTTCCAGGCCTCGATCCGCTCCCGCGTCGCCGCTCGGAGCGCCGGCGGGTCGGCGACGTCGTCGGGATCCTCGGCGAGCCACGCCTCGACCTGCTCGGCGCGCACCTCCGGGTGGAACTGGACGCCCCAGGCGCTGCCCGAGCCGGAACGCCTGCGTGCAGACTGCGGCTGCGCGCGAGCTCGACGGCGCCGTCGGGGAGGTCGTGCGTGTAGTGGTGCCACTGGAACGCGTCGAAGCGCGGCCGGCAGCGACGACGCGACGGGATCCGCGGCGGCCGCCTCGGTCAGCTCGACGGGAAGCCAGCCGACCTCCGGCTCGTCGGCGCGGAAGACGCGCGCGCCGGCCGCGCGCGCGATCAGCTGCGAGCCGAGGCAGACGCCGAGCATCGGCGTCCCGCGCTCGAGCAGGCTGCTCGAGGTAGCGGAGCTCGGGCCGGAGCCAGCCGTGCCGCTCCTCCTCGTCGGGATGCATCGCGCCGCCGAGGACGATGATCGCGTCCGCGTCGTCGGCGGGCACGCCGTCGACGGGCAGCCGGCGCTCGACGAGCTCGTGGCCGGCGGCGCGGACGGCGTCCGCGAAGACGCCGGGACCGACGCTCGGGCCGTGCGTGAGTGCGAGAACACGCACGGCCCGAGCCGCCGTCCTACTTCTTCCGCGCCGGGATCACGATGCGCACGGTGTTGCTGCGCACGTCGCGATCGCCGCGCGGGTGGCGCTGACGCACGGCACGCCGAAGGTCGGCGTGCACGTCGTCGTGCCGGCGGCCACGGTCGCCCGCGCCTGCAGGAAGACGACCTGCGCCTTCGCCGTCTGCTTGATCCGGAGCGTGCCGCGGAAGCCGGCGCGCGACGTGCGAGCATGACCGACGGGCTCAGGCCGGCCGCGGACTTGCCGCGATAGAGCCGGAGCGTCGCCGCGGCGCCGGCCGGCAGCTTCGCGGCGCCCGCGATCCGGAGCGTGACGATGCCCCTGACGGCCTTCACCGCCGGCTTGCGCAGCGTCAGCGCGCGCGGGAACGCCGATCACCGACTGCGCCTCGACCGAGCCGGCCGCGTTCGGCGTGCCCGTGTCCGGGCGTGTACGGCGTCGCGAGCACGCGCCAGCGCGGCTGGCCGGTGCCGGCGCTCGTGAAGACGCCGTTCACCTTGAAGTCGACCTGCGTCAGCTTGAAGCCGAAGGTCGCGCGACCGGGCGTTCCGGCCGGCACGTCCGGCGGCGGCAGGCAGGCCTGGATCGACGCGGACGCGAACGCGCTCGGCGCCGGCTCCCGTCGGCCGGTGGTCGACGAAGACCGGCAGCTCGAGCGTCTGGCCGGCCGCCTGGAGGATCAGCACCCAGTACGCGGTGTGCGTCGCGGTGCCGGTGCACTGCGTCGCGCGCGTCAGCGGCGATCGGCACCTGCGTCGTGCCGGAGAGATACGTGCCGCTCGCGGCCCGGACCTGGACGGTGCCGGTGAGCGGCAGGAGCGCGCCGCCGAGGTCGGCGGCCGTTCCCTGCGCGGTGACCGTGCCGATCGTCGTGCCGGCGGGCTGGTTCAGCGACGCCGAGTAGTCGGTCGGCGCGTAGAACGTGAGCTTCGCGGTCGGGTCGTCAGTCGGCTGCTGACCGTGTAGTTGATCGTCACCGAGGGCGGTCGTCGGTGACGAGGAGCTTCGGCGTCGTGTATGCCGCCAGCGCTGTGCCGGCGCTCGAGAGCGCGACGGCGCCCACGAGGCCGAGCACGAGCATGCGGATGGTCGTGCTCATTGGTTGCTTCCCCCAAGTCGTTTGTGGTCGATGCGCGGTAAAGCTACCCGCGAGCGTCGAGAAGCGAACTCGCCTTCACCCACTGCCGGTTGTCGTACCGGTAGAGGTAGACCTTGTCGAGCGGGAAATAGCGCGTCTTCGTGGTCTTCAGGGCGATCCCCGGGAGCAGGAACGGGTTGTCCGGCGAGGTTCGAGGCTCTGTGCGGCCCGCAGCAGGCTCGCCCGCGTCGGGCGTCTTCCCGGCCCGCTTCAGCGTCTCGACCATCGTCCACGCGACGGTCATGCCGTACCAGTTGTAGACGTCGCTCGGCTTCCCGCGCGGGTAGTGCCGCTTCATGATCGTCCGGTAGAGCGCGAGCGCCGGGTCCTTCGCCCAGATCGGGTCGTTCGGGTTCTTCACGAACGCGACCGAGAAGGCGCCCTTGGTCAGCGTCGGGGCGTTCAGCCGCGCGATCGCCATGATCCCCGGCTCGATCGAGATCGAGGAGACGTAGACCTGCGGCTTCCAGCCGAGCCGGTGCGCGGCGGCGAAGCCCTGGATCGCGAACTTCGGCGTCGCGAAGAGCATCAGCGTGTCGGCGCCCGAGCTCTTCAGCTGCGCGACCTGCGAGGAGACGTCCGTGTCGGTGCAGCTCGTAGCTCTGCTTCGCGACGACCTTCGGCCCCTTGCCGCGCGATCCAGCGCTCGAGCCCTTTCGTCATGTCGGTGCCGAGCGGCGTCTTCTCGTACAGGACCGCGATCTTCGCGCCCTTGCGCGTCGCCGCGAGGTGCCGGCCGTAGACCGCGCCCTCGCCGACGTAGCTCTGCAGGAAGCCCATCGTCCACGGGTAGCGCGCCGGCTGCGAGGACGCCTGGGCGCCGTCGCCGACGAAGAGCTGCGGCACCCTGCGCTGGTTCAGGTACGGCTGGATCGCCGCGTTGTTGGCGGTGCCGACCGAGTTGAAGATCGCGAAGACCTTGTCCTGCTCGACGAGCTTCCGCGTCAGCTGCACGGTCTGGACGGGGTCGTAGCCGTCGTCGTAGTAGAGGTACTTGATCCTGCGGCCGTTGACGCCGCCCTGCGAGTTGACGTAGTCGAAGTACGCCTTCGCGCCCGGGCCGACCGAGCCGAACGCCGACGCCTCGCCCGAGAGCGGCACGGTGCCGCCGAGCAGGATCGTCTTCGCCGTGATGCCCGGGTCGGCGGTCGACGCCGCGCCGGCCGTCGACGCGAGGACGAGCGCGACGAGCAGTGCGGCGCGCTTCATCCCGAGATCGGCTTGGCGAGCGTCGAGAGCGTCAGGGTGCACGTCCCGATCGTCGCCGAGCCGGAGCCGGCGAAGCCGAGGTACGCGATCTGGCCCGCCGGCGAGGAGGCGCCGACCGTGACGCGCAGGCGCGTCCCCTTCGGGACGTAGACGCAGTAGTTCGCGAGCTTGACGACGTTGACGCCCGCCTCGCGGCTTCAGGCCGCCGTGGGCGACGACGCGGTTGCCGGCGAGGACGGTGACGACGAGTCGCGGGTAGCGCGTCGAGCTTCGGCACCGTGACGCGGGCGGTGCCGGCGTGCCCCAGGTCTCGAGCGCGGCCTGCAGCGGCGCGGTCCGGCGCGAGACGACCGCGCTGCCGCGAACCGTCGACGCGCCCGCGCAGCTCGAAGGACTGCCTGCGTCGAGCGCCGGCAGCGCGCCGAGCTCGACGCGCGCCGTCGCCGAGCCCTGCTTCGCGATCACGACCGGCTTCGCGTCGACGCCGTTCTGCGTCCCCTTCAGGAAGCGGTCGAACCAGGCGACGCCCTGCGAGAGCACGTAGGCGCTGTCGATGCCGGGGAACGTCGAGGGCGGGTGGCCGAAGTTGCCGACGTAGAGCTTCTTCGGCCCGCCGAGCCGCGCGAAGGCCGAGGTCGCCTGCGTCAGGTCGAAGGCGAAGTCGATCTTGCCCCTGGAAGAGGTAGACCGGCGTGCTGATCGAGCCGAGCCGTGCCGCGAGCGCCGAGCGCGCGGCGGTCAGCGCCTTCACGGCGCCGAGGTTCCGGCTCTGGACGGCGTCGTCGCGGATCCCGGCGACGAGCGGCGAGCGGGCGGCGATCCCGGCGGCGAAGCCGGCGACGATCCCGGAGCGGGCGAGGTTCTGCGGCCAGAGCGCGTCGTACAGCGACGTCCATGTCTCGACGACCTCGACCGCCGCGAACGGGACGCCGGCGGCGAGCGCGTTCCAGATCTGGCCGCCGCCGTAGGAGATTCCCCAGGCGCCGATCGTGTCGCTGACCTCCGGGCGGGCCGCGAAGGCGCTCCGCAGCGCGCGCAGGTCGGCGACCTCGCGCGGGCCGGCGAGCGTGATCTCGCCGCCGGACGTGCCGTGGCCGCGGGCGTCGTAGGCGAGCACCGAGTAGCCGGCGTTCGCGAACGCCGACGAGATCGCGTCGACCGAGCCGCGGTTGCCGGCGAGCCCGTGCAGCACGATCACCCCCGGCCGGCCTGCGGCCGGCGCGGCGCCGTCGGGCGTGTAGCGCGTGAACGCGATCGGGACGCCGTCGTCCATCGTCTGCATCCCGTCCTCCTTCGAGAACGCCGGATGCGGGCGCGGCGAACGCCAGCGCCGCGAGCGAGACGACGAGGAGGCGGCGAAGCACGCAGGCAACGTAGCCGACACCCGACCTCCCTACAATCCCGCAGATGGACGAGCGGCCGATCGGCGTGTTCGACTCGGGCGTCGGCGGCCTGACGGTGCTGCACGAGTGCCTGGTGACGCTGCCGCACGAGGACTTCGTCTACCTCGGCGACGGCGCCCGGCTCCCGTACGGCCCGCGGCCGCTCGACGAGGTGCGCCGGTTCGCGCGCGAGATCGGCTCGTTTCTGGAGGCGCGCGGCGTCAAGCTCGTCGTCGTCGCCTGCAACTCGGCGACCGCGGCGGCCCTGCCGGAGCTCCAGACGGAGCTGCGCGTGCCGGTCGTCGGCGTGATCGCCCCCGAGGCGCACGCGGCGGTGCAGGCGACGCGCAACCGCCGGATCGGGCTGCTCGCGACGCAGGCGACGGTCTCGAGCGGCCGCTACGAGGAGCTCGTGCGCGCGCTCGACGCCGGCGCCGAGGTGCTCTCGGTCGCCTGCCCGCGGCTCGTGCCGCTGATCGAGGGCGACGACCCGTTCGCAGAGGAGACGACCGCGGCGGTGCGCGAGTACGCCGCGCCGCTGAAGGCTGCGGGCGTCGACACGGTCATCCTCGGCTGCACGCACTACCCGCTGATCCGGCCGATCCTGCAGCGCGTCTTCGGCCGCGACGTCACGCTCGTCTTCTCGGCCGACGAGACCGCACGCGAGGTCGCCGAGACGCTGGCAGCGGAAGCGGATCGAGAACGACCCGAACCGCGAGGGCGCCTACCGCTTCCTCACCACCGGCGACACCGACCGCGTTCCGCGAGATGGGCCGCCGGTTCCTGCAGCTCCCGATCGACGAGGTCGAGCACGTGCGAGCTCGCGACGCTCGAGGCGGTCGCATGAGGGCGGACGGCCGTCAGCGCGACGACGAGCTGCGGCCGCATCGAGCTGCTCCCCGACTGGCTCGAGCAGGCGCACGGCTCCGTCCTCTACTGCGCAGGGGAAGACCCGCGTGCTCTGCACGGCGATGGTCGAGGACGGCGTGCCGCGCTGGCTCTACCGCTCCGGCCGCGGCTGGATGACGGCCGAGTACTCGCTCCTGCCCGCGTCGACCGGCGAGCGTGTCGCGCGCGAGGCGGCCAAGGGGAAGCAGGGCGGCCGCACCGTCGAGATCCAGCGGCTGATCGGCCGCGCGCTCCGGTCGGTGTGCGACTTCGAGGCGCTCGGCGAGCGGACGCTCTGGCTCGACTGCGACGTCCTCCAGGCCGACGGCGGCACCCGCTGCGCCGCGATCTCGGGCGCGTACGTCGCGGCCCGGCGGGCGCTCGACCGCTTCGGGCTCTCGAAGGCGCTGAAGGGCCAGGTCGCGGCGGTCTCGGTCGGCGTCGTCGACGGCCGCCCGCTGCTCGACCTCGACTACGCCGAGGACTCGACCGCCGAGACGGACATGAACGTCGTCATGACCGCCGACGGACGCCTCGTCGAGGTGCAGGCCACCGCCGAGCGGGAGCCGTTCACCCGCGAGGAGCTCGACCTGATGATCGACCTGGGCGCCGCGGGGATCGAGGAGATCATGGCGGCCCAGAACGACGCCGTCGCCGCGGAGCGCGTTGCCTGAGCTCTCGACCGCCGAGGCGCTGCTGCGACTGCTCGTCGCCGCGGGGCTCGGAGGCGCGATCGGGCTCGAGCGCGAGCTGCGCGACCACGAGGCCGGCTTCCGCACGCACCTGCTCGTCTCGCTCGGCGCGTGCGTCTTCACGCTCGTCTCCGCCTACGCGTGGACGGACTGGACGTTCTCGACCCGCTCCGGCGTCGTCTTCGACCCGACCCGGATCGCGGCGCAGATCGTGACCGGGCGTCGGCTTCCTCGGCGCCGGCGCGATCATCGTCCGCGGCATCTCCGTCCGCGGCCTGACGACGGCGGCGACGCTGTGGGCCGTCGCCGCGATCGGCATGGCCGCCGGCACCGGCTACTACGTCGTCGGCGTCGGTGCGGCGCTGCTCGTGCTGATCTCGCTCGGCCCGCTGAAGCTGATCTCGACGCGGCTCGTCGCCCGCGTGCGGCCGGAGGAGGCGGAGCTCGCGATCCAGCCTCGCCCCCGACGGAGAGGCGTCGCGCGTGCTGGCGGCGATCGAGGAGCACGGCGGTCAGATCAGCCAGGTCGAGTTCGGCGACGAGCGCACGATCGACGTCACCCTGCGCGCCTCGCGGCGGTCGGAGTCGGCGCGGGTGGCGGAGAAGATCAACGAGCTCGACGCGTCGAGCGCGTGCAGTGGCGGCCCTGAAGGCCCGGCTCGCATCGGGGAACGCGCACAAGCTCGACGAGCTGCGGGCGGCGCTGCCGGGCTGGGAGCTCGAGCTGCGTCGAAACCGATCGGCGCCTATCCGCCGGAGGACGGCGCCACGTACTACGAGAACGCCCGTGCCAAGGCCGAGTTCGGGCGGGAGACGGCGGCCGCGGACGAGTGGGTGCTCGGCGAGGACTCCGGGATCGAGGTCGCGGCGCTCGACGGCCGCCCCGGGATCGCGTCCGCGCGTTGGGCGGAGGACGGCGTCGCGCAGCTGCTCGCCGAGCTGGCCGGCGTCGACGGATCGGCGCGCCCGCTACGTCTGCGAGCTCGTCGCGCTCGGCCCGGCCGGCGAGGAGCGGCGCGGCACCGGGACGCTCGATGGGACGATCGCGACCGAGCGTCGCGGCGACGAGGGGTTCGGCTACGACCCGATCTTCGTCCCGAGCGGCTACGACGCAGACGGTCGCCGAGCTCGGCGACGACTGGAAGCGCGCGAACTCCCATCGCGCCCGCGCCGCCGCCGCCCTGCGAGCAGCAGTGTCCTGACCGCCCGTGTCGGCGCCAGGACCCGCATGTCCCTTCAGGCCAGGCCGGCCAGCTCTTCTTCGTCGCGGTGGCCGTACCACCAGTTCACCTCGGCGCCGAAGACGATCACGTTCGCCATCACGTAGATCCAGACGAGCAGGAGCGCCGACGTCGCCGAGCGCCTGCACCGCGACGACCTCGCGTGAGAGGCGGACGAAGAGCGGCAGGACCTGGAACGTCACCTGCAGGAGCACCGCCGCCAGCGCGGCGCCCGGCCAGACCTCGCGGAACGAGAGGGCGGCGTTCGTCAGCCGCTCGTACGCGAGCACGAGGAAGACGAAGACCGAGAGGGTCGAGACGAAGCACCGAGAGCGTGTAGGCGACGATCGGGTTGGCGATCGCCCCGCCGGCGAATCGCTGCAGCAGGTCGTAGCCGAAGCCCCCGATCACGAGCCCGGCCGCGAGCACGATGATCGACCCGGCCATGAAGAGCGTCGCGAGGAACTTGCCGCTGGAGGAACGACCTGTTCGGGCGGCCGTAGACGATGTTGAACGCCGACTCGAGCACGCTGAAGAGCGACAGCGAGGTCCAGAGGAGGAAGGAGCCGCCGATGACGCCGAGCGCCGCGCGTTCTCCCGGATCTCCTGGACGACCTTGACGATGTTCTCGATCGACTGCGAGGGGAAGAGGTGGTCGAGCGCCTCGACGAAGTAGCTCGACTCCTCGGCGCGGCCGGTCCAGCCGAGGATGGCGAGCGCGAGGAAGATCAGCGAGACCGACGACAGCAGCCCGAAGTAGGCGATCATCGCGGCGAGGTGCGTCCCCCGGTCGGCGAAGAACTTCGCGAGGGGTTGGTTGAGCGGTCTCCGCACAGCGGCAGTATCGTCAGGATCATGGACGCCGCCGCAGCAGCACTGGCCGATCTGTCCGAGATCTCGTCCCAGGTCGAGGCCGCCGTCGTGGTCGACGCCGAAGGCGCGGTCCTCGCCGCCACCGGCGAGGGGATCGGCCGGGAGACGCTCGCACGCACCGGGCTCGCGCTGATCGAGACGGCGGAGGCGGAGTTCGGCGGCAGCCGGTCCGTCTGCCGGATGGAGGTCGCGCTCCGCGAGGGCAGCGTCTTCGTCGTGCTCGAGAGCGGGCTCGGCATCGTCGCGCGCACGAGCCCGAGCCCGGCTTCGGGGCTCGTCTACTACGACCTCGGCACGTGCCTCGACGCGGTCGCCGCGTCGCGGAGCAAGCCGAAGCGCCGCCGCACGACCAAGAAGACGGAGGCCGCGGATGCGTAAGGCGCTCGGGCTGTTCGTCCTCGTCGGCGGCCCGCTCTATCTCCGCCACCGCCGCGCCGCGCGCCGCGAGCGAGTCCAGCTCGACTTCGACGACGGCTCGTCGGTGACGCTCGCGGACGACGCGCCGGCCGCCGAGCGGCTGCTCGCCCTGGCGCGCCAGGCGCTCTGATGCCGGACGAGCTCGGGATCAGGCTGCGCGAGCACGCCCTGCTCGAGGGCGACTTCCTGCTCCGCTCGGGCCGACGCTCGAGCTACTACCTCGACAAGTACCGCTTCGAGACCCTGCCCGAGCTGCTCGGCCCGCTCGGCGAGCGCCTCGCCGACGCCGTGCGCGAGCACGAGCCCGATGCGGCGCGCCTCGCCGGGCCGGCGCTTGGTGCCGTCGCTCTCGCCGCATCCGCCTCCCTCGCCTCCGGGCTGCCCTTCGTGATCGTCCGCGACGCCGCCAAGGAGTACGGCACCGCCAACCGGATCGAGGGGCCGTTCGAGCCCGGCGAGCTCGTCTGCCTGCTCGAGGACGTCGTCACCTCGGGTGGCGCGCTGGCCGAGTCCGTCGCGGCGCTGCGCGAGGCCGGACTGGTGGTGCGAAACGCTGTCTGCGTCGTCGACCGGGAGGAGGGCGGGGCCGACGCGCTGGCGCGAATCGGGGTCCGCCTGCGCTCTCTCTACCGCGCCGGCGAGCTCGCCGAGGCCGCAAGCACCGCTCAAAATCCGCATGGTTGAGCCACTTCATCGTTGAGGCAGTCCGATCGGGCTGTTAGGGTGCCCGCGGGTTTCCACGTCCCACGACAGGAGGAGTGACTTCACGTGACAAAACAGGAATTCGTAGACGCGGTCGCGTCGAGGGCGAATCTGTCCCGCCGCGACGCCGGTGCCGCGGTGGACGCGGTGCTCGACACGGTGACCGACGCGCTCAAGAAGCGCGACACGATCACCTTCACCGGCTTCGGCAAGTTCTCGACGAGCGAGCGCGCCGCGCGCGAGGGCGTCAATCCCCGCAATCCGAGCCAGAAGGTGCAGATTCCGGCCGCGACGGTGCCGAAGTTCTCGGCCGGCAGCCAGCTGAAGGCCGCGGTCAAGGGCAGCTAGCCCCACCGCACGACGAGGATCGAGAAGGCCGCGCAGGGCGTCGCGGCCTTCTCTTTGCGCTTGCAGGCGAACATATGTTCGCCTAGGCTCTCCGGCATGCAGCTGTCGTTCGACGCCGCCGACCGGCTGGTCGAGCTCGTCGCAGGCGCGCCACGGGCCGGTGCCCGCCGAGGACGCCGCGCAGACGCTCTACGCCCTGCGCCACGTTCCGGTGGGGCTCGCCCGCTCGCTGCTGGCGGACGTCGTCGACGGCGACGCGCGGCTCGCGTGGCGCGGCGCGAGCGTCGGCCTCGCCGATCCGCCCGGGACGGCGCTCGCGCTCGAGGACGCCACGTACGTCGTCTTCGACCTCGAGACGACCGGCCTCTCGCCCGGCTCCTCGGCGATCTGCGAGATCGGCGCCGTCCGGGTCAAGGGGCTCGAGCTCGAGGAGCGCTTCGAGACGCTCGTCAACCCGCGGCGGCCGCTGCCCGCGCCGATCGCGGCGCTGACCGGGATCGATCCGGGCGCCTTGCGCGGCGCACCGCCGGTGGAGCTCGCCGTCCGCCGCTTCCTCGAGTTCGCCGGCGACGCGGTGCTCGTCGCGCACAACGCACGCTTCGACATGGGCTTCCTCGACCGCGAGGTCGAGCGCCTGACCGGGCGGCGGGTCGCCGCGCCCGTCGTCGACACCGTCTGGCTGGCGCGACGGCTGCTCGAGGGCGCGGCTGAAGCGCGTCGGACTGGCCTCGCTCGCCTACTTCTTCGGCACCTGCGGCGCAGCCGTGCCATCGCGCGCTCGCCGACTCCGAGGCGACGGCCGAGATCCTGCTCGCGCTGATCGGCCTCGCCCAGGAGCGCGGCGCCGAGAACGTCGCGCAGCTGGTCGACCTCTCCGCGCCGCGCGCGCGCCGGCTCGCGGGCAAGCGCGCGCTCGTCGCCGGCGCACCGTCGAGCCCCGGCGTCTACCTCTTCCGCGACCGCACACGACCAGGTCCTCTACGTCGGCCGCGCCCGCGACCTGCGCGCGCGCCTCCGCTCCTACTTCCGCACCGACCGGCAGCGGCCCGCGGTCGAGGCGGCGCTCGGCGCGCTCGAGCGGGTCGAGTGGCGCGTGCTCGGCTCCGAGCTCGAGGCCGGTCTCGAGGAGCTGCGGCTGCTGCGGGAGCTGCGGCCGCCCGCCAACGCGCGCAGCGCCCGGCCCGACCGCTACGTCTACCTCCGCCGCCGCGGCGACCGGCTGGTGCGTCACCGACGCGCCCGGGCCGTACGGCCCGCTGAAGAGCCGGCGGCGCGCGCAGGCGGCGGCGCGGGCGCTCGGCGACTGGGACGGCGAGCCGGCCGCGGCGCTGCCCGCGCTCCGGGCGCGGCTGAAGCGCCTCTCGGCCGACCTCCGCTTCGAGGACGCCGCCCGCCTGCGCGACCGGATCACGGCGCTCGAGGACGTGGCCGCGTCGCTGGCGGAGCTCGATCGGCTCCGGGCGCTCGAGCTCTGCCTGCTCGTGCCCGGCGCGCCGAGGACGGCTTCCGGCGCGCCTACTACCTCACGCGGCGGCCGCATCGCCGCGGTGCGGACGCTGCTCGACGGCGACGCCGGGCCGACGGAGGCTCGAGGCCGGGCTCGCCGCGGCCGCGCGCGCCGAGCCGTCGCTCGCGCCCGCGGACGCGGACGAGCTGCTGCTGATCGGGACCTTCCTGCGCCGGCCCCCGCCGGAGCTGCGCGTGCTGCCTCTGGCAGAGCTCCGGCCCGCTGCCTAGTCTTGGCGCATGGCATCCGTCGCGATCGCGACCTTCGCCGACCGGCTCGCGGAGGCGGTCGAGCGCAAGCGCAGCCAGCTCGTCGTCGGGCTCGATCCGCGGCTCGACCTGCTGCCGGTGGAGCTCCGCGGCGAGGCGGTGCTCGGGCGCGGGCCGAGGCGGCGAACGCCTACGCCCGCTTCTGCTGCGGGATCGTCGACGCGGTCGCGCCCTACGTCGTCGCGGTCAAGCCGCAGGTCGCCTTCTTCGAGGCGCTCGGCGGCGACGGCATCGCGGCGCTCGAGCGCGTCTGCGGCTACGCGCGCGCCGCCGGGCTGCTCGTGATCGCCGACGGCAAGCGCGGCGACATCGGCTCGACCGCGCGGGCGTACGCGAGCGCGTACCTGGAGCCGCACGAGGAGCGGGAGCCGCTCGCGGACGCGCTCACCGTCAACACGTATCTCGGCGGCGACTCGATCGAGCCGTTCCTGCAGGCGTGCCGCCTGCACGGCGCGGGCATCTTCTGCCTCGTGCGCACGTCGAACTCCGGCGCAAGCGACGTCCAGGAGCTCGACGCTCTCGGACGGACGCCGCGTCTGGCAGCACGTCGCCGAGCTGGTCGGCGAGTGGGGAGCGGAGCACACCGGCGAGCGGGGCCTCTCGAGCGTCGGCGCCGTGGTCGGCGCGACGGCGCCGCGCGCAGTCGCCGAGGCGCGGCGGCTCCTGCCGCGGGCGGTGCTGCTCCTGCCCGGCGTCGGTGCTCAGGGCGCGACGGCGGCCGACGTCGCCCGCGCCTTCACGAGCGGCCCTGCGAGCGCGCTCGTGACCGCATCGCGGTCGGTGATCTTCGCGTACCGCGGCGGCGGCTCCGACTGGCGCTCCGCGGCCGGCGCCGAGGCTGCGCGGCTCCGTTCCGAGGTCTGGTCGGTCTCGGGCTGGTGAGGCGGCGCAACGCACGGCTTGCCCGCTACGCGGCGCCGGCGGCCTTCCTCGCTGCCGCAACGGTCGCGATCCTGGCGGTCCGATCCGGGCTCGAGAACGGCGACTCGACCGTGCCCGACACGACGCCGGCCGCGACGACGACGGGCGGCGCGACGACACGGCCCGGAACGACGGGGACGAGCACGAACGCGGCGGGAGCGGAGTTCTACGTGATCCAGGCCGGTGACACGCTCGCCGTGATCGCCGACGAGCACGACACGACCGTGGAGCAGCTGCTCGTGCTCAATCCCGACGTCGATCCAGTCGCGCTCACGGTCGGTCAGCGGATCCGCGTCAAGTAGAGTCCGCGCCGCGTGAAGCGGCTTGCTCTCCTGCTGGCGACCGCCGCGACGCTGGTCCTGGCCGTCGTCGCTGCCGCCGCGCCACCGCCCGTCGACGCGGAGGCCTACCTCGTCCAGAACTCCGGCACCGGCGAGGTGCTCGCAGCGCGACGACGAGCACGAACGCCTCCCGATGGCGTCGATCACCAAGTTGATGACGTCGATCGTGGCGCTCGAGCACGCCTCTCTCGACGACGTCGCCACCGTGTCCCTCCGCACGGCATCCGTGGGCGAATCGACGATCAACCTCCGTCCGGGCGAGCGGGTCACGCTCCGGGATCTGATCCGCGCCGCGCTGATCCAGAGTGCGAACGACGCGGCGAACGCCATCGCCGCCTTCGTCGGCAAGGGCTCAGTCGGCCGGTTCGTCGAGCTGATGAACGCGCGTGCACGACAGCTCGGGCTCACCGACACCCACTTCGCCAACCCGGACGGCCTCGATGCGCCCGGCCACTACTCGAGCGCCGCCGACGTGACCAAGCTGGCGCGCGTCGCGATGAACAAGCCCTTCATCCGCGAGACCGTCCGGCTCGTCACGGCCACGGCCGCCGGACGCGAGCTGCATACCTGGAACGACCTCCTCTCGAGCTTCCGGCGGACGATCGGCGTCAAGACGGGGCACACCGACGGCGCCGGCTGGTCGCAGGTCGCGGCCGCGCGCCAGGGCGGGGTGACCATCTACGCGACGATCCTCGGCGGCGAGTCGCGCGAGGGCCGCAACGGCGACCTCGCCGCGCTGCTCGCTTGGGGACTGTCGCGCTACCGCACCGTCTGGGCGATCGACGGCAACCGGACCTACGCGACCGCCGCGCACGGCCTACGGAAAGGATCCGGTCCGCCTCGTCGCCGCGAAGCCAGCGCTGCGGGTGATCCACGTGGAGCGGCCGCTGCTGGAACGCGTCGTCGCGCCGGTCGAAGTCGCGCTCCCGGTCGAGCAGGGGCAGCGCCTTGGTGAGGTGCAGATCCTCGACCGGGGCGCCGTGATCGCGCGCTCGCCGCTCGTCGCCGCGACCGCGGTCGAGCGGCCGGGTGCCCTCGGGCGCGTAGGCTTCTACGCGGGTCGAACGCTCGACCACCTAGGGGGACTGCTCGGATGATCGTCACCGTCACGCTCAACGCTGCGCTCGACCGAACGCTGACCGTCCCGAACTTCCAGCTCGGCCAGCGCCATCGCGCGAGCGAGGTGCTGACGCTGGCGGGCGGCAAGGGGATCAACATCGCCCGGGCGCTGAAGCGGCTCGACGTGCCCGTCGTCGCGACGGGGCTCGCAGGCGGCCGCACCGGCACGCGCATCGTCGAGGAGCTGACGGCGGAGGCGATCCTGAACGACTTCGTCCGGATCGGCGAGGAGTCGCGCACCTCGACCGCCGTCGTCGACCCGACCGAGAGCTCCTACTCCGAGATCAACGAGTGGGGCCCGAAGGTGACGACGGAGGAGCTCCAGATGCTGCTCGAGAAGGTGCACTACCTCTCGCGCGGCGCCGACTTCGTCGTCTTCGCCGGCACGCTCCCGCGTGGCGTCGAGGAGAGCTTCTACGCCGAGGCCGTCCGCGACCTCAACCGTCGCGGCGTCCAGGTCGTGCTCGACACCGAGGGCCAGCCGCTGCGCTTCGGCACCGAGGCGGAGCCCTGGCTCGTCTCGCCGAACCAGCGCGAGGCCGAGCACGTCGTCGGGCAGGAGCTCGAGGACGAAGAAGACTTCCTGATGGCGCTCGACGCGATCGCCGAGCTCGGGGCCCGCAACGTCCACATCACGCTCGAGCGCGGCTGCTACGGGCTGTTCCGCGAGGACCGGCAGGTCCGGCGCTACCGCGCCAACTCCCCCGCGAAGGTCGAGCCGGTCTCGGTCGTCGGCGCCGGCGACGTCCTGCTGGCGCAGTTCATCGCCGCGCACCTCGCGGGCAGGACGGCCGAGGACGCTCTGAGGCAGGCCGTCGCCGCGGGCGCCGCCTCGACGCTCGAGGTCGGCGCGGGTATCTTCGACCCGCGTGAGGCCGGCCGGCTGCTCGGCTCGGTCGAGATCGCCGAGCTCGCTCCGGTCGCGCTAGCCCGTCCAGGGACGCTGTTACCCTGTGCTCCTTGGAGGGGCAGGAGCTTTCGTACGACGAGAAGTTCGGCCGTGAAGGCCTCACCTTCGACGATGTGCTGCTCGTGCCCGCCGAGTCGTCCGTGCTGCCGAACGACGTGCGCACGGCGACCCGGCTGACGCGCACGATCGCGCTCGAGATCCCGATCGTCTCGGCGGCGATGGACACCGTCACCGAGGCTCGGCTCGCGATCGCGCTCGCGCGCGAGGGCGGGATCGGGATCCTCCACCGCAACCTCTCGATCGCCGACCAGGTCGCCGAGGTCGACAAGGTCAAGCGCTCCGAGTCGGGGATGATCGTCGAGCCCGTCACGCTGCGGCCCGACGACTCGGTCGCCGACGCGCTCGAGCTGATGGCGCGCTACCGCATCTCCGGCGTCCCGATCACCGACGGCGGCGGCGTCCTCGTCGGGATCCTGACCAACCGCGATCTGCGCTTCGAGTCGAACACGCGCCAGCCCGTCTCGGCGCTGATGACGTCGCGGAACCTCGTCACCGCCCCGGTCGGGACGACCCTCGACGAGGCGAACGAGATCCTGCACCGGCACAAGATCGAGAAGCTCCCGGTCGTCGACGCCGACGGCCGCCTCAAGGGGCTGATCACGGTCAAGGACATCCAGAAGCGGATCGAGTTCCCGCTCGCGACGAAGGACGAGCAGGGCCGCCTGCGCGTGGGCGCGGCCGTCGGCGTCGGGCCCGACGCGTTCGAGCGCGCGGGTGCGCTGGTCGACGCCGAGGTCGACGTGCTCGTCGTCGACACCGCGCACGGCCACTCGGCGGCGGTCGTCGAGATGGTCCGGCGGATCAAGTCGGAGTGGGACGTGCAGGTGATCGCCGGCAACATCGCCACCGCCGAGGCGGCCGAGGCGCTGATCGACGCGGGCGCCGACGCGATCAAGGTCGGGATCGGCCCCGGCTCGATCTGCACGACGCGCGTCGTCGCCGGCGTCGGCGTTCCCCAGATCACCGCGGTCTTCGAGTGCGCCGAGTACGCGATCCGCCAGGGCGTGCCCGTGGTCGCCGACGGCGGCATGACCTCGTCGGGCGACATCGCGAAGGCGCTCGCCGCCGGCGCCGACACGGTCATGCTCGGCTCGATGCTGGCCGGGACGGACGAGAGCCCCGGCGACGTGATCCTCGTCCAGGGCGAGCGCTACAAGGAGTACCGCGGCATGGGCTCGCTCGGGCGCGATGAAGGCGCGCTCGTTCTCGAAGGACCGCTACTTCCAGGGCGACGTCGAGGACGTCGACAAGCTCGTCCCGGAGGGGATCGAGGGCCGCGTCCCCTACAAGGGCCCGGTGCAGCAGATCCTCTACCAGCTCGTCGGCGGCCTCCGGCAGGCGATGGGCTACACCGGCTCGGCCACCGTCGAGGCGCTCAAGCTCGACGCGCGCTTCGTCCGGATCACCGGCGCGGGCCTGCGCGAGAGCCACCCGCACGACGTCACCATCACCAAGGACTCGCCGAACTACCGGCGACCCTGATGGCGTCCGTGCACCCGCTGCCCGTACCGGAGCCGTCGGCGGAGGAGCGCCCCGTGCTCGTGCTCGACCTCGGCGGCCAGTACGCGCAGCTGATCGCGCGCCGCGTCCGCGACGCCCGCGTCTACTCGGAGCTCGTCCCGCACACGCTCGGCGCCGACGAGGTGCGCCGCCGGAACCCGGCCGCGCTGATCCTCTCCGGCGGCCCGGCGTCCGTCTACGCGGACGGCGCTCCGCGGGTCGACGCGGAGCTCTTCGAGCTCGGGATCCCGACGCTCGGCATCTGCTACGGCGCGCAGCTGCTCGCGCTCGAGCTCGGCGGCGAGGTGGCCCGCACCGGCGCGTCCGAGTTCGGCAAGACCGAGCTCGACGGCGGCACGGGCGCGCTCTTCGCGGGCCTGCCGGAGCAGCAGGTCGTCTGGATGAGCCACCGCGACACCGTCGTCGCGCCGCCCGAGGGCGCACGTCGTCACCGGCACCTCGCCGGCCACGCCGGTCGCCGCCTTCGAGGACGAGCGCCGGGGCGTCTACGGCGTCCAGTTCCACCCCGAGGTCGTGCACACGCCGCACGGCCAGGACCTGCTGAAGAACTTCCTCTACGACGTCGCCGGCGCACCGCCGGCGTGGACGCCCGCAGCCGTGATCGAGGAGCAGGTCGAGCGGATCCGCGCTCAGGTCGGCAGCAGCCGCGTCATCTGCGGTCTCTCCGGCGGGGTCGACTCCGCCGTCGCGGCGCTGCTCGTCTACAAGGCCGTCGGCGACCAGCTCACGTGCGTCTTCGTCGACCACGGCTTCATGCGCGCCAACGAGGCCGAGCAGGTGGCGGAGACGTTCGGCGGCCACTTCCACGTGCCGCTCGTACACGTGCAGGCGCAGGACCGCTTCCTCGCGCGGCTCGAGGGCGTCGACGAGCCGGAGGAGAAGCGGCGCCGCATCGGCGAGGAGTTCATCCGCGTCTTCGAGGAGGAGGCGCGCAAGCTCGGCGACATCACCTACCTCGTCCAGGGAACGCTCTACTCGGACGTGATCGAGTCGGGCGGCACCGAGGGCGTCGCCGCGAAGATCAAGTCGCACCACAACGTCGGCGGGCTGCCGGAGGACATGCAGATGGAGCTCGTCGAGCCGCTGCGGCTGCTCTTCAAGGACGAGGTGCGGCGCGTCGGCGAGGAGCTCGGGATGCCGGAGCGGATGGTCTGGCGGCAGCCGTTCCCCGGGCCGGGCCTCGCGATCCGGATCATCGGCGAAGTCACGCGCGAGCGGCTCGAGATCCTCCGCGGCGCCGACGCGATCCTGCAGGAGGAGGTGCGGCGAGCCGGCCTCTACCGCGACCTCTGGCAGAGCTTCGCCGTGCTGCCGGCGATCAAGTCGGTCGGCGTGCAAGGCGATGAGCGCACCTATGCCTATCCGATCGTGATCCGCGCGGTCACCTCCGACGACGCGATGACCGCCGACTGGGCGCGGCTCCCCTACGACCTGCTCGAGACGATCTCGAGCCGCGTCATCAACGAGATCCCCGGCGTCAACCGTGTCGCGCTCGACATCAGCTCGAAGCCGCCCGCCACGATCGAGTGGGAGTGAGCGGCTAGCGAACCTCGAAGCCGTCGAGCCCCTCGGGCTCCTCGGCCTCGACGTCGACCCGGTCCACGCGCGCGCCTCGCGGCCCGTCGCGCACAAACGCGACCAGCCGGTCGACCTCCTCGCGCTCGCCCTCGAAGACGGCCTCGACCGAGCCGTCGGGCTGGTTCCGCACCCAGCCGGAGACTCCCGCTCCCGCCGCGCGCCGCTTCGTCGTCTCACGGAAGAAGACGCCCTGGACGTGACCCCGGACGATGACGCGCCGGCGCTGCACGGCCCGTAGGCTAGACGGGTGGAGCAGTTCCCGATCCGGCGCAACACGATCCTGCTCGCGGCGACGCTGACGTCGCTGTCGGGGATGGTGCAGCTCGCGGTCGCGGTCGGCACGGTCACGCTCGTCCTCGTCACCGACGTCGAAGGGATCCTCGGGCTCGGCCCGGCGATCTTCCTCACCGCCGGAGCGCTCGCCGCGCTGCCCGCGGGCCGCCTGATGGACCGGTACGGCCGCATTCCCATCCTCGCGGGCGGCTGCATCGCCGGGATCCTTGGCTGCTTGACGACAGCGCTCGGCTGTGAGGTCGACTCGGCCGTGCTCGTGATCGCCGGCTTCGCGCTCGTCGGGATCGCTCAGGGGACGATCCTGCTCTCCCGGGCGGCGGCGGCCGACATGTACCCGCCTGCGCGGCGTGCCCGCGGGATCTCCTACGTCCTCTTCGGCGCGCTCTTCGGCGCCGCTCTCGGCCCGCTCGTGTTCCGGCCGCTCTTCGCCGGCAAGGATCTCGACCTCGAGGCACTCGTGCTGCCATGGGTGGCCGCCGCGGGGATCATGGTCGTCGGCCTCGTGCTCGTCCTCTGCGTCCGGCCCGATCCGCGCACCATCGCCCAGAAGCTCCACTTCGACGCGGGCGGCGGGGACTTCGACGAGGCCGCGCCGCTCGGCGAGATCCTCCGCCGTCCCGGTGTCCTGACGGCCCTCGTCGCAGCCGTCGCGAGCTTCGCCGGGATGGTCTCGGTGATGAACCTGACCGGCTACCTCGTGATCGACCACGGGCACCACCAGTCGGACGTCTTCACCGTGATCAGCCTCCACATCGTCGGCATGTACGCACTCGTGCTCGTGATCGGCCAGGTCGTCGACGCCGTCGGCCGCCGACCGTGCCAGATCGCAGGCCTGCTGGTGATGGCACTCTCGACGCTCGGGCTCGCGTGGTTCGAGAGCGTCCTCTGGGTCTCGGCCTCGCTCTTCCTGCTCGGTCTGGGCTGGAACATCTCCTACGTCGCGGCCGTGACGGAGCTCGCCGACCGCGCGCTGCCCGCCGAGCGGGGCCGGCTGATCGGGCTGACGGATCAGCTGTCGAGCTTCTCCGGCGCGGCGCTCGTTCTGCTCGGCGGCGTGGTCTACACCGAGCTCGGTGTCGGGGCGCTGTCGTCCCTCGCGACCGCTTTGCTGGCTCTTCCGGCGGCCTGGATTCTGCTACGATCCGCCGCCGGCGCACCCGATGTGCGCCCTCTTTCTGTGAAGTGAAGACCTGCTGATTTGAAGACATACAGCGCAAAGCCGGGCGAGATCTCACGCGAGTGGTACGTCGTCGACGCCGAGGGCAAGACCCTGGGGCGGCTCGCGACCCAGATCGCGGACACGCTGCGCGGCAAGAACAAGCCGGTCTACACCCCGCACGTCGACACGGGCGACTTCGTCATCGTCGTCAACGCCGAGAAGATCGCCGTGACCGGCCAGAAGCTCGACCAGAAGATGTACCACCGCCACTCCGGCTACCCCGGCGGGCTGCGCACGCGGACGCTGCGCGAGCAGCTCGAGCGCCGGCCGACCGAGGTGCTGCGCAAGGCGGTCAAGGGGATGCTGCCGCGGAACCGGCTCGCGCGCCAGCAGATCACGAAGCTGAAGATCTACGCCGGCCCCGAGCATCCGCACGAGGCCCAGGCGCCGAAGACCTTGGAGGTCTCGTAGTGGCAGAGCAGGCGCAGTACCTCGGCACGGGCAAGCGCAAGACCTCGGTCGCGCGCGTCATCCTCCGTCCCGGCGACGGCAAGACGTGGTTCAACGGCCGCTCGCTCGAGGACTACTTCCCGCGTGCGACGCACCGCACCCTCGCGCTCGCGCCGCTGAAGACGGCCGGCGTCGAGGGGACCTTCGACATCCGCGTCCGCGTCCACGGCGGCGGCCCGTCGGGCCAGGCGGGTGCCGTGCGGCACGGGATCGCCCGTGCCCTCGTCGAGGCCGATCCGGAGCTGCGCATCCCGCTGAAGCGGGAGGGCTTCCTCACCCGCGACGCCCGTGTCGTCGAGCGCAAGAAGGCCGGCCTCCACAAGGCCCGCAAGGCGCCGCAGTTCAGCAAGCGGTAGCCCCCGGCTTGCGCCGGTACTTCGGCACCGATGGCGTCAGGGGAGTCGTCGGCGAGGATCTGACCGTCGATCTCGTCGAGCGCCTCGGGAAGGCGTCGACGCTCTGGTCCGGACGCGGCCGCGTCTTCGTCGGCCGCGACACGCGCGGCTCCGGGCCCGAACTCGAGGAGGCGTTCGCGCGCGGTGTCGTCGCCGCCGGCGGCAACGCGGTCCTCGCGGGCGTGCTCCCGACACCGGCCGTCGCGCTGCTCGCGCTCGACCTCGGCGTCGTCATCTCGGCCTCGCACAACCCGCCCGAGTACAACGGCGTCAAGTTCTTCGACGCCGACGGCAGCAAGCTCACCGACGCCTCCGAGGAGGAGATCGAAGCGCTGCTCGACGCGCCGGAGCGCGGCGGCGGCACCGTCGACCGGGTCGGCGTCTACACGGAGAGTTACCTCGACCACGTGCTCGAGCGCTTCGGCACCGACCTGAACGGCCTCCGCGTCGCGGTCGACTGCGCGAACGGCGCCTACGCCGGACTCGCGCCGGAGGCGTTCGAGCGGCTCGGCGCCGAGGTGACCGCGATCGGCGACGCTCCCGACGGCGAGAACATCAACGAGGGCTGCGGTGCGACCGATCTCGCGCTGCTCCAGCAGACCGTCCGCGAGGGCGGCCACGACCTCGGGATCGCCTTCGACGGCGACGGCGACCGGATGCTCGCGGTCGACGGCGACGGCAAGACGGTCGACGGCGATCAGATCCTCGCGATCCTCGCCCTGCACCTCGACGTCGAGGTCGTCGCCGTGACGGTGATGACGAACCTGGGCTTCCACCGGCTGATGGACGAGCGGGGCATTCGCGTCGTCACCACCCCGGTCGGAGACCGCTACGTGCTCGAGGCGCTCCGGCGCGAGAACGGGATTCTCGGCGGCGAGCAGTCCGGGCACGTCATCTGCCTGCGCGACCACGTCACCGGCGACGGGCTGGCCGCGGGGCTGCTGCTCTGCGACGCCGTCCGCGGCCGCACGCTCGCCGCGGCAGCCGCCGTGATGCCGCTCTTCGCCCAGGCGAAGGAGAACGTGCGCGTCTCCCGCCGCGAGGTGCCGCAGGAGGCCCTCGCGGAGGCGGAGCGCCTCAACGCCGAGCTGAACGGCTCGGGCCGCGTCCTCGTGCGGGCTTCCGGCACCGAGCCGCTCATCCGCGTCCTCGGCGAGGCCGAAACCGAGGAGAAAGCCCTGCAATTCTGTGCTAGGATCGCGTCCCTCGTGAAGAGGGAGCTCGGCTAGCCCGCGACGCTGCGGGACGGTGTGCCGGGCTCTTACGCGTTCTCGGACACGTTTCGGCGGTCGGGCGGACAAGGGGGGCTTGCATGTGCGGGATCATCGGATATGTCGGGCCGAGGGAGTGCAAGCCGCTCCTCCTCCAGGGCCTCGAGCGCCTCGAGTACCGCGGCTACGACTCCGCGGGCATCGCGCTCCGTGAGGAAGACGGGCTCGACTACGTCCGCGCGGTCGGCAACCTCCAGAACCTGAAGGAGAAGGCCGGCCCGAACGGCTCCAAGGCCAACCACGGCCTCGGCCACACGCGCTGGGCCACGCACGGTGGCGTCACCGAGGCGAACGCGCACCCTTTGATCGGCTGCGACGGCTCGAAGCTCTCGATCGTCCTGAACGGGATCGTCGAGAACTACCGCGAGCTGAAGGAGGGGCTGACCGCCGAGGGTCACACCTTCACCTCCGAGACCGACGCCGAGACCGTTACCCACCTGATCGAGCGCTACTACGAGGGCGACCTGACCGAGGCGGTCCGGAAGACCTTCGAGCAGCTCGAGGGCCACTTCACCTTCGTCGTCATCCACCACGACCATCCCGACGAGCTCGTCGCGGCGCGCCACCAGACGCCGCTCGTCGTCGGCATCGGCAAGGGCGAGATGTTCCTCGCCTCGAACGCGGCCGCGTTCCTGAAGGAGACGCGCCAGGTGCAGTTCCCGGACGACGGCGACATCGTCACGATCACCCCCGAAGGCTCGGTCTTCACCCGCGTCGACGGCTCCCACGTTCACCACGACCCGGTCGAGCTCGACTGGGACGACGAGGGCGCGGAGAAGGGCGGCTACGAGACCTTCATGCTCAAGGAGATCTACGAGCAGTCCGAGGCCGTCGCCGAGACGATCGGCGACCGCGTCCGCCACGGCACGCTCGTGCTCGAGGGCCTCGGCATGAGCGAGCAGGAGCTGCGGGAGCTCCGCCGGATCGTCATCCTCGCCTGCGGCACCGCCTACCACGCCGGCGTCGTCGGCCGCTACGTGATCGAGGAGTGGGCGCGGATCCCGGTCGAGCCCGACATCGCCTCAGAGTGGATCTACCGCAACCCGGTCATCGACGAGGCCACGCTCGTGATCGGCATCTCGCAATCGGGCGAGACGCGCGACACGATCGAGGCGATGAAGCTGGCGAGGGAGAAAGGCGCGCGCACGGTCGCGATCACGAACATGATGGGCTCGCAGATCACGCGCGAGGTCGATTCCGTCCTCTACACCCGCTGCGGCCTCGAGGTCGGCGTCGCCGCCTCGAAGACCTTCACCGCCCAGGTCTCGCTGCTCTATCTCGTCGCCCTGAAGCTGGCGATGATCCGCGAGACGATGCCGAGGGGCGAGATCTCGTTCATCCTCGACAAGGTCTACGAGCTGCCGAAGAAGATCGACCAGTTCCTCGACGGCGACCACCCGATCGAGGAGATCGCGCAGCGGTTCGTCCATCAGCCGTTCTTCCTCTACCTCGGCCGCCACATCGGCCTGCCGGTGGCGCTCGAGGGCGCGCTCAAGCTGAAGGAGATCAGCTACATCCCGACGGAGGCCTACTCCGCCGGCGAGATGAAGCACGGGCCGATCGCCCTGCTCGACGAGGACACGCCGGTCGTCGTCGTCGCGACCGACCTGCACGTCTACGACAAGCTCGTCTCCAACATCCAGGAGGTGCGCGCCCGCGGCGCCCACGTGATCGCGATCGCCACCGACGGCAACGAGGACATCCAGCACCACGCGGACGACGTCATCTACGTGCCGAAGACGCCGAACTTCCTGCAGGCGGTGCTGGCGATCATCCCGTTGCAGCTGCTCGCGTACCGGATCGCGCGCCTGCGCGGCCTCAACGTCGACCAGCCGCGCAACCTGGCCAAGACGGTCACGGTCGAGTAGCGCGTCGCCGCGCCTGCTCGAGCAGCTCGACGAGGGCCGCGGACTTCTCCCGCGAGTAGCCGAGCAAGCGCGGCTCGCGTGCAAGCGCCTGCCGCTTCGCGTCGACGTACCGTCTCCGGGCTTCGGGATCCGAGCGCAGGAGCTCCAGCAGGAGGAGGTTGTCGCGCCACAGCCGCCCGTCGAGCTCGACCACGTGCACGTTGAAGGAGGGCGAGCGTCGACGAAGATAGAACCGCCCAGGCTCGGCTTCGCCGAGCGACTCGTAGCCGGCCTGCTCGACGGCCCGGGCGACGGCTGCCAGGAGACCGGCCGCGCTGCCAACGAGGAGATCGACGATGGGCTTTGCCTCGCACCCGGGCGCGGCGGTGCTGCCGATGTGGACGATGGCGCCGTCGCCGGGCAGCGCCGGACGGAGGCGCTCGATTTCGCGCTCGGCTCGGCCGGGCCACCGCGCGTCGTAGGACGCCAGCTCGACGGGCTCGTCGAGGTCCACCGGCATGTTCTACAGGAGGTCTAGTAGAAGTCCGGGTCGTCCGGCGGGTCGTGCCGGTCGACGATGCCGTACTCCATCGCCTTCCAGATCGCGAAGGTGATCAGCGGCGGCACGAGCAGGACGAACGGGTTCAGCAGCGCCAGCGCCAGCCAGAGGAACGGTGCCGCCGCGTAGACGCTCCAGCGCTGCAGGCGGTCCCCCCGGATCCGCTCGATGCGCTCGACCATCCGCCCGTCAAGCCACGCTCTTGCGCCGCCGCAGGCGTGCGAGCTCGTCGTCGGTGGGAGACGGTCCGCCGCCGAGAACCTCGTCGTACAGCGCCTGGGCGGCGGCGAGCAGTGCGCCGGCGCGACTGGCGAGGCTGGCCTCGCGCTGCGCGATCGCCTGCTCGCGCTCGAGCAGCTCGGACTCGAGTGCCTCGAGCGCGTCGAGCATGCCGCGGTCGGGGCCCTGGTCGGCGTCGGCGCCGAGGACAGGCTCGTCGGCGACGAGCTCCTGCGGCGCGGCCTCCGGCGCGGCGACGAGCTCGAGCTCGGCCTGCTGGAGACCCAGGTGGGCGCGAAGCCCGGTTCCGAAGTCGGCGGCTGACTCCATCATTTCCTTACATTTGAGATGCCGGCCCTGTGGAAAACCTGCGCGGATAGTGTTGGCGCGTGAAAGTGCCTGCACAGAGCGCCGCGCGGGTGCAGGTGACGCGCGTGCCGGGCGGTCTCGAACGGGATCTCGTCGCCGTCGAGGAGCCGCTCGAGATCCGGATCGACGGCACCCCGGTGGCGGTGACGATGCGCACGCCCGGCCACGACGAGGAGCTCGCTCTCGGCTTCTGCCTCTCCGAGGGCCTGCGGCCGGTCGACGCGCGCGTGCCCGACGACCTGGCGGCGAACACCGTCGAGGTCGAGGCCCCGGACGCCGACGTCGGGGCGCTGCAGCGCAGCTTCTACACCTCGTCGTCCTGCGGCGTTTGCGGCAAGGGCGCGCTGGAGGCGGTCGCGGTCGAGGCGCCCAGAGTGGAGAGCGAGCTGCGCGTCGGGGCCGAGCTGGTCGCCGCGCTGCCGGAGCGGCTGCGATCCGCACAGGCCACGTTCGAGGCGACCGGCGGACTGCATGCGGCGGGTCTCTTCGCGGCCGGCGGCGAGCTCGTATGCGCGCGCGAGGACGTCGGCCGGCACAACGCCCTCGACAAGGTCGTCGGACGAGCGTTCCTCGACGGCCTCCTGCCGCTGGCGGACTCGATCCTCTGCGTCAGCGGACGGCTCTCGTTCGAGCTCGTCCAGAAGGCCGCCGTCGCAGGCTGCCCGCTGCTCGTCGCAGTCGGGGCGCCGTCCTCGCTCGCCGTCGAGCTCGCCGCCGATCGCGGGATCACGCTTGTGCGGCTTCGTCCGCGACGGCTCGCTCAACGTCTACACGGAGCCCTGGCGGATCGATGCCTGACAACCACTTCGGCGAGGAGGTCGCCGCCCGTTTCGACGAGCGGTACGCGGATCAGGCGGATCCGGCCGTCGTCGGCCCGATCGTCGACCTGGTTGCCGAGCTCGCGGGTGAGGGGGCCGCGCTCGAGCTCGGCATCGGCACCGGCCGCGTGGCGCTGCCGCTCGCCGCGCGTGGAGTGCCCGTCCACGGGATCGAACTGTCCGAGGCGATGGTTGCGCGGCTGCGGGCGAAGCCCGGCGCCGAGGACATCGGCGTCACGATCGGCGACTTCGCAGCGGCGACCGTCGAGGGCACCTTCCGCGTCGCCTACCTCGTCGCGAACACGATCATGAACCTGACCACGCAGGACGAGCAGGTTGCGTGCTTCCAGAACGTGTCCGCCCACCTCGAGCCGGGCGGCTGCTTCGTGATCGAGGTGGTCGTCCCGGGTTTGCGGCGCTTGCCGCCCGGCGAGCGGTTCCAGCCCTTCGACGTCACTCCGGGGCACCTGGGCTTCGACGAGTACGACGTTGCGCGCCAGGGTCTCGTCTCGCACCACTACTGGGTCGAGGAGGGCTCGGTCCAGGTGCTCTCGCCGCCCTTCCGCTACGTCTGGCCCGCCGAGCTCGACCTGATGGCGCGGCTCGCGGGCATGACGCTGCGTGACCGGTGGGCCGGCTGGAAACGCGAGCCGTTCACGAGCGAGAGCGAGATGCACGTCTCGGTCTGGGAGAAGCCATCGCAGGAGTGACCGGCGTTCTGCTCGTCGGTGGGGCGTCGACGCGGTTCGGGTCGCCGAAGGCGCTCGCGGCCTTCGGCGGCGAGACCCTCGCGGAGCGCGGCTGGCGCCTGCTCGGCGAGGCGTTCGGCGACCGGCGGCTGGCCGTCGGCAAGGGCGACCTCGAGCTTCCGTTCGACGTCGTCGTCGAGGCCGCCGAGCCGCAGGCCCCGCTCGTCGGTGTGATCGCGGGTCTGCGCGCCGCCGCGACCGAGACCGTGGTCTTCCTGCCCGTCGACTGCCCCCTCGTCACGCCCGCGCTTCTGCGCGAGCTGGCCGATCGCCGCGGCGTGACGCAGACGGGCCCGCTGCCGGGCGCGTACTCGCAGGACGACCTGCCCGAGCTCGAGCGGCGGCTGGCCGCCGGCGACTACACGCTGCGCGGCGTCAACTCGAGGGTGATCGACGCCGATCCGCGCCTGCTCGCCAACGTGAACACGCCGGACGAGCTCTCAGCGCTCGAACGAGACCTCTCCGCTCTCGACGAGCAGGGGGCCTGAGTCCGGTCGCCACCTCGAGCCGGCCGTCGCGGGCGATCATCTGGGCCGTGCCTGCGACGCCGTCGACGGTGACGCGGCGGCCGCGGAGGAAGTCGCGGGCGCCGAGGTCCTCGTAGAGCGGCTTCGAGCCCGCCGTCGCGCCAGGCGTCGTAGCGGTGCTCGAGCTCGAGCAGCAGGTCGACGAGGATCGGCGCGCGGTCGTACTCGCGGCCGGTGACCGAGCGGAGCGAGCCGGCCGGCAGCTTCGTCTCGTCGGGCAGGTCGCCCGGGCGCTGGTTGACGTTGATCCCGATCCCGAGCACGACCGTGCTCGTCCTTCAGCTCGGCGAGGCCGCCGGCGACCTTGCGGCGGTTGAGCATGACGTCGTTCGGCCACTTGACCTGCGCGGCGAGGCCCGTCGCGCGCTCGACCACGACCGCGACCGCGACGCCGGCCACCAGCGTCAGCTCCGCCGGCCGCCGCTCGGCCGGCGGGCGCAGCAGGATCGAGACGAGGATCGAGGTCCCGGCCGGCGCCTCCCAGCGGCGACCCATCCGGCCCCTGCCCGCGGTCTGCTCCTCGCGCGACCGCGACCGCCCCCTCCGGCTGCGCCGCGTCGAGCATCCGCTGCGTCGTCTCCGCCTGCGCGAGGTAGTAGTAGGGCCGCCCGAAGCGGCCGCGCAGCAGCGGCTCCGTCACCGCGGGAGCGAGCAGGCTCACACGCGCTCGAGCCGGACGGCGGAGACCTTGTACTCGGGCGTCCCGATCAGCGGGTCGCCGACGTCGTGCGTGAGCCAGTTCACCCGCGCCTCGGCGAAGTGGAGCGCCATCCAGACGAGGCCGGGGTAGACGCGGTCGGAGAGCTGCGCGCGTGCGGTGAGATCGCCGCGCCGCGAGACGAGCCGCACCCACTCGCCGTCGCGCGACGCCGAGCGCCGACGCGTCCTCGGGCGCGATCTCGAAGAACGGATCCACCTGCTTGTCGGTGATCCCGTCCTCGCGCATCGTCATCGTCGCCGAGTTGTAGTGGTAGAGCGTCCGCCCGGTGGAGAGCACGAACGGGTACTCCGAGTCCGGCTCCTCGATCGGCGGCTGGTACTCGACCGGATGGAACTTGCCCTTGCCGGACGGGAGCGAGGGATGCCCTTCGTGGAGGAACATCGTCCCGGGGTGGTCGCTCGTCCGGGCACGGCCACTGCATCCCGTGCTCCTCGATCCGGGGGTAGCGGATCCCGAACCAGTTCGGGCGAGAGGTCGGCGAGCTCGTTCCACACCGACTCCGCGTCCGGGTACTCCGGCCAGTCGCAGCCGAGCGCGCGGGCGAGGGCGATCACGATCTCGCGGTCGCCGCGCGCGTTCCCCGGGCAGCGGCACCGCGGCGCGGACGCGGTTGATCCGCCGCTCCGTGTTCGTGAACGTGCCGTCCTTCTCGGCGAAGCTCGACGCGGGGAAGACGACGTTCGCGTGCCGGCGCGAGGTCTCGTTCAGGAAGAGGTCCTGCGCGACGAGGAACTCGAGCTGCCGCAGCCCCTCCTCGACGTGATGCGCGTTCGGCTCCGTCTGGGCCGGGTTCTCGCCGACGAGGTAGAGCGCCTTGATCCGGCCGTCGTGGAGCCCCGACATCATCTGGTCGAGCCGGTAGCCGGCGCGCTCCGGCAGGTCGACGCCCCACGCGGCCGCGAACTTCTCGCGCACGTCGGGGTCGTCCCAGGGCTGGTAGCCGGGGAAGTAGTGCGGGTTCGCGCCCGAGTCGTTCAGGCCCTGGACGTTGTTCTGGCCGCGGAGCGCGTTCAGGCCGGTCGACTCGTAGCCGAGGTGGCCGGTCATCAGGACGAGGTTCGCGAGCGACCAGATGTTGTCGACGCCGCACGCGTGCTCGGTGATCCCGAGCGTGTAGAAGATCGCCGCGTGCCGCTCGGTCGCGTACTCGCGGGCGGTGGCCCGAATCGCCTCGGCCGGAACGCCCGTCACCCGTTCGGCGTCCTCGGGGGTGTAGCGGGCGACGACCTCGCGCACCGCCTCGAAGTCCTCGCAGTTGCGCGGCGATGTAGTCGTCGTCCTGGAGGCCCTCCTCGAGGATCACGTGCATGATCGCGTTCAGCAGCCAGACGTCCGAGCCGGGCCGCAGCTGCAGGTGCCGCTTCGCGAGCTTCGTCAGCCAGATCGCGCGCGGGTCGGCGACGACGAGCGTGGCGCCGTTTCGCACCGCCTTCTTGATCCGCAGCGCCAGCACCGGGTGCGCCTCGGTCGTGTTCGAGCCGATCACGAGCAGGAAGCGGGCGTTCTCGATCTCCGGGATCGAGTTGGTGGAGGCGCCTCTGCCGAACGACCTGACCAGGCCGTAGAGGGTCGGAGCGTGTCAGGTGGCCTCGCACGAGTGCACCGAGTGCGTCTTCAGCCCGGTGCGGGCGAGCTTCTGGATCAGATAGTTCTCCTCGTTCGTCAGCCGGGCCGAGCTGAGCACGCCGACGTGCTGCGGCGAGTGGCGCTCCATCACCCCCTTGAGCCCGTCGGCGGCGACCTGGAGCGCGTGCGCCCAGCTCGTCTCGTGCAGCTCCCCGTCCTCGCCGCGGACGAGCGGCTCGGTCAGGCGGTCGGGGTGGTGGACGAAGTTGAAGGCGAAGCGGCCCTTGACGCAGAGGTTGCCCTCGTTCGAGACGTACTCGGGCTTCGACGTCACCTTGACGATCCGCTTCGTCTCCGGGTCGACGTTGAGGTCGAGCTGGCAGCCGACGCCGCAGAACGTGCACGTCGTCTTCGTCTGCTCGAGCGCCCGCTCCTCGACGCCCGCCCCCTCGAGGAACTTCTCGTAGATCGCTCCCGTCGGGCAGGTCGAGAGGCAGCCGCCGCAGAGCTCGCACTCGGTGTCGAGCCAGCTCCGCTCCCACGTCGGCACGATCCGCGCGTCCGGCCCGCGGCCCTCGAGCGAGAGCGCGGAGCACTGCATCACCTCCTGCGTGTAGCGGACGCAGCGGTTGCAGAGGATGCAGGTGTCGGGCTCGTAGCCCATCAGCTTGTTCCTGTCCTCGTACGGCTCGCGCTTCGCGTCCGGCAGGACGAACGGCGCCTCGACGCCCAGCTCCTCGGCGAGGTCGACGAGCTCGTTCGGCCGCCCGCCGGGATCGGCGTTCAGATGCTCGGTCAGCAGCATCTCGGTCAGCGTCCTCCGCAGCTGCGGCACGTTCGAGTTCGTCGAGACGACCATGCCGTCGGTGACGCGCGTCGCGCAGGCCGGGAGCGGCCGCGGCGACCCCTCGACGCCGACGACGCACATCCGGCAGCCGCCGTAGGGGGCCAGCTTGTCGTCGTGGCAGAGCGTCGGGATGAAGACACCGTTCCGCGCCGCGGCGTGCACGAGCAGCTCGCCCTCGGAGGCAGTGGCGGGGCGACCGTCGAGCGTGAACTCGATCACGCGCTCATCCTCTCGAACAGCTCCGGCCAGTGCCGAAACGCGTTGCGCACCGGAATCGGCGCCGCCTGGCCGAGGCCGCAGATCGACGTCAAGGCCATCGCCTCGAGCCACTCGTCGACCTGGGCGCGCGGCATCGTGCGCTCGCCCTCGAAGACCGCGTGGAGCGCCCGGTTGCCGATCCGGCACGGCGTGCACTTCTGGCACGACTCCTCGGCGAAGAAGCGCATCGTCTCGGCCAGCAGGCGGACCGGGGAGTAGGAATCCGGGAAGACCTGGACGGCGGCCGAGCCGACGCCGCAGCCCCAGTCGGCGAGCGCTTCGCGCGTGAGCGGCGTGTCGAGCGCGGCGGGCGGCAGGATCCCGCTGGCCGCGCCGCCGGGGACGATCGCGCCCGGCTCCCCCGCGAGCCCGCCGGCGTGCCCGTCGATGAGCGCGCGCAACGTGACGTCCAGCGGCGCCTGGTAGCAGCCCGGCTTGCCGACCGCACCGGAGACCGACCAGAGCCGGCTCGGCTCCCAGTTTCCCCGGAGGATCAGTGCCACGTGCACCAGCGTCTCGACGTTGTTGATCAGCGTCGGCCGCCCGAGGTAACCCGCCTGGGCCGGGAAGGGCGGCCGCAGCCGCGGCATCCCACGCCGGCCCTCCATGGACTCGAGCATGGCCGTCTCCTCGCCGCAGATGTACGCGCCCGCGCCGATCACGAGCTCCACCCGAACCCCTCGCGCCGCGATCGCCTCCTCCAGCGCCGCGCGCGGCCCCGCGTACTCCTCGCGCAGGTAGATGTAGGCCTCGTCGGTCTCGCAGAAGCGCATCGCGGCCACCAGCCCCTCGAGCAGCAGCTGCGGCCGGAGCTCCATCACGTAGCGGTCCTTGATCGTGCCGGGCTCGCCCTCGTCCGCGTTGACGATCACGACGCGCGGCGCCGGCTCGCGCCGGACCGCGTCCCACTTGCGCCAGGTCGGGAAGCCGGCCCCACCCATCCCGGTCAGGCCGGACGCCTCGAGTCGTGCGACCACCTCGTCCGGCGCCAGAGCGGGCGGCTCGCGGATCTCGTCGGGCTCGAGCAGGAACCCGTTCGTCGAGTGGGTGACGCCGCCGAGGACGTCGTCCCCGTGGAGGACGACCGGAGCGAGGTCGCAGTGCCCGAGGCACGGCACCTCGAGGGCGGCGTCCGACAGCAGCTCGCGCGACCCCGCCCAGTCGCAGACGGGGCCGGTGCAGACGCGCACCGCGTCGACCGGCACCTGCAGGAAGGAGTAGAAGGAGACGACCTCGTGCACGTCGCCGCGGCGCAGGTTCATCCGGTCGGCGAGCGCGTCCGACAGCTCCGGGGTGATCGGGCCGATCTCTCGGCGCAGCCGGCCGAGGTTGTCGAGCAGCCGCGTCCGCTCGGGCGGCAGCTCCTCGAGCAGGCTCGCGAGCCGGAGCACGTCCACGCTCCGAGTCTAGTCCGGCGGGCGGCGGAGCTTCTTGGTCTGCGAACGGCGCTTCTTCGACTCGAGCCGGCGCTGGCGTGACGCTGCGGTCGGCTTCGTCGCGACGCGCCGCCGCTCGACCTTCAGCGCCTGTCGGAGCTGTTCCACGAGCCGCTCGACCGCGAGCTCCCGGTTGCGCCACTGGCTGCGCTCGTCCTGCGCGATCGCCCGGAGCGTCGGCCCGGCCTTGGCGGCGACGCGGCGCTTCTGTGCGTCCGTGAGGGCTGACGAGGCCTCGACGTCCAGGGTCGCCTCGACGCGCGTCTCGGCCGTATTCGCGTGCTGGCCGCCGGGACCGCTCGAGCGGGAAAAGCGCAGCTCCACCTCGGACAGAGGCAGTAGGACTGAGCGCGTCACCCGGATAGCATCCCGCTCCATGGCCGCCATTCTGCTGGACGTCGACGGCGTCCTCTCTGTTTCGGGCGAGCCGATCCCGGGTGCCGTGGAGGCCGTCCGCCGCCTGCGCGCCGACGGGCACCGGCTGCGCTTCGTCACGAACAACTCGACACGCTCGCGCGGCGCCCTGGCGGCGGAGCTCCGCGAGCTGGGTCTCGAGCTCGAGGACTCGGAGCTGCAGACGACGCCGATCGCCGCCGCCGAGCAGCTCGGCGGCCGCCGCGTCTACGGCCTCGTGATGTCGGCGATCGTGCCCGACCTCGCGGGCATCGAGCTCGTCGGTGAGGGCGCGGACGCCGTCCTCGTCGGCGGGTGCGACGAGACGACGGAGCCGAATCAGGTCTTCAGCCACATGAACCTCGCGCGGGCCTTCTCGGAGATCCAGGCCGGCGCCGACCTCTTCTGCCTGCACAAGAACCCGTGGTGGCAGACCGCCCGCGGCCCGATGCTCGACGGGGGCGCCTTCGTCGCCGCGCTCGAGTACGCGACCGGGGTCGAGGCGACCGTGATCGGCAAGCCGAGCGCCGCCTGCTTCGCCGCCGCGCTCGCGGCGCTCGACGCCGAGCCCGAGCTGACGTGGATGGTCACCGACGATCTCGAGCAGGACGTGCGCGGCGCCCAGCTCTTCGGGATGAAGACGGTCCTGCTGCGCACCGGCAAGTTCCGGCCCGAGGCGCTCGAGCGCTCGTCCGTGATCCCGGATGCCGTTCTCAGCTCGATCGCGCACGTGCCGGACTGGATCGACCGCTCGCTGTGACGCGGGTCGGCGTCGATCTGATCGAGATCGAGCGCGTCCGCCGCTCGCTCGAGCGCTACGAGGGCTTCAGGGACCGCTGCTTCACGAAGGCCGAGCAGGAGTACTGCGACTCGCGCAAGAACCCGGCCGAGAGCTACGCGGGCCGCTTCGCCGGCAAGGAGGCGGTCGGCAAGGCGCTCGGCTTCGGCGTCGCCCGGGCGTTCGCGTGGAAGGACATCGAGATCGCCGGCCGCCCGAAGCCGTCGGTGCGGCTCTCCGGTCGCGTGGCGGCTTGGGCCGAGCGCGTCGAGGCCGGCGCGATCGACCTCTCGATGACGCACTCGCGCGAGCTCGCCTCCGCGGTCGCCGTTGTCACGGATGCTTGAGCCGCTCTACACGGCCGAGGAGGCGCGCCGGGCGGAGGAGGGCCACGACGTCGCGGAGCTGATGGAGCGCGCCGGGGCGGCGGTGGCGCACGAGGTCGCGCAGCGGTTCCCGGAGGCCCGCCGGATCGCGGTCGTCTGCGGCGGCGGCTCCAACGGCGGCGACGGTCGGATCGCGGCTCGGATCTTGCGCGAGCAGGGGCGCGACGCGGTCGAGACGACCGCTGTCGAGCAGGCGGACGTGATCGTCGACGCGCTCTTCGGCACGGGCTTCCACGGCGAGCCGCGCGCGGAAGCCGCGTCCACGATCGAGCGGATCAACGCCGCCGGAGCGCCGGTCGTGTCCGTCGACGTTCCCTCCGGTGTGGACGCCTCGACCGGCGAGGTCGCCGGCGAGGCGGTGCGAGCGTCGCTGACGGTGACGTTCCACGGCCGCAAGGTCGGTCTCGCCGCGGCGCCGGGGCTCTTCCACGCCGGCGACGTCGTCGTCTCCGACATCGGGCTCGAGCCGCTCGAGACCGAGCAGCGGCTCGTCACGCCGGAGATCCTGTCCCTCGTCCCGGCCAAGCAGGCCCGTGGACAACAAGTACACCGCGGGTGCGGTGCTCGTCGTCGGCGGCGCGCCCGGGATGACCGGCGCCGCGTGCCTCGCCGCCGAAGCCGCTTTCCGCGCCGATGCGGGCTACGTCGCCGTCGCCGTCCCGGAGGCGTCGCTTCCGGTCGTCGAGGCGAAGCTGCTCGAGCCGGTCAAGCTGACGTGGGAGAAGGTGGCGGCTGCCGCCGAGAAGGCCGGGGCGATCGCGATCGGCCCAGGGCTTGGGCGCGGCCCGGACGCCATGCGCCTTCGCGACGAGCTCCTGGGCGCCGGCGACGGGCCGCTGGTGCTCGACGCCGACGCGCTGCACGAGCTCGCGCCGGGTGAGTGGGGCGGGCGGGCGGTTCTGACGCCCCACGCGGGCGAGCTGGCGCGGCTGCTGGGCGAGGACGCGGCGTGGGTGAACGCGCACCGGCTGGCGGCGGTGCAGCGCGCGGCCGACCGGTTCGGCTGCGTCTGCCTGTTGAAGGGAGCCGACTCGCTCGTCGCCGCTCCGGACGAAGGCGTGCTCGTCTGCGTCGCCGACGCTCCCGGGCTCGCGACCGCCGGCACCGGCGACGTCCTGACCGGAGTCGTCGCCGCGTTCCTCGCAAAGGGTCTGGAGCCGCGGCTCGCAGCGGCCGCCGGGGCCACCGCTCACGGGCTCGCGGCGCGAAGTCTCCCGCAGCGGGGCCTGATCGCGAGCGACGTGATCGCGGCGCTCCCCGCCACGCTCGCCTGAGCGACTTCGTTGCTGACAGCAACTAAGTCAGGCCCGAAGTACCCCGAACGGGGGAGCGTCCGTCACCCGAAACCGCCGAAACCTACCCAGAACGCGTGACCCCCTCCCCAATTCTGGAGTAGACGAACAATGAAGCGAGCACTCATCGGACGGAGCCGGACACTCGGCGCGCTGATCGTGGCGGCGGCACTCGCGACGGGCGCGTACGCCTTCACGGCGACGAACACGGTTCCCGGCTCGAGCGCAGGCTCGGGCAGCGGCACGATCAGCGGCTACACGGTCTCCGCGGTCGCGTACCAGCTCAACGCGACCACCCCCAGCGACATCGACTCGGTGACCTTCACCCTGAACGCGAACGCGACGACGGCCAAGGCCAAGATCGTCAGCGGCTCGACCACGTACACGAACTGCTCGATCGCGAGCGGCGTCAACGTGACGTGCGACTTCAGCCCGGACATCGCCATCACGACGGCCGACCAGCTGTCGGTGATCGCAACCTCGTAGGGACGGGAGCCGGGCCGGGCGACGACGAACGCTGTCTGGCCCGGCCCACCATCCCCTCGCTCACTGCATGAGCACCGGCCGCATCACCGGGATCGCCACCAGCGTCCTCGCCGTCGCCGTGCTCGCGGCCGGCTGGGTCTTCTTCGCGCCCACGCAGGCGGGCGGCGGCACCTCCTACGCGATCATCGTCGGCAACTCGATGGAGCCGGGGCTGCATCGCGGCGATCTCGCGATCGTCCGCGCGCGCAGCAGCTACCGCGCCGGCGACGTCGTCCTCTACGACAGCAAGGAGCTCGGCACCAAGGTGCTCCACCGGATCCTTCGGGTCGAGAAGGGTCGGTTCGTGCTCAAGGGCGACAACAACAGCTTCCTCGACGTCGAGCGGCCGACCGAGGAGCAGATCGTCGGCGCGCTCTGGGTCCGCGCGCCGGCGGTCGGACGCGCGACCGAGTGGCTGCGCCAGCCGCTGCACAGCGCGCTGCTCGTCGGCCTCGTCACCCTGATCGCGCTCGGCGGCGGGCTCGGAGCCGGCGCGGCCGTCCGGCGCGGATCGCAGCCGGGTCGGCTGCCGCGGCCGGCAGCCGTCCCCCGCTCGCCCCGCGCCCTCCCCGACGAGCTCAAGCCGGTCCTCACCGGCCTCGTGACAGCCACGGTCGCGTGCGCCGCGCTCGCACTCGTCTCGTTCAGCCGGCCCGTGGCCGCGTCCGAGCCCGTCGAGGCCGCCTACGCGCACCAGGGCCGCTTCGAGTACGAGGCGCGGGTCGCGCGCAATGCCGCGTACCCCGACGGCCAGGTCAGCACCGGCGAGCCGGTCTTCCTGCGTCTCGTTCCGCGCCTGCGCGTCTCCTTCACCTACCGGCTCGAATCGGAGCTCCCGGTCGCTGCGGGCGGGAAGATCGCCCTCGATGCCCGCCTCAGCGACGGTCGCGGCTGGGAGCGAGTGCTGCCGCTCGTGGCCGAGCGCCCCTTCGCGCGCGGCGCCTCGACGGTCTCGGGCGTGCTCGACCTCGCACGGATCGAGCGGATCGTCGAGGAGGTTCGCGACCTCACCGGATCGGGCCAGGCGACGTACACCGTGGCGGTGCTCCCGCGCGTCCAGGTGGCGGGGAAGGTCGGCGGCGAGCCGGTCGACGCGACGTTCGCCCCGGCGCTGTCCTTCGACTTCGGCGACCTCCGCCTGCAGCCGAGCTTCGAGGCGGGCGAGGGCGTCGGGCCGCTCGCTCCCCGCGAGCCCGGGAGCGGTACCCGGGTCGCGCCCGCGGAGATCTCGCTCGGCGCCCTCTCGCTCTCCGTCTCGACCGCCCGGCGGGTGTCGCTGCTCGGGATCGCCGTGCTGCTGCTCCTCGGCGGGCTCGCGCTCGCCGCCGGGCGCCGGCGCGAGGACGAGGACGAGCACGATCGGATCCGCGCCCGCTACGGGCATTTGCTCGTGCCGGTGGCTTCCCGCTCCGGCGCCTGGTCGCACGTGACCGAGGTCGCCGACATCGATGCGCTGGCGCGCCTCGCCGCGCACCACGGCAAGCTGATCCTCCACGTCACGGACGGCCCCGACCGCTGCTACGTGGTCGAGGACGGCGGCAACGCCTATCGCTACAGCCCCGGGGACGCTCCCGAGCCGGTGCACGATGGTCTGGCCGCCGGCCGCGAACGAGCTGCGCGCGCGCCGATGAGGCTCGTGCGGCTGCTGCGCGTCGCGGCCGTCGGCGCCGCCTGCGGGCTCGTGCTGGTCTCGGCGCTCGCGGCCACGAACGCCGTGCCCGCCTCCAGGGCCGAGCGAGACGTCAGTGCGATCACCGTCGACCAGAAGAAGCCGAAGCCGAGCTGCAACGGGATCACCGTCACCGCCATCTTCACCGGCGGCGTCAACGGCGGCAACGGCAACGACCTCGTCCTCGGCAACGCGACCGCGGACGCCAACCTCCGCGGCCAGAACGGCGACGACTGCATCCACGGCGGCGGCGGCAACGACGCGCTGCGCGGCGACGGCGGCACGGACGTCTGCATCGGCGGGCCGGGCACGGACACGTTCCACGCCACCTGCGAGACCCAGATCCAGTAGGCCGTAGCATCGGGGCGTGGCCCGTCCCGACCTCGACGTCGTCACCGGGGCGTTCTCCTACACCGGGCGGGCGATCGCGGAGGAGCTGCTGGCGCGAGGTCGTCGCGTCCGGACGCTGACGCGGCGGCACGAGCCGGCCGACCCGCTCGCGGAGCGCGTCGAGCGCGCCGAGCTGCAGTTCCGCGACGAGCCGGCGCTTCGCGGCGCGCTGACCGGAGCGGACACGCTCTACAACACGTACTGGGTCCGCTTCGCGCACGGCGAGACCACCTTCGAGCGCGCCGTCGCGAACACCCGCGTCCTGCTGCAGCGCGGCGGAGGCTGCAGGCGTCCGGCGGATCGTCCACGTCAGCGTCACGAATCCCTCGCCCGCGTCGCCGCTGCCCTACTTCCGCGGCAAGGCGGCGGTCGAGAGCGACGTCCGCGCTGCCGCGCTCGGCCATGCGATCGTCCGGCCGACGCTCGTCTTCGGCCCGCGCGACATCCTCGTCAACAACATCGCCTGGGGCCTCCGTCGACGTACCGGTCTTCCCGGTGGCCGGCGACGGCGCCTACCGCGTCCAGCCGGTCTCCGTCGAGGACGTGGCGACGATCTGCGTCGACGCGGGTGAGGCCGAGGAGGACGTCGTGCTGGACGCAGCCGGTCCGGAGACGCTCTCGTACGAGGCTCTCGTGCGACTGGTCGGCGCGGCCGTCGGCCGCGAGGTGCGAGTCGTGCACCTCAGTCCCCGCGTCGTCCTCGGGGTCGCGCGGCTCGTGGGCTGGGTCCGGCGGGACGTCTTCCTGACGGCAGAGGAGCTCGCGGGGCTGCAGGCCGAGCTCCTCGTCTCCGCCGAGCCGCCGCTCGGCCGGGCCGGCTTCCGGTCGTGGGTGGCCGCCAACGGGGAGCGGCTCGGCCGCGGCTACGTGTCGGAGCTGGCGCGGAACTTCCGTCCGTACGATCCGCTCTGATGGCGCGCTCCGAGCTCACGGTCGACCTGGGCGCGGTCCGGCGGAACGCCCGGACACTGCTCGCCGCCCTCGACGGAGCGGAGCTCTGGGCGGTCGTCAAGGCGGACGGCTACGGGCACGGTGCGGTCGACGTGGCCGGCGCGGCGCTCGGCGCCGGCGCGACCGCCCTCTGCGTCGCGACCGTGCCCGAGGCGCTCGAGCTCCGCGCGCGCGCTCGGCACGGCGCGAATCCTGGTCATGGGCCCCGCCACGAGCCGGGAGATCGCGGACGCCCGCGACGCCGAGCTCGAGCTCGTCGTCGCCGATGGCGAGGTGCCGGAGGGCATCCGTGTGCACCTGAAGCTGGACACGGGCATGGGCCGCTGGGGGCTCGCCGAGCTGCCGGCGCCAGGCCGCGACGTCGTCGGGCTGATGAGCCATTTCGCCTCGGCCGACTCGGATGCGGCGTTCACCGCCAGGCAGATCGAGCGCTTCGCGGCAGCCACGGCGGAGTACTCCTTCCTGACCCGGCACGTCGCCAACAGCGCCGGCGCGCTCCGCTACCCGGACGCGCGTTTCGATGCGGCCCGGTGCGGGATCGCCCTGTACGGGATCTCGCCCTTCGGCACCGACCCCGCCGACGACGGGCTGGAGCCGGTGCTGCGCTGGGAGTCGCAGCTCGCGCAGGTGCGGCTGCTGCAGCCGGGCGAATCGACGGGCTACGGGCGCCGCTGGATCGCTGCGGAACCGACGTGGATCGGCATCGTCCCCGTCGGCTACGCCGACGGATTCCGGCGCGACCTCACGGGCACCGAGGTGCGTGTCGCAGGGGAGATGCGGCCCGTGGTCGGCACGATCTCGATGGACGCCTTCGCCGTTGCGCTCGATCGCGAGCTGCCCGTGGGCGCGCCGGTGGTGCTGCTCGGGCACGGCGTCCAGGCGGAGGCGCACGCGCGCGTCGCCGACACGATCGGCTACGAGATCGTGACCGGCATCCGTTCAGAGCCGGAGCGCTCGCGGCGGTCGGTCGTGGACAACTGATACCCCAAGGGGGTATAGTCGTGGGCATGGAGATCACCTACACGGTCAGCGGCATGAGCTGCGGCCACTGCAAGGCGGCCGTCGAGGGAGAGGTCGGGCGCGTGCCCGGTGTCGAATCGGTCAACGCCGACCTCGACACAAAGCTCGTGGTCGTGCGCGGGGAGGGCCTGGAGGACGAGGCGCTCCGCGCGGCGATCGACGAGGCCGGCTACGAGGCCGCGTGACTCGCGTCGCGCTCTTCGTGGCCGGCCTCGCCGGCATCTTCGTCGCTGCGCTGGCCCTCGGCCGGGTCGCCGACGTCGGCGCGCGCACCGTCGCAGCCGGGGAGGCACACGGCGACGAGATGGGCACGCCCGCGGGCCTCGCCGTCGAGCAGGACGGCTACCGGCTCGTGCAGGAGCGTGGCGCCCATGTCGCCGGCCGCCGCTCGCCCTACGTCTTTCGGATCCTCGGCCCGGACGGCGCGACCGTCCGCGACTTCGAGATCGAGCACGAGCGCCGCCTGCACTTGATCGTCGTCGGCCGTGCGCCCGACGCGCCGTTCCTGCACCTGCATCCGCGGCAGCGCGCCGACGGGAGCTGGACCGTCCCGCTCGAGCTCCCGAGCGCGGGCTCCTACCGCGTCTTCGCCGACTTCACCACCGGAGGTGAGCGCCGCACGCTCGCGATCGACCTCGTCGCCACCGGGCGACCGGCCGCCGCGGTCGCCTTCTGGGACTCCAGCTACGTCGCGAAGCTGCGGCGGCAGGGCGATCGATTCGTCTTCGCCGTCCGCGGCGACCGCGGGCCGGTGCGGACACAGCCGTACCTCGGCGCGGGGGGCCATCTCGTCGTCCTCCGCGAGGGCGATCTCGCGTACATCCACGCGCACGCGGAGGAGGACGAGCTCGCGTTCGACGTGCCGTTCCCGAGCGAGGGGCGCTACCGGCTCTACCTCCAGTTCAAGGTCGCCGGCGTCGTCGAGACCGCCCGCTTCGAGGTCGAGAAGTGAGCGTTCAGAAGCTCGAGCTCCCGATCGAGGGGATGACCTGCGCCTCGTGCGCCGTGCGCGTCGAGAGGAAGCTGAACAAGCTCGAGGGCGTCGCTGCGGCCGTCAACTACGCGACCGAGCGGGCGTCGGTCGAGTTCGACGCCGACACGGTCTCTGCCGAGCAGCTCGTCGCCGCGGTCGAGTCGGCCGGGTACAGGGCGGCCCTGCCCCGCGAGGACGCCGAGCAGCCGACGCCTGAGGACCCGACAGCGTCGCTGCGGCTCCGGCTGCTCGCGTCCGCGGCGCTCGCGCTCCCCGTGCTGCTGCTCGCGATGATCCCGGCGCTGCAGTTCGACGGCTGGCAGTGGCTCTCGCTGCAGCTGGCAACGCCGGTCGTCCTCTGGGGCGGTTGGCCCTTCCACCGCGCCGCCCTCGTCAACGCACGCCACGGCGCGGCGACGATGGACACGCTGATCTCGGTCGGAACCCTCGCCGCATGGGCCTGGTCGCTCTACGCGCTCTTCTTCGGCGACGCCGGCGATCCCGCGATGCGGATGGACTTCGAGCTTGCGCTCGGCGTCGGCTCGGGCGGAGGCGAGATCTACCTCGAGGTCGCTTCCGTCGTCGTCGTGCTGATCCTGCTGGGCCGCTACTTCGAGGCCCGGGCGAAGCGGCGTGCGGGCGCGGCGTTGCAGGCGCTGCTCGAACTGGGCGCCAAGGACGTGGCCGTGCTTGGCCCGGACGGCGAGGAGCGGCGCGTGCCGGTCGAGCAACTCGAGGTCGGCGATCTCTTCGTCGTCCGGCCGGGCGAGAAGATCGCCACCGACGGCGTGATCGAGTCGGGCAGCTCGTCGGTGGACAGCTCCCTGCTCACGGGCGAGAGCGTCCCCGTCGAGGTCGGCCCCGGCGACGAGGCGATCGGGGCGACCGTCAACGTCTCGGGTCGGCTCGTCGTCCGCGCCACGCACGTCGGCGCCGACACGGCCGTTGCGCAGATCGGACGGCTCGTCACCGAGGCGCAGGCCGGGAAGGCGCCGGTGCAGCGCCTCGCCGACCGCGTCTCCGCCGTCTTCGTCCCGATCGTGATCGCCGTCGCCGTGGCGACGCTCGGCTTCTGGCTCGGCACCGGCTCCGATCCCGCGTTCGCCTTCGCAGCGGCGGTGGCGGTCCTGATCATCGCCTGCCCGTGCGCGCTCGGGCTGGCCACGCCGACCGCGCTGCTCGTCGGCTCCGGCCGCGGCGCGCAGCTGGGCGTGCTGATCAAGGGCCCGGAGGTGCTCGAGCAGACGCGCCGCGCGACCACGATCGTGCTCGACAAGACCGGCACCGTGACCGAGGGCCGGATGACCCTCGTCGGCGTCGAGACGCTGAACGGTGCCTCCCGCGGCGTCGTCCTCCGCCTCGCCGGCGCCGTCGAGAACGCGAGCGAGCACCCGGTCGCGCGCGCAGTCGCGGACGCCGCGCGCGCCGAGGTAGGCCCGCTGCCCGGCGTCTCCGACTTCCGCAATCTTCCCGGCCAGGGCGTCGTCGGCGTCGTCGACGGCGTCGAGGTCACGGTCGACCGCGCAGGGGTGCACTGGGGCGGCGAGCTCCGCGCCCGCCTCGTCGTCGAGGACACCGTCAAGCCGACGAGCGCCGAGGCGATCCGCGAGCTGCGGGCGCTCGGGCTGACGCCGGTTCTCCTCACGGGCGATGCCGAGGCGACCGCGCGTCGCGTGGCGGACGAGGTCGGGATCGAGCGGGTGCTCGCGGAGGTCTACCCCGGCGACAAGGCGTCCGAGGTGCGCCGCCTTCAGGACGCCGGTGAGGTGGTGGCGATGGTCGGCGACGGCGTCAACGACGCGCCGGCGCTCGCGCAGGCGGATCTCGGAATCGCGATCGGGACGGGGACCGACGTCGCGATCGAGGCGTCCGACCTGACGCTCGTCTCCGGCGACCTCCGCGCGTCCGTCGACGCGATCCGGCTGTCCCGCCGTGTGCTCGCGACGATCAAGGGCAATCTCTTCTGGGCATTCGCCTACAACGTCGCCGCGATCCCGCTCGCGGTGGCCGGATACCTGAACCCGATCGTGGCGGCCGCGGCGATGGCGTTCTCGAGCGTCTTCGTCGTCTCGAACTCGCTGCGGCTGCGGGCGTTCCGGAGCGTGCGCACGTGAGCGAGCACGGGCACGGCTACGACCGGGACGCGATCGGGAAGCGCCTGCGCCGGATCGAGGGCCAGGTGCGCGGGATCGAGAAGATGGTCGAGGAGGAGCGCTACTGCATCGACATCCTCACGCAGATCGGCGCCGCGATGACCGCGCTCGAGAACGTCGGCCTGAAGGTGCTCGACGACCACGTCAACCACTGCGTCGCCGGTGCGATCGCATCCGGTGACGAGGCCGAGGTGCGGGCGAAGACCGACGAGCTGCTCGCCGCGGTGCAGCGCTTCGCGAAGACGCGCTAGGCGGGCCGCTTGTAGCCGGAGCGCGCGACGAGGCGCGCGGACAGCGCCGGCACGAGGGCCTGTGCGAGCGAAAAGATCCGGTACCAGCGCGGCACGAAGAGCTCGCGCTTCCCCGACTCGACCGCATTCGCGATCCGCTCCGCCACGAGCTCGGGCTGAATCACGGCGCGCCGGAAGAACGCGCTGCGAAGCACGCGCTTCTGCGGGAACCCCTCGGTCTCGACGAAGCCCGGCAGCACCGTGTGCACGCGCACGCCGCGGTGCCCGAGCAGTCCCGTGAGCGAGCGCGAGAACGCGAGCTGGGCGTGCTTCGACGCCGCGTACGGGCCGGCCGGCGCGAACGCGACCGTGCCGGCGACGGAGACGACGTTGACCACGTGCGAGCCGGGCCGGAGGCCGTCCTCGAGCGCCCGCACCATCCAGACCCCGCCGAGGTAGTTCGTCTGCACGACCGCCTCGATCCGCTCGGCGTCGAGTGAGAGGAAGTCGCCGCGGGCCGGGATCCCGGCGTTGTTCACGAGCAGGTCGATGCTGGGGTGGCGCTCGAGGATCGCGGCCGCGGCGCGGTCGACGTCCTGCCGTATGGAGACGTCGCCCACCTCGAAGTCGCCTCCGAGCTCGGCGGCGAGTTGCTCCAGCCGCTCGCGCCTCCGCGCGACGAGCACGGGCTTCCAGCCGCGTCGCGCCAGCTCTCGTGCCGTCGCCTCGCCGATGCCGCTCGAGGCGCCCGTGACGACGGCGATCTTCACGCCGGCGACTCTACGCGCAGACGCGCACGACGCGCTGAGCCTCGGCCTTGCGGCCCTTCGCGTCCGTGAGGATGGCGCGCAGCGTGTGACGTCCCTTCGCGGCGGCACCGCGCCGCCAGGTGGCGGTGTAGATCCCGGCGGTGCCGCGCCGCACCGTGGCGATCGCCTTGCGCCCGTCGAAGAAGCGGACCGTGCGGACGGCGGAGTTCGAGCCCGCGAGGACGAGCAGCTGCGTCCGGGCGGCCGCGCATTCGCGGATCTCGGGCGTGATCCAGGTGATCGTCGGGCCGGCGACGACACTGATCGGGCCGCCGGCGAAAGCGGTGTTCGGCAGCAGCTCGTCGCCCACCGAGTCGACGTTCTTGGCCTCCTGGAAGTCGGCCGCCGACGCCTGCAGCTGCCGCTTGCCGGCGCGGAGCGCGGGCGCTCCGGCTGGGATCGGGAACAGCGCGATCCCGCTGATCGGGTCGTAGACGGCGGCGCCGATGAGGGTGTTGCCGTAGCCGATCACGAGCGAGTATGGATCGACGCCGGCGCCGAGGTCGAGCACGCGGAGCGCAATCGTCGGACGGCCGGCGGTCACGCGGTCGGTCATCAGCCCGAGCAGCGGCGGCTGCAGGTCGTCGATCCACGCGCGGAGCACGTACGAGCCGCCGAGGCTGCGCCCCGTGAAGAGGTCGCGCCCGGAGTCGACGGCGACGTAGTACGCCTTCGTGCGCGGGAAGACGGTGCCGGCGGCGCCGATGTCGAGCGGGTAGTCCACGGTCAGGTTGTTGACGTTGACCGGCAGCCCGGCGTAGCCCTGGACGTCGTTCTCGTCGGGCGAGCCGAGGAACCAGGGATGGACGAGCGAGCCCTCGCTGGACGCGATCACCGCGGCGCCGACGTTGACGGCGGGCTCGTCGATTCGGATGCGGTAGAGCTTCTCGGCGCCGTCCTCGTTCACGGGCGCGCCCAGGTAGTTCGGCGCGGGGCCGAACGCCGCGGCGGGGTACTTGTAGGCCGACGCGCGCGACGTGCCGCGACGGGTGTCGCCCGTCTGGATCTGCTGCAGCGGGATCACCGGCGCTCCCTCGAGCCCGGGGCGGGTGACGAGCAGCGCGTACGCGACCTTGCGCGTGACGCTTCCGCGCCGCAGCAGCAGGAACCCGTACGCCTCGCCCGCCGCGGCGTTCGCGCTCGCGCTGGCGCTGACGGGCAGCTGCACGGTTCCGCCGGGCGCGATCGTGACCGAGCCGGGGACGGTGATCTGGACGCCGCTCGGCTGCGCCTGCGGCTTGACCTCGATCGTCCAGGTGCCTGCGCCGTCGCCGGCGTCGGCGATCGCGAGCAGCAGCGCCTTCGACGCCGGGCCGCGGTTGACGTTCAGGTCCGCGTACGAGAGCGAGACCGGATCGGTGAAGAGCTTCGGGTCGTTCGCGGTCGGGAGGTCGACGAGGCCGGAGCCGGCCGTGAGCACGGGCGCCTCCATCGTCCGCGCCGTGTCGCCCCAGGCGGGCGCCGCCGTCGAGACGAGCGCCGACTTGACCTGGTGCGGCGTCCAGTTCGGGTGGCGCTGGAGCAGCAGCGCGGCGCCGCCGGCGACGTGCGGCGCGGCCATGCTCGTCCCGTCGAAGACGGCGAAGGGGCCGCCGGCGCTCGGCAGCGTCGCCGAGAGGATCTGGCCGCCCGGCGCGCCGACGTCGGGCTTGAGCAGATGGCCGAAGGCGGTCAGGCCCGCCGAGGAGAAGCTGGTGACGATGCCGCTGCGGCCGGTGGCGAGCTCGCGCGGGTCGCGCCCGATCCGGACGGTCGTGCGCCCGCCGCGGCCGGCGAGGAACGCACGCAGCTGCTGGCCGTCGAGGTCCGAGACCATCCCGCCGGGCACCTGGAGCTGTACCGGGATCCCGTTGGCCTCGCCGGGGCGGTTGTCGACGAGCACGATCCCGACGGCGCCGGCGCCTTTCACGCGCTCCGCCTTGAGGGCGAACGTGCAGGTGCCGCGCGAGACGAGCGCGATCGCACCGTTCAGCGAGCCCGGGGGAAGCGTGGTCGGCCCGCCGTCGAGGTTCCCGGGCGGACCGCAGAGATCGCGGGAGACCGGCTGGCCGTTCGTGCCGACGATCGTGCCGACGTCGACGAGCTGCTGGTCGTTGCCGACCCAGGCCGCCGGCGTCGCCGGGCCGGCCGTGCGCATGAACGGGACGCGGGTGAGCGCCTCCGGGGCGCCGGCGGCCGTCACGGTGAGCGCGGGCGCGTAGACGTGGGCATTCGAGAGCGCGGCGACGGAGATCGCGTCGGGGGCGCTGCCGGGCGAGCCCGCCGACCCGACGCCGTAGTCGTCGCGGTCGTTGCCGGCGGAGATGACGGGGACGACGCCTGCCGCTGCGACGTTCCGGACGGCCTCGACGAGCGCGTCGCTGAGCGGATCCGTCTGCGGGCCGCCGCCGGAGAAGTTGATCACGTCCATGCCGTCGCTGACGGCGGACTCGAACGCCGCGACGATCTCGGGCGTGTTGCCGACGTGACCGACCGGCGTGGGCACGTTGAAGACCCGGTAGTTGCCGATGTACGCGCGCGGCGCCACCCCGGAGAGCCCGGAGGTCGTCGGATGGTCGGCGCCGGCAGGCGCCGTCGTGCCGGCGTTGCCCGCCGCGATCCCGGCCACGTGCGTGCCGTGGAACGAAGCCTGCGGGTCGACGGCGAGCCGCGTGCGATCGTCGGCGCCGGCTCCGACGAAGGAGCGCGCGACGATCACCTTCGGCGACGTCCACTTCGTGCCGCCCTTCGGGAACCCCGCCGGATAGCTGTAGCCCTGCGGGTTGAAGAATGGGTTGGTCTGGTCGACGCCGTCGTCCACGACGGCGATCTTCATCCCCTCGCCGCTGCCGCCCCCGGCCGCCGCAAGCGCCCCTGCGCCGATCAGGCCGGGGCTCCGGTTGAGCGCAAGCGTGTAGCGGTAGCTGGGATAGAGCTTGCGTGCGAAGGAGAGCTTCGCCGCCCTGGCCAGCTCGGTGGCCGGCAGCTCGACGGCCATCCCGTTCAGGAGCAGCGTGTAGTTCCGCTTGACCGCGGCCGAGGGGATCGCGCGCCTGAGCGTGGCGGCCGCCCGACTCTGTGCGACGCGGAGCTTGGCGACGTACGCCCGCGCGCTGCGGCTCTGGACGTTCAGCCGGCGGGTGGCCCCCGTCGCCGCCAGCGAGCGCGAGTACGCGGCCAGCGGCGGGTCGGAGAGCGTCAGGATGACGGTGACGCGGCCCTTGCGGTGCGCCTCCGGGACGACGATCTTCCCGGCGCGCACGCGGGGAATCTGGATCTCCCCGTGACGCCGGTCGATCGGTTGGAACGCAGCCGACGCAGAGGCAGTGGCCACGAGCGCCACGCCGAGTGCGACAGATCCGACGAGGCGGCGCACGGTGCGCAGAGTAGCCGTAGGATCGTGATGTGTCACGATTCGCGGGCAAGCGCGCCCTGATCATGGGTGTCGCGAACAAGCGGTCGATCGCGTGGGCGATCGCGCGGCGTCTCGCGGACGAGGGCGCCGAGCTCGCGTTCACGTTCCAGGGCGAGCGGATCGAGGGCAACGTGCGCGAGCTCGCGTCGTCGGTGGGCTCTCCGCTCGTGACCGAGTGCGATGTGCGCTCGGACGAGGACATCGCCCGGGTCTTCGGCGAGGTCGGCGAGACGTGGGACGGGAAGCTCGACCTGCTCGTGCATTCCGTCGCCTTCGCCGCCGCCGAGGACCTCGAGGGCCGCTTCACCGACACGCCGCGCGACCGGTTCTGGATGGCGATCGACATCAGCGCCTACTCGCTGGTCGCGGCGGCGCGGGCCGCGGAGCCGTTGATGGCGGCGGGCGGCAGCGGCTCGATCGTGACGATGACCTACCTCGGCGGCGAGCGGGCGGTGCCGCACTACAACGTCATGGGCGTCGCCAAGGCAACCCTCGACGCGTCCGTGAAGTACCTCGCCTGGGATCTCGGCGAAAAGGAGATCCGGGTCAACGCGGTCTCGGCCGGCCCGGTGCGGACGCTCGCGGCCCGCTCGATCGCGGGCTTCACGGAGATGGAGTCGATGTTCGTCGAGCGGGCGCCGCTGCGTCGTCACATCGACGCCGACGACGTCGCCGCAGCCTCGGCCTACCTGCTCTCGGAGGATGCGAAGAACGTGACCGGCACGACGCTCTACGTCGACGCCGGCTACCACGCGATGGGGATGTAGGGGGCGGCGGAGCGCGGAGGCTCCGCCGCTCCTACGGTCAGCTCCCGGCGCCCTCGTGGCTGGGCGCCGCCTGCGTCCTCGGCGGAGCATCGGCCTCGTGCGGCGCTTCGATGGTCAGGTTCGGCAGCAGCCGGTCGAGCCAGCCCGGCATCGCCCACGAGCGCTCGCCCAGCAGCGTCAGGAACGCGGGCACGAGCGTCATCCGGACGACCAGAGCGTCGGTCAGGATCGCGATCGCGAGCAGGATCCCGAACTCCTTCGAGATCCGGTCCGGCGTGAGGATGAACGCGGAGAAGACGGTGCCCATGATCACGGCCGCGGCGACGACGACCCGGCCGATCGCGGCGATGCCGTGCTCGACCGCATCCCGCGTCACGAGGCCATGGACGTGCTCCTCCCGGATCCGGCTCATCAGGAAGACCATGTAGTCCATCGACAGCCCGAAGAGGATCGCGAAGGCGATCGGTGGCACGAACGTCTCGATCGGCCCCGTTCTGTCGAGGCCCGTCAGCCCGAGCAGGTGGCCCTCCTGCACCACCAGGGTGAGGACGCCGAAGCCGACGAACGCGGAGAGGATCGTCGTGACTCCCGCGGTGAGCGAGATCACGACCGAGCGGAACGCCATCGCGAGCAGGATGAAGGTGACGCCGATGACGTAGAGGAGGAAGAGCGGCAGCCGCTCCAGGATCCGCTCGCCGATGTCCTTGAACGCCGCGGTCAGGCCGGAGACGTACGCGACGGCCTCGCTGCCGCGCGTCGCCTCGGGCACGACCTCGTTGCGGAGGCGGTCGACGAGCTCGTCCGTCTTCTCGTCCTGCGGCGCCGAGTCGGGCGTGACGAAGACGATCCCGACGGTCTTCTCGTCGTTCAGCTGCGGCTCCCCGGCGGAGGCGACACCGGGGAGGTTCCGCACGCCCTCGTAGACCCGGTCGGCCGCCTGCTCGTCGCCGTTGAGGTCGACGACGATCGGGATCGGGCCGTTGAAGCCGGGCCCGAAGCCCTCGGCGAGCAGGTCGTACGCGCGTCGCGCGGTCTGCTCCTTCGGCGCGGTCCCCTGGTCGGCCGCGCCGAGGCGGACGAGGGCAGAGGTCGAGGCAAGCGCGAGAACCGCGATCAGGACGACGATGAAGACGCCACGTGCGTGTGCGGTGACGAACCGGCCCCAGCGCGCGACCAGCGTCTTCTCGCGGGACGCCTCGGAGTCGTCGATCGCGGGCAGGAACGGCACCTTCAGCCGGTCGACCTTGTGGCCGAGCAGCCGCAGCACCGCGATCAGCATCGAGTTCGCGATCAGCACCGTCGTCAGGACGCCGAGCGCCGAGCCGATCCCGAGCTTCGTCACGAAGTCGAGCCCGAAGAACGCGAGGCCGGTGACCGAGATCGCGACCGTCATCCCCGCGAAGAGCACGGCCCGTCCGGCCGACGCTCCCGCCTCGGCGGCGGCGTCCACCGGCTCGAGGCCCTCGTGCAGCAGCTGCCGGAAGCGCGTGACGATGAAGAGCGAGTAGTCGATCCCGACGCCGAGCCCGATCATCGACACGAGCAGCGGGGTGATCGTGTTGATGTCGGTCAGGCCGGCGAGGATGAACAGGAGGAGGAACGCCGTCATCAGCGCCACCAGCGCGAGCGCGATCGGGATGAACATGGCCACGAACGTGCGGAAGACGATCAGCAGCACGATCAGCGCGGCGAGCAGGCCGAGCAGCTCCTGCGTCCCCTGCTCGATCGGCGGGAACTCGGCGTCGCCGTTGTACTCGACCGTGACGCCGGCCGGCTCGACCGCCGCGCGCACGGCCTCCTGGACGTCGAGCACCGAGTCGCGGTCCTTCTCGAAGATGACGCGGTCGAACTGCGCCTCCGCGTAGGCGATCCGCCCGTCGTCGGAGAAGGTGTTGTCGTCGAACGGGTCGCCGACGCTCTCGATCCCCGCTCGGTCCTCGGACGGCTTGAACTCGCTCCTCTTCAGCTCCGCGATCGCGCCCTCGATCGCCTGCTTGCGCTCGGGCGTGTCGAGCCGCTGGCCGGCCGGGGCCGCGAAGACGAGATTGAGGACGCCGCCCTGCTCGGAGGCGAACTCCGACTCGATCAGGTCGGTCGCCTTCTGCGTGTCCGAGCCGGGGATCTCGAACTCGTCCTTGAGGCTGCCGCCGACCGTCGCCACGAGGGCGATCAACACGACGACGATGCCGATCCAGCCGAGGATCACGCGCCAGGGATGTGTCGCGCAGGCTCGCGCCCAGCGGGCGAGCCCGCCGGTTGCGAGTCGTTCGTGTGCGGCCCGACGTTCGGGCGAGGATTCTCTGGCCATGGCGTGCGCTCCTTGGGGTCGGCGGCTGACTACTACCCTAGACCGACGGGCACTGCCGAATTCATCGGTCCGATGAGCGAACCAGGCGCGGGACGCCGTCGCGGTACTCGACGATCACGGTGACCCCGAGCGCCCGTGCGCGGCCCGGCAGCTCCCTCGCGGCGCGGAACGCGGCGGGCGGGGCCGACGTCGAGTAGCCGAGCGGGCGCTCCCGCGGCGCCTGCATCGAGTAGTAGAGGTAGACGCTCCCGGCGTAGTCGTCGGGCGGCAGCGCCGGCAGCTCGAGCAGCCGCCCGGCGGGCGCGGCCGCCGCCTGCGCGTAGACCGGGTTGTCCTCGTCGGCGACGAGCGGGTCGTAGAGCGGCACCCACAGGTCGGCGGCGACGGCGAGGCACGCGACCGCGGCGGCGAGCCGAGAACGAGCTTGTGTTCCTGTCACACAAGCGAGCGCGGCCGCCGCGAGTGCGGCCAGGCAGAGGCAGGCGATCGGCAGCAGCCGCTCTGGCACGCGCGTCGAGTGGAGCGGCGTGTTCCGCCAGATCACGCCGTATCCGGGCAGATTCGACCCGAGCGCCAGCAGGCAGGGCACGATCGCGCCGAGCCCGAGCACGAGGGCGAGCCGGCGCCCGTAGGAGATTGTGTTCCTGTAACACAAGCACCCGAGGCCGAGCAGCGCGGCGAGCGGCAGCAGCCAGCCGAGGTAGACGAAGCGCTCGAACTCGCCCGGGTCGCGGGCGACGAAGTCGCCCGGCGAGGCCGAGTAGCGCTCGACCTCGGCGTACGGCCGCTCGACGGTGTCGCGGAGCGACAGCGCCCAGACGACGACGCCGGCCGCCACCGCCGTGCCCGCCGCTACGGCGCCGAGCGCCGGCCGCCGCCGCGCGAGCGCGTACGCGAGCAGGAACGGGATCGCGCCGAGCGCGAGGTGCACCTGGCCCGAGAGCGGGATCGACGCGAGTGCGGCGACCGCCAGCCAGCCGCGGCGGCGCTCGACCCCGTAGAGGGCGAGCGGCAGCAGCATCGAGATCGGCCCCAGCAGGTGGCCGGTCGACTGCGCGACGCGGTAGGGGGCGAGCGCGAAGGCGAGGCCGCCGACCAGCGCGGGCCCGAGGCCGAGGCCGAGCCCCCGCAGCCAGAGCGCAGCGAAGCCGCCCGCGCCGACGTACGTCAGCAGGACGAAGACGTTCCAGCCCGAGACCGTCCCGAAGAGCCACCGCAACGGGCCGTAGACGACCGAGAACGGCCAGGCGGCGAAGTTCGTCCGCGGCTCGACCTCCGGCTGGAAGCTGTACGGGTCGAGCCACGGTGCGGCGCCGCGCTCGAGCTGGTGGCCGGGGAGCCAGAGGCTGTAAGCCGTCTGCAGGTGGTCGCCGGGCGTGACGCGCCCCTCGCGCGCCTTCCCGTAGCCGAGGAAGCGGTCGGTCTCGAAGACCGCGGGCGACGTGGCGACCACACCGGCCGCGAGGTAGAGCGCAGCCGCTAGTCCCGCAATGCCCGAGCGGCTGCGAGCGGCTCGTCGAAGTCGGGCACCTCCGAGTCCTCGTACCGCCACGATCCGAGCACCGTACCGTCCTCGCCGACGAGGAACGTGCTCCGCCGCGGCACGTCCTCCATCCACCGCCACACGCGGGAGGCGCCGAAGCGCTTCGCGAGCGCGCCGTTCCAGTCCGAGAGCAGCGGCACGTCGGCGTCGAGCACGTCCTTCCAGGCCCGGTGCGACCAGTGCGAGTCGCGCGAGACGCCGAAGACGCGCACACCCGCCCGCTCGAACTCGGGCCGCCTGTCACGCAGGAGGCGCAGCTCCTGCGTTCAGGTGGGCGACCAGTCGAAGAGGTAGAAGGCGAGCAGGACCGGGCCCTCCTCGAGCAGCTCCTCGAGCTCGGCCGACTCGCCGGTGTCGAGCCAGAACACCGATCGAATCTATCCCGCCAGCGCGAGCACGGCGGCCGCGTGGCGGCGGGCGAGCGCGTCGGGCAGCTCGCCCGGCGGCAGCTCGACGACGAACGACGTCTGGCCGATCCCGTTCTGCCAGCGCGAGGCGCTGCCGGGCGGCCACCGCAGCGAGCGGTACGGTACGCCGGCCAGCCGCGCGTACCGGCGCGCCGCCGTCCGGCTCGCGCCCCAGGCGCGCACGACCGACTGCGGCTGGTGGAACCAGATCGTCACGGCTGGCCGGAGCCGGAGGATCAGTTTCCGTGCGATCCGGGTCTCACGCTGCGTCGCCGCGAGGAAGTCGCGGTTGAGATCGGCGCCGCGCGCGTTCGTGCGGCGGCGCGCCGCAAAGCCGTCCGGGTTGAGCTGGTGGACGAGCCAGAGGTCGGCGTGCGCCCGGGAACGCTCGAGCAGGCGGGTCACCTCGATCCCCTCGCACTCGTCGCCGTGGATGCAGCCGACGACGAGCACGCGCGGGCCGTCACCGCGGACGTGAACCGCCTCGATCGGGCGGCCCTGGTAGGAGCGTCCGAGCTGCTGCGCCGGTGCGGCGAGCAGGGCGGCGGCGATCAGGGCGCGCAGCACCACCCCGCGATCGTAGGAAACGAGCGCGAGCGGAACTGCGCCGACACGTCCGAGACGGCCCGGATCTGCCTCGGCCGGCCGAGGCGCGTGAAGACGAGCTGGTCGGCGTCCGCCCACCCGACGACGCGCCAGCGGCCGTCCGGCGACACCGTCGGCATGGCCCCGACGAGCGAGCGCTCCGCGTCACGATCGAGGACCGCGCCCGTGTCGGTATCGACGATCCGCACCCTGCCGTCGCGGCTCGCGTACGCGAGGCGGTGCCCTGCGCCCGGGAGCCAGGCCGGTGCCCGCTCCGAGGCGACGCGGTCGAGCAGGCGGTCGCCTTCCCCGTCGCCGCCGACGACGCGAAGCGCGCCGTCCGAGAAGTAGGCGATCCGCGTGTCGGTTCGCGTGCCGCCCCAGCGCGGGAAGCGAACGTCCGGCCGCGCGAGCGACCAGCGCACGACGCCGTCGGGCGTCAGCGCCGCCAGCTCGTTCGGCCGTGACGCGACCACGAACCTGCCGAACGGCGACCACGACGCCTCCCGGTAGGGGCCGAGCAGCCGCTTCGAGCCGTCCTGCTCGACGACCCACACACCCGAGTCGGCGCTGACGAGCAGCCGTCCCGGCGCGGGCAGGGAGAAGAGCGCGGGCGCCGACTCCTCGACGCCGACGACCTCGCGGATCTCGTCCAGCACGGCGCGGCCCGGCGGGCTGAGCAGCCCGGCGAGGGCGACAACCGCGGCCGCGAGCGCCGCCACGGGCTTCCAGGACCGCGCCGTGCCTCGCGGCTCCCGCTCCGCGTACGCCGCCTGCACGACCGCCCACGACCGCTCGCGCGCCTCGTGCTCGCCGGGGATCTCGATCCGCTCCAGCTCCCTCCTCACACGCTCTCCCTCAGCGCGTCGAGCCCGCGACGCAGCCGCGAGTTGACGGTCCCGCGTGGTAGCCCGAGCAGCTCGGCGATCTCACCGGGCGTGTACTCGAGCAGGTGGCGGAGGACGATCACGGCGCGGTGGTCCGGCGGCAGGGCGGCGAGTGCGGCGAGCAGCGTCCCGTCGAGCGGCTGCGCGTCCGGCGCCGCGGCGTCGACGAGCTCGCTCTCGCCACGCAGCTGCCGTGCACGCACCCAGTCGATCGCGCGGTTGACGACGATCCGGTGCAGCCACGGCCCGAACGGGCGGCGGCGGTCGAAGCGGTCGAGGTTGCGGATCGCGGCGAGGAACGCCTCCTGGGCGATGTCCTCGGCGGCGGCGGCATCGTGGACGACGAGGTAGGCGGCCCGGTGCGCGCGCGGCCAGTGCAGGCGAAAGAGCGCCTCCAGGTCCGGGGCGGATCCCCGCTGCGCCGCGCGCACATGGGCACGCTCGGAGCCCATCCGCCGACTCTACGGCCGTGCGTGCGCGGGAGGTCCCTCACCGCCGCATCACGAAGCAGGCGTCGTGCGACGAGCGGGCGAGGCGGAGGCGCTCGACCGGCGTCCCGCGCGGGGTGACGACGCAGAGCGTGCCCTCCGAGAGCGAGGGCGTCAGGATCGTCTTCGCGGCCGCGCTGCACGTTGAACGAGCCCGGCGGGATCGCGCGCCGTCCGCAGCAGGCGTCCGTCGAGCGCGTGGACGCGCAGGAGGGCGTCGTCGCCGCTCGTGACGAAGGCGCGGTCGCCGAGGAAGGTGACGTGCTGCGGCGGCGCATCGGCGCCGAGTGTCCGCACGAGCCGCCCGCTCCGCGCGTCGTAGATCGCGATCCGGCCGCGGTCGCCCGAGGTCACCCAGACGCGGCGGCCGCCGGGCGTGAAGCCGATGTCGTGGGCGAGGAACGGCGGACGGATCGTCGTGACGACCCGCGGCCGCCGTGGCTCGGCGAGCGCGAGCACCGCGATCGTCTCCGCCCTGGTGCCGAGCGCGACCCAGAGCCGGGTCGCGTCCCGGTCGATTCCGAGATGGCGCGCCGGGCCGCCGACGCGGACCCGACCGGTGACGCGGCGGCCGCGCAGGTCGACGACCACGACCTCGTGACGGCCGGAGTCGGTGACGTAGGCGAATCGGCAGGCGCGGATGCGCCGCCGTGTAGCGCGGCGCCCCGAGGGTGCCTGCGATCGGTGCCAGCTCGTAGGTCGCCGCGTCGAGCAGCGTCAGCCGGCCGAGCTCGGTGTGGGCGACGAGTGCGATGCCGTCACCGACCGCCTCGATGCTGCGCGGCCACGCGGGGCTCGCGATGCGGCGGTGCACGCTGCCCGTGTCGAGATCGACGGCGACGATGCGGGCCTCGAGATCCGCGGTCACGAGAGCCAGCGGCGTGCCCCCGCCGAGACGGCGTACGCGGAGCGGCCGCGAGCGCCGCGGCCCCGATCAGGAAGTCGCGTCGGTCCATGACCTCTCTACGACCGGCCGCTGCCCGGCAGGTCCAGGGACCCCGCGGGCCTCGACAGGCGTACCAGTGGCGACGACTCGCAAGGGAGGAACAGATGAAGCGCCTCGCCGCACTGCTCGCCTTCACCTCCGTGCTCGCCGCCTGCGGGAGCACGGCCGACGTCACCTCGGATGCGCGACGGGCGCCAGGGCCTGCCTTCCTGGCGCGCGCCGCCGGCGCGCAGGGGCCGCTGACGGGCTACGACGCCGGCGGGCTCGACCGGCGCTTCGAGCTCCCGGGCGGGATCCAGGCGGCGGACGGACGCTCCTACTACGCGCTCGACGGCGGGAAGCTCGTTCGCTTCGACCCGTACACCGGCGAGCTCGACCGCCGCTATCCGCTGCGCGGCTCCTGGAAGCTCGCGGGCGTCTCCGCGAACGGCGACTGGGTGGCGCTGCAGCGGCCGGGGACGCGGATCCGGATCCTCGACGCCCGCACCGGGCGGGATCGCGCACGACCTGACGCTGCGCGGCAACTTCACCGTCGAGACGGTCTCGTCGCCGGGCGACTTCCTCTTCCTGCAGCAGAACTTCGTCGACGGCAGCTACGCCGTCCGCGGCTACGACCTCGCCGCCGGCCAGATGCTGCCCGGATCGCTCGGCACGAAGGGCGAGACGATCCAGATGCAGGGCCTCGCCTCACAGGTCGTCGCGTCGCCCGACGGCCGCTGGCTGCTGACGCTCTACGTGAACACGCAGACGAACACCGCGTTCGTGCACGCGCTGAACCTGATCGAGCGGATCGCGATCTGCATCAACATGCCGCCGTGCACGAAGTGCAGCCGCGAGGAGCTGCGCGACTGGGCGCCTCGCGCTCGCGCCCGACGGCCGAACGCTCTTCGCCGCCAACCCGGCGCTCGGCCGGGTGGCGACGATCTACCTGCCGGTCCAGCGCGTGATCGCCGAGAGCCGCTTCAGGCCGCGCGCCGGCGGCGAGACGCGCACGGCGATCTCACGGGACGGCTCGCAGCTCGTCTTCACGAACGGCTCCCAGCTCTGGGGCTTCGACACGAACGCCGGCTGGGCGCAGGAGCTTCCGACCGGCGCGGGCGCGATCGCCGACCTCGGCTTCCGGGCCGACGGCACGCTCCTGCTCGTGCGGAAGGACCGGTCGCTGCTGGCGCTCGAGGTCTAGGGAGACGACTCGGCCGGAACGGCTTCGGTCGCCTTCGCGATCTCCTCGACGACCTCGGCGATGTCGCGGTTGGCGTTGAAGACGCGGAGCTGGCGGTCGGCGCCGTTGCCGCGCGAGAGGATCTCGCCGATCCCCTCGAGCTCGCGGTCGGAGCCGAGCTCGCGCGCGTGCGGCTGCAGCTCCTTCAGCGTCCGCCGGATCAGCTGTGCGACCGGGATCCGGTTGCGCGCGCCGGTCGCGAGGTCCATCACCGGCGCCTCGAGCCCGTAGCGGGCCGAGAGCCACTTGTTCTCGGTCGTCAGGATCCGGTGGTAGCTCGGGATCGTCTCGCCGCGGTCGTACTGCTCCGAGAGCTGCTTCACGAGCGCCTGGCAGTACGCGGCGAGCGCGACGGCGTCCTCGACGCGCGTGACCGCGTCGCAGATCCGGATCTCGACCGTGCCCGAGCCGCGGATGGAGGCGGATGTCCCACCAGATGTGCGTGTAGTCGGCGATGCAGCCGGTGCGCTCGAGCTGGCCGACGACCTCGGCGTAGTCCGAGTAGTCGCGGAAGCGCGGCGGCGGCCCGGAGCGCGGGAACGCCGCGAAGACCATCTGCCGGCTCGACGCGAGGCCGGTCGGCTCGCCGCGCCAGAACGGCGACGAGGCCGAGAGCGCGAGCAGCGGGCCGAGCTGGGGGAGGAGCCCGTTCACGACCTGGATCGCCTTCTCGGGGTCGTCGACGGCGACGTGCACGTGCATCCCGAAGATCAGCTCGCGCCGGGCGATGTACTGGAGCTGGTCGACGAGGTTGCGGTAGCGGTCGCGCGCGGTGATCCGCTGGCGCTCGAAGAGGCTGAACGGGTGCGTGCCGGCCGAGCCGACGCGCATGCCGCGCTCGCGGCCGACCTTGCTCACGTACGCGCGCAGCTTCAGGAGCTCGTCCTGGACGTCGCCGGCGGTTGCGGCACACCGGCGTCGCGATCTCGAGCACCGACTGCATCAGCTCGGCGTTGATCCTCGGCTCGAGCTCGTGGCCCGAGATCGCCTGCAGAACGGTGTCGATGTGCTGGACGAGGTCGAACGTCTCGCCGTCGAGGAGCATGTACTCCTCCTCGACCCCGAGCGTGAACGGGTCGGACTGGCCGAACGTGTGGTCGAGGACGCTGCCGCCGGCGACGGCGCCCTTGCCGGTGATCGAGGACGGATACACCTGCTTCACGGCAGCACCGCGTCCGCCTCGATCTCGACGCGCCAGCGCGGGTCGAGCAGCGCCTTGACGACGACCGCGGTCGACGCAGGCCGGATCTCGCCGAACACCTCGCCGTGGGCGCGCGCGACGTCCTCGTAGTCGTCGACGTCGGTCAGGTAGATGCGGGTGCGGACGACGTCGCCGAACGCGGCGCCCGCCTCGCGCGAGGGCTCCGCCGACGATCTCGAGGCAGAGCCGCGCCTGCTCGTACGCGTCCTCGGGCGGATCGCCCTCGCGCGGGATCGGCGCGGTGCCGGAGACGTGGACGTTCGCGCCGCAGACGACCGCGCTCGAATAGCCGACGACGCGGCTCGAACGGCGAATGCCCGGCGATCAGGCGGCGTTCCATCGCGGCCAGTATCTCAGCCGACCCGCGACCTCAGCCGTCGCGCGCCGCCGCCCGGCGCGGGTCGAGCGCCTCCTGCAGCGAGTCGGCGAGCAGGTTCGCGAGGATCGCGAACGTCGCGATCGCCGCGCTCGGGAGCGCGACGTTCCAGACGCGATGGAAGTGGACGCCCTCGACGGCCATGTTCCCCCACGTCGGCGTGGGCGGGTTCGGGCCGAGACCGAGGACGGAGAGGAACGCCTCGCCCAGGATCACGCCGGGGAGCTCGAGCAGGACGGCGACGACGAGGATCCCGAGCGTGTTCGGGAGCACGTGGCGGAAGACGATGCGCCGGCGGCGCGCGCCGACCGCCTGCGCCGCCCGCACGAACTCGGTCTCGCGGAGCACGAGCACGTGCCCGCGGACGAGCCGCGCCGTCAGCATCCACGACACGATCGCGAGCGCGAGCACGACCGCCCAGATCGTCATCGCGCTCTGGTTCAGGGCGACGAGGATGATGATGCTGACGGGGAGCCGGGGCAGGGCGAGCAGCCCGTCGAGCACCCGCATCAGCGCCGCATCGAGCCGACCGCCTGCGAGCGCCGCGACTGCGCCGTAGACGAAGCCGACCGCGAGGATGATCGCGAGCGCGAGCCCGGTGATCGCGAGCGAGACGCGACCCGCGGCCGCGAGCCGCGTCAGCAGGTCGCGCCCGTACTGGTCGGTCCCGAGCGGGTGCGCGAAGCTCGGCCCCTGCCGGCTCAGCTCGAAGTCGACGTAGTTGTGGCCGAACGGCGCCACCTCCGGCCAGACGGCGCAGAAGAGCACCATCGCCACGAGCGCCGTCCCGGCGAGCCACGTCCTGCTCGCGCAGGCGCCTCATCGCGGCTCGCGGACGCGCGGGTCGAGGGCGGCGATGAGCACGTCGGCGACGAGGTTGAGCGCGAACACGATCGCCGCCAGCACGACCGTCAGCCCCATCACCATCGGGAAGTCGCGCACGCGCGCGGCGTCCAGGAACGCGCGCGAGGCCGCCGGGCACGCCGAAGTACTCCTCGACGAAGAACGCGCCGGTGATCAGGAGCGCCAGCATCGGCACGACGGCCGAGAGCACGGGCACGAGCGAGTTGCGCAGCACGTGCACGAGCACGATCCGGTCGCGCCGCAGCCCCTTCGCGCGCGCCGTGCGCACGAAGTCCTGGCCGAGCGTCTCGACGACCGAGGCGCGCACGAGCCTGGCGATGTAGCCGGTCGGCGCGAGCGCCAGCGTCAGCACGGGCATGACGCGGGCGTCCCAGCTGTCCCAGCCGAGCGGGAACCAGTGCCACTCGAGCGCGGGGTAGCGCGACAGCACCCAGGCGACGAAGAAGACGGGGACGACGAGCAGGAGCGTCGAGACGGCGGTGGCGGCGCTGTCCGCCGGCGTCCGGCGCCGCAGGGCGCCGAGCAGGCCGAGCGCCGAGCCCCGCCGGGATCGACACGAGCGCGGCGAGGAGGACGAGCTGCCCCGTCACGGGCAGGCTCTGCTCGATCACCGCGTCGACGGTCAGGCCACGCCGGTTCAGCGAGGGGCCGAAGTCGAACGTGGCGACGTTGCGCACGTAGTGCGCGAACTCGACGAACCACGGATCCTCGAGGTGGTAGTACTCGCGCAGCTCCCGCTCGAGCGGCAGCGGCACGCCCGCGAAGCCCTCGGGAAGCACGAAGGGGTCGCCGCCCATCCCGCGCATGAGCGCGTAGGTCGCCAGCATCACGAGCAGCAGGAGCGGGACCGACCAGAGCAGGCGGCGCAGCGCGTACGCGAGGAGGCTCACGGGACACGAGTACCATCGCGACCCGTGCAGGCGCTGCAGCAGATCGTGGAGTGGCCCGCGGAGCACGCGGCGGCCGGCCTGTCGACCGCGTCGGCGGTCGCAGCGGAGCACGGCGACGTCGCCCATCGGCTCGGCTGGGGCTCGGTCACGAAGCCGGTGGTCGCCTACGCGACGCTGGTCGCCGCCGAGGAGGGCGCGCTCGACCTCGACGAGCCAGCCGGCCCGGAGGGCTCGACTGTCCGGCACCTGCTGGCGCACGCGTCCGGCCTGGCGTGGGACTCACCGTCGCCGATCGGCAGGCCCGGTGAGCGCCGGATCTACTCGAACACCGGCTACCTCGCGCTCGCCGACCATCTCGCGACGAGGACGGACATGCCCTTCGCCGACTATCTCCGGGCCGCCGTGCTCGAGCCGCTCGGGCTCGAGGCGACGCTCGAGGGCGACGCGGCCGGCGGGATCGTCGGCACGCTCCGCGACATGCTCGCGTTCGGCCGCGAGGCGCTCGCGCCGACGCTCGTCGCGCCCGAGACGCTGGCGGAGGCGACGACGGTCCAGTTCCCGGGCCTCGACGGCGTGCTGCCCGGCTTCGGCCGCCAGACGCCGAACGACTGGGGACTCGGCTTCGAGCTGCGCAATGGAAAGTCCCCGCACTGGACGGGGTCGCGGAACTCGCCGCGGACCTACGGTCACTTCGGGTCGAAACCGGGCACGGCCACGTTCCTCTGGATCGACCCGGAGCATCAGCTGGTCGCCGCGGGGCTCGCCGACGTCTCCTTCGGCGCGTGGGCCGCGTCCGCCTGGCCGGCGCTCTCGGACGCGCTACTCGAGGAAGTCGAGCAGTAGCCGGTTGAGCTCGTCTGGCCGCTCGAGGCTCGGCAGATGCCCGGCCCCGGCGATCGTCTCGAGCCGGGCGTCCGGCATCTCGGCGGCCAGCCGTTCCACCAGCGGGCGCAGCTCGCGGCGGTCGGCGTCGCCGACCACGAGCAGCGTCGGCAGGTCGAGCTCGGCGGCTCGTGTCTCCGCGGACGGCTCCGGCCAGACGCCCCGCACCGCGCCCTCGAACGGCAGCTGCTGCTCGTACGAGCGGACGGTCATCGCGGCCGTCAGCGCGCGAACGTCGTCGGACGCGTCCGGAGCGAGCCACATCCGCGCCTGCTGCTCGCCGGCGCCTGCGAGGTCGCCCTGCTCGATCAGCGCCTCCTCCTCGGCGAACCCGGCCCGGGTCTCCTCCGACCACTCGGTCGAGGCGAGGCCGGGGGCGATCAGCACCAGGCGGTCGACGAGCTCCGGTCGTGCACCGGCCAGCTCGAGCGCGACGCGGCCGCCGAAGGAGCAGCCGACGACCGCTGCGGGACCGTCGAGGAGCGCGGCGGCGAACGCGACGTAGTCGACGGTGGGCGGCTCGAGCGCAGCGTCGCCGAACCCCGGGAGGTCGGGCGCGGTCACCGTGTGGCGCGCCGCCTCGAGCGCGGCGACCTGCGGCTCCCACATCCGCCGGTCGGCGATCCCCGCGTGCAGGAGCAGCACGTTCACTCGTCGGCGAAGAGCGGTTCCGTGGTGAGAAATAAGCGTTGCTCCTCATCGGGATCGAACGGGGGGCAGCGGCACCGCGAACGGGTTGGCCGTCTTGGCGTTCTCCGCCAGCGACGGATTCACGAACCGCGCTCCCTTGTTCAACTCCTCTGGTTTCATGTCGCCTTCCGCCCACCAGATCCAGATGACCCTCAGCGGCTGCGTCGCCGACGTGTTCTTCCACCCATGAATGGCGTAAGGCCGATGATAAATCGTCCAGCCCGCCGCGACGTGCTGTTTCTCGTCGTCCACCCACCAATCGGCCTCGCCCTCCAAAACGTAGTACACCTCCGGAGCCGGATGGTTGTGGGCCCGGGTACGTCCCCCACGGGTTTCAGTTCCAGAGTGCCGAACCGCAGGTTGTTCGCGTGCAGACCCGTTGTCACCGCCGAGGCAGGGCCGACGATCTGCGTGTAGTGATACAATGACTGCTCGTCGGCGAGTCCCGTCGGCGGCCCGACCTCGGAACCAGGAAGGATAACTGGCGTTGGCCTTCTTCGGCACGTCGGGTGTATGGAAGAACGCTTTCGTACCCTCGACACGGCCGGGCATCGGATACAGTTCCTCAGCACGTGGCGACATCGTCACACCTCCAGAACGATCAGCAACAGAGCCAGTGGAACCCAAGGGGATCGACGCATGGACAGTCTCCTTGATTTGGCTGCCTCCCCACGACGGACGATCCGAACTGTAGATTAACCTCATGAACCAGCCGCGCAGAGCGTCCGGCGACTTGAATACACAACGAGCGGCGTGATCAGCAGCCCGGCGAGGATCGCGGGCACCGAGAGCGCCCCGTAGGCGACGACGTAGAACGCCGACATCACCGCGGCGCGGTGGTCCGGCGGGATCACGATCGAGAGCGCGCGCAGCGCGCCGAGGAACGCGACGCCGAAGCCCGCGCCGCCGACCAGCGCGCCGGCGATGTAGAGCACGGGCGACCGACGCGACGGCGCCGACGATCAGCAGCATCCCGGCCGCGAGCGCGATCGAGCCGGTGACGGCGCCGACCCACGGCGCGCGTGGGCCGAAGGCGAGCTGGGCCAGCGACCCGGCGCCGGCGAGCAGGAACACGCCGAGCGCCGGCGACGAGGTGGTCGGTGCTGTCGAACAGCCCGCCGAGAGCGGCGGGCCGAGCGAGAAGAACAGGCCGCCGATCGACCACGACGAGATCACCGCGAGCGCGGCGAGCAGGAACGGCGCGCCGGACCGGGCCGGGACGCTCGGCCGCTGCGGCGTGAGCCGCGGGCGCGAGCGCTCCTCGACCGGCTCGGCATCAGCAGCGTGCCGGCGAAGGCGATCGCGAAGAGCACGAGCAGCAGCACGTAGGGCAGGACGCGCGGCGCCGGCGCCAGCTCGACGAGCGTCGCCGACGCGAGCATCCCGAGCCCGATCCCGCCGGCGCTCAGGACGCCGTTGGCCAGCCCGACCGCGGACGGGTCGCGGCGCGGGTGCAGGTCGAGCATCGCCGCGCTGGCGGCGCCGAGCGCCAGGCCGGTCGCCAGGCCCTGCAGGCGCGCGCGACGAACAGCCAGACGACGGAGCCGGCGAGCCATGTACACACGCTCGTGACCATCAGGGTCCCGAGCGCGACGAGCAGCACGGGCCGGCGCCCCGCCTCGTCGGACACGCGGCCGGCGAGGATCAGCGTCGCCAGCACGCCGAACGCGTACGTCGCGTAGACCAGCGTCAGGACGAGCGGCGAGAAGCCCCACAGCTCGCGGTAGGTGCCGTAGAGCGGCGACGGGGTGATCGACGCGAAGAGCGCGAGGCCGATCACGGACGACGACGACGGCGTAGGCGGCGGTCGGGGAGAGCGTGCGCCGGGCGGTCGTGGAAGGCGGGGAGAGCATCAGGGACATTTCATCATTCCAAATATTTGGAACTTCAGAAGTTGTACCATGCCCGCCGTGCCCACCGCCGCCTCGACCCGCGAGCGCATCCCGCATCCCGCGGCGGGCGCGCTCGACCTCGCGACCGTCATGCGGACCGCGGGCGACCCGGTCCGGCTGGAGATCCTGCGGATCCTGGCCGACGGCGGCGAGCGCTCGTGCACCGCCCTGCAGCGCCGGCTCGGGCTGCCCGCCTCGACGGGCTCCTACCACCTCCGGCTGCTGCGCGAGGCCGGCGTCAGCGCACGCGCGCCGAGGGCACCCAGCGGTTCATCTCGCTGCGCCGCGACGACCTCGAGGCCCGCTTCCCCGGGCTCGTGGACGTCCTGACGCGCTAGCCGGCGTCGCGGAGGCGCTGCTCGAGCGCGTCGAGCTGCGCCCGCAGCTCGTCCGGCAGTCGATCGCCGAACTCGGCGTAGAACGCGCGGATCGGCTCGATCTCGGCGAGCCACTCGCCGGGGTCGACGGCCAGCACGCGCCGCGAGGTCGGCGGCGTCGATCGCGAGGCCGTCCGTGTCGAGCGCGTCCGCGCGTCGGCAGCCGCCCGATCGGCGTGTCGCGCGCCTCGACGGCGTCGTCGCAGCGGCGGAAGACCCACTCCAGGACGCGCGCGTTCTCGCCGAAGCCGGGCCACAGGAAGTGGCCGTCGTCGAGGTCCTTGCGGAACCAGTTGACGTAGAAGACCTTCGGCAGCACGGCGCCGTCGCGGCGCCCGATCTCCAGCCAGTGGCGGAAGTAGTCGGCCATGTGGTAGCCGCAGAACGGCAGCATCGCGAACGGGTCGCGGCGCAGCTTGCCGACGTCGCCGGCCGCCGCCGCGGTCGTCTCCGAGCCCATCGTCGCGCCGAGGAAGACGCCGTGCTCCCAGTCGAACGCCTGGTGGACGAGCGGCACGACGGTCGCGCGCCGCCCGCCGAACATGAACGCGGCGATCGGCACGCCCTCCGGGTCCTCCCACTCGGGCGCGATCGCCGGGATCCTGCGCTGCCGGCGCGGTGAAGCGCGCGTTCGGGTGCGCCGCGGGCGCGTCGGATGTCCGGCGTCCAGTCCTCGCCGTGCCAGTCGATCAGGTGCGCCGGCGGCTCCTTCGTCATCCCCTCCCACCAGACGTCGCCGTCGTCGGTCAGCGCGCAGTTCGTGAAGATCGTGTTCTCGCGGATCGTGGCCATCGCGTTCGGGTTCGTCTTCTCGCCCGTGCCGGGCGCGACGCCGAAGAAGCCGGCCTCGGGGTTGATCGCGTACAGCCGGCCGTCGTCGCCGAGCTTCATCCAGGCGATGTCGTCGCCGACCGTCTCGACCTTCCAGCCGTCGATCGCGGGGATCAGCATGGCGAGGTTCGTCTTGCCGCACGCGCTCGGGAACGCGCCGGTGACGTACTTCACTCGCCCTCGGGCGAGGTGAGCTTGAGGATCAGCATGTGCTCGGCCATCCAGCCCTCGTCGCGCGCCATCACCGAGGCGATCCGCAGCGCGAAGCACTTCTTGCCGAGCAGCGCGTTGCCGCCGTAGCCCGAGCCGTACGACCAGATCTCGCGCGTCTCGGGGAAGTGGACGATGTACTTCTCCTCGTTGCACGGCCACGGCCCGCTCGCCTCGCCCTCGTCCAGCGGCGCGCCCGACCGAGTGCACGCAGGGGACGAAGTCGCCGTCGACGCCCAGCACGTCCAGCGCGGCCTGGCCCATCCGGGTCATGATCCGCATCGAGACGGCGACGTAGGCCGAGTCGGTCAGCTGGACGCCGATCTCGGCGATCGGCGAGCCGACCGGGCCCATCGAGAACGGGACCACGTACATCGTCCGGCCGCGCATCGCGCCGGCGAAGATCTCCTCGAGCAGCGCGCGCATCTCGTCCGGGTCGCGCCAGTTGTTCGTCGGCCCGGCGTCTCCTCGGACGCCGAGCAGATGAACGTCCGGTCCTCGACGCGGGCGACGTCGCCGGGATCGGAGCAGCGCGAGGTAGGAGTTCGGGGCGCTTGGCCTCCGACAGGCGCTCGAACGTGCCGGCGTCGACGAGCCCCCGGCAGAGCCTGTCGTACTCCTCGGCCGAGCCGTCGCACCAGTGCACGGCGTCCGGACGGCACAGCGCGACGGCCTCGTCGACCCAGTCGAGGAGGCGGCGGTGTTTCGTCGGAACGCTCGTTTCGGTGGCCATCTGCGGACCCTACCCCCCCCACCCAGGAGTGCGCCACCTCAAATTCGGCCGCGATCGGGCCGTTTCAGGGCCGGCGCGGGACGAGCACGAGCCGCTTGAACTCCGCCACGAGCACCCCGTCCTGGTTGAGCACCCGGGTGTGGACGCGCACCGTGCCGCGGTCCGGCTTGGACTGCGACTCGCGGACCTCGAGCACCTCGGACTCGCAGAACAGCGTGTCCCCGTGGAAGACCGGGGCGGGGTGCTTGAGCTCCTCGGTGGCGAGGTTGGCGATCGCCTTGCCCGACACGTCGGAGACGCTCATCCCCGAGCGCGAGCGAGTACACGAGCGGCCCGACGACCACGTTGCGGCCCTGCTGCGAGCCCGCCGCGTAGACGTCGTTGATGTGCAGCGGGTGGTGGTTCATGGTCAGCAGGCAGAAGAGGTGGTCGTCGCCCTCGGTGACCGTCTTCGCCGGCCAGTGCTTGTAGACCGCGCCGACCTCGAACTCCTCGAGGTAGCGGCCGTAGGGATGGGCGCCGCTCGCCTCGCGCGCGGCCTGGCCGGTCTCGACGGAGCGGCTCGTGTCGGTGCTCATCGCCCGATCCTGCCACTTCAGCCCGGGACGAGGGCCCGGTTCTCGAAGTCCCAGGTCAGCGTCCGGCGGTCGTCGCGCAGGGCGGCGACGACCGCCCCGATCACCGTGTCGGCCGGCACGGGCTCCGGCAGCCGCGGCGGCTCGCCGGCGAGCGCGCGCGTCTCGAACCCCGTGTCGAGGTGCGGCGGCCGGACGTCGAGCACGACGGTGCGGACGCGCCGGCGCTCGTGGCGCAGGGCGGTCAGGTAGGCGCTCAGCGCGCCCTTCGCGGCCGAGTACGCCGCCATCCCGGCGGTCGGGCGGTCGGCGACGACCGCGGAGAGCGCGACGATCGCCTCCGGGGGCTCGCTGCGGGCGAGCGCCGCGCGGACGAGGGCGATCGGGCCGAGCACGTTGACGTCGAACAGCGACCGGACGACCGCGTCGTCCGTCGCCTCCGCCGCGCCGAAGGCCACGTTGCCGGTGGCGATGACGATCGCGTCGAGCGGGCCGGCGGCGTCGATGCACGCCGCGGGCGACGCGGCGTCCGCGAGGTCCAGCGCGACGTCGCAGTCGTGGCGCCCGGCGGTCACGACCTGCGCGCCGGCCTCCGTGAGGGCGTCCGCGAGCCCGCCGCCGAGCCGGCCGGTCGCGCCGGCGACGAGGATCCGCTTGTCGGTGAGGTCCATATCCCCCGTCCGCGGAACTGCCCCCCGCGGATCACCCGGTCGCCTACCGTGGCGGGCATGCGCAATCCCCGTGACTTCTTCAAGCCGCTCGCCCAGGGGGCGCCGGACCCGCTGCGCGAGATCCCGGTGACGCCCTCGCGCATGATCCACTTCTTCGACCCCTCGAACGAGAAGATCGTCGCGAAGCTGCCGGCGATCGCCGGGCAGGCCGACATCGTGCTCGGCAACCTCGAGGACGCGATCCCCGCCGACCGCAAGGTGGCCGCCCGCGACGGGCTCGCGCGGCTCGGGCGCGACACCGACCTCGGCGGCACCGCGCTGTGGACGCGCGTGAACGCGCTCGACTCCCCCTGGGTGCTCGACGACCTGGAGACGCTCGTCGGCGCGATCGGCGACCGGCTCGACGTGATCATGGTCCCGAAGGTCGAGGGGCCGTGGGACATCCACTACGTCGACCGGCTGCTCGCGCAGCTCGAGGCCAGCACGAGCTGCGGCGGCCGATCCTCGTCCACGCGATCCTCGAGACCGCGCTCGGCGTGACCAACCTCGAGGCGATCGCGGCCGCCTCGCCGCGGATGCAGGGGATGAGCTTGGCCCGGCCGACCTCGCCGCCTCGCGCCGGATGAAGACGACGCGCGACCTGGCGGCCGCTGCCGCGGCGCGAGTTCGCGTGCGCAAGGACTACGACGTGCTGGTCGGCACCAACCGCCACACCATCACCCCGCAGGGCTGGGTCCAGGGAGAGAACAACCTGAAGATCGCGCATCGACCCGAGCGGACAGTACCTGGCGCGCGAATACGGCGTCGCCCGCTACGAGCGCATCCGCGACTACGACTTCTCGCCCGGCCGAGACCTACTACGAGCGCACCGAGCCCTTCTGGGCCGAGGTGCGCGCCGCCTGGCGCGAGCTCGAGCAGGGCGCAGCCGCTTCAGCGTGCGCGCCCCGGCCGACCAGGGCTCAGCTCTTCATGCCGTTCTTCGAGTACGCCGCAGCGCTCGCCGAAGGCGCGCCTTTCGACCGCGACGCGGCGCGCGCCTTCGTACGGCGTACGCTGCAGAACGACTACCTGAAGTAATAGGGCTACTTGATCTGGTAGCCCGTCAGCTCGAGATCGAAATTCGCGTCAAAGAGTGGTGCTCCAGTCTGCCGGCTCGAAAACTTCACCGCCCGCTTGACCGATGGGGCGTACCAGACGTCAAGTTGCCGGCGCCCCGGCCAGCCAGCAGTACGCTGTCCCCACTCGTGCTCGATCCGCACGTGGATGGTGTCGAACGTGCCAGCCGGAACCACGATCTTTTGCTCGCCCACCACCTCTGCGGTCGCGCGGCACGCCATCAACCCCGTGCAGACCGGATCGTCCACTTGGACGATGCCGAGGGCGGGCTGTGCCGCCAGATTCTGGAAGGCGTCGAGGTAGGGAGAGAAAACGGAAACGCCCATGCCGACGAGGTAAGCGCCGCCGGTATGCTTCGAATCGCCGGACCGGCCATCCTCGATCCAGTATCGCTCCGCAATGCTCATGGCCGAAGCGGCGGTGACCTTAACTTCGTACTTGCGCTGCCTGATCGGACCTGTGCGCTCGGTCAGGCGATACGTCCAAGCGTCGCCTTCGCTGGGCAAGCGGCCGGCCCCCGCCAACGGCACCGCCGCGGCGGGCGTTTTGAGCGCCGCCGTCGCGGTCAGCGCCGCGAGCCGCTCTCGCGCGGCCGCAGCATGCATACCGTTCGGAAACTGCTCCAGGTAGGCGCGGAAATCCGCCGGATCGCTGCTTGCCCGCAGGCTCTCCCAGAACGCCGCATCGACACGCTGCGCGCCGGATAGCGGCGCGGAGGTGCGCACCAGGCTGGCGAACTCCGGCGAGCGGACGAACTTGCCGACCAGGTTCTGCACCGCTGGCGCGAATGCTTCGGCGGTCTGCTTGCAGGCGGTCGGGGCGGCGAAGCCGCTTGCGAATTCGTAATTCTCCGTGGCGGTCATGGTCCGCCCGTTGGAGGAGGTCAGAGTGAGCGCGATCGTCCAGACGCCGCCGGTCACTCCACGGACGGATGAGAATTCCATCTGGGTGACTGTGCCCGTCAGCATGATGGCGGGGGGACCTGCGGCGTAGACGCCGCCGATCTTGAATTCCTCTTCGAATGCCTTGCGAATATATTGTGTGTGCGTGATTCCGTCCGCGATTTGCAGCGGCCCGAGCAGCCGGCAATTCGGATCGAACGACGCCGGGGCGGCGAAATCGCCCACTCCCACACCGGTGACGCCGAGCGCTTTCACCGCGAGGTTGTTGTCGCCGGTGACCGAGTAGCGGGGCGCGACCATGGTTTCACAGCCTGCCAGCAGGGCAAGCGCCGTTACCACGATGATTACTCTCATGTCCTCTCCCTCTTGCTGGTTTTCAATCGGCCTTCACGCCGGCCTTGCGGATCACGTCGCCCCACTTCGCGATCTCGCTCTTGATGTAGGCGGCGAACTCTTCGGGCGTGCTGGTGAGCGGATCGGTGCCGGTGGCGGCGAGCTTCTCCTTCAGCTCCGGCGAATGCATGATCTTCACCAGCTCGGCGTTCACTCTGTTGATGATCGGTCGCGGCGTGCCGGCCGGTGCGAGCACGCCGTACCAGGTGGTGACCTCGAACTCGCGCAGGCCGGCTTCGGCCACCGTCGGCACGTCGGGCAGCGCGGCCGAGCGCTGCGGCGCGACCAGCGCGAGCGCGCGCAGCTTGCCGGCCTTGATATGCGGCGCGGCCGCCGGGGTGCCGATGAACACCAGGTGAACGTTGCCGGAGAGCACGTCCTGCATCGCGAGGTTCACGCCCTTGTAGGGGATGTGCACCAGCTGCGTGCCGGTGACCATGTTGAACAGCTCGCCGGCGAGGTGGTTCGACGTGCCCGCGCCGCCCGAGCCGAAGTTGAGGGCACCGGGCTTTGCCTTCACGTGCGCGATGAACTCCTGCAGGTTCTGAACCGGCAGCGAGGGCTGCGTGATCATCACGTTCGGCACCGTGGCGACCAGGCTGATCGGCGCGAAGTCCTTCACCGGGTCGTAGTTGATCTTCGAGTAGAGCGTCGGGCTGATGGCGAGCGAGGGCGCGACCAGCACGATGGTGTAGCCGTCGGGCGCCGCGCGCGCCGCGGCCTCCGCGCCCACGTTGCCGCCCGCGCCGCCGCGGTTCTCGGTCACCACCGGCTGCCCCAGGTGCGCCGAGAGCCGCTCCGCGATCATGCGGCCGAGGATGTCGGTGCCGCCGCCGGGCGGGAAGGGCAGGATGAAGCGCACCGGGCGGGTGGGCCACGCTTCCTGACTTTGAACGGAAGTGAAGAAAAGAACGAGAAACAAGGCGAGGAGGGCCCGCATCGAAATATCTTAGCGCGCGGCGTGTTCGCCTCACCATGAAAACCCTCCTGATCGTGATCGGCTTGCTCCTCACTTCCGTGGTGCAGGCGCAGCAAAAGGACATGACGTTCTTCATCACCAGCGTCGGCCCGGGCAAGGGCGCGGATCTCGGCGGCCTGAAGGGCGCCGACGGCCACTGCCAGGCGCTCGCCAAGGCGGCCGGCGCCGGCGGCCACGCGTGGCGCGCCTATCTCAGCACCACCGGACAAGGCGCCGGAGCACGCCCGCGACCGGATCGGCACCGGCCCGTGGAAGAACGCCAAGGGCGAGGTGATCGCCGCGGAACGTCGACGACCTGCACTGCAGCAACAAGATCAACAAGGAGACCGGGCTCGACGAGAAGGGCCAGCCGGTCAACGGCCGCGGCGACAAGCCCGAACAAGCACGACATCCTGACCGGCTCGCAGCCCGACGGGCGCGCATTTCCGGTCGAGCGGGACACGACCTGCGGCAACTGGACCAAGAGCGGCGAGGGCTCGGCGATAGTCGGTCACCACGACCGCGTCGGCCCGAGCGACACCGAGGCCGCGCAGCTCCTGGAACTCGTCGCATCCGTCGCGCGGCTGCAGCCAGGACGCGCTGCGCGCGACGCGGCGGCGACGGCCTGTTCTACTGCTTCGCCGCCAAGTAGTTTTTGCCGATGCCGCGGCGGTCGAGCGTGTGCTCGACCCCCGCCTTGCGCAAAACCCAGGCCACGAAGGTGTTGCTGTTCGGCCCGGGCCACATCCGGTAGGTCTCGCAGTACGGGTAGCTTTCAACCTGTCTTAGAACTTGCAAGATCCGGCGAGCGGGTTCGCCGTCCCAATGCGCGGCCAGGCGCGACGGCCCGCCGCCCACGCCGTCCTCGGGTTGCTTGAGATCGCAGTGCACATGGCCGATGCACGAACCGCCGGCGTTCTTGGTCTGCCATACTTCCCACCGATGGTGGCTGGTGCCGTCGGCGACGACGAACCAGTAATGCCATGCGAACGCGCCGATGTACGGCAGCGGCGCGTATCTCAACTCGATTTTCAGGGAAGACATGAAAAAGCTGATCGCATGCTTGGCCACGATCCTGTGCAGCACGGCGCTGCGCGCAGGACTATCCGGCGAAGCCGCGTGAGGATCGTCGTGCCGTTCGCGCCCGGCGGCGTCGCGGACAACAGCGCGCGCGTGGTGGCCGAGCCGCTCAGCCTGCGCCTGGGCCAGCAGGTGGTGGTCGAGAACCGCCCGGGCGCGAGCGGCAACATCGGCACCCAGCAGGTCGCGCAGGCCGCGCCCGACGGCTACACGCTGCTGCTCGGCTTCGACGGCACGATGGTGATCAACCCGCACGTGTTCGCGAAGATCCCGTTCGACACGCTGAGGGACTTCGCGCCGGTCACCAAGCTCGGCGACGCCACGCTGATCCTGGTCGCGCATCCGTCCGCCGGCGTGCGCAGAACCTGACGAACTCATCGCGAAGGCGAAGGGCAAGCCGCTTCTGCCTACGGCACCTCCGGGCACCGGCGGCACGCCGCACCTCGCCGGCGAGATGCTCAAGCAGCGCACCGGCGCGCAGCTCGAGCATGTGCCCTACAAGGGCGGCGGGCAGGCGATGATCGACGTGGTCGGCGGCCAGATTCCGCTGGTGTTCACCGCCGTCGCGAGCGCGCAGCAGTACGTGCGCACCGGGCGGCTGGTCGGCCTCGGCGTGCCGGGCGCGAAGCGCTCGGCCGTCGCTGCCCGACGTGCCGACGTTCCAGGAAAGCGGCCTCGCCGGCTTCGACGTCACTTCGTGGGTCGGCATCTTCGCCCCCGCCAAGACGCCGCGGCGCGATCGTCGCGCGCCTGCACAAGGAGCTCGCCGCGGTGCTGCAGTCCGCCGTTCGTGAAAGAGCGCTACGCCACGCTCGGCATCGAGCCGGTCGGCAACACGCCGGACCAGTTCGGCGCGCAGGTGCGCGACGACCTCGCGCGCTGGGCGGGCGTGGTCAAGTCCGCCAACGTCAAGCTGGACTGAATCAGAAGATCTCGAGCGTGCGCCGGCCGCGCCGGTCGATGCACGCCCGATACATCCCCTCGCTGTTGAACGGCATCGCCACGTTGCCGCGCCGGTCGACCGCGACCAGCCCGCCGTCGCCGCCGAGCTGCGCGACATTCCTGAGCGCCGCGGCCGCCGCCGCGGCGAGCGAAGATCCGCGGTAGCGCATGCGCGCGCACATGTCGTGCGCGACCGCCGCGCGGATGAAGGCCTCGCCCAGACCGGTGCCCGACACCGCGCAAGCGCGGTTGTCGGCATAGGTGCCGGCGCCGACGATCGGCGAGTCGCCGACGCGCCCGGGCATCTTGCCGGTATAGCCGCCGGTCGAGGTCGCGGCGGCGAGGTTGCCATCGGCATCGAGCGCCACGGCGCCGACCGTGCCGTGGTAGTTCTTTCTTTTCAATGAAGCTGATCGACGCGCGGTGCGAAAGTACGCCGGCGATTCGAGCTTCAAGCCGTGCTTGCGCGCAAAGCGCTCGGCGCCTTCGCCCGCCAGCAGCACGTGGCGCGTCTTCTCCATCACCGCGCGCGCCGCGAGTACCGGATTGCGGATGCGCCGCACCGCGGCCACCGCGCCGGCGCGCAGCTTCGCGCCTTCCATGATCGACGCGTCCATCTCCACGTCGCCGTCGCTGTTCAGCGAGCCGCCGCGCGCGGCGTTGAAGAGTGGATCGTCTTCCAGCACCATGACGGCCGCCGTGACGGCATCGATCGCCGATCTTCCTGTTCTCAACATTTCATAGCCGGCCTCGAGCGCGCGCTCAAGCCCCGCCCGGTTCGCCGCACCCGGTTTGTCGCGGCGCATGACACCGGCGCCGCCGTGGATTGCGATCAACGGTTTCATCAGGTCACCGCCTGCGGCGTGTCGCGCGGCTCCTGCTGGGTCGCGGCGGCGTCGGGCTCGAAGCTCAGCTTGATGCCGACCGGGAAGTGGTCCGAGCCGAACTTGCGCAGGCGCTTGAAGCTCACCAGGCGAAAGTGCTTGGTGTGGAAGCAGTGGTCGAGCGGATAGCGCAGGAAAGGGTAGCGCGCGTGGAAGGTGTGGTAGAAGCCGCGCCCGATGCGCGGGTCGAGCAGGCCGGAAAGCTCCTGGAACTGGTAATTGGTGCGCGACCAGGCCACGTCGTTGAGGTCGCCCAGCACGATGGCGGGCGCACGTTTTTCCTTCAGCTCGCGGCCGACCACCATCAGCTCGGCGTCGCGCGGCTTGGCGTCCTTCGCCTCCTGCGGGGCGGGCGGGCGCGGGTGCACGCAGCGCAGCTCCACCCGCGCGCCGGAGCGTAGCTTCACGCGCGCGTGGATCGAGGGCACGTCCGCCTGCATCAGGAACTTGACGGCCGGCTCCTCGAGCTCGAGCCGGGAGTAGACCAGCATGCCGTAGGTATTGTCCTGCGGCTGGCGCACCGTGTAGCGGTGGGTGTGCGCGAGCACGTCGAGCTCCCGCTGCCACCAGGCGTCGGTCTCCACCGCGAGGATTACGTCGGGCTCCTCCTCGCGGATGATGGAGAGCAGCGCCTGCGAGTCCCGGTTGGTCATCAGCACGTTGGCGAACAGGAGGGCGATGGTGTTGTCCTCACCGGCGCTGCGCGCTTGTTCCACCTGGCGCCGCGCGAGCACGGTGTAGGGAAACATCATGTACGCCTGATAGATGAGGGCGAGGGCGAGCAGCGCCGCGAGGAGGTCGTGCCATGCGCTCGAGCCGGCGGCGAGCAGCACCGCCAGGGTAATGGCGCTGATGATCGTGATCTGCAGGCGCGGGAAATCGAACATGCGGATCCACCAGGCGCCTTTGCGCACCAGCGGCAGCGCCGTGGCGATAACCATGAACGTGCCGACCAGCATGGCCGCCGCCAGAACCCAGTTCACTCCTAGAGCCCCAGATAGGCCTGCCGCACGCGGTCGTCGTGCAGCAGCTCGCTGCCGGCGCCGCTCATGACGATGCGGCCGTTCTCCAGCACGTAGGCGCGGTCCGAGATCTTCAGCGAGACCGCGACGTTCTGCTCGACCAGCAGGATGGTCAGGCCGCGCTCGTTGAGCAGGCGGATGGTGTGCAGCACCTCCTGCACCACCAGCGGCGCGAGGCCGAGCGAGGGCTCGTCGAACATGATGAGCTCGGGGGCGCCCATCAGGCAGCGGCCGATGGCGAGCATCTGCTGCTCGCCGCCGGACATGGTGCCGGCGAGCTGGTCCTTGCGCTCGCCGAGCCTCGGGAACATGGCGAACACCTCCTGCAACGTGTTCTGCGCGCCGGCGCGCGCGCGCGGCAGCATCGCGCCCATCTGCAGGTTCTCGAGCACCGTGAGGGTGGGGAACACCTGGCGGCCTTCGGCGACCTGGCCGATGCCGAGGTTGCAGATGGCGTGGGATTCGAGGCCCGAGATGTCGCGGTCCTTGAAGCGAACGCTGCCGATGGAAGCGCTTCATGCCGGCGATGCAGCGGATGAGCGACGACTTGCCGGCGCCGTTCGCGCCGACGATGGCGACGATCTCGCCCTTGCCGACTTCGAGGCTGACGTCGGAGAGCGCCTGCGCGTCGCCGTAGTAGAGGTCGAGGTTGCTGGACGCAGAGCATCAGACTGCGGTCTCCTCGCCGAGGTAGCACTCGAGCACCGCCGGGTCGCGCACGATTTCCTGCGGCGTGCCGCGCGCGATGACCTCGCCGTGGTGCAGCACCACCACCTGCCCGGCGAGCGCCATCACCGCGCGCATCACGTGCTCGATCAGCAGGATGGTGAGCCCCTCGGCGCGGTTGAGCTCGCGGAACACCGCGACGATCTGGTCGCACTCGGTGGGCCGCAGGCCGGCCATCACCTCGTCGAGCAGCAGCAGCCTGCGGCCGGGTGGCGAGCGCGCGCGCCACCTCCAGCCGCTTGCGGTCGGGCAGCGTGAGCGAGGACGCGGGCAGGTGCGCCTTCGAGTCCAGGTTGAGCTTTCTCAGGATGGAAAGCGCGTGGATGCGGGCCGCGGCCACGCTGCGCTCCTTGTGCAGCGCCCCCACGATGACGTTGTCGAGCACCGAGAGGCCGGCGAAGGGCTTGACCAGCTGGAAGGTGCGCCCGATGCCGGCGGCGCAGACCTGGTCCGGGCGCAGGCCGTCGATTCTGCCGGCTCGAAAAACGATCTCGCCGGCGTCCGGCGCGTAGACCCCGGCGATCATGTTGAAGATGGTGGTCTTGCCGGCGCCGTTGGGCCCGATCAGGGCGACGATCGCGCCCTCGGGCACCGAGAAGCTCGCCTCGTGCACCGCGCGCAGGCCGCGGAACGATTTCGAGAGTGCTTGCTAGCACTCGAGCATCCAGGCTGAGCTTTCTGGCGAGCGGCGGCCACACGCCCTCGGGCAGGAACATCACCACCAGCAGCAGGCACACGCCGTAGAACACCTGCTTCACGCCCGGCACGTCGATGCCGAGCTGCAGCATCAGCTCGCGCATTCCTTCGGCGAGCCCGGTGATGAGCAGCGCGCCGACCAGCGGGCCGACCAGCGTGCCGATGCCGCCGATGATGGGGCCGAGGATCAGCTCGATCGAGCGCGAGATGTGGAAGATCTGCTCGGGAAAGAGATTGTTGTAGTAGAACGCGAACACCACGCCGGCGAGCGAGGTCATCGCCGCGGACAGGATCGACGGCGACCATCTTGTAGCGGAACAGGTTCACGCCGAGCGCCTGCGCCGCCTCCGGGCTCTCGCGGATCGCGAGCCAGTAGTAGCCCATCCGGCTGCGCAGCAGCGCGTGGCACAGCACGAAGGCGCCCACCGTCAGGGCGAGCATCAGGTAGTAGAACATCCTCGGGCTGCCGCGCAGGTTCCACAGGTCGTTCTCGGTGTAGTTCGCCACCGGCAGGAACAGGCCCGACGAGCCGCGCACCCAGGCGAAGTGGTCGAAGCCGATGCGCGCGAACTCGGCGAAGGCGATGGTGAGGATGGCGAAGTACACGCCGCCGACGCCGAAGCGGAAGGCGAGGAAGCCGATCACCGCGCCGGCGAGCGCGCACACCGCGAGTCGAGGCGCCCAGGCCGATCCACGGGCTCATGCCGAAGTGCACGTACAGCGCGGCCGCGGCGTAGGCGCCCAGGCCGACGTACAGCGAATGCCCGAGCGAGAGCTGCCCGGCGAAGCCCATCATGATGTTCCAGGCCTGGCCGACGTAGGCGTAGTAGAGGATCAGGAACCCCACGGCGAGCAGGTAGCCGCTCGCGAACATCGGAAACACGATCAGCAGGACAAGCAGCGCGGCCAGCAGGATCGCGCCGCGCCGCGGAACCCCTTCGAGGAGCTTCATGAGCCTTCCTGCCGAGGATGCCCTGCGGGCGGAACAGCAGCACCAGCACCAGCAGCGCGAAGGCGAACATGCTCTTCGCCGAAGGCATGAACAGCACGCCGCCCAGCGCCTCGGTCAGGCCGATGAGCAGCCCGCCGAGCAGCGCGCCCATCATCGAGCCCAGCCCGCCGGTGATCACGATCACGAACGCGAGCAGCGTGTACGCCGGGCCGATGGACGGCGTCACGTCGCCCACCACCACCAGCATGGCGCCGGCGGCGCCGACGCAGGCCGCGCCCAGGCCGAAGGTGAGCGCGTAGAGCCGCTTCACGTTCAGGCCGACCACGCGCGCGCCCTCGTAGTTGTCGGCGCAGGCGCGGATCGACTTGCCGAGCAGCGTGAAGCGGAAGAAGGCGAACAGCGCCGCGGCCACCAGCAGCGCCGCGGCCGCGGCGTAGACCTTGGCGGCGTCGACGATCAGCGGCCCGAGCTGGAAGCTGTCGAAGGAGTACGCCGTGCGCATGCCCTGCGCGTCCGGGCCGAAGACGATGAGCTGCACGTTGACCAGAATCAGCGCGACCGCCACCAGCAGCATGAACTGGCTGTGCTCCGGCCGGTTGATGAACGGGTTGATCAGCCCGGCCTGCAGCAGGTAGCCGAAGACGAACAGCGCCGCGGCGACCGGCACCAGCAGCACCAGCGGGTCGAGCTTGAGCGCGCTGAACAGCACCAGCGTCAGGTACATGGCGAGCGTCATCATCTCGCCGTGCGCGAAGTTCACCACGCGCACCACGCCGAAGATCACCGACAGGCCGAGCGCCATCAGCCCGTAGACGAGTCCCGTCAGCAGGCCGCTGGCGGCGACGTTGAGGTAGATCTCGCCGGCAGCAGTCCTCAGCGCTTGTCGTAGGGCGCCATGGGCAGCTCGGGCTTGGCGTTGGCCGCCTCCTTCGGCGCCACCGTCACGAGCTTGCCGCCGCGGTTCTGGATCGCGGAGTTCTTCAGCTGCGGCGTTCTGGCCCTTGGCGTCGAACTGGATGCCGGGGCCGGGGCTCACGTTGTCCTTGATGTTGGTGGCGCGGATCGCGTCGGCGAGCGCCTTCGGGTCGCTCGAGCCGGCGCGCTTGAAGGCGTCGGCCGCGACCAGCAGGGCCTCGAAAGTGTAGACGTGGTTCGTGTTCAGGTTGATCTCGGGGAACGCCTTGGTGTGCGCCGCCTCGAGCTGCTTGGTGAGCTTCTTGTTCGGGTCGTACCAGGGCACGAAGCTCAGCGGGCCCGTCGGCGAGCTTGCCGAGGGTCTTCAGGTACTGGTCCTCGTACCAGCCCGGGCCCCATGCTGAGCACCGCCATCGGGCTCCAGCGCTGCTTCACCAGCTCGCGCGTGATGAGGATGGCGTCGTTCAGGCGGCTCACCATGACGAGCGCCTCGGCGCCGCTCGCCTTGGCCTTCGCCACCTCGACCGAGAGATCGCGCGCCGCCGGGTCGTAGGCGATGGTGTCCGCCACCTTGTAGGGGATCTGCGGGAACTTCGACATCACGCCGGTGAAGCCCTTCTGCATGGCGACGCCGAAGGTGTCGTTCACGTGCATGAACACCGCGGTCTTGGGCGCCTTGCCGGTGAGCGAGAAGATCTCGAGCTGGTTGGCGAACGCGTCGCCGAGGATCATCGGCGCGGTCGGGAAGTTGCGGAACACGAACTTGTAGCCCTGCTCGGTGATCGGCGGCGCGGCGGCGATGTTGATCACCAGCGGGATGCCGCGCTGCTCGGCGACCTGGGCGATGGCGGTGGTCTGGCCGGAGTCGAACGCGCCGACCAGGAGCTGCGCGCCTTCCGAGATCAGGCGCTCGGCGCGCGAGCGCGCGACGTCGACGTTCGACTCGGTATCGCCGTTCATGATGTCCAGCTCCGGCAGGCCGAGCTCGCGCAGCACGCCGGCCGCGACCTGCACGCCGCGGTGGCAGTCCTGGCCGATGCCGGCCTGCACGCCCGAGCGGGGCAGCAGCACGCCGACCGCGCAATTTCTGCGCCTGCGCGCGGACGATCGAAAAGGGCGAGGCGGCGGCGAGCGCGCCCGCCGGCGGCGAGCGCCTGGTTGAACTGGCGTCGTTTCATGACTCCTCCTTATTTATCCAGCGCGCGTTATATCACGGCCGGCCGCGGGCTTGACAGCACGCTCGAGCGCGAGCGTACTGTCAACTCTAACGCTCGTTAGAAAGAGCGCTAGAGGAGGAGTCCCAATGAGAGCAATCAGGTGGCTTGCGCCGCTGGTGGCGGCGCTCGTGCCGGCCGCCGTCCTGGCGGCCGGAATCGAGGGAATCGACGTGCTGTCCAACCGTGCCGACCTGATCTCGGGCGGCGATGCGCTGGTCGCGGCGCGGCTTGCACCGGGCACCGACGCGGCGGCAGTCCGGGTGACACTGAACGGCAGCGACATCACTTCGAGGTTCGCCGTGCGCGAGAACGGCCAGTACGCAGGGCTCGTTACCGGGCTGGTTGCGGCCGAGAACCTGCTGCGGGCGCGCCTGCCCGACGGCTCGGGCCACGAGATCACCATCAGGAACCACCCGATCGGCGGCCCGGTATTCTCGGGCGAGCAGATCCAGCCCTGGCTGTGCCGCACTCAGCTCAACCGGCACCACCCCGTCGCTCGGCGCGGCGGTCGACGAGAAGTGCAACGCCGCCGCGCCGGTAGTCGAGCTGTTCTACCGCAGCACCGGCAAACCAGTGGGTGGTCTACAACCCGTCGAGCCCGCCGGCGCCGGAGCTGATCCTGCCGACGACGACCGACGAGGGCAAGACCGTCCCGTTCATCATCCAGCGCGTGACGGGAACCGCCAACCGCGGCATCTACCAGATCGCGGTGCTGGTCGATCCCGACCAAGCCGATCGAGCCCTGGTCGACCGGGCAGCCGTGGAACCGCAAGTACGTCAATACCTTCGGCGGCGCCTGCAGCGTGAACTACCAGCAGCCGACGGTCGGCGACGTGCGCAACGTGGCGCGCCTCGGGCTCGGCTTCGCGGTCGGCACTTCCGGCCTCAACACCTACGGCAATTCGTGCAGCGACGTGATCTCCGCCGAAGCGCTGATGATGACGAAGGAAATCATCACCGAGCGCTGGGGGCCGATCCGCTACACCATCGGCGACGGCGGCTCCGCCGGCACGATGCAGCAGCACATGATCTCCGGCGCCTACCCCGGGCTGCTGAACGGCCTCATGACGAGCCTGCTGTACGAAGACCACTGGTTCCAGGTCGTCGACTCGTTCGACTGCCTGGTGCTGTCCCGCTATTTCGGGCTGGGCGGCGCACCGGCCGGCTGGGGCGGGGGCGGCAATGCGCTGTTCAACACGCCCGCGTTGCGGCAGCTCGTCTATGGCACCAACCCGTCCGATCCCGACGCCAAGTGCTCGCAGAAGATCGGCTTCACCGTCGCCGAGCTGATCGCCGCCAGCGCCTCGGGATGCTCCGGCCCGCCGAACACGCCGCCATGGCGCTGGGACCCGGTCAACAATCCGAACGGCACGCGCTGCACGATCCAGGACTACATGAAGTACGTCTTCGGGGTCGGGCCCGGACAACAAGGCGCCGCGTCCGATCGACAACGTCGGCCTGCAGTACGGGCTCGCTTCCCTGCTCAACGGGACGCTCACGCAGGACAGGTTCGTCGATGTGAACTGGCGCATCGGCGGCATGGACATCGACGGCGTCTGGCAGCCGCAGCGCACCGCGGCCGACCTCGGCGCGCTCGCGACGCTCTACCGCACCGGCCGCATCGCGGACGGCTCGGGATCGGCCAACGTCGCCGAGATCGACCTGCGCAACAACCCGACCGACGTCGGCTTCCATCCGCCGTTCCACTCCTGGACCTGGCGTGCGCGCATCGACCGCACGCTCGGCAATCACGATAACAATGTCATCTGGGTGCAGAGGACCGGTGGTACCCCGCCGAGCCAGTTCGAGGAGATGCGCAAGTGGCTGGATGCGGTGTACTCCGACCCGAGCGGTGACCCGCTGTCGCTCAAGATCAAGAACAACAAGCCGGCGACCGTGCAGGACACCTGCTACGCCAGCGACCGCCAATGGCGGCAACCAGAGCGACCTGTTCTGCACCGGCACGCCCGCGCAGTGGCAGTACTACGGGCATATGCGGATGGTCGCGGGCATGCCGTTCACGCTGGACACGTTCAAGTGCCAGTTGAAGCCGCTCGATCCGGCGGACTATCCGGGGCATCAGCTTCACCGCGGAGGAGTGGGCGAAGCTGCAGGAGGCGTTCCCCACCGGCGTATGCGACTTCAGCAAGCCCGCGATCGCGCAGCAGCCGTCGCAGCCGTGGGTGTCGTTCGCCGGCGGGCCGGGCGGCGAGCAGCTGGGCGATACGCCGCAATCGGCGCTCATCCCGGCGAGCACGCGCCTCACGGAGCAGGCCGAGCTGGTGGGCGACGCGGTCGGCGGCAGCTACGCCGATCAGCTCGCCTTGGTGCAGGCCTACCTCGCGCAAGGCGACGTCGCGAGCGCCTGCGGCGCGCTGCGCGGTTATCGCAACCACGTGAGAGCGCAGTCGGGCAAGAAACTCTCGGCCGCGCTGGCGAGCGAGCTCCAGCGCAACGCAACCTCGATCGGACAGCAGATCGGCTGCACCGCCTGAGCGGGCGGACGCTGCGCGTCGCCGTGGTATCGTAAGCCGCCATGGCGACACGCAGCCGCAACGCGACCGAAGCGGTGCTTGCGCTCGCGCGCCAGCGGCCCGAGCTCGGCGTGGTGCGGGCGGCGCGCGAGCTGCGCAAGCGCGGCGTGCGCCTGTCGCCCTCCGGCGTGCGCGAGATCTGGGCGCGCCACAACCTCGGCACCAGCTACGAGCGGCTGCTCTCGCGCAGGCGCGAGGGCAACGGCGAGGACGCCGCGCTCTCGGAATCGCAGCGCGCGCTGCTGCAGCGCATGCGCGTCAGCCGGCGGCTGATCCAGCAGACCGGCGCCGAGGCCGCGGCATCGGGCAGGCGCGAGCAGCTCATCTCCGCGGCGGCGCGCGTCATCGGCGCGAAAGGCTACGAGCGCGCCTCCTTGCAGGAGATCTGCGCCGCAGCCGGCATCCTTCCCGGCTCGCTCTACTATCACTTCAAGTCGAAGGAAGACCTGTTCATCAAAGTGCACGCCGAGGGCTTCTGCCAGCTGAACGAGGCGGTCGACCGCGCGGTGGCCGCCGAGAGCGATCCCTGGCGCCGCCTCGAGGCCGCGTGCGCCGCGCACCTCGAGCTGCTGGTGGCGAGCGACGACGTGTCGCTGGTCGCCGGCACCAGCCTGTTCCACCTGGCCGAGCCGGCGCTGCAGCGCCGCCTCAACCGCGACCGCATCGCCTACGAGGAGCGCTTTCGCGCCATGATCGCCGCGCTGCCGCTGCCGCGCGAGGTCGACCAGACGCTGCTGCGGCTCACGCTCTTCGGCGCGCTCAACTGGACCCGGGTCTGGTACCAGCCGGGGCGCAAGACCCCGGCCGAGATTGCGCGTCATCTGGTGCACACCGTCATGCGGCAGAGCCTCGACTTGAGCCCTTCGCGCATCGCCAGCCTGGCAGCCGCCTGAGGCCGCTTAAACTGGCGGGGTGAAGCTGGCCTCGCAGGAAGTCGCCGTCGAGCGGCACCCCGACGGCGCCCTCCTGCTCCGCGCCCGGGGAGCGCTGCCGGCTTACCCGGAGAAGCT